>JBCCQE010000030.1:0-37503 GCA_039024495.1 Planctomycetota bacterium | reverse complement strand
GGGTCGGGCCGATAACCGGGGGCGGGTGGCTAAACCGGGTGGCGTGGCGGGTCGATGAACGGATGGAGCGAAATCGGTCTCGTGGAGGTCCGCGCCGTGCGTGCGACCGGGCTGCGGACCAGTGAGGCGGAGCCCCGCATGCCGTTTGGATTGTCACGCAGCCGAGCCCCCATCATCGGGGTGGACTTCGGCGCCGAGCGCTTGAAGCTGATTCAGGTGTCGCCCGGCGACCCGCCGCAGCTGATTGCGACGGCCGGGGTGGACTTGCCCGACGAGGTGCGTGACTCGGCGGCGACGCGGATGGCTTTCTTTGCGGAGATGTTGCCCAAGCTGGTGCGGAGTCAGCCTTTTAAGGGTCGGCGGGTGATCCTCTCGATGCCGGCGATCCACACGGTGGTGCAGCAGTTGTGCGTCGAGGTGTCGCCCGATCAGTCGCTCGACGAGCAGATCGAGGCGGAGCTGATGCAGCGGCTGAGCCTGAACCCGTCGCGGATGCTGATCCGCCATCACGAGGTGCCGGTGACGGGCAAGGGCAACGAGCGCGAGTTCGTGTGTCTGGCTGCGCCGCGCGACATCGTGATGCAGTACATCGAGCTGGCGCGTCGGTCGAAGCTGGACGTGGTGGGCATGTACGCCGAGCCGTTGGCGATCCTGCAGGCGTTCGACTTCATGCATCGGCGTGAGGGCGACGACCAGCGGGCGGTGGGTTACATCGACATCGGTTCGGCGACGACGAAGGTCGTGATCTCGCACGGCACGAAGATGGTGTTTGCCAAGGCGCTGCCGTTGGGCGGCGAGCATTTTTCGCGCGAGCACGCGCGGGACCGCGACGTGAGCGTGGCGGATGCGCGGCGGGCGCGGGTGGCGGCGATGAACGGGCAGGGCGGCGAAGCGTCTGACGGTGGCGGCGTGGCCGTGGCGGCGACGGCGGAACGCGATGAGCCTCGGATCAAGCCGATGCGCCGGTCGCGGCTGTCGATGCTGGACGACGACGACGACGCGTGGGGCGATCAGCAGCCGGCGACGGTGAGCGACGACGGCCCGACGCCGATTAAGCCGAGCGCGGCGTCCGAGCCGAGCAGCGGCAGCGACACGCTGGACTGCCTGGTGGATGAGGTGTCGCTGTGCGTGCGGCACCACCACAACACGTTCCCGACGGTGCCGCTGGAACGGCTGGTGTTTTTGGGCGGCGAGGCCGCGCACACGCCGACGTGCCAAGCGATTGCGCGGGCCGTGCGTACGGCGGCGCAGCTCGGCGACCCGCTGGCGCGGTTGAATCGAAAAGCGAAGCAGCGGCCGGGGTCGGGTGTCGACCTGCGGCGTCCGCAGCCCGGGTGGGCCGTGCCCCTGGGATTGAGCCTGAGCGAACCGAACCTTTGATGCGTGGCCGCGGTGCGGCCTTGGAGCGAGACGATGCCCAACGACATGAGTTTTCTGCCCGAGGACTACCTCGTCAGCCGCGCGGCGCGGCGGACGAACTTGATCATGCTCACGCTGTTTGTCGTGGTCATTCTGGTGGTCGGTGGGGTGTGGCTGGCGACGGACCGTCAGCGTCGCGATGCGCTGGCCGAGCGCGAGGCGATGGCAATGCGGTTTGAGGAAGCGGCCAAGCGGCTGGAGCAGCTCGACGAACTGCGGGCGCAGAAGGCGGCGATGGAACGCAAGGCCGAGGTGGCCGGCGTGCTGGTCGAGCGCCTGCAGCGCAGCGTGATCCTGGCCGAGCTGATCAACAACATGCCGGCGACGATGAGCTGGCTGACGTTCCAACTGGACACGAAGACGCTTCGCCGGGCGCAGCCGCCTTCGACGGCTCTGCAGCGGGCGCAGCAGCAGCAACGCAACGCCGCGGAGGTGTCGAACACCTCGGCGCGACCGCCCGAAACCGAGAGCAATATCACGCTGATTGGCGTGGCGCCGACGGACGTGCAGGTGGCCGAGTTCATCTCGGCGTTGAGCGGTCACGAGGCGTTTGTGGATGTGAGTTTGCAGTACTCCGAGCAGTCGCGGATGAACGACGCGGTGCTTCGGAAGTTTGAGGTGGAGATGAAGCTTGCGCCGGACGTTTCGGTGCAGGACCTGGACCCCGCGCGTGTGCCGCGGAAGCTCAAGCTGGACCCGATGGCCGAGACGATTCAGATCGATGAGTCGGGTCAGCTGATCGTGCCCGAGCCGAGCGTGGCGAACGTGCCGACGGACACCGGAGAGTAAGCGATGAACTTCGGACTGCGTGAGATTTTGTTCACGATATTGCTGACGGCCTTGCCCGTGGCGTCGTATTTCTGCGTGTTCGAGCCTCGGACGGCGAAGACCGAGCAGGCTCGGATCGAGACGATGCAGATGCAGGCCAAGCTCGATCAGCTCGACGAAGAGACGGCGAACATGCCGGACCTCGGCGCGGAGATCGAGAAGCTGGCCGAGGCGATCGCGATCTACGAAGAACGGCTGCCGCAACGCGAAGAGGTCGAGGGCATCCTCGAAGACGTCTGGCGGGTGGCGGTGCGCAATCAACTCGAGCCGATGAGCGTGCGGACGCAGCAGACGATCGGCACGGCCGCGTATTCGGAGTTGCCGATTCGTATGAAAATCAAGGGGGATTTCGACGGGTTCTATCAGTTCCTGCTTGATGTCGAGAAGCTACCGCGAATCACCCGGATGCCCGACCTGCGGCTGACCAAGTCCAAGGAGTCGGACGACGCCGAGGGGCTGATGGTGGCCGAGTTGACGCTGAGTATTTTCTTTGAGGGCGATCAGCCCGGGTCCTCACGCAAGGCTGGAGGTGCGATTTGACACGGATCCCGGGCATGCCCATGGGCGACGACGAGTCATCGGTCGCTCCCGACGAATCAAATAAGTCGATGTCGCTGATGGGCGGCGTCGGTGGTGGCGATGACGCTCTGGACGGCGTGATCGTCGACGAAACCCCATCGGCCGGTCGTTCGCCGTGGGTGCAGACATTCATCCTGCTGGCGCTCGTGGCGGCGCTCGGCGGCGGGGCGATCTACGTCATGCGTGCCGCTCAAGACAGCGTCCAAACCCGCGGCACCGACGGCCTGGCCTCGCGCATCGACGACGCGCTCGGCCGCCTGACCAACGCCTCGGTCATGCGCGACGACGACCCCTACAGCCCCCGCGCCGTCAACGAGCTCTTCAGCGATACCGACCGCGTCCTCGCCATCTTCGCGACCGACCCCACCGAGAAGCAGGTCCCCGTCGGCCTTCTCAAGAAGAACCCCTTCTCCCTGCGCGTGCAGCGCGTCGTCACCGAGACCGGCGAGGCCGCCCCGGAGATCGACCTCGCCGAGCAGAAGCGCCAAGCCGAGCTGCGCCAGGCTTATCGCCGGCTCAAGCTGCAATCCGTCATCGACATGCGCGTCCCCGTGGCCGTCATCAATGGCGACATGTATCGCGTGGGTCAGCAGATCGAAGGCTTCGAGATCGCCGCGATTTCCAGCAGGAACCAAGCGGTCAAGCTCACCGCCGGCGGGCGCGACTGGGTCCTCCGAATGGAAACCCAAGGCCGCTGACCCCCGCCCAATCCCCGCGTCATCCCCCGCCCCGCGCCCCACACGCCCCCCTCGATCCAGCCTCGCCCACACCCGGAGGCCCACGCGATGCCCGACCCGCTGGAAAACCTCCTCTACGACCCCAACGACGACGGCAACCCCAACGCCGGCCTGCGCCCGCTCACCGTCGACCCGACGGAAGAGACGCCCGCCACCCTCTCGCCCGACAACCCCCCGCCCTCCGGCGACCTTGGAGACGCCCTCCTCGCCGCCGGCCACATCGACGCCGCCGCCCTCACCTCCGCGCGCGGCGTCATCGCCAAGACCCCAGGCCTCTCCCTCGCCGATGCGCTCATCAGCGCCGGCGCTCCCGAGGCCGAAGTCCAGCAAGCCGTCGCCACCGCCAACCACCTGCCCCTCGAAACCGTCGAGTACGACACGCTCGACGCCCTCAAGTCCCTCGACACTCTCGGTACCACCTTCTGCCTCGAGCACGGCGTCATCCCCATCCGACGCGCCGGCTCCCGCATGGTCGTCGGCATGACCCACCCCGATCAGATCTCCCTGATCGACGAGCTCCGCCACAAGCTCGGCATGCCCATCAAGCCCGTCGTCGTCACCGCCACCAACCTCGAAGCCGTCATCTCCTCCCACAAGGAGGAGACCACCGACACCGGCGTCGAGGTCGACGACATCATTGGCGACATCAACGAAGACGACGTCGAAGTCGTCGAGACCGCCGAAGAAGACCTCGACCTCGAAAAGATGGCCGGCGAGTCGCCCGTCATCCGCTTCGTCAACTACCTCATCTTCAACGCCGTCAAAGAAGGCGCGTCGGACATCCACATCGAGCCGCAGGAAAAAGCCCTGCAGGTGCGCTACCGCATCGACGGCGTCCTCTTCGATTCCATGCGCCCCCCGCACCACATGCACGCCGCCATGATCTCCCGACTCAAGATCATGGCCAACCTCGACATCTCCGAGCGACGCCTCCCCCAGGACGGCCGCATCCGCGCCATGGTCCACGGCCGAAAGCTCGACCTGCGACTCTCCACGCTCCCCACCGCCGCCGGCGAAAAAGCCGTGCTGCGTATCCTCGACACACGCTCCATCCAGGTCGATCTCGACGATCTCGGCTTCTCGCAGGACGCCCTGACGATCTGGAAAAACCAGATCTCCAACCCCCACGGCATCATCCTCGTCACCGGCCCCACCGGCTCCGGCAAAACCACCACCCTCTACGCGTCCCTCAACAAGATGGACCGTAAGAAGCTCAACATCTCCACCGTCGAAGACCCCGTCGAATACCACCTCGGCGGGATCAACCAGACCCAGTGCCACGAAAAGATCGGCATGACCTTCGCCGCCGCCCTCCGCGCCCTGCTGCGTCAGGACCCGGACGTCATCATGGTCGGCGAGATCCGCGACCAGGAAACCGCACGCGTCGCCATCCAGGCCTCCCTCACCGGCCACCTCGTCCTCTCCACCCTCCACACCAACGACGCGCCCTCGTCCATCACCCGGCTCATCAACATCGGCGTCGAGCCCTACCTCATCGGCTCCGCCGTCAACGCCTGCCTCGCGCAGCGACTCGTCCGCAAGATCTGCGAGCACTGCAAGACCCACGTCCGCCCCGACGAGCACGTCGCCGAACACCTCGCCTTGCAGGGCATCGCGCTCGACGAAGTCGTCAAAGGCGAGGGCTGCCCCAAGTGCCGCGGCACCGGATACTCCGGCCGCCTCGGCCTCTACGAACTGCTCCTGCTCAACGACGCCATGCGCGACAAGATCGCCTCCAACCCCAACGTCACCGAGTTCCGCCGCATGTGCGTCGAGTCCGGCATGACCACCCTCCGCATGGACGGCTTCGACAAGGTCGCCAAAGGCCAAACCACCGTCGACGAAGTCCTCCGCGTCACCGAAGCCGCCATCTAAATCACTGGTTTGGGTCTGGCGCAATTCGCTCGGCATGCCGGGGACACACCGCGAAGCGCGCGAAGACGCGAAGGCGCGGAGTTCAGAATCAAAACGATTCCGTTTGGCCGGCGAGCTCGCTCGCCGGGTGTCCCCACCCCAAACCCACCCACCTCCGTCATGCCCGCGCAGGCGGGCGGAAATGCCCGCATCGCACTCGACCCGCCCCGCCGTTCCTTCAGCATCGCGTCGCGATGCAGCTATGCCTATCTCTTCTCGCCCCACCCTCTCCGCGCCTCTGCGCGCGACCCTCCCCCGCTCCCCCCAAATCTGCGTCATCTGCGAAATCTGTGGACCCTCCCCGTTCCCCCTCGCCCAACCCGTCATAAAGCAGCGCCCGCAGCAACGCCCCCTCTCCCTCGGCCATCTCCGTCGCCCGCGCCCGCTGCGCCTCCACGCACGCCCCCAGACGAACGATCGCCGTCGCCGCCTTCCGCGCCGTCTCGTCCGCCACCCCCGCCGACGTCGCCAACACCCCAAGCCGCTCCACCGCCCCCACCCGCCACCGCAACACCGCCGCCGCAAATGGGTCGGTCGGCACGTTTTCAGCAGGCTCCGTCGAATAAGTTGACTCAGAAAACGCGAACACATCAAGCTCCACGTGGCGACTCAAGGGCGCACGTCACCTGTGCAAACGCCGCGAAACCACGGCTTAAACATGCCAATTGAGCCATCAAGTCCTGACGAGTATCGCCATACGTGATGCGCACGACCGTTCTGCGGTCGAGCCCACTGATCCAACGAATCAGAACCAAACGTTGAGGGTCGAACCACGCGGCGCAGGTCGGACCCAAGAGCTGATGATGCAACCCCCAAAAGGGTCGGACCAAAAAAGGACCAAAAAAGGGGTCGGGAGTCTTTTTTTGATGGGTTGTTGGTGGTCGAGTACAGTCACTGCGTGCCGCGACGCCGACGCATCGGAGCCGGGGGCTACGTCTACCACGTCCTCAACCGCGGGGCGGGGCGGATGACGCTGTTCCGCAAGGACGGCGATTACGAGGCATTCATCAGAGTCATGCAGCAAACTGCGCCGCGGGTGCCCGGCCTCGAGTTGTTCTGCTATTGCCTCATGCCCAACCATTGGCACCTGCTGCTTCGCCCCCGAGCCGATGGCGAACTGTCTGAGTTCATGCGGCTTCTCACCGTCACCCACACCCAGCGGTGGCACGCCCACCGATGCTCCGCTGGCACGGGTCCGGTGTATCAAGGCCGGTTCAAGTCCTTCCCCGTGCAGGACGACGGCCATTTCCTCACGGTGGCACGGTACGTCGAGCAGAACCCGCTGCGGGCAGACCTGATCGAGCGAGTCGAAGACTGGCCATGGACGAGCCTGGCGGCCAGACGAGGGCTGTTGCCCGAGCGTGCTGCACCGGTCGCGGGTTGGCCAAACGCCCTGGGCGTGCCGAAGGGCTGGCTTCGGACGGTCAACACGTTGCCTCGGAGCACCGAAACCGATGTCGTGCGGCGCTGCGTGGTGCGGGGCCGACCGCTGGGAGACGCCGACTGGACCGCTGCCACTGTTGAACGTCTCGAATTGATGTCGACGCTCCAGCCCAGAGGTCGACCGAGAAGACCTCTAGATGACTAAAAAGACTCCCGACCCCTTTTTGGACCCCGACCCCACCTTCTCCGACCCAGGTTGCTGTGATATGCAAAAAATTGACCAAGCATACAAAGAGATTGAAATTCTTCAGTCCATAATAAGCCGCCAATTAGATCATTCTCTGAAGGTCCGCAGCTGGCTGTTTCTTATTCTCTCTGGAATCACAGTAGCCTATTACAATCATAAATTTCTAAATACTACTGCATACCTAGCCTCAGCTCTCCCACTAATAACCATGTTTTGGACATTAGAAGCAATGCAGTATTCACTGCTTCGTTTTGCAAGAAAACGTATGGCGGAAGTAGAGAGGCAAGTGCGAGATGGAGCGGACAAGTACGATGGGCCTTTAATCTGCATAAGTCTCAAGAAGGCTTGGTCTGCAAAAGGTGTCATTGCAAATACATTTATTACACAATTCAGCCCTCTTGTTATGGCGCAATTTGTAATGCTTATGACCATCGTCGTCCTTCTCGTTTTAGTCAAACAGTAGGGTGAAAAAGGGGGTGGTTGTCAATACTCAATAAATGCGATCAGCGCTTCGCGGTTCTCTTTCCATGCGGTTTGGGCGGAGTCGTCGCGGTCGAGTTCGAGGGTGATGGTGGGGATCTGTCGTTCGTCGCCGGCCCAGGTGCCGAAGCTGCCGGGGGTGGCGTAGCCGAGGTCGGCCTCGACGGGGTAGCCGTTGTGTTCGGCCATGGCCTGGGCGAGGGCGGTGGCGGGGCCGTCGTAGTTGTTGCACTTGGGGAACGAGCCGGTGGAGTGGATGGAGATGATGCGGACGGGCTGGGTGAGCTCGACGGCGGCGAGGATGGCGCGGGTCTCGGGTTCGGAGGCGGGGGCGCTGCCGTAGCGGTTGGGGCGGGAGGGGTGGAGGTGCCAGTTGTCGGTGGGGAAGTTGCGGTTGCAGTCGACGGCGTTGACGTTGGTGCGTGTGCCGGCGAGGAGGCCGTCGGGGTTGGCGGCGGGGAGGACGGCGATGCGTCGGTCGGCGTAGAGGTGGGGGTGTTGGTGGAGGTGGTGGACGAGGTCGCGGGCGAGGGTTTCGGAGGTGGGCTCGTCGCCGTGGATGCCGCCGAAGATGAGCAGGCTGGGCCCGGCGGTGCCGAAGCGGTACATGGTGATGGGGCGGTTTTGGACGGAGTGGCCGAGGAGGACGAAGTCGATGGCTCGGTCGGCGTCGAGGGTCACGGACAGGGGCTCGTCGGCGGTGGGGCGGGGGGCGAGGGCGGTGTCGGCGGGAGGCGTGAGGGTGTGGGAAGTGGGGGCGGGGTCGGTCGCGCAGCCGAGCAGGGCGACGGCGGCGAAGAGGGCGAGGAGCGGGGCGAGGGCGGCGGGGCGGTGGGGCACGGGAAGCTCCGTCTTCCGAGGAGGGGATGAGATGGGCGGGGCAGGGCGGGGTTGCGGGCCGGTTCCGGGGTCGCGGCCGACGCGATAATCTATCGAGCATGGTATTTAACCGAGCCTTTCAGGCGATCGCGCTGGCGGTCACACTCACAGGAGCCTCCGCGATGGCAGAGACGATCGAACGGGTCAAGCCCGCCCGGCTGCAGCCCGGCGACACCATCAAGCTGATCGCCCCGGCCGGCGTGGCGCTGATGCACCGCATCGAGATCGTCCGCGAACGCCTCGAAGCGCGCGGCTACCACGTCATCCTGCCCGACAACCTCTCGCGCAAGACGGGCTACCTCGCGGGCCCCGATCAGGTGCGGGCCGACGAGTTCACCGCGGCGTTTGCGAACCCCGAGGTCGATGCGGTGTTCCCCGCGACCGGCGGGTTCGGCACGACGCGGATGATGCACCTGGTCGACTGGGACGTGGTGAAGGCCAACCCGAAGATTTTCATCGGCTTCAGCGACATCACCGCGCTGCACGCGGCGTTGAATCAGCGGGCGGGGCTGGTGACGTTCCACTCGCCGAACCCGCAGTGGGGCCTGGGCTCGGACGACGGGATGCACCCGTTCGCCGAGAAGGCGTTCTGGCGGGCGATCGAGGGGCCCAGGGACGGCGAGGCCGAAGGGTCGTACACGATCGACCCCGCAGAGAACGGCCCGCCGCTCGCGGAAGAGCCGCCGGCTGTGTTGCCCAAGACGCTGGTCGGCGGCACGGCCGAGGGCGTGATCGTGGGCGGGAACCTCGCGCTGGTCGCGGCGCTGATGGGCACGCCGGACGAGCTGCACATGGACGGCGTGATCCTTTATCTGGAAGACGTGAACGAGCCGCCGTACAAGGTCGATCGCATGCTGGCCACGCTCAAGGCCGCGGGCAAGCTGGACCGCCTCGCGGGCGTGCTGCTTGGGCGATTCACCAAGGGCGAGCCGGACGAGAAGGACAACCACACGATCGACGACGTGTTCGTGGATTACTTCACGGACGCGCCGTACCCGGTGCTGGCCCACTTCCCTGCCGGGCACGTGACGGACAACGCGACGCTGCCGCTGAACGTGCCCGCGCGGCTCGACGCCGATGCGCAAACTGTCACGCTGCTCGAAGAGCCGACGGCCGCGCGCTGAATCGTCTGCTTCTCACTTAGATGGGTCTTGCGTGACGTTTGGCCGGGTGCCACACCTCGCCGAAGGCGATGTGTGGCGGCGGGTCCGCATGCTTTGCATCACACATCGTGCTGCGCACGAGGTGTGGCACCCCCAAGCGCGGCCGGTTGATATTGATGCAAAACGCTCTGCTTAAAGGTCGGCCGCTCAGGCGGGTGCCTTGCGCCAGCCGCCGCGGGGGCCGCGGAAGCCGTTGCTCTCGGCGTCGCCCTCGCGCTTGAGCTTGCTGAGCGCCGAGCGGACCTCGTCTTTGGACACGCCGGTCTCGTCGCTGATCTGCTCGATGGTCTTGCAGCGCGCGTCGGAGGTCGACGCGGGGGGCAGGGCCTTGCGGACCAGCAGAGCGAGGCGTTCGATCTCGGCGGGCGGGGTGCGCTTGCGTTTCTTGGGTTTCTCGGCGGCGGCCGGCGCGGCGGCTGGGGAGGCGACCGTGCCGGGCGCGGGCTTAGGCCGCTTGACCTCGACGGGCACCTTGAGCTCGTTGCAGATCGCGACCACCGCGACCGCCGCGTCGCGGAGCCGGGCCTTGCGGTCGTCGTTGGGGTCGAACGCCAGGGTGCTAATCGCTTCTTCCAGGGCTTTCACGGCCGGGGAATCGGCGCCCAGTTGTTCCTTGAGCTGCTCGATCTTCGCAACCTCCGCCTCGGCCTCAAGGGCCTTATCGGATTTCTGCGAGGCGTACGTCTCGATCGGCTCGGTCATCACGGGGCGGAGCAGATCGATCAGGCGTTCTTTGGTCAGTTGGTCGGTCGACATCAATCAAGGGTCCTGGGAAAGGGCCAACCCCCAAGCCCCGGAACGGGCGGCGTTGTGGTTGAGATAAAATAACGATGGATGTGGTTAAGCAAGCAAGATAAAGCGTATCGGTTATGCGTGGTTTACCGCAACGCCAAGCCGTCCGCAACCGACCCGGCAGATTCGTATTAGCTTGCGGCCTGGGACTCCACTTGGGGCGTCGGATCGTGTAATCTCTCGGCACGCCGTCGCGGGTGCGGACTCGGCGTGCCGGCCTCCTCCAGACGATTCAGCATCATGAGTGTTTTCTACCCATCGAGGCGTGCGGATACCCGGGCTTGTCGTCGCCCCATGTCTTGGCTGGCGGCCGCGCTGTGGTTGGCTTGCGTCTGGTGTGGCGTCACCCCGACCCATGCCTCCGAAGCCACCGCACAGGAGCGTCTCGACGAGGCGAGCGAGCTGGTCGTGCGGTTCGAGTTCGACGCCGCACGCACCGCCTACGCCGCGCTGGTTTCCGAACTCGCCCCCGACGATCCGCTGCGGCGTCAGGCCATGTTCGGTCAGGCGGTGGCGGCCCAGCACCAGCAGCCCCCCGATCCGGCGTTGATCTCCGAGGCCGAGCGACTCTTTAACGAGCTCGCCAACGACGGCACCGGCGACGCGCTCGCCGCCCGCAGCCTGCTCAACACCGGTCGCATCCTCGAGATCCGTGACTACCGCAACGACCCGGAGCGTCCTAACGACGCCATCCCCGTCTATCGGCGTGTGATCGCCGACTACCCCGACCTGCCTATTGCTCATGAAGCGGCTTTGCGTATTGGCGGCGCTTATCTGCAGCAGTTCGCCGATCCCGCGGCCGTCGCCGAGGGCGTGGCGTTCCTCGAGTCGCACTTGTCCCAGCACCCCGACAACCCGTTCGCCGGGGCGATGCACCTGTTGCTCTATGACCACTACCGCCCACGCGACGCCGCAGATGACGCGTTGCGCCATCTTGTGGCCGGCGACGCCGTGGGCCTGCCGGTCTCCCGCGTGGGCGAGTATTACTGGCAGGCCGGCGAGATCGCGTCGTCGCTGCCGGGCCGGCTCGATACCGCTGTCGAGTTCTACACCAAGACCGTCGTCGAAACGCCCTCCAGCGGCCGTGCCTATCAGGCGCTCGATCGCCTCCGGGCCCTCGCCGCCGAGCACCCCGACGCCAACATCGAGTTGCCCGAGTTCCGCTTCGGCCGCTCGGCCATTACGACCGCTCAGTAGCCTTCCTGCCACGCAACCCCGCACGACGCGACTTTGCCATGAAACTCTTTTCGCTCAATACGCTCGGCTTGTTCCTCGTGGCCCTGGGCTTTGTGGTCAGCCTCGGGCGTGTGATCGTGGTGTCGAATCAGGCGGGCGAGGGCTTTGGCGGCGACGGCGCGACCATCATCCGCGTCGCTCACTGGCAGCTCGAGCCCGGCTATCGCGAGGCGATGGACGACGTGATGGCGACCTACAACGCGCTGCCCCACGTCGCGGCCCGCAACATCCGCGTCGAGCAGTCGCCCATCACCGAAAAATTCTACGCTCAGTGGCTCAACACGCACCTCGTCGCCGGCACCGCGCCGGACATCAACGAGCGCGGCATGTCGCGGATGACGTCCGGCACCTTTGTCGCCAAGTTCTTCGAGCCGCTGGGTGCCTTTGTCAATCAGCCGAACCCCTACAACGCGGCCGAGTACTTGCCCGAAGACATCGATCCCACGCTCGCGCAGTTCCTGGCGACCGCCCCCTGGCGCGAGACGTTCCTCGACGGCATGGAGGGCGGCTACGACGCGGCGCTGCAGGATTACTTCGCGGTGCCCACCTCGTTCTGGGGCTCGGCCAAGCTCTACATCAACGTCCAGATGATGCGGCGGGTCAAGGACGTCGCGATCGAAGCGCTTCAGCAGGACCCGCTCCCCCAGCAGCTGCAGGCCGCGATCGACGAGGGGTTCGTCGTCCGCGGGCCCGAGTTGGACGCATGGCTGGCTGGCGACGACGGGCCGCAGACCTTCGGCCAGCTCGTGTTGCTCTGCGAGTCGGTCTACCTCTACGGCGAGAAGATCGGCGAGCCCAAGCTGGTGCCGATCGCCGGCAGCAGCTACTCGCTCTGGATGGTCGCGTCGCAGTACGAGGTCCCCTTCTCCGCGCCGCTTGGGCCGATCCTCGACGTCAATGGCGACGGTTCCATCACCCGCACCGAGATCGGCACCGCCTATGTCTCGGGCGCCTGGTCGTTTGACGACGAACGGGTGCGGGCGATGCACGAGCTGATGCACAAGGTGTGCCGCTACTACCCCATGGGCTTCATCGCCCTGGAGCGCGACCAAGCCAACAACCGCTTCGTGCTCAACCGGGCCATGATGATTTCGTCGGGTGCCTGGGACGCCAACAGCCTGTTCGAGGGCGCACGTCAGCACGACGACCCCGAAGATCGTTTCGACGTCATGATCACCCCGTTCCCGCTGCCCGCGCCGGGCGAGAAGTGGGGGCACCTGATCGCCGGCCGCATGAGCGAGGCAAGTTCCAACGCGGGCGCGCCTTACCAGGTGTATCAGCGGTCGGCCCATAAGGACGACGCCATCGATTTCCTGCGGTACTTGACCAGCCTGGAGGTCAACCAGCGGTTCAACCGGATCGCCAACTGGCTGCCGGTGGCCATCGGTGCCGAGCCATCCGCGAAGATGCTGCCCTTCGCGGTCTCGCCCGAGGGCATCCACCCGAACATGAGGATTAGACCGCGCGACTTGAAGGGGGCGATTGCGGTGCGGTACTCGGGCATGATCAGCCAGTATCTCTCGGGTGATATCAGCTACGAAACGATGGCACGCGAGGTGCAAGCGGCGGTGGATCGGCCGGTCACCGGTATCGATGAACTCTATTGGCGATCGTACTTGGAAACGCGCGACGGCCACCGCAACGCCGAGCGGTCGATCGCCGGCCAGGACATCCGCGCCCTGCTGCTCAACGCCGAAAACGCCGACGAGAATCGTGTGCTGCTGGTTGCTTCGTCGGCCCGCCAGCTCAACGCGACCGAATCGCCCAAGGCGTGGGCCCGCGTCTTCCCCGATCAGCCGTTCCCCACCCGCGAGTAAGCTCCAACGATGTCCGCCGTTGACCCCGCGACTACCCCCGCCGGCAAGCCCGAGGCCGCCATTGCCGGCCCCGCAGCCGTGACTGTCGGCCAGCGCGCCCGTGCTAAGGTCGCCGCCAAGTCGCGGCTCTACACCGCGCTGTTCCTGCTGCTCACGCCCACGCTCATCAGCATGGTCGTGTTCGGCTACTACCCCAAGCTCGATGTCGTGGTCAAGGCCTTCTATCGCTGGACCCCGGGGTCGGTCCTCGAGTTCTACGGCACACGCCATTTCGAAACGGCCTACAACGACACGCTCTTCTGGCAGTCGTTCCAGCTCATCGGCATCCTGCTGGCGGCGAACCTCGTGAAGATGTGGCCGGGCATCCTCACCGCGCTCGCGCTGCACCACATGGTCTCGGACCGCTGGCGCTACGTCTTCCAGGTCGCGTTCGTCGTGCCGATGGTGATCCCCGCGGTGGTGTGGATCCTCGTGTGGAAGAGCTTCTATGAGCCCGACTTCGGGCTGTTCAACCGCATCCTCAACGGCTCGGGGCTGATGCCGCTGTTCAACTGGCTCGACGGCAACCGCGAGCGGGTTTACATCGACGTCGTCACCGCCGTGACGCCCGCCGGGCAGGAGATCGTGCAGAACGTCGAGCACGACGTCTATTCCGGCGGTCTGCCGGCTCTGGGCCGATGGCTCGACCCGCTGCTGCACGGATGGTTCCGCGTGAACGAGGCGGGCGAGCAGGTCCTCATGGACGCCACCGTCGTCGATGGCGTGGTCTCGGGCGGCCAACCGCAGCTGCTCTTCCCCGGGCTCGACCAGCTCATCGGCGGGGTGTGGGCGCTGCTGGCGATCGGCGCGTTCCTTCTCGCGCTTCCGACGTCGTCCGAGACGCGCAACGGCCGGCTGACCGGCTTCATATCGCTGGTCGGCATGACGTTCCTGATCCCGCTGTGGGCGACGGCGATCGCCTCGGGCAACGCCGCCGCCGTGTGGGGCATGATGGCCCTGACGCTCGGTGCGTTCATCGGCCTCGCGCGCGTGCTCGGCACCAGCTGGGTGCTCTGGGCGTTCCTGCTGCTCGGCGGCTGCTGGGCGTTTTACGGCCACTTCTGGAAAGCGCCGCTGATGATGGCCGTGATCGTCGTCGGCTACGAGCTCATTCGCAGCCTCACCGACCGCTTCACCGCCGATCAGGTGCGCGTCGCCGCGGGGTGGGGCGTGCTGATCATCGGCTCGGCGCTGATCCTGCTCACTCAGGTCTGGGTCCGCCCGACCGAGCAGTTCGAGTACGGCACGCCCGCCTGGCTGGGCAACCGCGACCTGATCATCCCGGCGCTCATCTTCTGGGGCTTCCCGTGGGTGGGCACCGTGGGCGTTCTGATCTACCTCGCGGGCCTGCAGCAGATCGGCCAGGACGTCTACGAGGCCGCCGAGCTCGACGGCGTCGGCCCGATCGGGCGCATCTTCATGATCGAGCTGCCGCTGATCATGACCCAGGTCCGCATCAACCTCATCTTCATGACCATCGGCACCCTCACCGGGTACGAGATGTTCCTCATCCTGCTCGGCTCCGATGGTGGTCCCGACAACCGCGGGATGGTGCCCGGCCTTTATATGTTCAACAAGGCCTTCCTCGAGAATGAATACGGCTACGCCTGCGCCCTGGGCCTCGTGCTGTTCGTCATGATCCTGCTGCTGACCATCGTTTACCAGCGCTACGTCAAGGTCGAGAAGTAAA
Source organism: Planctomycetota bacterium (assembly GCA_039024495.1). Taxonomy (GTDB): domain Bacteria; phylum Planctomycetota; class Phycisphaerae; order Phycisphaerales; family Phycisphaeraceae; genus JBCBUE01. Next base: position 22,300 of record JBCCQE010000030.1, on the reverse strand, counting down.
CCAAGGACCCCCGCGTGCAGAAAGCGACCTTCAAAAGCGAGTTCCCCAAGTACTTCCTCGTGCTGTTCGTGCTGGCGACGGCCTTCTATCCGCTGTTCATCATGGTCGTGATCAGCTTCAAGACCAACACGCAATACCAGCAAAACCCATGGTTCTTCGACGCCCCCAACCAGTGGCGGCTGCAGAACTGGGTCGACGCGTGGAACATCGTCGAGACCTACATCGCCAACTCCATCGTCACCAGCGTCGCCGCGACGGCGCTGTCGATGGTGATGGTGATCCTCACCGGCTACGTGCTCGGCCGCCACCGCTTCATCGGCCGCAACCTCGTCTACTACATCATCATCGCCTCGATGTTCCTGCCCGGGACCGCCGCGACGCTGGTCACGATGTTCTGGCTCATCAAATCGATGGGAGGCGTGAACACGCTGTGGGCGATCATCGTCGTCACCGCCGCGACCGGCCAAGTCGCGGGCGTCTTCCTGCTCACCGAGTTCGTCAAAGACATCCCCAAAGAGCTCTTCGAGTCGGCTGAGATCGACGGCGCCGGCCACCTGCGCCAGATCTTCAACGTCGTGCTACCGCTCTCGGGGCCGATCCTCGCGACCATCGCCATCATGAAGTTCCTCGGCGTCTGGAACAACGTCATCCTCCCGCTCGTCGTCCTACGCGACGACCACAAACTCACGCTCACCGTCGGCCTGCTCCGGCTCGAGGGCGAATACGTCAAGCAGTGGGGCGAGATGATGGCCGGCTACACCATCGCCTCGCTGCCGTTGGTGCTGCTGTTTATGTTCACCATGCGATGGTTCGTGCGCGGCCTCGCCGCAGGCGCGATCAAGGGCTGAAGCCACGTCTCTCTCGCCAGCCCTGTCGCATTAGAGCGTGTGCAGCATTTCTGACCGGTTGGGATTTGCGGTGCCACACCTCGTGCGCAGCACGATGCGTGCGTTGAAGCATGCGGGCTCAAACCCGCAGCCGCGCACTACGCAACAAACAACCCACCCCGATTCGCAATCGGCCACGCGAAAAACCACATTCTCTAAACGATTGCCGCGACAACCACCGTGCCGCAGGCCGCCGACCCGTCAGTTCTGGATCGATCGCTCGAAGATCCGCGGCACTTCATACCCAGCCACCGGCGTCAAGCTCTTGCGCGTGACGTCCAGCCGATACACCAGCAGGCGGCCCGAGGCGTTGTCCAGAACCAGCAGCGCCTCCTCGCTCGACCGCGTCGGCGTGGTCAAGATCGTGAAGTTGTCGCGGGCGATCACCAGCGCCGCCTGGGCTTCGTGGTGCCGTCCCCAACGCTGGTCGAGCCCGAAGATCAGAAGCCCCGACAGCACCGTCGCCGAGGCGATCAGGGCGTAGCACACGGCGGTCGTGCGATCGAGCGTGGTTGAGCGAGTCATGGCGTGTCTCGTGAAGCGGCAGGGAAAAGAGCGGGCACACAAAGCGAACAACACGCGGCTCAGCGACCCCCGCCGCCGCCGCCACGGGACGACGCCGTATCTCGCGACACCACCCGCCCGGAAAACACCTCAAGCGAGTCGTTTGCCGTGCTGATGAAGATCGGCGCCACGGCCCCGTTGTTCAGGTTGATCAGATAAACCGCGGCGTTGTTCGAACGCCCGGCCGCGAAGCCGGAAATCATCGTGTACCGGTCGCCGGCCGTGAATTGCGCCTCGGCCGTGCGCGGCGTCACCAGCATCGCCGCAAGCCCGGCCAGCAGGGCGGCGTTCACCACAATCAGAGCAAGCACGGAGCGTTGGGTCATGTCCGGCCTCGTCTTTCAGTTCGAGTCAAAGGTCCGCGGCAAGGCGATCGATCGGCGAGCCAACCCGCCGATCCCACGCAGCGATCAGTCTAGGTGCGTCCGTCGCGAGCTCAGCAAGGCACCAAGCATCACGCCCGCCGAGAGAAACAGGCACACCAGCATCACGATCCAGAAATCCAATCGCGGGTCCGCGACCTGCCCGGGCGTCTGAAGCTGCGCCCACACTGGGCTCGCCGTCAGTCCCGCGATCGCCGCCAGCCCGCACGTCATCGTCTTTCCGATCATGCCCAAATCGTACGACCCACGCGCCGGCCCAGCAAGCGCGCCGCCCGCACGGCCCCCGCCGCCGCCTTTCCCCGCCCCCGACACCACCATCGGACCCCCCACCCCACCCCCGCTCCACTCACAGCCCGCAACCCAACCCCGCCCGTACACTCTCGCGCATGCCGCCCGAGCTCATCGCCGTCTGGATCCTCATCGCCTATCTCGCCGGCTCGATCCCCTTCGGCCTGATCATCGGCCTGTGCCTCGGCGTCGACATCCGCACCCGCGGCAGCGGCAACATCGGCGCGACCAACCTCGGCCGCACCGTCGGACGCTCCTGGGGCATCCTCTGCTTCGTCCTCGACCTGCTCAAAGGCCTGGGCCCCGTCCTCGCCTACGCCCTGTGGGTCCGCCCGACCGCCACCGCCGGCTGGCCCGAGATGCTCGGCTGGCTCGTCGTCGCCGTGGTCGCCGTGCTCGGCCACGTCTTCCCCGTCTGGCTCAAGTTCAAGGGCGGCAAGGGCGTCGCCACCGGGCTGGGCGTCGTCCTGGGCATCTGGCCCTGGCTGACCCTCGCCGGGGCCGTCGCCGGCGTCCTCTGGGCCGTCATCACCTACCGCACGGGCTACGTCAGCCTCGGGTCGGTCGTCGCCGCCTTATCGGTCCCCGTCGTCGTCGGCATCGCCGTCGTCCTCGCCGCCGAGCCCGCCGTCCCCGCGACCGTCTATCTCACCCTCGCTCTGCTCATTGCGGCCTTGGTGGTCCTGCGACACCGCGGTAACCTCAAGCGTCTGCGCGAAGGCACCGAAGGCCGCGTCGCCTGGTCCCTGCCCGGCCGGGCCGACGCCTAGCCCAAACGCAGCGATCGGTTGGAGACAACGCGGGCCCACGGTCGATGAAACCCGTCGTCCCGCTTTTCCGGACACCCGCTCCCGGCAATCCGCCGGCCGACCCCGCACCCGCAGGAGCACGGCCCATGAACCCGGCCGACACCCCGCAGTCTCTCGCCGAACGCCCCGCGCCCCACGCGTCTCAACCCCCCGAGCCGCAGGCCCTGCCCGCGCGACGCTCCGTCCTCCTCGCCGGCTGCGCCCTGCTCCTCGCCGGTTGCGAGACCACCACCGCCCTCACCGACCGCCCCCGCCCCACCTGGCCCACCGTCTCCGACACCCCCACCACCCGCACCACCCACCGCACCCCCGCCGCGTCCCCGCCTCGCACCTCCGCCGCGCCTAGGCCCATCCAGCGTGCCGGCGGCCTCCCCGTCGTCGCACGATCCGCCTGGGCCTCGCGCGGCCCCAACCCACGCCGCGTCAACCCCATGGCCGGCGTCCAACGCATCACCATCCACCACGAGGGCTGGCGACCGGTCTACTTCGACAGCTCCGCCGACACCGCCGACCGCATCGAACTCATCCGCGCCTCCCACGTCGAACGCCGCGGCTGGGGCGACATCGGCTACCACTACATCGTCGACCGCGCCGGCCGCGTCTGGGAAGGTCGATCCCCCAGCTACCAGGGCGCCCACGTCCGCGACCGAAACCCCCACAACCTCGGCGTGCTCGTCCTGGGCAACTTCGAACAGCAAGCCCCCTCCGACGCCCAGCTCGGCGGGCTCAACGCCGCTCTCCGCGCCCTCGCCACCAAGCACCGCGTCCCCGCCTCGCGTATCCACACCCACCGCGAGCTCAACCCCACCGCCTGCCCCGGCCGACACCTCCAGCCCCGAGCCGCCGCCATCCGCAACGCCATGGTCTAACCCTTCGCGCGACTCCCCCGCGTAGCGGCAGGCCCGCAGGGCCCCCTGCTCCCACCCCTGCTCCCCCCACCCTCCGTCCCCCCCACCGTGTAATCCCCAATACCCCGTTTCGCCGCACGCCCAAAGGGCGGCGCTATCCCGCTGCACCACCCAACCACCACACCGCCCCAGCAACCGCCCACCCACCCATCCGCCCACCCATCCGCCAATCCACCAACCCACCCAACCGCCCCCGCGCGAACCGCCCACCCGCCTATGCTGTAAGCGTCTCTGAGTCCTCTTTCGTTCCTCCCTCCGGACCCCTTACCGATGCAGATCCAAGTCAACTTCGGCGACGTCGAAAGCTCCCCCGCCCTCCACGACCACGTCGAGGCCGCCGTCTCCAAAGCCCTCGAACACGTCGCCCAGCACGTCACCCGCGTCGAAGCCCACCTCCGCGACGACAAAGGCAAACGCCACGGCCACGACGACAAACGCGTCACCCTCGAAGGCCGCATCGCCGGCGAACAACCCCTCGCCGTCGACGCCAAAGGCGAAGACCTCTACAAAGTCATCACCGACGCCGCCGGCAAACTCGGCCGCGCCATCAACCACAAACTCGAAAAACACCAACGCGCGTGAGCGATCCGAGTTCCGGGTCAAAAGTCTGGCTGAGGCGAGCGGTCCTCGTCCTTCTCATCTTCAACGGCCTCCTGCTGCCGTGCGGGCTTATCCCCGTGCTGGCACCGCTTAACGCACACAACCCAATCCAGATCGCGTTCATCACGACGATCTCCATCACCAACGCCACCGACGACGATCTGTGGGTCACGCCCATCGGAGCCGTCGGCCCTCAAGGCCGAAGGGTGCCACTGCCCATCTTCACGCAGCAGTCGCCCGCGTATGTCTCCCGAGCGCGCGGCGACTTCCCGGTTGCGCCGGGGAACACGATCGACATCCTCTACGACTGGGACGACGTCAACCTCGCCGAGATCGTCGTCGCCAACGCCGCCGGCGGCCTCCGCCAGATCGTGGCCGACCCGCACCCTGAGATCAATCAATACCGCCAGCCCCAGCCCAACACCTTCACGATCGCCGACTTCGACGCGCTCGATCCCGTTCCACCCAACACACTTGCGGCCTATCACGACGCGCAGCAGCCCTTCAGCCTTGTTGGACGGCTCCTCCCCTTCGCAGCGCCTTGGCTGACGTTCATCCCGCTCTTGCTGACCTACCTCCGTCTTCGTCGCTCAACCCCAGCACCCGTTGGCGAGATTGAGTGACGATCGCCGCTGCCTCGGCGAAGGGTGCCACACCTTGACCCGACCACCGGGAGGGCAAGGTGTGCGAATCGTAAACTCGGTCGCGATGCCGTCAGTCCACCTCATATCGCCGCGTAACGTTCGAGTACGCCTCATCGGGCGTGTCGGCACGGTCGTCTGTGGGGCGTGGCTGCTCATCGGCATCGGCTGGTTCATCGCGCTTCAGATTGCTTGGGCCGGATTGATGGCCAACGCTAAGACATCCCGCGCCAGCGCCGACACGATCGAGTACGTCCAAAAGGGAACGACGTATTTCGTCGACCCCGAGCGGCTGCGTCACTTCGAGTGGGTTTGGTCGGCCACATTCGCGCACGGCCAAGTTTTACTCGGCCTGATCGTTGTCTTCACGTTGATCGCTTGGCTCAACCAGAGATTCAGCAAGGCAAACTGACCTCCGACCTCCGATCTCGGACCTCCGCCCTCACCCCTCCGCCCCAACCATCACCACCCCCAACCGCTCCGCTGCCTCCACCACCTTCGCCTTCTCAGCGACGATCACGCGACCCGCCAGCAGCACCAGCGCCGTCCCGCCCGCCGCCGCCAGCCGCTCCACCGTCGCCACGCCCACCGTCGGCACGTCAAACCGCATGTCCTTGTCCGGCCCCGACCCCTTCACCAGCGTCCACCCGCCCGATCGGCACAACGCCCCCGCCCGGTCGATCATCGCGTCCGTTCCCTCCACCGCCTCCACGGCCAGCACGTCCGAGCCCTTTACCGCCACCGCCTGCCCCACGTCGTGCGCGTTCATCGCCGCCAGCACCGGCAACGCCACCGCCACCTCGCGCTCCAGCTCGGCCGTCAATCGCCCGGCCATCACGCCGGCGTCGGCCAGGTGCTCGCCCAGATAAGTCGTCGAGTCGATCAACGCGATGCCCAGGGTGTCCAGCTCGTCCGCGACCGCCCCGAGGATCGCCTGATCCCGCCGGTCGTGCCGCAGCTTACGAAACCACAGCCGCGCCGCCCGCCAGTCCGGCACCTGCCGCCACAGCGTCAGCGGGTCGTACACCCGCGCCTTCCGCACCCCGCCGATCATCACCGCCTCCTGCGCCCCATACCCCCGCAGCACCCGCGCCCACTGCCCAAGCCGGATCAGCCCCACCCGCCGATACCGATCGCACACCCCCCGCAACGCTGCATCGTCCGCCTGTCCCGCCAGCCCCACGCACACCACCGGCCGACCCGACGCCACCGCCCCCCGCGCCACCAACGCCGGCAACGCGCCGTTCCCTGCGATCAGTCCAAGCGGTCGCTCACCCATCGCGCCAAAGTACCCTCACCACGCCCCCACGTCGCCTCACGACAAACGATCAACAGCCGGGACGCCACGCGTCCCGGGGCACACCGCCCCCCACCCCACCCAACCCATGAACGCCGAATCGAGCCCGCAGCTCAAGGCCCCAGCAACTGGCTCTGACCCGAGATCGCGAGATAAGCGCCAACCACCCCGTTCACCAGCGACAGCGCCAGACCGATCGCGCTCAGCACAATGCCGGCGATCGCCATGCCGCGCTTCGACGATTGGCGATCCAGAATCCCTAGCACCAGCCCAACGACCGCCACCGGCAGGCCAACCAGCGGGATGCACCACGCGATCATCGCCACGCACCCCAGCACCAGCGAGGCCACCGCGCGGCCGCCGCCGCCTTGCCCGCCGTCGCCCTGCGGCCCGCCCTCGCTCGGCACACCGCTCGCTTGATTCTGCTGCTCCCACTGCTCCATCGCCATGTCTCCTCATGCGTGAGTCGTTCGTCCAGCACGCGCCAGACCGTGTGTCTTAAACCGTCGCCGCGCCCACCGCATAAAACGGAAGCGCCGTCATCTCGCCATCCGCCCGCCCCGAACCGACCTCCACCGACAGCGCACCACCGCCCGCCGCCGTCTCCGCATCCACATACCCCATCGCGATCGACTTCTCCAACGTCGGCGACTTGCACCCCGACGTCACGGTCCCCACCTCCGCGTCCCCCGCATAGATCTTCATCCCCTGCCTCGCCGTGCGCGGCGTGTCCAGCACCAGCCCCACGCGCCTCATCTTCGGCCCGTCCGCCGCGATCTGCTTGAGCGCCGCCTGACCGACAAACGCCATCCCCTGCTCGCGCTCGTCCTTGTCCAGCGTCACCGCGAAGTCCAGCCCGGCCGACAGCGGGTCAATTTCCTCGCTCAGCTCGTGCCCGTACAGCGGCATCCCCGCCTCAACGCGCAGCGTGTCCCGCGCCCCCAGCCCGCACGGCTTGATCGTCGCCAGGTTCGACTCATCCCGCAGCAACAGCTTCACCGCCATCGCCGCCATGCTCGCGCCCAGCATGATCTCGATCCCGTCCTCGCCCGTGTACCCCGTCCGGCTGATCGTCATCTTCAGCACCATCAGGTTCTTCACGGTGAACCCGTACTTCTTCAGCGTCGGCACCTCCTTGGAAAACTTGCCGACCACGTCCATCACTTTCGGCCCTTGGATCGCCAGCATCGCCGTCGACTTTGTCTGGTCCTCGACCTTGCAGCGAAACCCCTCCGCCTCCTGCACCGCCGCCAGGTGCGCCAACACCTTCTCGCGGTTCGCCGCGTTGCACACCATCAGCCAGTGGTCCTCGTACCGATACACCAGCACGTCGTCGATCGTCCCGCCCGCCTCGTTGCACAGCAGCGAATACCGGCAACGCCGATCCTCCATGTCCGACACGTACCGCGTGCACACCTTTTCAAGCAGCTTGCGCGCGTGTCGGCCGGTCAGCTTCAACCGCCCCATGTGCGAGACATCGAACAGCCCGCCGGAGCTGCGGACCTGCTTGTGTTCATCGATCACCGAGCCATAGGAGATCGGCATCTCCCAGCCGGCAAAATCGACCATCTTGCCGCCGTGGTCGAGGTGGTACTGGTGGAAGGGCGTCTTAAGCATCGGCGAAGGGTACCGGATGCCGCCCATGAAGCGCCGCGACTCCGTCGCGACCCCATCTCCCTCACCTAACCCCTCCGCGCCTCAGCGCGAGACAACCCCACTGTCCAATCACTCCCCCGCCCGCGCCATCGGCCGATCGCCCGGCTCCCCCAGGTACGCCAGCGTCCGCTCGATAATCGCCTTCACCGCCGGCGCTGACACCACCCCGCCGTAGTACTCGTGCAGCCCGTTGTTCGGGTCCGTGATGAAACACCCCACCACCACCCGCGGCCGATCCAGCGGTGCCCCACCCACAAACGACGCCAGATAGCGATTCGCGAAGTACCCGCGCTTCATCTCCGCCGCGCGGTGCGTCTCGGTGTCGACCTCGTGGTTCGGGTTCAGCTTCGCCGAGCCCGGCAGCTCGGCCGTTCCCGTCTTGCCGAACACCGCATACAGCTCCGAGTTCGCGTGCTTGCCCGTGCCCTCTTCAACCACCCGCCGCAGCACCTCGCGCGTGTGCTCGGCGATCGCCGGGTCGAGCACGCGCTGGCGGATCACCGTCGGCCCGCCATCCTCGGGCAGCGTCACGCTCAGCGTCGGCAGCACGCCGTCCGAAGCAATCGCCGCGAACGCCCGCACGATCTGCAGCGGCGTCACCGTCACCTCGTGCCCCATCGGCAACGACGACGCCGAATACTTCGACCACTTCTCCAACGGATGCAACACCCCCACCACCTCGCCCGGCAGCCCCGACCCCGTCGCCTGCCCGAACCCATACCCCGCGATGATCTCCCGCAGCTCCGCCGGGCTCACCCGCGCCGCCACCTTCGCCATCCCGATGTTCGACGACTTCACCAACACATAGTCCCAGTCGCCCGGCCCGATCGGCTTCGCGTCCCGCAGCGTCCGCCCGTAAGGCGTCACCCACCACCCCGGCTCGCAATCCACAAAGTCGCTCGGCCGCGCCGCGCCGCGCTGCGTCAGCCCCGCCCACACAAACGGCTTAAAAATCGACCCCGGCTCAAACGTGTCCGTCGCCACCCGATTCCGCTTCGCGTCCTCCGTCGCCGGGTCGCGAAACTCCGCCGGGTCAAACGTCGGGTAGTTCGCGATCGCCAACAGCTCGCCCGTGTGCGGGTCCAGCACCACCACCTGCCCTTGCGACGCCGACACCGCCTCCACCGCCGCCGCCAACTCTTCCTCCGCGATCGCCTGGATCGTCGCATCAATCGTCAGCCGCACGGCCTGCCCGTCGCGCGGCGGGTTCAGCCCCGCGGCCGGCGTCCACAGAGGCTGCCGATCGCGATCCCGCAAGAGATCGATCGACCCGTGCGCGCCGGTCAGCCGCGCGTCGAACGTCGCCTCCATCCCCGCCAGCCCCGAGTGCTCCACGCCCACGAAGCCGATCACCTGCCCCGCCAGCGAACCCTGCGGGTAGTGCCGCCGCGCCGTCGCCTGCGTCGCCAAACCCGCCAGCCGCTTGCCGTCCGGCCCAAGCGTCGGCAGCGCCTCGATCTGCTCTTGCGTCAACGCCTCGATCAGCGGCACGTACCGCGTCCCCGGCGACGCCCGCAGCCGCTCGCCCACCGTCCGGTCGATCTCCGAAGGCTCCACCCCCAGCCCATACCCCACCCGCTCGCCGAACGACGCGAAGTCCGCGATCAACGCCGGGTCGGCAAACAGCATCCGCCCCCGCGCCGACGTCGCCAGCACCCGCCCGTGCCGGTCCACGATGTCCCCCCGACGCGCCTCGATCCGCCAAGGCGACGACTGCCGCTCGAGCAAGCCCACCGTCCGCTCGTCCGGCGCAATCTGAAGCTGAGCCGTCCGACCCAGCAGCCCGACAAACGCCACGACGATCACCCCCAGCAGCAGCGACCCCACGAGCCGCGCCCGACGCAGGTCCGTCGGCTCGGGCGCAGCCGGCGGGCGCTTCGGGGCACGGCGGGCAACATGGGGCGACGAGTTCGACATCTCAGCAGATCAATCCACCAGTCCGCCCACGTGCGCGACCGTCGGCGGCCCGGCGTCAGGCACCGCGGGCATCAGCGGAAGCTCGCTCGCCTCCACCGCCTCGGCGATCGCCGTCGGCGACGCCTGCGCCTCGATCCGCGACCGCAGGTTCGCCGCCTCGTGACGCGCATCGTGCACCTGCCGATACAGCCGCGCGATCTCGTGCGCCGAGCCGATCTGCCGCTGCCGCGCGTCCAGCACGATCAGCCCGATCACGCAGGCAAAGGCAACGGTGACAAGCAGCTTGGCAAGCATCGGGACGAATGCTCAGTAGGGCGTCGGACGCGACAACAGTTACGGAAGACGCAGCGTCTGGCCCGGGCGCACGGCGTCGGGGTTGGCCAGCACGCGGCGGTTGGCCTCGAACAGCTCGGGCCAGCGGGATTGGCTGCCCAGCGTCGCCTGCGCGATCGAAGAGAGCGTGTCGCCGTCCTTGACGGTGACCGTCCGCACGCCGCCAAACGCCGCGGCGCTGTTCACGTCTCGGCTTGACGTCGAGGCCGTCGGCGTAGTCGAAGCGGTATCTGTTTCCGACGGAAGAACAAGCGTCTGGCCCGGGCGGATGTGTTCGGGCCGATCGATCACGCCGCGATTGGCTTCGAGCAGGTCCCGCCACCGGTCCGGCGAGCCGAGGTGCCGCCGCGCGATCCGCGCCAGCGAATCGCCTTCCTCCACCGTCACCGTGCGCGGCCGCGGAGCCGTGCGCTCGGCAAGACGCGTGGCGTCGGTCGCCGTGTCCCCACGAAGCGACGGGATCACCAGCCGCGCCCCCTCCACCACATGGCCCTGCGGCGTCACCAGGTCCGGGTTCGCCCGCGCGATCCGCGGCCAGGCGTTGCCGTCATTGAGATAACGCCGGGCGATCTCAAACAGGTTCTCGCCCGCCTCCACGCGGTGCACGATCGCGTCGTCGATCGGCGCCGCCGCGGGTGCCGGCCTCGGCATCACCAAAGGCTCCGCCACCGCCCCGCGCGCCTCCTGCGCATCGCGCGACAGCTCTTCGGGCGTGCGGATCACCGCCGACTCCACCGGGTCCACCGTCGAAAGCAGCGGGACCGAAGCCACCCGCTCGACCGACCACGCATCCGCCGCGCTCGCAAGTCGGCCGTCCTGCGTGACCGCGTCGACCATCGCCCGGCCGGGCGCCGCATCGATCGGCCGCTCCATCCGCTCGACCGCTGCGCGGGCCATCGCCTCGGCCGCACGCTTCTCACGCAGCGCACGATCGATCTCTTCGGGCGTCGGGATCGGCCCTTGTGCGAACCGCGGCGCGTCGTCGACCGTCGCCGACCGCTCGGCCACAGGCGTCGAAGCCGCGGGCACGGTCGATCGCACCGTCGGCGAGGCCGTGGTCGCCGGGTCGTTCAACAGGTTCGCCGCCGGGTCGCGCTGGTGCTCGGCCACGTAGTCGCTGACCACCACGGCCACGAGCACGATGATCATCAGTCCGATCAGCAGTCCGATCTTCGATTCGCGTGTCATCGAGTCATCCCATCCTTGCGGCCGCGATGCGCGCCCGATCCGTCTCTCGATCAGGCCTCGTGCCCGATCCGCTCCACCACCCGCAGCTTGGCCGAACGGGCCCGCGGGTTGGCGTCGCACTCGGCCAACCCCGGCGTCACCGGCTTGCGGGTCACCGCCGCCAGCTCGCCCCGATCGACCCGCTCACGCCAGGCGTGCTTCACCCGCCGGTCTTCCAGCGAATGAAACGAGATCACGCCCATCCGGCCTCCCGGCCGAAGCAGCCCGAGCGTCTGCCCGAGCAATCGATCCAGCGCCGTCAGTTCGTCGTTCACCGCAATCCGAAGGGCCATGAACGTCCGCGTCGCGGGGTCCATCCGCGACCCGCCGCGCGGGCCAACCGCACGACGCACCACGCGCGCTAACTGTGCTGTTGTCTCAATCGGCCCCGCCGCGCGCTCCTCGACAATCTTTCGCGCAATCCGCCGGCTCATCCGCTCCTCGCCCAGCTCATAAATCAGGTCGGCTAACTCGTTCTGCGGCAACTCGTTGACCAAATCCGCCGCCGTCGGCGACACCCCACGATCGGCCGTCGGGTCCAGTCGCATGTCCAGCGGCCCCTCCGCCGAAAAACTCAGCCCCCGCACCGGGTCGTCCATCTGATTCGACGCAAAACCAAGGTCCGCCAGCACCGCGTCCGCAAAACCATCCGCCCCGTCTAGCCCCGCCTCGGCGCAAACATCGTTCAGCTCCGCAAACGACGCGTGCGCCACCACCACCCGCACCCCGCACCGCTGACCCACCTCCGCCAGCCGCGCCTCCGCGTACGCCGCGTTCCCCGGGTCCAGGTCCACCGCCACCACCGTCCCGCCCGGCCCCACGCGCTCCGCCAACGCCGCCGCGTGCCCCCCCCGACCCGCCGTCCCGTCCACCACCACCGCCCCCGGCCGAAGCGCCGGCCCCAGCAGTTCCAACACCTCCCCCAACAACACCGGCACGTGCCCAACATCATCCGACATCCACCAAGCGTAGCGGCCGACGCGCAGCGTCCCGTGGCGAAGTGCCCCCGGGTGCCACACCTCGTGCGCAGCACGATGTGTGCCGAAGACTCTGCCAGCCTCCAACCACGCATCGCCTTCGGCGAGGCGTGCCACCTCAGCGCCTAACTCCCTAGCGCCCAGCGCCTCCCCCATACACTCCCCCCATGCCCACCCCCACCATCCGCAGCACCACCATCGTCTGCGTCCGTCGGCCCGACGACCCCGCCAAGGTCGCCATCGCCGGCGACGGGCAGGTCACCATGCAGCACACCGTCGCCAAGGCCGACGCCGTCAAGGTCCGCAGGCTCGACGACATGGGCCACGACGCCGCCGGCGTGCTCGTCGGCTTCGCCGGTTCGGCCGCCGACGCCTTCGCGCTGCTCGACCGCTTCGAGGCCAAGCTCAAAGAGTCTCCGCAAAACCTCACCAAGGCCGCCGTCGAACTCGCCAAGCTCTGGCGGACCGACAAAGCCCTCCGCCAGCTCGAGTCGCTGCTCATCGTCGCCGACCGCAAGGTCAGCCTCCTGCTCTCGGGCACTGGCGACGTCATCGAGCCCTCCGGCGGGGTCGTCGGCATCGGCTCCGGTGGGTCCTACGCCACCGCCGCCGCCCGGGCCCTGCTCGCCCACACCGACATGCCCGCTCCCGACGTCGCCCGCCACAGCCTCCACATCGCCGGCGAACTCTGCGTCTACTCCAACACCTCAATCACGGTGTTGGACCTGTAAAACGTTCGTCGTGCGTGTTCCCCCCCATTAGCCCCGGGTTCCACCCGGGGACCCCGGCTAAAAGCCGGGGCTAAAGGCTTGGCAATCCGCCGCCGCCACCCGCAACAAACCCCGGGGCGAACGCCCCGACCGAGTTCACCCAGCCTTGTGCTATATTGCCCGGCTCGCCCAACACAGCCCGTGTGGCGGAATTGGCAGACGCGCCGTCTTCAGGTGGCGGTGGCCGCAAGGCCGTGCAGGTTCGAGTCCTGCCACGGGCATTCACCCGCCTTCATGGCGGGTTTTCTTTGCGCCCGCCGCGCCGCGCGGCACCGCGCCGTCACGCGCTGGTCGGTCGATACGGCTGCTCGCTCTCCCTGCTGGGATGGCCGCCGTCCACCGGGTTCACCCGCATGTGCGAGCAGTCCGGCTCGCCGTCCAGCCACGGGTCGTTCGTCTCGCGTCGCCACGCGTCCAGCTTCCCGCGCAGGTCCGCCAGCACCTCGTCGTACGCCGCGTCGCCCGCCAGGTTGCACGCTTCCTGCGGGTCGAACACGAGGTCGTACAGCGACTCCTCCGCCTGTAGCCGCTGCCCCCAACCACTCGCCAGCAGTTCCTCCTTGCTCGGGCCGTCGTCGCAGTTCGGCAGCACCTGGTGGGGCCGCGCGTCCAGCCGCTTCACATAGCGATATCGCTCGGTGCGGATCGCCCGCTTCGGCTCGTACGCCGCGTGGAAGTTCACCGTCCCGAACGTCGCCTCGTGCAGCCGATCGACGGTGCCGCTTGCCAGCGGCCGCAGCGACTTCCCGCGCAGCCGCGCCGGTGCGTCGATCCCCGCCACGTCGCAGATCGTCGGGAACACATCCAGGTGCGTCACCATCGGGTCGACCACCCGCCCGCCGTCGAACCCGCCCGGCCCGCGCATCATCAGCATCACCCCCTGCCCGCGATCCGACAGCGAGCACTTCATCCCCGGGAACGCCACCCCGTGGTCGGTCGTCACGATCACCAGCGTATTCTCACCCAGCCCCGCGGCGTCGATCGCCTCGATCACCGCGCCCATGTGGCCGTCCAGCTCGTTCGCCGCCTCGGCGTAGTCGGCGAAGTCGGTGCGCGTCTGCGGCGTGTCCGGCAAGCCCGCCGGCGGACGCACGTAGCGCGCGTCGCCCTGGGCGCCGTCCTCGTCGCGGTGATGCAGGCGCTTGTACCGGTGCGTCTCAAAGAAACCGCACGCCAGGAAAAACGGCTTGTCGTGCGGCCGATTCACGAACGCCCGCGCCTGCTCGACGATCGACGCCGCTCGGTGCCCGTCGGTCTCCAGCACCTCGTCGTACGCCGGCCACGGGCCGTCGCCGTGCGCCACGTGCTGCACGCCAACCCGCGCCGTGCGGTACCCCGCCGGCTTGAGCGTAGCGACCAGGTGGTCGTCCGCGTTGTTCAGCCGCGCCCCGCGGTGGGCCAGCCCGATCATCCCGTTCTCGTGCGGGTACGTCCCGCAGAGCAGGGCCGATCGGCTCGGCGAGCACGTCGGGTTCACCGTGAACGCGTTGCGAAACAGCACGCCTTGCTCGGCGAACCGCTGCAACCGAGGCGTCTTCACCGCGTAGCCGTAGGGCTGGATGTACCGGCCGGTGTCGTGCGAGTGGATGTAAACGATGTTCGGCGGGGCGTCGGGCATGCAAGGCTCGCAGTGGTTGGTAATTGGGCGACGAGTTTAGGGCATCTCGCACGAAAACTGATGGGGTGCCACACCTTGACCGCGGAGCGGCAAGGTGTGCGAACGAGCAAGCACCAGCCTCACACCTTGCCCTCCCGAGGGTCGGAGCAAAGTGTGGCATCCGCGACACGAGCGTCGAAAGCGATCTAAAGCGGCGCGCGCAAGGCTCAGCGCCGTCGCCGCAGCAGGCCCGCCACGCCGGCCATCAGCGCCACGGCCGCCGTCGTCGGCTCGGGCACGGCCGCCGCGCTCGCCGCCGCCCCGGGCCCCACGCTCACGCCGAAGCCCGCCGCCAGCACCGCCAGGTCCGACGTGTCGACCACGCCGTCGCCGTTGAAGTCGGCCGTCGCCCAGTCGCGGTCGGTCGATCCGAAGTTGGCCGCGAGGATCGCCAGGTCCGACGTGTCCACCGACCCGCTCAGGTCGGCGTCGGCCGCGAGGGCGATCGTCAGGTCGACGCCGTCGGCCGCGTACGTCACCGCCGCCGCGGCCGACACGCCGTCGACCGTGCCCAGCAGCACGCCGTCGATCGTCGCGAATCGGCCGGTCAGCCCCTCGCCCGCGTCCACGACGCGGAACGACTCGTACAGGCTCAGCACCGAGGTGTCGGCGATGTCCACGTCCAGCGTGCCGTCCACCGTCGCTTCGCCGCCCACGATCAGTTCGTCGGCAATGGCCGGCCCGGTCGGGCCCGTCACCGACTCGATCTCGATCGTCAGCGTGTTCGTCGGCGACAGCACCGCGTCGGACTCGACCGTGATTGTGCCCGGGCTGTTGCCCGGCGAGATGCCACCGGTGAACGTCGCCGTCCCCGCGCCGAAGAAGTCCAGCGTGCCGTCCACCGCGCCCAGGAACTCCGCGTCGTCCAGCAGCGTGACCTCGCCGCCGCCGGTCAGCGGCGAGGCGATCGTCCGTCCAAAGCCCGAGCCGTCGGCCAGCACCAGCTCGCCCTCGACCGCGATCGAGTCCGCGGCGACCCCGCCGAACGCCACCAACGAGCTGCCCGCGTCGATGGTCAGCCCGTTGCCGATCACCACCAGCTGCTGCTGGGTGCCGAGGAACAGCGTGCCTTCGAAGAGCTGACCCGCCCCGACGCCGACCGCCGAGTCGGTGACGATCAGCGTGCCCGAGTCCCAGTCGAGCGTGCTGAGATCGTTGTCCGCGAACGACCCCGCCGCGAGCACGCCGCCGTCCAGCCGCAACGCGCCTTCCAGGACGGCGAGGTCCTCCACGCTGATCGTCTGGCCGGGCCCGAGCGTGGGCGTTACGCCGGGCGCGTTGCCCAGCAGGTCGGCGAAGTCGCTGTCGCTCAGCAGCTCGTCGCCGCGATAGACCATCGCGCCGGAGTTGAACACGAAGCTCGGCGACGAGCCGGCGCTAGGGTTGGAGTCGTTGAGGTCGAAGATGTTGGCGATGATCGAGCCGCCGTCGAGCGTCACCGTGCCGCCGTCGCGGATGGTCACGACGTTGGCCACGCTGACCGTGCCGCCGGGACCGACGGTGAGCGATCCCGTGCCGCCGACGTTGCCGTCTGCCCCGCCGACGGTGAGGTCGTCGCCGACGGTCAGCGTCGAGCCGCCGTCGTCTGC
The DNA here is from genome assembly GCA_039024495.1 of Planctomycetota bacterium. GTDB lineage: Bacteria > Planctomycetota > Phycisphaerae > Phycisphaerales > Phycisphaeraceae > JBCBUE01. The sequence goes on along the minus strand of JBCCQE010000030.1, from coordinate 5,797 downwards.
GCCGAGGTCGCGGACGATCACGCTGCCGTTGCTGGTCGCGTCGAGCCGGGCGATGTTGAGGTCGCCGTTGGTGACTTCGACGGTCGCGCCGTCTTCCACGAGCAGCGACCCGTTGGCGGTGCCCTGGTCGCCCACGGCCATCGACGCCGCGGCGGTGACGGTCGAGCCCGGGCCGGTGACGGTCATCGTGCCCGTCCCGCCGCCGAACGCGGAGACTTCGATGACGTTCGCGACGAGGTCGCCGCCGTTGCGGATGGTGGCGATGCCCGAGCCGTTGTCGCCCATGAGCAGCGTGCCCTGCACGTCGAACAGCGAGCCGTCGCCGTCGATGATCAGCTCGCCGGTGGAGTTCGCTTGATCGGCCACCAACGCGAACGCCGCGTCGGAGTCGACCACACCGCCGTTGAGGATCTGCAGCGACGGTCGGTCGGCCGAGTTGCCGAAGTCGCCGATCGCCAGCCGGCCGGCCGTCGCCGCGCCGGTGAGGTGGTTGATGGTTCCGCCGTCGACGATGAGGTCCGAGCCGTCGGCGGTGTTCTGCGTGCCGATCAGCAGGTCGTGCGTGCCGCTGGCGTTCGTGCCGACGTTGACGACCGCGCCGTTGGACACCGTCATCGTCCCCTGCCGATCGTCGCCAACGCGCAGGTCGTCCTCGATGTCAATGGTCGACCCGGCTCCGTCCACGGTGACTGTTGCACTAAAGGCGTTGTTGGTCTCGCCGATGATGAGCGTCTCGGCCTCGGCGGTCGCGCCGTCGAGGATGTTCAGCTCGCCGCTGCCGCCCTGGCCGACGACCAGGAAGTCGTTCGCCGCGCCGCTGGGCGCGCCGTCGGCGGTGTCGAACTTCGAGCCGGCACCCGTCACCGTCACCACGCCGCTGCCGCCGCTGCTCAGGCCGATGCGCGTGTTGCGGCCGGTCTGCAGCAACCCGCCGTCGGAGATGTCGATCGTCGCCGCGCCGCCGTTGCCGATCGTGAGGTCCGAGTTGTTGCCGATGATCAGCCGCGAGCCCGCGCCGTCGATCGTCACGTCGGCGGTCGAGTTGGCGTCGTCGGCGATCGAGCTCGCCGAGTTCAGGGTCGTCACGATCGACCCGCCGTCGAGGATGTCGACGGTGGTATCGGCGCCGTTCGCGTTGGCGAAGAACACCCGCCCGGCGGTGAACTCCGAGCCGGCGCCGGTGACGGTGAGCTTCGACGCCGTGGCAGAGTCGCTGGTCTCCAGCAGGTCGGTGATCGTGTACGTCGCGCCGGACTCCAGCAGGACCTCCGCGTTGCGGAGCGTGACGTCCACGCCGCTGGAGGTCGCGCCGTCGGCCAGCTCGAGCGTCGGCGTCCCGTTGCCGTCGAGCCGGTAGTCGCTGGTGCCCGAGCTGAAGTTGCCGGTCTCGATGCGAATCGTGCCGCCCGTGTGATCGACGTCGCTCGACGCGTTGCGGACCCACCCTTGTGCGGTGATCTGCCCGTCGAAGACGATGACCGCGCCGGTCGTGCCGATCGTGACCACGCCGTCGACCACGGCCTCGCCGCCGTCGATGCGCAGGATGTCTTCGCGGTTGTTGCTGGACAGGGCGTTGTCGTTGCCGTTGCCGACCTCGAGCGATCCGTTGACGGTCAGCATCGAGCCCGCGTCGTCGACACCGACGAACGTGCTGGTCGCGGTCGAGTTGTCGCCGAGGTTCATGTTCGTCGTGGTCACCGAGCTGCCGCTTTGAATGAAGAGCTGCGCCTCCTCGCTTATGCCTCGCGCGACGTTGAGGTCGCCGACGACGTCCAGCGAGGCGCCGTTGACCAGGAACAGGATCGGCCGTTCGGTCGTGCCCGCGAGGTCGAAGTCCGCCGTGCCCGCAAACGGCGTGTACGTCCCGCCATCGACGCGGAGCGAGCCGCCGGTGTGGTTGATGGCCACCGCCGAGGCGTCGACGTTGGTGGCGGTGACGTTGCCGCCGCCGGTGATGTTGACCGTGCCCTGGTTGGTGAGCGTGTCGGACACGACGACCTGCCCGCCGTTGGCGTTGAGCGTGCCGAGGAACGTCGTGAGGTTGCCCGCGTCGACCCGCCCGCTAAAGTCGACGTCGACGATCGCCGCCGAGTTGATCGTCAGCGTGTTCGTGACGTCGAGGGTCCGGTTGTTGGCGATCGTCACCGGGTTGGGCCCGAGGTCGCCGTTGAGGTTCAGCGCAAGCCCGGCCGCACCGTTGACGCGGACTGTGCCCTCGGTCCAGTTGAGGTTCAGCCCGGTCAGGGAAGGCACCTCGAGCGTGCCCTCGTTGAGGTTGACCGTCGTGCCCGTCGTGCCCGTCGTGACGAACGTCCCCCCGTCGGCGACCGCCAGCGTGCCGCTGTCGATGTGAACCGCCGAGCCCGCGTCGAACGTGCCGCCCGAGTCAACCCGCACCTCGCCACCCTGCTGGATGAAGGTCTCGCCGCCCACGGTGAGCGTGCCCGTGCCCACGTTGAGCGTCGACGGGCGGAAGCCCGACCCCGATCCCACGGCGCCTACCGACAGGGCGTTGCCGACCGTGAGCGGGCCGGCGCCGAGGTTCAGCGTCGTCTGCCCGACGAACGTGCCCGGCGTCGTGGTCTGGTTGTCGATCGTCAGCGACCCCACGGACGTCGCCGCGGCCGGGCCGGCGATCGTCGAATCGCCGTCGGGCACAAGCAGCACCTCGGCGTTCGGATTATTCGGGACGCTGCCGGTCGACCAGTTGCTTGCCGTGTCCCAGTCGCCGTCGCCGCCATTCCAGGTGGGCACGGCGGACGTGCTGATGCTGAACCGCCCGAACACGTCGTTGCTGTTGTTGCCCGAGAGGTCGCGGATCTCGATGCGGTTGAACGGCGTCGACGTCGCCACGCCCACGAACCCCAGCTCGTTCGCCGTGCGCGTCACCTGCGTGCTGCCCACCACCGTCCCGCCCGCGCCGCCGGAGAGCAGCGTGATCTCGAACAGGTTGCTGGTCGGGTGCGGCACGAACTCGAAGCCGAAGCCCGTCATGAACGGCCCGTCGACGTTCCAGTTCTCCACGCCGCTGAACGTGAAGTCGATCGGCTCGATCAGCGGCGAGAAGTCGTCGCCCGCCAGCGTCGACCCCGGCGCGGCCGTGACCGTCAGGCCGCCGAACGTCGGGTTGGCCGGCACGCCACCGGCCGGGAGGCTGCTGATGAACGCGTTCGTCAGAGAGCCGAACTGGGCCTCGTTGTCGAAGTCGACGAGCGTCTGCCCGATCGCCGGCAGGGCGACCGCCCCGAGCGAGGCGACGAGCGCAGAGGTGGAGCAGGCGATCAAACGGCGGGGCGTGGACGGCATGGCGGGCTCGCGGGGAAGTGACTGACTTCAAAGAACAACACGCAGCGGCGATCGCGCAACACCCCACGGCAAAACCCGGCCCCCTCGGTCAGATACGACCGCCTCGAACGTGACCCTACGACTCAAGTATGAGCAGGCCGTGAGCAAGCCTCGCCCCGCTCGCCGATTCCGCGCGACCCGGCGTCGCAGGCCGCCTTCCACCCCCCGCCACTCGCCCCCGGCGTGTTTCCGCGATATAAATCACGCGGCGATAGAAACTCCGCCGCCATCTCTTTTTCGTTTCTTTAAGGCAAACCCAGATGCAACTCACCGACCTTCAATGGATCACCCCCGTCGCGGGCGTCCTCGGCCTCGTCGCCGCGTTCGTCGTCTTCGCCCTCATCCGCCGCCACGACGACGGCTCGTCCGGTGCCCAGGGCTCTCCCGAGGCCCGCGTCGCCGAGCTCGGCCACACCATCCACCGCGCCGCGATGGTCTTCATGCGGCGCGAGTTCTATCTGCTCGCCATCTTCTCCATCGCCCTGGGCGTCTGCGTCGCGATCTTCATCGGCTGGCAGACCGCCGTGGCCTTCTTCTTCGGGGCGATCTGCTCCTCGGTCGCCGGCTTCATCGGCATGTACACCGCCACCAAGGCCAACACCCGCACCACCCTCGCCGCCAACAAGTCCGGCATGCCCGCGGCGCTCAGCATCGCCTTCTTCGGCGGAAGCGTCATGGGCCTCACCGTCGCTTCGATGGGCCTCATCGGCATCGGCTCGCTGTTCCTGATCTTCATCGGCTCGGGCAGCACCGCCGAGGGCGCGGTCGACGCCGTCAAGGGCGCGCACGCCATCGAGGGCTTCGCGATGGGCGCGTCGCTGGTCGCGCTGTTCTATCGCGTCGGCGGCGGCATCTTCACCAAGGCCGCCGATGTCGGCTCCGACCTCGTCGGCAAAGTCGAGGCCGGCATCCCCGAAGACGACCCCCGCAACCCCGGCGTCATCGCCGACAACGTGGGCGACAACGTCGGCGACGTCGCCGGCATGGGCTCGGATATCTTCGAGTCGTACTGCGGCGCACAGATCGCCACCATCGCCATCGCCTCGGCCCTCGCCACCGCCGCCGCGGCCGACCTCTTCGTCTCCGAGACCCCCGCGTCCGCCGCCACCGCCACGCTCATGTTCCTGCCGCTGGCGATGACCACCGTCGGCCTGCTCTGCTCGCTGGGCGGCATCCTCGCCGTCCGCCTCGTCTCGGCGATGAAGCCCGCTCTCGCGCTGCGCGTCGGCACCATCGGCGCGACGCTGCTGTTCATCGGCATGGCCTACGGCATCACCCAGCTCGCCGGCCTGCACGCCAAGGTCTGGCTCGCCGTCGTCGCCGGTGCCGTCGGCGGCGTCATCATCGGCGCGATCACCGAGTACTACACCGGCGGCAAGCCCGTCCGGCAGATCGCCAAGTCCTCCGAGACCGGCGTCGCCACTGTCATGATCACCGGCCTGGCCGTCGGCCTCGAGTCCGTCGCTATCCCGCTGCTCACCATCGCCGGCGTCATCTTCGCAGCCAACTCGCTCGCCGGGCTCTTCGGCGTCGGGCTCGCCGCCGTCGGCATGCTCGCCACCGTCGGCATCACCATGGCCATCGACGCCTACGGCCCCGTCGCCGACAACGCTGGGGGCGTCGCCGAAATGGCCGGCCTCGGCGAAGACACGCGCAAGATCACCGACTCCCTCGACGCCGTCGGCAACACCACCGCCGCCATCGGCAAGGGCTTCGCCATCGGCGCCGCCGGCCTCGCCGCCCTCACCATGATCGCCGCCTTCATCAAAACCGTGAACGGCCACATCGCCGAGGTCGCCGCCGACGCCGGAGAAGCCGTCGTCCCGCTCAACCTCGCCATCGACAACCCGATGGTCCTCATCGGCGTCTTCCTCGGCGGGCTCACCCCGTTCCTCAACGGCGCGATCACCATGCGCGCCGTCGGCGACGCCGCCAACGCCATGATCGAAGAGATCCGCCGCCAGTTCCGCGAAACCCCCGGCCTGCTCGAAGGCACCGCCAAGCCCGACGCCGAACGCTGCGTCGACATCGCCACCCAGGCCGCGCTCAACCGCATGATCCTCCCGTCGCTGCTGGCCGTCGGCATGCCCGTCGCCACAGGCTTCATCCTCGGCGCCGAAGCCCTCGGCGGCGTCCTCATCGGCGCGCTCATCGGCTGCGTCCTGCTCGCGCTGATGATGTCCAACGCCGGCGGCGCGTGGGACAACGCCAAGAAGTACATCGAAGAGGGCCACCTCGGCGGCAAGGGCTCCGAGGCCCACAAGGCCTGCGTCGTCGGCGACACCGTCGGCGACCCCCTCAAGGACACCTCCGGCCCGTCGATGAACATCCTCATCAACGTCATGGCCATCGTCTCGCTCGTCATCGCCCCCCTGCTCAAAGCCGGCCCCGCCTGGCTCAACTAAGCCGTAATCAACACAACACACCCCAAGCCTCGCCACCGCTGGCGAGG
>JBCCQE010000029.1:0-38048 GCA_039024495.1 Planctomycetota bacterium | reverse complement strand
GGTGCGTCGGTCATCGCTGGGCCTCCTCGAGGAGCAGGCGGCGGAGCTTGGTTTTGCCGCGGTGCACGCGGCTGAGGACGGTATTGCGTGGGCAGCCGGTGAGGTCGGCGACCTCGGCGGCGGTGTAGCCCTCGACCACCATCAAGTAAACGGCCTCGCGCTCGGGCGGGTTCAACTGGCCGAGCAGGCGGTCGATCTGCTCGGTCGATTCAAGGCCGGCCGCGGCCTGTTCGCAAGCGGCGGGCTCGTGGTCCATGGCGGCCATCGGGACCGTCGGCGGGGTGCGCTTGCGGGCCGAGTCGATCCACGCGTTCCGCACGGCGGCGAACAGGTAGCCGACGTGCCACGGCCCGCCGCGCCGGCTGATGCCGACGCACGCCTCTTGCACGAGGTCCTCGGCCGAGGCGGCGTCGTGCGTGAGGCTCAGGGCGTAGCGGTACGCGCGGGTCAGTAGCTCGTCGAGCGCGGCGCTCATGGAAGCAACGGGTTATTGGGCCTTGGGCACGGTGCAAGTGCCCGAGCTGCAGTCGGGCTTGGCGGCGACTTGGGCGGTGCTGCCGCAGTCGGACTCGGCGGACGTGCCGCACGAGGTCGCGCACTCGGTCTTGCTGGCGGTGCTGCAGGCGCTTTGGCACGAGCTGGCGCAGCCGGACTTGCTGGCCGAGGCGGTGGTGCTGCCGGTCGTGCTGCACGCGCTGCCGAGGGCCAGGACGACCGCGGCGGCGAGCCCGGCAAACAGGGAGAGGGGTTTCATACTCACGGCTCCGAGGGGGTTGCGATGGCGGGCCAGCGGTCGGCCCCGAGGAGAGACGATCGCGGGCGGTCGCTGATTGCCGGCGTGTCGATTTTTATTCGATCGGCCGTTTATCGCGAGACGCGGACGCGGCCGGAGCGATCGATCGTGAGGGTGATGTTGCCCGAGTAGCCGTCGGTGAACTGGCGGGGCATGTTGATCGAGTTGTACTTGCGGTCGCCGCGGTAGTCGGTGTAGTCGAGGTTGAGCTTGGGGACGGCGCGGAGGTCGTCGTGGCGGAGGGTTTCGCTGTCGCCGTTGGAGATGGTCTGGTAGCCGAGGTCTTTGCCCAGGCCTTTGCCGTAGACGACGACGGTGGTGATGTCGCGGCCGGTGCGGTTGACGACGGTGACGGTGATGACGCCGGCGTCGGGGTTGGCGTTGGCCCCGGCGGCGCGGGCGGCGGGGGTGTCGGCGGCGGACTGGGCGGCGGCCTCGGAGGCGGCGGATCCGCAGCCGGTGAGCAGCAGGCTGGCGGCGACGAGGGTGAACGCGGCCGCGAGGGCGGTGAGTGGGCGGATCATCGGGGGTCCCCTTGAGTGCGAGCGATCTCCGAGGCGGCGCGTTGCTCTGCCTCGGCTTGAGCCACGATTTAGCCCGCGGCTTCGGGGATCATCGGCGCGGTGGGGGGGTCGGGGATGACGGCAGAGAGGGTTCCGGTCTTCTGCAGTTCGATACCGCGACCGCCTCTAGAGGTCGTGCGGTATTTAGCGGTGCTGACGGTTTTGCGGGCGCCGCGGTTGGTCTCGACGGTGAGCAGGTCGCGCTCGCCGGTGGAGGCCTTGAAGCCGAGCAGGCGGTCGTCCTTGCCGAGCTTGATGAGCAGCACGCCCTTGCCGGGGCCGGAGAGGTAGTTGACGTCGTCGGCCGGGCAGACCATCGCGCGGCACTTGCGCGTGGCGGCGAGCAGCTTCTCGGAGCCGTGGATCGCGGCGACGCCGATGACCTCGGCCCCGGCGGCGGGTCGGGCGAAGCGGCGGCCGGCGCGGGTCGACGGGTCGCGGAAGGCGGCCAGCCCGAAGCGCATTGCGTAGCCGTCGGACGTGGCGGCCAGCGCGTGGGTGAGCGGGTAGTAGTCGCCGGAGGGGTCTTCGTCGATCGAGCCGGTGACGCGGGGGTCGAGGCTGTAGGCGGCGACGATGGACTCGCCGTCTTTGAGCTTGAAGAGCTTCTGGATCGGCTCGCCGTAGCCGGTGGTGGCGGGGAGGTCGATCGCGCGAGCGGTATAGCACACGCCGGCCGAGGAGAAGAACGCGACGGTCGCGGTGGTCGACGCGGCGACGCAGGCCAGCGGCGCATCGCCCTCTCGGATGCGGGTCTTGGCGGGGTCGATCTCGCGGCCGCGCTTCACCCAGCCGTCGCGCGTGATCAGCACGGCGGTGTCCTCGGCGACGATGAAGTCTTCTTCGCTGTACTCGGGCGCGTCGGAGACATCGGCGAAGGTCGTGCGGCGCTTGGCGTGCTTGGCCTTGCCGTGCTCATCGATCAGGGCGTTCAGTTCGTCGGCGATGATCTGCCAACGACCCTTGGCGGATTTTTCTTTGAGGAGCTTCTCGATCGCGCGGGCGCGCTTCTGCTTGTCCTTGAGCTCGTCGAGGATGAGATTGATCTCAAGCCGGGCGAGGCGGTACAGCTTGAGCTCGAGGATGGCGTCGGTCTGCTCGGCATCCAAGCCTTTGGCGGGGTCGGGCTCGATGGGGAACCGCTTCATGATCTTCGCGGCGGCGTCGGCTTTGCCCTCGGAGCGGCGGATGATCTTGATGATCTCGTCGAGCGCATCGAAGACGATCGCGAAGCCTTGCAGGATGTGGATGCGTTTCTGCAGCGTGGCCAATTCGTGCTCGAGGCGTTTGGTGACGACGTCGAGGCGGAAGTGCAGGAAGTGCCACAGCACGTCGCGCAGGCCGACGCGCTGCGGGGCGGCGACGAGCGGGTTTTCCGTGGGGATCAGGCAGGTGAGGTTGACGGCGAACGTCGTCTGCAGCGGCGTGTGCTTGAGCAGGTAGGCCATCACCTTGTCGACGTCGGCGTCTTTCTTGAGTTCGAGATCGATGCGGACGTCTTCGGTCGAAACATCGGTCACGTCCACGAGGTGCGGCATGCGGCGGGACAGCACGACTTCGGCGATCTTCTCGACGAGGGTGGCTTTGTTGACGCCGTAGGGGATGGCGGTGATGTGGACGGTCTGCGCCGAGCGGGTGGCGGGGCCGAGCTCCCACGAGCCGCGGAGGCGGACGGTGCCGTGGCCCGTCTTATAGATCTCGCGGAGCTCGTCGCGGGAGTTGAGCACCTGGCCGCCGGTGGGGAAGTCCGGGCCTTGCACCGCGTCGTTGGCGACGAGCTGGTAGTCCTTGACCTCGGGGTTGTCGACGAGCTTGAGGCAGGCTTTGCACAGCTCGGCGAGATTGTGCGGCGGGATGTTGGTCGCCATGCCGACAGCGATGCCGCTTGCTCCGTTGAGCAGCAGGTTCGGCACCTTGCTCGGCAGGACGACAGGCTCGGAGGACGTGCCGTCGTAGCTGGGGCGGAAGGCGACGGTGCGCGAGCCGAGGTCGTCGAGGATGGGCGTGGCGAGCTCGGTGAGTCGGCACTCGGTGTAGCGCATGGCGGCGGCGGGGTCGCCGTCCATCGAGCCGAAGTTGCCCGAGCCGTCGACGAGGCGGTGACGCATGACCCACGCCTGAGCCATGCGGACGAGCGCGTCGTAAATGGCCTGGTCGCCGTGGGGGTGGAGCTGACCCATGACGTCGCCGCAGACCTTCGCGCACTTGCGGTGCTTGGCGTCGGCGCGGAGGCGCTGCTGCCACATCGTGTAAAGGATGCGGCGTTGCACGGGCTTGAGCCCGTCGCGGACGTCGGGCAACGCGCGGGCGGTGATGACGGACAGCGCGTAGTTGAGGTAGCGCGACTGGGCCGCCTCGTGCAGAGCAATGCCGATCTCGCCCCCGGAAGTACCCCCGGAAGTGTTGGAAGGATCGCCGTTGCCGTTCGGTGCGGCGTCGAAGAGGGAGTCGTCGGAATTCTTGCGGGTTAATCGCTTCTTGCGGGCCATGGATCGCGTCCGTGCGGGCCTCTGGCGTGAGGCGTTCGGGGCGGCATCCTAACCGTATAGCCGAGTGCCATCGCCGTGATTCACCGTACAGTCTGCTCATGCCGCGCGCCCGCCACGTCCTGTTCGTGATGACCGACCAGCAGTCGGCCGACGCGATCGGCACGCTGACGCCCGGTGGGTTTCTGAACACGCCACACCTCGACCGACTGATCGCCGAGGGCACCCGTTTTACTCACGCCCACACGCCCAACCCGCTCTGCGGGCCCGCGCGGTCGTCGATCTTCACCGGCCACTACCCGCACGAGCACGGCATCCAGACCAACGCGGACCTCTCTAAACCGACGCCGTTCCCTTGCCTCGGCCGACGCTTTGCGGACGCGGGCTTCCGCACGGGCTACTTCGGCAAGTGGCACCTGCCTTGGTCGATCGCGGACTCCGCGGCCCACGGCTTCGAATTCATCGACAACGCCGATCGTGCCAACGGTGCCGACCCGCGGACGCCGGGCCTCGCGGCCGAGTTCCTTGGCGGGCTCGATGATCAGCCGTTCCTGCTGGTCGCCTCGTTCAACAACCCGCACAACATCTGCGAGTGGGCGCGGGGCGATCGCGACCTGCCCGATGGGCCGATCGGGCCGATCCCGCCGCTTGACCGTCTGCCGCCACGCCGCGCGAACCACGCCCCGCCGATCGATGAGCCAGACATCGTCGCCGATGTCCGCCGAGCCATGCACGCCGATGCCCGCTTCCCCGTGGGCGAGTTCCTCGAACGGGATTGGCGCGAGCTGATCTGGGCGTATGACCGCATGGTCGAACACATCGATCGGCGTGTTGGCCAGGTGCTCGCCGCGCTCGACGCCTCGGGCAAGGCCGACGACACGCTCGTCGTCTTCACCAGCGATCACGGCGAGTGCCGCGGTGCGCACGGCTTCAATCAGAAGACGGTCTTTTGCGACGAGTCGATTCGCGTGCCGCTGATCATGCGTGGGCCGGGCGTCGCGGCTGGCACGACCGACGACCGGCTCGTGAACATCGGTGTCGATCTGCTGCCGACGATGCTCGGCGCGGCGGGCGCGCCGGGCGACGCGTCGCTGCCCGGCGAAGACCTGAGCGACGCGACGGCGGCGAAGCGGGCGTACGTCGTTTGCCAGAATCATCTGACACAAACAGCCGAGATCGATGGGTATCGCCCGACGCCGCGAGGGCGGATGGTCCGCAGCGATCGCTTCAAGTACTGCGTGTTCGACGAGGGCCGGCGTCGCGAGTCGCTGGTCGATCTGATCGACGACCCCGGCGAGACGACCGACCTGGCCGTCGTGCCCGAGCTGGCTAAGGCCCGTGACGACCATCGCCGGATGCTCGCCGAGTTTGCCAGTCAACACGACGACCGCGTGGCGGCCAGCATGCTGGCGGCGGTCTGAGCGGAGTCGTGTCATACTCCGGGCGTTGCGTGTCCTTGGCGTCGATCCCGGATTGCGGCTGACGGGGGGGGGATTTGTCGATGTTGTCGGCATTGGGCGTGAACCGGTGTTGGTCGAAGCGGGGGTGGTGCGGCTGGAGAGCAAGCGCTCGGTGGCGGATCGGTTGCTGGAGCTGGACACCGCGCTCGGAGCGTTGATCGAGGAGCACAAGCCGGCGGTGTTGGCGGTGGAGAAGGTGTATTCGCACTACAAGCACCCGCAGACGGCGGTGGTGATGGGGCACGCGCGCGGGGTGATCCTGCTGGCGGCGCGGCGGCGGGGGATCGAGACGGTGGACGTGCCGTCGACGGAGGTGAAGAAGGCGCTCACAGGGTACGGCCACGCGAGCAAGGCGCAGATTCAGCGGGCCGTCGCGGCGCAGTTCGGCCTGGCCGAGCCGCCGAGCCCACCGGATGTGGCGGACGCGCTGGCGATCGCGCTGACGCACGGAAGGCGGGTCGATATGGCGGATTGATCATGGAGCATGGATCAGGTCAAGCGGCGTGCGTTTGATCCATGCTCCGTGTCACATGGGCCATGACCTCAATGGTCGTGCAGCGATTCGTCGACTTCGTGGTCGGAGTCGATCTTGGACAGCGGCGGGTTGATGTTGGGCGAGCCGTGGCGGTAGGGGGCGACGCCGCCGGAGACGTTGGGCTTGATGCCCTCGGCTCCGATCTTGTTCTCGGGGCGGACGGGGGCCTGGGCGCCGACGGGCGGGGAGACGTAGAGGACGCCGTTGGCCAGGACGCGGCGGACCTCGGGGTCGTGGTAGATCGGGAACGTCTCGTGGCCGGGGCGGAAGTAGAAGACCTTGCCGGCACCGCGCTTCCACACGCAGCCGGAGCGGAACACCTCGCCGCCCTCGAACCAGGAGACGAAGACGAGTTCGTCGGGGTCGGGGATGTCGAAGTGCTCGCCGTACATCTCGGTCTGTTCGAGCTGGATGTAGTCGCGGGTGAGCCCGGCGGTGATGGGGTGGCCGGGGGAGGTGACCCAAAGGCGTTCGATCTCGCCGGCCTCGCGCCAGCGGAGGTGGCAGTTCGTGCCCATCAGGTTCTTGAATGGCTTGGCGTAGTGGCCGGAGTGCAGGACGACGAAGCCCATGCCTTCGCGGACGCGCTGGGCGACCTTGTTGGCCCATTCGTCTTTGACGTCGCCGTGGGCGCAGTGCCCCCACCAGGTCATGACGTCGGTGTGGGCCAGGAGCTCGTCGGACAGGCCGTGGTTGTCGTCTTGGTCGAGCGTGGCGGTGGTGACCTCGACGCCGTGGGGGAAGAGATCGGCGTGCTGCTCGATAGCGGACTTCATGGCGGCGTGCATGCCGTCGGGGTAGTGCTTGGCGACGGTCTTGTTCTTGTGCTCGTGGCGGTATTCGTGCCAGACGGTGACGCGGAGGGGCTTGGGCATGGCGATAAAACGGAGGGGGGAAGGCGGAGGGCGGAGGGACGACGACGGACCCGCCCGTGGCCTCATAAGGTACTCGCTTGGATGCGAAGCAACACGGCGAAAAGATGACCGAACGCGAGGCGATGGCGCGGGCGTTGTCGCTGGCGGAGCGCGGTCGGGGGTGGGTCGAGCCCAATCCGATGGTGGGGTGCGTGTTGTTGCGCGACGGGATGGTGATCGGCGAGGGGTGGCACGGCAAGTACGGGGGGCTGCACGCGGAGCGCGAGGCGCTGGCGGGTCTGAAAGACCGGGGGCTGGCGCGGGGGGCGACGGCGGTGGTGACGCTGGAGCCGTGCGGGCATTTCGGCAAGCAGCCGCCGTGCGCGGACGCCCTGCTGGAGGCGGGGGTGGCGCGGGTGGTGGCGGCGATGGCGGACCCGGCCGAGGGCGGCGGCGGGGCGCAGCGGCTGCGGGCGGCGGGGGTCTCGGTGGAGATGGGGCTGATGGAGGACGAGTCGCGGCGGCTGAATCGGCCGTGGCTGAAGCGCGTGGCGACGGGTCGGCCGTGGGTGATCGCCAAGTGGGCGCAGACGCTGGACGGGCGGGTCGCGACGGCGTCGGGCGACTCGAAGTGGATCAGCAACGACGCCAGCCGGCGCACGGTGCACGCGTTGCGGGCGCGGGTGGACGCGATCGTCACGGGCGTCGGCACGGTGATCGCCGACGACCCGGCGCTGACGGCCCGCGAGGTCGACGTGCGGCGGATCGCGCGGCGGGTGGTGCTCGACCGGTCGGGGCGCTGCCCGGCCGAGGCGCAGGTGCGGCAAGCGGTGGAAATCGAAGGGCGAGCGATCGCGCCGGCCGAGGTGACGGACGAATCGCCGACGGCGTTGATCGATCGACTCGGGGCCGAGGGCTGCTCGAACGTGCTGATCGAGGCGGGGCCGACGCTGGTCAGCGCGATGCTCGGCGACGGGTTGATCGACGAGCTGATGGTGTTCGTCGCGCCCAAAGTGATCGGCGACGATGACGCCCTATCGGCGATGAGCTTTCCTAGCTTGGAGGTTGAGCGGATCGCCGACGCGATGCGGCTGACGCTGGAGTCGGCCGAGGCGATCGACGGGGATGTGTGCCTGCGTTACGTCACGCGGCCGTGACGACGACGTTGTTGCCGCTGACGCCGATGACTTCGACCGCGGTGCCCGCATCGACCCAGCCCTCCTGGGCGAGCGCGTCGATGAGGTGGCCGTCGATCTCGATCGAGCCGGACGGGTGCAGGGCGGTGATGGCGACGCCCTGCTGGCCGATGGCGACGCCGCTGTAGGCGTCGGGCGGGCCGGGCTGGATCGCCGAGCCCACGACACGCGACTCGGGCGTGGCCTCGACGTGCAGCGTGGTCGGCGATCTCGGCTCCATCGCCGCGCGGCCGACCGCCGCGCCGGCGGCGAGCGCGGCGTCGACGGACGCGCTGCTTCCGTCGTTCAACACCAGCCGGCTGATCAGCGGCGAGCCCTCGGCGAACACGCCGAACCACGCCAGCAACGGCACCGCGATGAACACGCCAACCAGCGACAGGATCAGGATCGTCGCCGGCCACACCAGCCGCTGAGCCGGCGGCACCTGCACCGGGCCGAACTGCGGCCCCCCCGCCGCGGGGATCGCCATGAACACCAGCCCCACCACCACCAGCACCAGCCCCAGCGCGCCCAGCACGCCGAAGCCCGGCGTCACGAACACCTCGGCGATCAGCAGCAACACCCCCACGCCCACCAGCGCCACGTGCCACCACTGCCCCAGCCCGATGATCCAGGGCGGCGCCATCAGCAGCATCAGCGCGATCAACGCGAGCCCGCCGAAGAACCCCGTGCCCGATAAATAAAACTCAACGAGCAGCCCGAGCACAAGGATCGCGATCAGCACGCCGCGCACCCACATCTGGCTGAGCCACTTGGCGATGTGCTCGGCCGCGGTCAGCCTCACGGGCTGGGCCGAGCTCGCGCCCAGCAGCGTCGCCAGCTCGGCGCGGTCGGCGATCGTCCGCACGGACAGCCCGGTGTCGAGCGCCTCGTCCTGGCTGAACGTGAGCAGCGTCGAGCCGTCGTGCACCTGGCGGATCAGCTCCCACCGGCCGACATCGGCGGACGTGGCCGATTCGATCGACGCGCCGAGCACGCGCGTGTCGTCGACGATCTGCCCGGGCTGCAGGCCGGTGGTGTCGATGACTTCCTCGATCGACACGCCGCGCACCATCACGCGGTAGTCGGCCTGGTTCACGAAGCGTGTCTCGCCGGTCTCGAGGTGGCGGACTTCGTAGACCTCGATGCCCAGCACGCACATCGCCTTAAACAGCGCGTAGTCGTAGTCGTGCGCACGGGCGTTGTCGCGGAACTCGGCCAGCCACGGGCTGAGGATCTTCGCACGCTCGGTCGGCTGCAGCTGCATCAGCATCATCAGCACGACCGGCGCGGCGTCGCCGATCGCCGAGGACGGGCTCATCACCACGGCGTCGCACGCGCTCGCGAGCAGCGCGCCGGCGGAGTAGGCGTCGTCGTTCACCCACGCGAGGGTGGGCGTGGGGATCTGCTTGATGTCCTTGCTGGCCTGGATGGCGGCGGTCAGCTCGCCGCCGGGCGTGTCGAGCTCGAACACGATGACCGACGCCCCGCTGCGCAGCGCGCGGTCGACGCGGAGCTGGATCGCCTGCGGCGTGAACGAATCGATCGGGCCTTGAATCTCGATCACAGCCACGTTCGCGCCCGACGGAAGCTGCAACACCGCGGGCAGCGGCCGACCCGGGACAGCGGGCGGCGCCGTGGTCGCGGGGACGACGGGCGCGGCGGGTGCTGTGCCTGGTGCGGCGAGCTCGGCGTTGTCCGTCGATACCGGGGCCTGCCCGGCAACGGTCAGCAGGCAGGCGACCAGCCAGACGCCCCACCACGTTTGCCGCCATGACCGACGCGCGGCGGGCGCGGCGTGATCGAGCGACCGACAGGCTGGCGTGGCCGAGCATTTCATCGATGACAGTTTAGGTCGCGACGGTTCCCGCCTTCGCGAGGCGCGCGGCCGCGGGTCGCAGGGTCAGGCCGCCATGGCCGAACCGCTGGGCGGGGTCGCGCGATCGGCGGCCGCCGCGGCGGCGGGCAGCACGATGCGGAACGTGGTGCCCGGGCTGCCGGACGGGTCGTCGGCGCTGCGCGTGGTGAAGTCGATCGTCCCGCCCGCGGCGTCGATGAGCTGGCGGCAGACGCTCAGGCCCAAGCCGGTGCCGCGCGAGGTTTCGTCGGCCGCGGACGAGGGCGAGGTGACGAAGGGCTCGAAGAGCCGATCGCGGATTGCGGCGGGGATGCCCGGCCCGGTGTCGCGGACCTCGACCCACACCACGCGCTCGCCATCGGGCTGAGGCTGCGTGCCGGACGCCAACGCCAGCCGACCGCCCCGCCGGCCCATGGCGCGGCAGGCGTTGAGGGCGAGGTTGAGCAGGACCTGCACGAGCTGGTCGGCCTCGATGGCGGCGGTGAGGCCGGGCTCGGACTCGATGGCGACGTCGATGCCGTCGCGGCCGGGGTCGCGGACGAGGCAGGCGAGGGTGTCTTCGATGGCGGCGTGCACGTCGCACGCCCCGCCGTTTTGACGCTGCTGCGTGAGGCCGAGGATCGAGTCGGCGATGCGGGCCGCACGCTCGGCCCCGGCCAGGGCCTGGCGGAGGGCTTTTTCGGCGAGCTGCGGGTCGTCCGGGCGCGACAGCGCGAGCTGGGCGTAGCTGCCGACCGGCGTGAGCAGGTTGTTGATCTCGTGGGCGATGGTCGCGGCCATCGTGCCCAGGGTCGTCAGGCGGTGGTGGTGGGCGAGCTCGGTGCGGATCGCCTCCAGCCGACGGTCCATCTCGCGGAAACCGGCCCAGAGGTCGTGCTCGGCGTCAAATCCCTCGGAAAGCCCGATCCGCGGGTCGCAGGGCCCAGCCACTTGCTGTTTGAGCGATGGAGAGTCCTCCGGCATACAGACCCAATCGACGTCTCAACCGACCCGAAACAGGGCAGCCGGCTTATAGGACCCGATCAAGATATGAACATTGTTCATCTCGATCGTTCAGCGCGTCTTTTTGGTCTTGATAGATTGGGCAGACTTTCAAGGAGCGACCATGCCCAAAGACGCCTCAGCCAAGCCCGCCGCCCAGGCTCAACCCGCAACGCCCGCCGCAGCGACAGGCGGGAGCAAACGCAAGAGCGGCAGGCTCGGCCGAGGCCTGCAATCGCTGATGGGCAGCCCGCCGGCGGCCGCCGCCCCTGCCGCAACCCCCGCCTCCACCCAATCCTCGTTGCCTCAGGACGAGGCGACTGCTTCAAACAAACATCTGAAAACCCCGGCTGCGGGAGGTTCGCCGAGCCAGGGCGAAACGGGCGGGATGTTCCACGTGGAACTTGCGCGAATCGTGCCCAACCGTCATCAGCCCCGCCAACAGTTCGATGACGCGGCGTTGGAGGGCCTGGCCGCGTCGATCCGCGAGCAGGGCGTGCTGCAGCCGATCGTGATTCGGCCGGACGGGAAGGGCGATTACGAGCTGGTGGCCGGGGAACGCCGACTCAAGGCGGCGAAGCTGGCGGGGCTCGACGCCCTGCCCGCGATCGTGCGGACGATCGACGACCAGACCTCGGCCGAGCTGGCCCTGATCGAAAACGTGCAGCGCGAGGACCTGAACCCGATCGATCGGGCCGAGGCGATTCAGGCGCTGGTCGATGAGTTCGGGATGACGCACGCGAAGGTCGCCGATCGGCTCGGGCTGAACCGCGCCACCGTGACGAACCTCACCCGGCTGCTCGACCTGACGCCGGCCGTGATCGAGCTGGTCCGCGAGGGCTTGCTCAGCATGGGCCACGCCCGGGCCTTGGCCGGGATCACGAATGTGGACACTCAGAGAAAGCTGGCCGAGCGTGCGGTGCGGGAGGAGCTCTCGGTTCGGCAGGTCGAGCAATTGACCAAGACGTTCCACGTGAAACCCCAGGCCGCCGCCCCGCCGGCTGGCTCAAGCACCAAGACGAGGCCGGCTCACATCACCGAGCTGGAATCGGATATCGCCACCAAGCTCGGCCTGCGCACGAAGCTGAAAACAGGGCGAAAGGCGGGGACCGGCAGCCTGGAAGTGAAGTTCAGCTCGCTGGACGAGTTCGACGCCCTTCTCGCCAAGCTCGGCGTGCACGGGCGAAGCGACTGAAATTAAACCAGCCCGCTAGCTCAGCGGTGCGGGGCGTAACGCTGCAGCTTGCGTTGAAGGGATCGGCGGTGGATGCCCAGGACGCGGGCGGTCTTGGTGATGTTGCCGCCGCAGTCCGATAAGACGCGCTGGATGTGCTCCCACTCGACCTTATCGAGGGTGGGCGCCTCGTAGGGGCCGGGCGTCTCGGCCGCGGCCTCGGCCCGCTTCTCGTCGCCCTCGAACGCGAGCAGGATTTGGTCGGCGTCGGCGGGCTTGGTCAGCACGTCGATCACGCCGATCCGGATCGCCTCGACCGCCAGCGGGATGCTGCCGTAGCCGGTCAGGATGACGATGTCGAGGTCGGGCTGGACCTGCATCAGCTGCTGAGCCAGCGACAGGCCGTCGGTGTCGGGCATGCGAAGGTCGAGCACCGCGCGATCGAACTTGCTGTGGCCGGCAAGGGTCATCGCCTCCTGGCCGTTCTCGGCGGCGATGGCCTCGTGGCCGCGGGCGTGGAAGGCCCGGACGGTGCGGTTGCGGTGCATCAGGTCGTCATCGACGACGAGGATGCGCGTCGCGGTGCGGGAGGGCGAGCTAGCGGTCGGCGGGGCGGTGGCTGTGGTCATGGTTAATCCATACCACTGCCTCGGTGCCTCGTCCAACTTCTGAACGAATTGACAGATTTCCCCCCATACCATCCACCATCAGCCGGGCGAGGAAAAGGCCTAGACCCATCCCGCGGCCGGCGGGCTTAGTTGTATAAAACGCTTCAAATACACGCTTTAATTTATCCTCGGGGATGCCTTCGCCCGTGTCGGTGACAGTGAGCTGCGTCAATGTGCCCGTGGCCGATATGGTCAGTTTGACCTGGGCGTCGGGGGGTGAGGCGTCGATCGCGTTGCGGACAAGGATGATGAGCACCTGGACGAGCGCCTGGCTCATCACCCGCAGCCGCGTGGTGCCGGGCTCCACCGAGGTCTGCAGGCGGCCCGCGGCCGGGCCCAGCGACACCTTGAGGTGCTCGACCAGCTCGC
This sequence comes from Planctomycetota bacterium, assembly GCA_039024495.1. Classification (GTDB taxonomy): domain Bacteria; phylum Planctomycetota; class Phycisphaerae; order Phycisphaerales; family Phycisphaeraceae; genus JBCBUE01. The sequence goes on along the minus strand of JBCCQE010000029.1, from coordinate 25,132 downwards.
CCGGCTCGATCCACTCCGGCTCCTGGGTCAGCCACGCAACCATCTCTTCGGAGCGCAGCCGATCGAGGATCTCGCGACAGCGGTCGACCTCCGACCGGATGAGCTGCGCGTCTTCGAGCATCTCGTCGCTGGTCGCGGCCCGTTCGATTTCCTTGCTGACGATGGCGATCGTGCCCAGGGGCGAGCCCAGCTCGTGCGCCGCCCCGGCCGCGAGCGTGGTGAGGCTGGCCAGCCGGGCGTTGTCGACCTCGACCTGCCGCAGCTTGCTTAGCCGGCGGTCGCGCTCGAGCAGGGCCGACTTGACGAGCCAGATGAAGTACGCAATCAGCACGGCCGCGACCGCCAGCGCCATCCACTCGGCCGCCTCGAACGACAGCGAGTGCTCGACCGCCGCCGGCACGCTGATCTCCCGGCTCCAGCGGAACATCAGCCCGTACGCCGACGCCGTGAGCACCGTCACCGCCGCGGCCCAGGGCAGCGGCAGCAGCACCACGCCGATCGCGACGTGCACCATGTAGATCGCGCACAGCGGGTTGCGGGCCCCGCCAGTCAGAAACATCAGGATGCTGAACGCCACGAGGTCGAACAGCACGGTCGCCGGCAGGCAACGCTGGGCCGTCACCGGCCACCAGATCACCGCGATCCGAAGCGCGATGTTGGACACGAGCGTCACGCCGATCACCGACGCCACCGCCCACACCGGAAAACCGATCTGCAGCCACAGCGCCATGCCCATCACGCCGATCTGCCCGACGACCGCGATGTCGCGCATCCGCAAAACCGTCGGCCAGAGCACCGCCTGCCCGTCGGCACGCAGCGGCCGCCCCTGCATCGACGACGAAGAGTCAGGCGAAGACGGCTCGGCCGAGGCGGAGGGCAGGACGGGCTGCATGCGTCGAGTCTAAGCGGCGTGCGGGGGCGTTCGGCGTTTCAAGGTGTCGCGGCCGTGCGCGGATGCGGACGCTACGCGGCAACGACGCGCGGGTATCGTGCCGGCATGCTTGAAGCCGTGGTGTTTGATTTCGACGGCGTGATCGCCGATTCCGAGCCGGTGCACTACGCGGCGATCCGCGAGGTGGCGGCGACCGTGGGCGTGGCGATCGACCCCGACGACTACGACCGGGTGTTCATCGGCTTCGACGACCGCGACGCGTTTCGCGAGGTGCTGCGCCGGGCCAACGGCGGGGTGGACGAAGCACGGGTCGCGGCGATGTGCGCGGACAAGGCCGAGCGATTCGATCGGCTGGCCGAGGCGGGGGTGGCCGCGATCGACGGCGCGATCGAGCTGGCCGACGCCCTGCGCGACGCGAACGTGCCGATCGCCATTGGCAGCGGCGCGACCCACCGGGAGATCGATCTGATGCTGCGCGGCATCGGCGCGGCCGACCGCTTCGAGGTAATCGTGTCGGCCGACGACGTCACGCACAGCAAGCCGGACCCGATGACGTATGCGGCGGCCGTGCGCCGGCTGGGCGAGGCGGTCGGGCGGGCGCTGGACCCGGCCCGGTGCGTCGCGATCGAAGACACGGCGGCGGGGGTGGCGTCGGCGAAGGCGGCGGGGCTGGGGTGCGTTGGCGTCACGACGACGGGCTCGGCGGAAAACCTGGCGCAGGCGGATCGGGTGGTGAGCGGGCCGATCGCGATCGATCTGGCATTGCTGCGTGCGGTGGCGGGATGAGGGCGGCTGAGGAGGGCGGCGCGTGACGCGGCGTGGGTTGTGCTAGGTTTCGCGCATGGCTGAGAACGCGACCGGCGAGGCGCCGCTGATGCTGAGCGTGAGTGGGATGCGGGGGATCGTGGGCGCATCGCTGACGCCGATCGAGGCGGTGCGGTTCGCCGGGGCGTTTGCGACGTGGCTGGGGGCCGGCGATGCGGGCGCGGCGTTGAAGGTGGTGGTCGGTCGGGACTCGCGGCCGTCGGGGCAGGCGCTGTCGAGCGCCGTGCTGGCGACGCTGGGGGCGATGGGCGTGGAGGCGGTGGACATCGGCGTGTGCGCGACGCCGACGGTGGGCGTGATGGTCGAGCAGCTCGGGGCGTCGGGCGGGCTGATGGTGACGGCCAGCCACAACCCCGCGCCGTGGAACGGGCTCAAGCCGATCCGCGGCGACGGCGCGTCGCTGCCGCCGCACGAGGCTCAGGCGGTGATCGACGCGTTCCGAGCAGGCGTGCCGGCGTGGGTCGACGCAACAGCGGTGGGCCGAGTGACGACGCACAACGACGCGGCGGCCACGCACGTCGAGCGCGTGCTCGAGGGCATCGACGTCAAAGCCGTGCGTGCGGCGAAGCTACGGGTCGTGGTCGACAGCGTGCACGGCGGCGGCGGCGCGGCGGCGGCGATGCTGTTCGACCGGCTGGGCGTGGCCGCGGAGATGATGTACGCCGAGCCGACCGGCGACTTCCCCCACACGCCCGAGCCGACCGAAGCGAACCTCGTCGAGCTGTGCGAGCGCGTCAAAGCAAGCGGTGCCGACCTGGGCTTCGCGCAAGACCCCGACGCCGACCGCCTGGCGATCGTCGGGCCCGGCGGCGTGTACCTCGGCGAGGAGTGCACGCTGGTCGCCGCGGCGGCGCGGCTGCTCAAGGCGGGCGACGTGGCGGTGGCGAACCTGTCGACCAGCCGAATGATCGACGACGCGGCTGCGGTGGTCGGCGCGACGGTGGCGCGGTCGGCGGTGGGTGAGGCGAACGTAGCGGCATTGATGCGCGAGCGCGGCGCGATAATCGGCGGCGAGGGCAACGGCGGGGTGATCTGGCCTCGGGTCGGGCAGATCCGCGACTCGATCGGCGGGATGGCGCTCGCGCTGGAGTGGGTCGCGCGCGAAGGCCGATCGATCGACGCGCTGCTGGAGCCGTACCGCCGATACACGATCGTCAAGCACAAGCTGCCGGCCGACCCGTCGCTGCACGACAAGCTGGAGCCTGCGCTGCGCGAAGCCTTCGCCAATGGCGCGATCAGCACGGTCGACGGCGTGCGCGTCGACGAGGGCAAGGCGTGGGTGCACGTGCGTGCGAGCAACACCGAGCCGATCTTCCGCGTGATCGCCGAGGCCGAATCCGCAGAGGCGGCCAACGCGATGGTCGAACGCGCGCGGCGGGCGCTGGGCATCGAGCTGTGATTCAGTTCGAGGGTTGAAGCACAACCAACGGCGCCGAGTCGAGCAGCGTGCGGCCGTCCGGCAGCGTCACGGCCACGCTGAGGCGCGTGGACAGCCCGGCGGACACGAAGTCGGTGATCTCGAGGGGGAAGACGTAAGCGCGCGTCACGGCGTCATAGTGCTTTTCTTGTTCGACGAGGGTGGCGACGCGGCGTTGCCAGCGGTAGAGCGTGTGCGGTGCGCTGCCTGGCGTGGTGCCGACGGTGGCGAGCTCGAACGCGAAGGCGGCCGAGGCTTTCATCGGGTCGGCCATCTGGTCTCGGAGCTCGACGCGCGCTTCGAGGACCGGCTTGCCGTCGTGCACGCGGTAGCGCGTCGCGGGGTGGATGCGCACGGTGGCGACCTGGGCCTGCCAGACCTTCGAGCCGTCGGCCGTCACCACAGACGAGTTGCCGGGCACGGTGGCGCAGCCGAGGCTCATCGAGCCGGTCACGCCGAACGCCAAGGCCAAACCAAACAGACCGCGTAATGGCAACGAGGCAGTCACACGCACAGACTACGGCGGCGCGGCGGGCGGGCCTAGTCGCGGCGGTCGCGTTGCCAGCGTTCGAGGGTGGCGTGGAGCCGTCGCTGGGTGGCGTGGAATCGCTCGATCACCGCGGTGTTGCGTTGCACGAGGCGGACGAGCAGCTCGACCTGGTCACGCCGGCGGACGAGGTCGCGGTGGGCGTGGTCGAGCTGCGACTCGCGACGGCGGGAGTAGAAGCGCTCGACGACCCAGAGGACGCCCATGAGCCCGGCGACGCCGAATTGCGAGAGGCTTTCGAGGGTGGATTGCATGGTTGGGCTTGGTGTGGATTGAATGGGGGAACAGGACAGGAGATCACTCGAGGTCGAGGGTGGTGCCGCCAGCGTTGCCGGACTCGGCGAGGTCGAAGACCACGCGGCGGATGGTCAAACCCTCGAGGTCGAACGGGTCGCTGCCGACCTGCGGATCGGGCCCAGGCACTGCCACGCGATCGCCCGGCCGCAGCGTCCACCACCAGCCGGCGAGCGTGAGTTGTGCGGAGGAGGCGTCGGTGCCGCGGGTGCGGGCGACCCGGCGGGCCAGCCAATCCGACAGGGCGGGCGCGGCGTCGAAGGTGTCGGCGGCGAGCGTGCCGCCGGCAACATCGCCGGCATAGATGCTGGCCTCGTCGACGATTCGCGATTGGTAGAGCCGACGCAGGTCGAAGACCTCAGGCGCGGCTTGCGGGTAGAACGGGCTGCCGGTCCATCGCGTGGCGTCCTGAGGCAGCGCGGAGGTGAGCGAAGCCGTCACGCGCACGCGCAGCGCCCCCGCGCGGGCGGACGCGATCCACAACGGGTCGAGCGTGGTGGCGTTGAAGTAAACGCCGGCTCGGTCTTCGAGGAGCTGCAGGTCGGATCGCACGGCGGTCCACGTCGCGCCGAAGTCGAGCGACGTTTCGACGAGCGGAGCCCGGCGTTGGCCGGTCTCGTCGAGGGTGAGCGCGTCGCCGAAGGGGATGCGGCGGGGCTCGATGGGTTGGTCGAAGAACAAGACGAGATCGAAGGTCGGCCCGGTGAAGGCGTCGTCTTCGTTGAGGACAAAGCGTCGGAAGACGTTGAGGTACGTCGCGAAATCGCTGGAGGCCCCTGCGTCGTAGTCGCTGTCGGGTGCGGACTGGAGGGTCGTGTCCCACGCGGGTTGGAGCACGAAGGTCGACTCGCGGATGGGGGGCGCGGCGCGGGCGATCCATCGGCGCGATCCGGGCGAGGGAGTGGTGTTGACCGCGCGCAGGCTGGAGGCGAGGCGATCGTTGTCGAGCGGGCGTGCCAGGCGGATCGGCGTGGCGTTGGCCGGGTCGACGATGCGGAGGGTGGTTGGTCGCTGGTGTTCGGAACTGCGCACCAGGCGGGCGCGCAGGCGGTAGGGCGAGAGGGCTTGTTCGAGCTGCGACTCGAGCGTGGCGTTGATCGTGATCGCGTCGATCAACGGTGCGTTCTTGGCGTCGTCGTCGAGGGTTTGTGTGTCGAGTTGCAGTTGATGCAGGGCGGCGAGGTAGGTCAGCGCGTCTTGGAGGGTCCAGGCGTTGGTCTGGTTGGACGGCAGGTAGGTGAGCGTGCCTTGGATGGTGAGCTGCTGATCGGAGCGGTTGGCGGCCGAGCCCACGCCGAGGCGCGCGTTGGCGGGGTGCTGGAGCTGGCCGGCGGGGTCCAGCGCGAAGATGTCGATGGGTGTTTGGTCGAGGGCGTCGGCGGATTGGTCTTGAACGACGAAGCGGAGGCGCTGCTGGCGCGGCTGGCGCTGCGACTGGGAAGTGTCGAGCGTGCCTTCGAGCAGGGCGAGGTCGTGCTGCTCGTGGCCGTCGATGCGGACGGGCAGCTTGATGGCGATCGAGCTCGCGTGGAGGGCGTGGGCTTGGTGAGGCTCGTCGAGGTGGGCGATGAGGGTGGCGGAGGCGCGAGCTGCGATGCCCTGGCGGGTGAGCGAGGCGAGTTGCAGGCGGGGGTCGGGCGAGCCGTCGATCCAGACGATCGGGCGGGGCGCGCTTGATGCGGTGGGGGCGGTGTTGGCGGATAAGAACGCGGCGGTCATGGCCAGTCCTCCACAAGGGGGGCGGGTTGGTCGATGGCTGAGGCCGGACCGACGGCGGCCGACCACGGAGTCGCGGTGGACGCGCCGCTGGGCCCGACGACACGCCAGCGGTATTGCGTGGCGGCGAGAGGCGTGTCGGCTTCGAGCTCGATCAGCGGGTGGGGCGTGGTGGTGGCGTCGAACTCGGCGCGGGTTTGGACGGTTTGGTCCGTGCGCGATTCGAGCGTGACGCGTGACAGGCCCAGCTCGCGGAGCGGGCGTTCCCAGATGGCGAGCGGGCGCGGGCGGCCTTGGGTTTGTCGGACGGGCCAATCGATCGCGCGAGGCCACGCGGGCAGCGCGGGCGCGGGTTGCCACATGCCGTTGTGGCGGATGAGCTGCGCGGTGGTGGCGGCGGCCGAGGGCTGGTCGTCGGCGTCGAGGGGTTGGATGGCCACGACCACGCGGTCGTCTTGCTGGGCGAGGGTGGCGGGGACGGGCGTGGCGGTGGTGGATGCGGGGAGTTCGGCGACGAGCGGCGCGGCCAGCGCATCGAGCGTGGAGCCCGCGAGGCCGGTCACGCGGGTGGCGGCGGGCGGGAAGCGGACGGTCGTGAGCGGGTCGCCGATAAAGTGGAACGGCGTGCCCAGCGATGGCCGGCTGACGAAGAACGCCTCGGCGAGGGTCCACCCGGCGAGCAGCGCGGCGGCGAAGCGGTCGAGCGATGGGGCGACGCTGGCCGAGTACTGCGCGGTCGCGGCGATGGCCACGGAGTAGCCGGCGGCGGTGGCGGCGCCGGCCCAGTTGAGCGTAGGGTTGGTTCGCAGCGAGGAGGTTGTAGGCGGCACGGTCGATGCATTGATCAAGGCCGTGCGGTGGATGGATTCGGCGAAGCGGCTTGGCGCGGCAGGGCCGGGCTCGAAGGCGAAGACCAGGGCGTCGTCGGCGAGCGTGGGCAACGCGCGATCGACATCGGACGTCGCGGTGATGGGCAGGTGCGTGCGGATCGCGTTGATCGTGGCGGGCCAGTTGGCGGTGGCGGTGGTGTGCGGGCCGTCTTGAGATGGCGTGCCGAAGGGGTCGATGAAGGCGCGCGGGGCGGGCTGGTCGGTGAGCGGGGCGGCGATGCGTTGGGTGGCGCGGTCGATGAGATCGAGCGTGAGCTCGGGCGGGCCGTCGATGCGGGCGACCATGAGCAGGTTGCTGGGGAGCGGCGCGGTGGGGCGGGCGAGCGGGTGTGTGGCGAAGGGGTTGGGCGTTTCGCTGATGGGCGTCTGGTCGGTTTCGATGGACGAGGCGGTGGGCCAGAGGATGGAGCCGTTGCCGACGAGGTCGACCAGGCCGGGGACGCCGGGGGCGAGGAGAACGCCGACGACGGTGCTGGCGAGGTTGGCGTGGGCGAGGTAATCGGCGATCTGCTGTCGGAGGTCGGCTTCTTGTGCGGGGGTGATGGTTTCTTCGTCGGGCGCGGTGAGGCCGAGAAGGTTGGCGTAGGGGATGTGGCGGGCGTTGCGATAGGCGGCGGCGAAGGCGGCGGAGTCGGGTTGGTCCTGGCGGTAGACGACGAGCCAGCGGGCGGGGTCGGCTGCGTCGTTGCGTTGGGGATCGCGGGCGAGGGGGCCGACGGTTTGGTTGGTCAGGACGAGGTCGTCGAGGGCGATGGAGCCGACGGCGCTTGTGGGCGCGGCGATGCCAAGCTCGACGCGTGCGATGTCGTCGGCGGGGATCGGGGCGGTGGCGGCGAGGCGGCCGTCGATGTGCAGCGTGGCGGTTTGTGAAGTGGCGTTGGTCGCGAGTTCGACGCTGGTCCACGGCAGGTTGGCGGCGAGCGTGACCGGCGCGGCGTCGGCGGTTGCGGTGTGCAGCGTGATCGTGGGCGGGTCGTTCGGGCTGAGCGCGGTGCTGAGGCTGACCCACGCGACGGGCCGGCCGGCGGGGTCGATCAGGCGTGCGAGGGTGGCTGCGCCGAAGTTGAACTCGTCGTGACGCACCACGAAGCGGGCGTGGAGCACGGGCTCGGCGGAGGCAAGCAGGGCGTCGATGACGCGCCCGACCGAGCCTTGTTGTAACGCGCCGCTTAAGCCGAGCGGCGTGGCGCCGAGGGGCGGGGTTGGCGCGTCGGGGTGCGCGGCGGTGGCGGATTGCGTGAGCGTGACGGCGATGTCGTCGACGGCGGCGGCGTAAAGCGAAGTGATCTGCTGGGCGGGGAGCGTGCGGTCGAAAACGGCGAGGTGAGCGAGGGAACCGGCGAGGGTGCTGGAGACCGTGGGGTCACGGGCGAGGGCGGCGAGGGTCCAGGGGTACTCGAACGCGGAGGTGGTGCCGATGGGGGTGGTGGTGTTCTGGCTGGTGGGCTGGGGCTGGCCGTCGAGGTAGAAGATGATGGCGCCGGTGGCGGGGTTGTAGGTGACGGCGAGGTGGTGCCAGGCGTCGTCGAAGAACGTGGGGATCTGGGTGTCGGCGCGGAGGGTGAGCGAGGCGTTGTCCCGGAGGAAGCAGCGGACGCGGTTGGGCGAGGGTCTGCCGGAGAGGTTGGTGTTGAGCTGGATGAGCAGGGCGGTCTGGTTGGCGTCGTTGGCGACGCCGGCGATGCCGCCTTGGTTGGAGGTGGTGGTTCGGACCCAGGTGGCGACGGTGAATCCGTTGGGCAGGAGGGTGGCGAAGTTGGCGAAGGAGGGTGCCTGGGCGAAGCCGTTGGCGAAGGCGACGGCGGTGGTGGTGGCGTCGTGGGCGAGCGGGCCGGGCTGGCCGAGGGTGGCGTTGGTGAAGCTGGCGTTGTGGGTGCCGCGCTGGGCGTCGGCGAACGTGGTGGAGCCGGGGGCGTCTTCGAGCGGCCAATAGGCGGACGGGCGGAGCGCGAAGACGGCTTGGCGGTAGGCGTCGGGGCGGGGCGGGATGGCGTTGAGCTCGCCGAAGCCGGGCGGGTTGAAGTCGAGGTGGCGGAGGGTGGTCATGGGGTTCGGCGGCGTGATGACTGGGCGCGTGGCGCGCGGGGATTGATGGACGCATCCATCGCGCTGCTTTCGAGGTGGAGCTGGGGATCGCGCTAAGCCGCGAGCGGCTGGGGGTCAGGCGGCGAGGATGGTTTCGAAGCGGCGGTCGGTGATGGCGGTGATCGCGCCGGCGGCGAGGGTGACCTCGGCGAGCTTGATGTGGGGCGTGGCGGGCCAGCCGACGGCGCTGGCGGAGGCGGCGAGTTCGGGGCTGCCCGCGTTGTCGGTGAGGTGGACGAGGGCGGTGTCGTTGTTGAGCGCTGCGAGCTCGAGGGTGGTGCCTGCGTGGGGCAGGGGGGTGCCGCCGATGGAGGCGCGGCCGGGCGCGACGTGGATGGAGGTGGGCGTCGCGGTATCGGGGGTGACGAGGTAATCGGAGGCGGCGTGGGCGGCGAGTCGGTGGAGCGTGTCGAGCAGCCAGCGGTGGTAGGGCTGGAGGCCGATGGGCGGGTAGCGCAGGCCGGTGCGCGGGTCGCGGGTGTCGGTGAGGGCGTCGGCCTGGGTGGGGGTGAGGTCGGGCGTGGACATGGCGCGGGTTACTCGGGGGCGTCGGGGCGGATGATGACGGCAAGGGCGGCGTGGTTGGCTTGCGTGGTGACGGAGCCGTTGGCGGTGCGTGTGAGGTCGAAGGTGAGGACGTCGCCGCGTTGGACGGTCTGGTTGCCGTTGGTCTGGACGACGGCGGGCGTGCCGGTGGACTGGGTGGAGACGAAGCCGGCTTCGCTGGAAGCGTTGAGGCTGGGGTCGGTCGAGCAGACGGGGTCGCCGTTGCGGTAGACGGTGGCGGCGATGCCGTCGGCGCTGTTGGAGGACTGGAGGTTGGTGGCGAGGCTGAGGACGACGGCGGTGATGGTGCCGGCGACGGGCGCGGGGCCGAGGAGGCGGTCGGTGGAAGACGCGGTGATCGGGCCTTCCAGGGCGGCGGTGAGCGGGGTGACGCCGACGAGCGGGTAGGTGGTGGCGTCGTGGGTTTGGGTGAGGAAGCCGGTGTCGGGGTCGAGCGCGAGGTCGGTGGGCAGGGCGCGAGCGTTGGGGAGGTGGAAGCGCAGGGCGATGCCGGGCGAGGCGGCGGCGATGTTGAGGAGGGTGAGCGTTTCGGTGGTGTCGGAGTTCCAGGCGAAGCGTTCGTGGTAGTGGAGGTCCTGGAGGTAGCTGCCGTTGGTGAGGAGGTTGAGGGTGATGGCGGAGACGGTGGGGCCGATGCCGTCGAGGGCCTGGTTGATTTCATCGGGCGTGGCGTTGAGGCCGTCGATGGAGGCGGGGGTGGAGGCGAGGAAGGCTTCGCCGCGGAGGTCAACGAGGGCGGTGATGGCGGAGGCGTCGGTGGTGATGCGGGCGAGGGGGATGAACTGGCTGCGTTGGGCGGGCAGGCCGGCGGTGGAGAGCTGGAGGGTGCCAGCAGCGTCGAGGTAGAGGTCGGTGGTTTGGCTGGGCTCGATGGCGACGGCGGCTGCGCCGGGGTAGTCGACGGGGGTGTTGTCGATGAGGCATCGGCCGGGGCGGACGCCGACGAAGAGGTCGGCTTCGGCGTAGACGCGGAGGTCGTTGCTGCGTGCGGCGGCGAGGAGGGTGCGTTGGACGAGGCGTCGGAAGGGCAGGACGTAGGGCGTCGTGCCGGTGGGGATGTATTCGACGCCGGTGTGGGGGTCGGCGTCGAGGGCGAGGAGCGCGGCGTCTTGTGGGTAGCGTTCGGTCATGGGGTGCGTGGTGGGGTGGGTGTGAGCCGAGCGGGTCAGGCGGTCCAGGTGAGTTGCTGGTCGGGGGTGAGGCGGAGGTTGGCGATGGGCGGCGGGCGTCGCGTGACTTGGGCGGAGATGTCGATGGCGGGGGTGAGGGGGTGGCCTTGCGGGTCGGTGAAGTTGATGGTGAGCGTGGGGGTGTCGGGGAGGTCGGGCGCGTCTTCGGTGAGGACCATGGGCGGCGTGTCGACGTCGAGCGGGGCGATGCCGAGTTGGCCGAGCCCGAGGCCGATGGCGGCGGCGGCGTCGACGCCGAACGCGCCGAGGCCGAACAGCGAGCCGAAGCCGCCGCGCGCGATGGCGGGGTCGAAGAGCGGCGCATCGGCGCGGGGCTGGGCGTCGAGGGCGTAGCCGACTTGAGCGCCGATGGGCAGCGAGGCGGGGCGGTCGATGCGGAGGCGGACGAGGCTGTCGGCGGCGCGGAAGCGGGTGGCGTTGGACATCTCGGACGAGGCGAGGGTGTCGCGGGAGACCTGCGCGGGGACGGCGAAGAGCTCGATGGTTTGCGCGGCGTTGGGGTCGAGGCTGAGCCAGGCTTGGGTTTGGGCGGCGTCGGTGATCACGGCGTGGCGGGCGGCGTCGACGTAGAGCCAGACGTGGTGGTCGGCGGCGGCGGGCTGCTTGCGCCAGGCGACGTGGGTGAGCGGGGTGCGCGACCCGTCGGGGTGGCGGACGGGTCGGACGATCGCTGCGGCGAGGGCGTCGGGCGTGTGGGCGAGGGTGGTCACGATGAGGGAGTCGACGCGGGTGCGGGGGCGGGAGTGAGGGTGGGTGCGGGGTCGAGCTGGAGGTAGCGGATGGTGAAGTCGGCGGCGGTGCGGGGGCCGAGCGCGACGGGCGGGTCGAAGCGGGCTTCGATCATGGCGCAGGCGGGGAGGGTGCGGCCGTCGTGGGTGACGAGGGTGCACGGGGGTTGGCCGACGTAGGCCTCGATGGCGGCGATGCGTTGCTGGAGGGCGGCGGGTGAGTCGTCGACGATGCGGCCGGTGTGAGTGATGTCGCGGGCGTCGATGCCCTGCTGGACGAGGTGGGCGCCGACGCCTGTGAAGCCGGGCTGCTCGTCGTGGCGGCTGACGAGCGGGCCGACGCGGACGGCGCTGTGGCCGGGGGTGAAGAGGGGTTGGTCGTCGAAGGTGGTCATGGCTTGTTGCGAGAAGATGAGTCCAACGCACACCTTGCCCTTCGGGTCAAGGTGTGGCACCCGCGCAGTTGGCGTGGCGTCAGGCGCGAGTGAGGCGGAGGGTGCCGGGGCGGCGGGTTTCGTCGGGCAGGCCGTTGCCGGTGGTGTCGATGAGGACGCATGCGGCGCGGAGCTCGCGTTGGAAGCGGTGGCGGTAGTGGTCGGCCTTGCGGCGGAGTTCGTCGTTGTCGCCCTGGGTGGTGGCGGCGGAGGCGTAGGCAAGCTCGAGGGTGCCGAGGGCTTCAAGCCGAGCCATGAGGGTGAGGGAGAGGACGGCTTCTTCGGTGAGCGCGGCGGCGGGATCGTCGGGGTCGATGCCGAGCAGGCGGAGCAAGGCGGCGTGGACGAGCGCGGCCTGGGGCTCGAAGGTGCGGGCGACGACGGTGAGGTCCGAAGCGGCGGGGCCGGGCGCGGGGATGAGCGGGTCGGCGAGCCGGGCGCGGAGCTGGGAGACGGAGAGGGTGGTGGCGTCGGTGCGTTCGATGACTTCGTAGGGCGTGCGGTCGACGAGGACGACCGAGCCTGCGGTGACGAGTGCGGCGGCGAAGTCGCCTTCGACGGTGAGCAGGGTGGTTCCGTCGAGCTGGCCGTCGGTGATGCGCAGTCGCTGCTGGGCGGCGAAGGGCAGGTCGGCGAAGACGGCGGCGTCGAGAGCGAGGAGGTCGCGGTCGGTGGAGAAGTTCATGGCGGTTGGCTTGTTGAGCGGTGAGCTTTTTCGGTGAGCGATGGGCTTTGAGCGACGGGTTGGAGCTCGCGACTTGAAAAGGCGCCGCCCGGGGAGGGGCCGGGCGACGCCGGGCGTGCGGGCCGCGTAGAAACGACCCGGGAGGGAGGAGCGTGGAGGTTGGGTTACGCGGCGGTGGCGAGGTTGGTGAGCATGCCGTGGGCCTGGGGGTTGCGGAGCTCGAGGGTGTATTCGCCGACGACCTGGCCGGCCTCGCGGTCGCCGCCGGAGGCGAGGGGCTTGAAGGCAAAGCTGCGACCTTGCAGGGGCATGACGTCGAGGCGCGACGAGTCGAGCATGAGCACGCAGTCGGCGGGGACCCATCGGGAGAGGACGACGCGGCAGACGCCGAAGTCGGACTCGTAGACGCTGAGCAGGTCGCGGTAGCGCGTGTTGCGGGCGTCGTAGCCGCGGGCGCTGGCGATGAAGGAGTTGATCTGCCGCTTCTGATAGCCGGAGACGACGATGGTGTCGACGTTGCCAGACGACGCTTCCCAGGTGGCTCGGAGGGCGTCGTTGAGCGTGGGTTCGTCGAGCTGGGCGCCGGCGGCGTCGGTGGCCTGGTTGGCGAGCATCGGGACGATGCCGTTCATGGTGCGGCGGACGGTGGCGGAGCCTTGGGCGTCGGCGGCGGGGGCGACGCCGTTGATCACGCAGTTTTCCAGGTCGCGGAGCAGCTCGCGGAGCCTCTCTTGCTTTTGGTAGTCCATCTCGTCGGCGACGCCGATCTGGCGGGTGGCGAGCTGGGAGCCGGAGACTTCGACGCCGGCGGTGAAGATCTGCGTGACGTTTTGCTGTCGGGTGCGGTTGGTGAAGCGAGCGGCGGGTGCGTCGTCGCCTTCGAGTGCGGCGTTGCCGAGGATGCGCAGTTCGTCGCCGTCGTCGATGGCGGCGGCGGTGGTGGAGCCGTAGCCGCGGACGACGGTGAGGTCGTTGCCGGAGACGGCGGTGACGAAGATGGCTTCGCGGGAGTCGGCGGTCTGGATCTGGTCGCCGACGCGGAAGCGATCGCCGTTGGCGACGGTGATGCTGGTGGAGGACGTGTCGGCGGAGAGCGAGCCGTCGTTGATGGTGTCGGTGTTGGGCAGCAGGGAGTCTTCGAGCCACTCGTGGACGGTGCTGGTGGCGGCGCGTTGCGGGTCGCCGAGGTGGTCGAGGAGGGGCGTTTCGTAGGGGCTGACGATGCCGATGACATCGGAGACGTCTTCGAGGGTTTCGGGCAGGTCGGGGCCTGCGGAATAGGTGGCTTTGCCGGTGAAGGGCATGGGTGGGTCCTTGGTGGTGGGTTTGTGGGAGAGAGGGGGGGGGCCCACAGATGGAATCCGTGGGCTTCGGGGTGGAGTTGTGTTTGGCGTTAAGCGCGGCGGCGGAGGCGGAGGTAGGTCATGAGGTCGCGGCGGTCGCCGGTTTGTTCGGCGCGTTCGGCGGCGTCGGCCGCGGGGTCGGGTTCGGGCAGGCGGGCGCCCATCGCGCGGCGGGGCGCGGGGGCGGGTTGGAAGAGGTAGGGCTTGTCGCGTCGGAGTTCGTCGACGGCGAGCCGGACGTCGGCGTCGGGCATGCCGGCCACGGCGACCTCGGTGAGCAGGCGGGCGACGTCGAGGTCGACGGCGCCGGCTTCACGCAGGCGATCGGTGATGGCTTCGCGGCGTTCGAGGTCGGTGATGGTCTGGCGGGCGGCGGTGAGGTCGTGCTCGAGCTGTTTGAGCTGTTGGGCGGTGTCGCTGAGCTGCTGCTCGGCGGATTGGGCGCGGCGGCGGTAGCGGATGGCCTCGGCGACAGGGACGAGGCGCTCGGCGGGTTCGGGGTTCGGTTCTGTTGTGGCTTGCGCTTCGGACGGCGTGTCTTGCGTGGGGGGTTCGGTGTCGGGTGAGACGTGCTGGGTGTCGGATTCGAGGGTGGGCGTTTGCGTCGGCATGTCTTGGCCTCCTGGGCGGGTCGGGGGGATGGATCGCGCGGCGGTCAGGCCACGGCGGGGGCGGGTTCGTCGGTGGGGTTCGTCGTGTCGGGCGCGAGGTCGGCGGCGGAGTAGCCGAGCTCGGCGAGGACCTGGCGTCGGGGGACGCCGAGCTCGAGCTTGAGGCGGGCGTTGCGGAGCCGATCGGACTCGCCGAGGGGCATGGGGTCCGGCCAGTCCAGGCGGAGTCGGCGTTCGTCGGGGGCGGTGCGGAAGGTGCCGTTGAGGTCGGCGGCGTGGAGGGCGAGTGCGGCGAGTTGGCGGATGCCTCGGCCGTAGGCGTCGCGCTTCTTGTCGGTGCGTGTGATGAGGCCCATGGTCACGATGCGCAGGGCGTTCTCGCTGGAGAGGTGGCCGAGCCGATCGCGGATGACGCCGGTGACGAGGGGCGAGATGCCGGAGGCCTTGTCGAGGGCTTCGCGGACCTCGGCGATGTGGGCGTCTTCGGAGGGGCTGTGGGCGTCGCCGCCGAAGGCCTGGATGGAGGCATCCGGATTGTCGGTCGACCACATCTGGCCGGGCGCGACGGGGCGGTCGCCGAAGCCGTCGATGCCCTTGGCGAGATACATCTTGAAGGACTGGAGGGTGACGCGGTGGGCGCGATCGGACAGGCGGGTGTTGAGCTCGTCTTGCAGGGCGATGAGCGGTTCGACTTCGCTGAGGCCGTCGTAGGCGAAGGGCTGCGCGACGTTTTGGATGTGGACGACGGGGAGCTGGCCGAGCGGGTTGGGCGCTTCTTCGGCGACGGTGAAGCCGCCGTTGCGTTTGGGCGTGAGGCGCAGGGTGGCGGAGTGAGTGAAGAGCTCGATGTCGCCTTGGGTGGTTGGCGTTTGGCGTGGGCCGGCGAGGCGGTCGCGGAGGTTGGCGAGCCAGCCGGTTTCGGGCGACTGGGTGGACGCCGGCGCGGCGGGCGGGGCGATGGCGTAGGCGTGAAGGCGGGTGTAGTCGGTGGGGTCGAGCAGGGGCAGGGCGCGCTCGGCGTCGACGAGGTCGAAGAGGATCGGGTCGTCGGGTATGGCGGGGGGGTCGGAGGGCGGCGTCGACGGAGCCGTAGATGTGGCCGAGCAGGGCGAGGGCGTGGAAGAAGGCCTGGCCGCCGTTTTGGTCGAAGGTTTGGCGGAGGAAGCGCTCGATGGCGTCGGCGCGGGCGGGGTCGGGGGCGAGGGACTGGAAGGTGGGTGCCCGGCCGACCATGAAGTCGACCATGCCGTGGACGCGCCAGGCGATGTCGTTTTCGAGGACGCGCTCGGGGGTGTCGGCCGGGGTGGTCGGGCGGGCGGCGCGGGGCTGAAGGCGAGCGGGCAAGCTGGCGGCGGGATCAGCGGGGCGGTCGGCTAGGGGAGTGGGGCCGGTGTCGCGGTAGTACCTCCAGAGGCGGCGGAGGCGGGTCCGACGGCGGGGGAGCTGGGCGAGTTCGCGGGTCAGCGCGGGCTCGAGGGCGGCGGAGGCGTCTTGAGCGGGGGTCGAGGCGGGGGCGGCGTGGGTCGTCACGCTTGGGGGCGGGTGGCCGGCTGCCCGCGCGCCAATCGCGCCAACAACTCACAGAAGATTTCTAAACTCTTTTGCGAGAGTGTTTTGCGGAGGTTATTCGAGGATTCAAAGAGGCGAGGCATGCGTCGTCTTTGCGCGCAGGCGGCTATGAGAGCGCTTGCGAAACCGGCCGAACGACTACAAACTACGCAGTCATGCTGCGCGCTGAGCAAGAATTAGACACATTGGAGCAGATCAGCCGGATTCTTGGTGACTCGGCGGACCTGAGCCTTGTGTTTCAGCGGGCGATGACGCTGATGAGCGAGCGGCTGCCGATCGAGCGGGCGTCGCTGGTGCTGGTGGACCCGGTGAGCGACCAGCTTCGGATCATGGCCAGCGTGGGGCTGACCGAGGCGGAGCGGGCTCGGGGGCGGTACGACCTGGGCGAGGGGGTGACGGGTCGGGTGATCGCGTCGGGCGAGGCGGCGATCCTGCCGGACGTGTCGGAGTCGGCGGAGTTTTTGAACCGGACGCGCAGCCGGGAGGGCGGCGAGTCGGGCGGGGTGATCAGCTTTGTGTGCTACCCGATCCGCGATGAAGAGCAGACGGCGGGCGCGATCGCGGTGGACCTGTTGGACCGGGACGCCGAGGCGCTGCAGGCGGATGCGCGGCTGATCAAGATCATCTCGGGGATGTTTGCGCAAGCGACGCGGGTGCACAATCGCGTGCAGTTGGAGAAGGCCGAGTGGGTGGAGGAGACGCAGCGGCTGCGCGACACGCTGCGGAGCCGATACCGGTTCGACAACATCGTGGGCTCGAGCCCGGCGATGCTGGACGTGCTGGCGACGATCGGGCAGGTCGCGGCCAGCCGGGCGACGGTGCTGCTGCTGGGCGAGACGGGGTCGGGCAAGGAGCTGATCGCCAAAGCGATTCACTACAACTCGCCGCGGCGGGATGCGCCGCTGATCCGAGTGAACTGCGGGGCGCTGTCGCCGCAGCTTCTGGAGAGCGAGCTGTTCGGGCACGTGAAGGGGGCGTTCACGGGCGCGGTGCGCGACAAGGTCGGACGGTTCGAGGCGGCGAACGGCGGGACGATCTTTCTCGATGAGATCGGCACGCTCGATGCGCAGCTCCAGGTGAAGCTGCTGCGTGCGCTGCAGGAGCGCGAGTTCGAGAAGGTGGGCGATCATCAGTCGATCAAGGTCGACGCGCGCGTGATTGCCGCGACGAATCTTGATCTCGAAGAAGAAGTAAGGCGGGGCAACTTCCGCGAGGACCTGTTCTATCGGTTGAACGTGGTGACCGTGCAACTGCCGCCGCTGCGCAGCCGACGCGAGGACATCCCGATGCTGATCGATCACTTCCTCGATCGGTACAACCAGGAGAACCAGCGGAACCTCGGCAAGATCAGCCGGGGGGTGATGAACACGCTGCTGCGGTATCCGTGGCCGGGCAACGTGCGCGAGCTGGAGAACGCGATCGAGCGGGCGGTGGTGCTGACGACTGGCGACGAGTTTGTCGAAGAGCTGCTGCCTCTGAACATCCGGCTGTTTGCGCAGCAGACGCGCGTCGAGTCGCGCGACGAGTCGATCGAGGCGATGGCGGGTCGGCTGGCGGCCGAGTCGATCAAGCAGTACGCGCTGCGCGAGGGGGAGATCTACGACTTGGTGATCCATGAGGTCGAGCGGCATCTGCTGCGCGAGGCGCTGAGCTACAACGACGGGGTGAAGGTGCGCACTGCGGACTTCTTGGGGATCAACCGGAACACGCTGAATAAGAAGGTGAAGGACTTGGAGTTGGAGGGGATGGGGTGACGGTTGGTTGGGTTGGGTTTGACGTGGCGCGATGAATCGTGGCGCTTCATTTTGAGAAGGCGTGGTTTGGAATCCGGGTCAGCGGTCGAGCGCGGCTTGGAGGGCGAGCAGGCATTCGGTCAGCGTGTAGAGGGAGGCCTTGTTGCCGATGGGTTTGTGGCGTTCGAGCTGGCGCACGAGGCGGGCGAGCAAGCGGTCGGTGGCGGGGTGGTCTCGGGCGGCGGCGAGGCGGAGCAGGACGGCGTGCTCGACGAGGTGGGCGTCCGGCGAGTCGGCGATGCGTTCGCCGGTGGCGGCGTCGTAGTGGCGGGCGAGGTCGTGCAGGCGGGCGATGGCGAAGTCGAGCACGCGGTCGGCGACGGCGGGGTCGGTGTGGACGGTGGTGAGGGCGACGGTGGCGACGTTGCCCAGGCCTTCGATGCGGTTGGGCGAGAAGATCGGCGAGTCGCCGGGCGTGAGCGTGGAAAGCTCGGGCATGACCACGGCGTGGATCAGCCCAGCGGGCGTCGCGGCGTCGCGGATGAGGTCGTTGCTGCGCTCGGCGAGATCGACGAGTTCGGGATCGCCGGTCACGGCGGCGAGGGCGGCGACGAAGTCGGGGTCGTAGTCAACGAGATAAGAGTTCGGCGAGAAGGCGTTGGTCTGGAGGTTGTAGTAGTTGCGGACGAACCAGACGTCCTGATCGACCGCGGCGTGGCGGGCGTAGCCGGCGAGGATGCGCTCGACCACGGGGCGGTGCGCCGATTGGCGTTCGAGGCCCGGCGCTTCGTAGAGGGCTTGCGCGACGCGCAGCGCTTCGGTCGTGCCGGACGCGTCGAGCGGGTGGTCGGGGTGGTGCCGCCAGGCGACGAAGCCTTGGATGTAAGGATTCTGCGGATCGTCGATGACGACGGTGTCGAGCAGGCGATCGGCGAGAGCGAGGTAGAGGGCGGCGTCGTTGGCGCGGGCGGCGAAGAGGGCGAGCTGGGCCACGTCGACGGTGTAGGCGTAGCCGTCGTCGCGCGCAAGGCGATCGCGATCGACTCGGCGGATGGCTTCGTCGTGGAGGACCTCGAACATCGCTTGGGCGCGCTGCTCGAGGGTTGGGCCTGGCGCGATCGACGCGACGAGCATGAGGACGAGCAGGATCGACAGCGCGAGGATGGCGATGAGGCGTGCGACGGGCGAGAGCGACAGCGGCATGGCGGGGAGTTTAGACGCACACGCCACGGCCCACGGCGGGACGCCGTGGGCTTCTGTTTAATAAACAGGGTTGGATGATTAGTCGCGCTTGAGCCAGTTGGTGAGTTGTTTGCGGGTGAGACAGTTGACGACGTCGCGTTTGGTGGCGCCGGCGCGTCGTGCGGTGAGGATGCCGTAGCAGAGTTGTTGGAAGTCGGCGAGGCCGTGGGCGTCGGTGTCGATGGCGAGCTTGACGCCGGCGTCGAGTGCGAGGCGGGCGTGGGTGTCGCGGAGGTCGAGGCGGGCGTGGTGGGCGTTGATCTCGAGGGCGACGCCGTTGGCTTTGGCGGCGTCTACGATGGCGGGCATGTCGGGCTCGAGCCCGGCGCGTCGGTTGATGAGCCGGCCGGTGGGGTGGCCGATGATGTGGACGTGCGGGTTCTCGATGGCTTTGATCAGGCGCTCGGTGCAGGTGGCGGGGTCTTGCGACAGCGCGGCGTGGGGCGAGGCGACGACGAGGTCGAGCTCGGCGAGGAGGTCGTCGTCGTAGTCGAGCGAGCCGTCGGCGAGGATGTCGACTTCTGAGCCGGCGAGGAGGGCGATGCGGTCGTCGTATTCGGCGGCGACGGCGTGGATGTCTTGGATGTGCTGGCGGAGGCGTTTGGCGTCGAGGCCGTTGGCCTGGGCCTGGCCTTTGGAGTGGTCGGTGACGGCGAGGGTGTGGAAGCCGCGGTCGAGGGCGGCGTCGACGAGCTGGCGGATGGAGAGCGAGCCGTCGGAGGCGGTGGTGTGGGCGTGGAGCTCGGCGCGGATGTCGGACTCTTCGATGAGCTTGGGGAGGTCGTCGGCTTCGGCGCGTTTGATCTCGCCGCGGTCTTCGCGGAGCTCGGGCGGGACCCAGGGGAGTTTGAGTTTCTTGTAGACGGCTTCTTCGGTGTCGGCGACGAGGGGCTTGGTGTTGGCGGTGTCGTCGGTGTCGGCGGGGAACAGGCCGTACTCGCTGAGCTTCATGCCCATGCTGATGGCGCGTTCGCGGAGGCGGACGTTGTGGTCTTTGGAGCCGGTGAAGTACATGAGCGCGGCGCCGAAGGCGTCGGGCGAGACGACGCGGAGGTCGCATTGAAGGCCGTTGTGAGTGCGGATGGAGACCTTGGTTTTGCCGTGGGCGATGACGGCATCGACCTCGTCGAAGGCTGCGAAGGCATCGCCGATGGCGGGGGCGTGTTCGGCGGTGGCGGCAACGAGCAGGTCGATGTCGCCGATGGTCTCGCGGCCGCGGCGGAGCGAGCCGGCGTGCTGGCAGCGTTGCACGCCGTCGAGCTTGCGGAGCTTGTCGGCCAGCGCCTCGGCGACGGGCAGGGCGACGCCGATGTTGACGCGCGAGCCGGCGGACTCGAGGAAGGCGAGGCTGTCTTTGATCTGCTGGGCTTTTTTCTTGCCGAGGCCTTTGAGGGATTCGACGCTGCCGTCTTCGATGGCTTTGCGAAGGGCGTCGATGGAGTCGACGTCGGCTTCTTTCCAGAGCTTGACGACGGTCTTGGCGCCGAGGCCGGGCACGTCGAGCAGGGCGGGCAGGCCGGGCGGGACTTTGGCGAGGAGTTTTTCGTGGTCGGCGATGGTGCCGGTGTCGAGGTATTCGCGGATGCGCTGGGCGGTGCCGTCGCCGATGCCGTCGATGTCGGTGAGGGCGTCGGGGTCGATGGAGGCGACGTCGCGCGAGAGGTCGGCGATGGCGTGGGCGGCTTTCTCGAAGGCGATGACGCGGAAGCGGTTGGCGCCGGTGAGCTGCATGACGTCGGCCATCTGCTGGAAGCGTTTGGCGATCTCGGCGTTGTGGCTGGGCATGGGGGGACGATACGCCGCTTGGAGCGGGGGCGGGCGGAGATGGAGGTTTGGGAGCTGGGTACCCGAGGCAGGTACCCGAGGCGGCGCTTCGCTTTGCCTCGGCTTGGGGGCGTTGGGTTCGGCGGCGGGGCGGCGCGACCTATGATGCGGGCCTATGGAAGACACCCTCGCGCCGTCACGGACGACTTCGGCTTTCACCTCAAATCAGCGCGGGCCGGACCGGTTCGTGGATCGGCACCTCGGGCCCAGCGCGGCGGAGGTGGTGGCGATGCTTGAGGTGGTGGGGTACGACAGCCTCGAAGCGTTGATCGACGCGACGGTGCCTGCGGCGTTGCGCACGACCGAGCCCATGAAGCTGCCGGCGGCGGCGAGCGAGGCGGAGGCGTTGGCGGAGCTTGGCGAGCTGGCGGCGAAGAACCGGGTGATGCGGTCGATGATCGGGCAGGGGTACCACGGCACGGCGACGCCTGCGGTGATCCGTCGGGCGGTGCTGGAGAACCCGCGGTGGTACACGCCGTACACGCCTTACCAGGCGGAGATCGCGCAGGGTCGGCTGGAGTGTCTGCTGACGTTCCAGACGCTGGTGTCGGAGCTGACGGGGCTTCCGCTTGCGAACGCCAGCCTGCTGGACGAGGCGACAGCGGCGGCCGAGGCGATGGCGATGTGCTTTGCGGTGGGGCGGCAGCGGCGGGCGACGTTTGTCGTGAGCGCGGGGTGTCATCCGCAGACGATCGCGGTGTGCAAGACGCGCGCGGGGTCGCTGGGGATCGAGCTTGAGGTGGTGGCGGACGATGCGCTCGTGGATGCGGTAGCGCGGGCCGGCGATGGGTTGTGCGGGGTGTTGGTGCAGACGCCGGGGACGCGGGGGACGGTCGGCGATTACGCGGTGTTGGCCGAGGCGGTGCACGCGGCGGGGGGGATGGTGGTGGCGGCGGCGGACCCGTTGGCGCTGGTGCTGATGGACCCGCCGGGCGCGTGGGGCGCGGACGTGGCGGTGGGGTCGACGCAGCGGTTCGGCGTGCCGATGGGGATGGGCGGGCCGCACGCGGCGTACATGGCGACGCACGAGAAGCACGCACGCAAGATGCCGGGGCGGATCGTGGGCGTGTCGAAGGACGCGGCGGGGCGGCGGGCGCTTCGGCTGGCGATCCAGACGCGCGAGCAGCACATCAAGCGCGACAAGGCGACGAGCAACATCTGCACGGCCCAGGCGCTGCTGGCGGTGGTCGCGCAGTTTTACGCGGTGTATCACGGGCCGGAGGGGTTGCGGCGGATCGCCGAGGCGGTGCACGGGCGGGCGCTTCGGCTGCGGGCGACGCTGGACGCGCTGGGCGGCGACACGCTGGGCGGGGCAATCTTCGACACGGTGACGCTGCGTCACACGGATGCGAATCGGTTGCTGGGGTTGTTGGAACGACGCGGGATCAACGCGCGGCGGCTGTCGGCGACGGAGGTGTCGTTCGCGTGCGACGAGACGACGACGGATGCGGACCTCGAAGCGGTGGCGGCTTGCGTGGCGGAGGTGCTTGGTCAGGCGAACGGCGGGTTGGCCGATGCCGGCGTCGATGCGTTGCCGCGAAGGGCGGAGGCGATTCTTGAGCAGCCGGTGTTCAACTCGTACCACGACGAGCACTCGTTCCTGCGGTACACGAACCGGCTGGCGGGGCTTGACCTGTCGCTGGCGGACGGGATGATCCCGCTGGGGTCGTGCACGATGAAGCTGAACGCGGCGGCGGAGATGCTGCCGATCCACTGGCCGGGCTTTGCGGACGTGCACCCGTTCGCGCCCGCGGATCAGCTTGCCGGCGGGCACGCGATGGTCGAGCAGCTCAACGACTGGCTGAGCGCGATCACGGGGTTCGCAGCGGTGTCGATGCAGCCGAACGCGGGGAGCCAGGGCGAGTACGCCGGGCTGATGACGATCCGCGCGTACCACGCGGCGCGCGGGGAGGGGTATCGCGATGTGTGTTTGATCCCCGAGTCGGCGCACGGGACGAACCCGGCGTCGGCGGTGATCGCGGGGATGCGGGTGGTGGGCGTGAGATGCGACGAGCGCGGCGATGTCGATCTTGCGGACCTGCGCGAGAAGGCCGAGGCGAATGCCGACAAACTGGCGGCGCTGATGGTGACGTATCCGTCGACGCACGGCGTGTTCGAAGCGGGTATTCGCGACGCGTGCGCGATCGTGCACGAGCACGGCGGGCAGGTCTACATGGACGGGGCGAACCTCAACGCGCAGGTCGGGCTGACGAACCCGGGGGCGATCGGCGCGGATGTGTGCCACCTGAACCTGCACAAGACGTTCTGCATCCCGCACGGCGGGGGCGGGCCGGGCATGGGGCCGATTGGCGTGGCGGCGCACCTGGCGGACTATCTGCCGGCGTCGCCGTTAGACGATGGGCCGGGCGATCGATCGGGGGCGGTGAGCGCGGCGCCGTTTGGGTCGCCGATGATTCTGCCGATCTCCTGGATGTACATCCGGATGATGGGCGCGGATGGGCTGACGCGCGCGACTCAGGTTGCGATTCTCAATGCGAACTACGTGGCGAAGCGGTTGTCGGGGCACTACGAGATTCTGTATACGGGGCCGACGGGAACGGTCGCGCACGAGGGGATTCTGGATTGCCGGCCGTTCGATAAGGCGGGCGTGACGGTGGAGGACATCGCCAAGCGGCTGATCGACTTTGGGTTCCATGCGCCGACGATGAGCTGGCCGGTGGCTCGGACGCTGATGGTGGAGCCGACGGAGTCGGAGCCGAAGGCGGAGCTGGACCGGTTTTGCGACGCGATGATCGCGATCCGCGAAGAGATCGCGTCGGTGGAACGTGGCGAGGTGGCGGCGGAGGCGTCGGCGCTGCGTCATGCGCCGCACCCGGCGGCGGACGTCGCGGGCGATGCGTGGGAGCGCGGGTACGGGCGCGAGGCGGCGGCGTATCCGGTGGATGGGTTGCGCGAGCCGGGGCGGAAGTATTGGCCGCCGGTGGCTCGGGTGGATAACCCGTATGGGGATCGCCACCTCGTGTGCACGTGCGGGTCGGTGGAAGAGGCGGCGGCGGGGTAATTGGTGACGGCGATGCGGGACACGCCTCGCGTGCGCAGCGGGGTGCGCCAGAGCGTTTCACTTTGAATGTATCGGGTGCCACACCTTGTCCGCGAAGCGGCGAGGTGTGCGAGCGTGCACGGAGGATCGGCACACCTTGCCCTCCCGCTGGTCGGGTCAAGGTGTGGCACCCGCTAGAGATCAACCAAAGTCGCTCTAGAAGGCCTTGTGGGATCGCCATCACACATCGTGCTTCGCACGAGGTGTGGCACCCGGGATGCGCATGGACTGTGGTTAGTTGATCGGCGCGACGGCGGGGGTGGTGAGTTTGTGCTCGAAGCCGATGGCGTCGTCGATGCGGCGGACGAGGGCGAAGTCGTCTTTGTAGGAGACGGGGGCGAAGCGATTGGCTCGGCTGTCGGGGTATTCGGTGGCGACGGAGGTGTCGGTGAAGTCGAACTCGGCGATGGCGGCGTCGAGGGCCTGCTTGAGGTCGGCGGTGAGGCGGGCGGAGTAGCCGATGGCGGCGGAGGGGAAGAGCTCGGATTTGTAGACGACTTCGAAGTCGGCGGAGGAGACTTCGCCGGCGGCGATCATGCGGTCGAGCAGGTCGGAGGCGACGGCGGCGGCGGTGGCATCGCCGGCGACGACGGATCGGATGGAGTTTTCGTGGCCCCAGGAGTGACTGATGAGGAAGTCCTCGTTGGGCTTCATGCTGTAGTCGGAGAAGAGCAGGACGAGGGGGGCCTTGAAGCCGGAGTTGGAGGTAGGGCGGGTGACGGTGAGCTCGCGGCCTCGGAGGTCGGTGATCTGGTTCACGGGGCTTCCGGGCGGGGCGATGATGAGCATGCGATAGGCCTGGGGTGCGTCGGTGCCGGGCGCGGCGACGGGGACGAAGCCGGCGGCGTTGACGGCGATGGGCACCGAGCCGGTGTTGAACATGGTGATGTGCAGCGAGCCGTTGCGGAGCGCGAGGAGCTGTTCGTCGGTGGAGGTGAAGGTCTGGATCTCGACGGTGCGGCCGACCTTGCTGGTGAGGTGGTCGGCGAAGTCGGCGAAGACGGTGAGGTAGCGCTCGGCGTCCTGAGGGGTGGCGATGAAGGAGAAGATGAGGGTGTCGGGGTCGAGGCGGTCGGCTTCGTCGGCGGGTGCGTCGGCGACGAGGTCGGCGTTGGTGTCGACGAAGGCGGGGTCGAGGCGGTTGGAGATCGGCGAGGTGAGGCCGATGGTGCGCATGGTGAGGTTCTCGGTGGCGGGGGGGGCGCCGACCGAGGAGAGGGTGAGCTGATAGACGAGCAGCCCGACGATGCCTAGGCCGATGACGACGGCGAGCAGCCGCAGGGGCGAGGTGTTTTCGGAGGGGGCGGGGGCGGGGTTGGGTGCGTCGGTCATCGTGTGGCTCCGGAGGGGAAGCGGTGAGTATCGCGCGCGGCTGTCGGTTGTGGGGACGATTTGCGCGGCTCTGACGTGAAATTCACGCGATGGCGGCGCGGGGGGCTGAGAGGGGGGTTTTTGAGCGGGGGAGGGGTGTTGCGGGGT
>JBCCQE010000028.1:0-40020 GCA_039024495.1 Planctomycetota bacterium | reverse complement strand
CCGCGAGCGGCTTGGGGGACGCGGCAAGCCGCGTCGCTAAATGGGGGGTGGGGGGGTAAGGTTGGTGGGATGAGCACGGACGCGACGACGACGGTGGCGGGGGGTGATGGCGTGGGTTCCGGGGGGACTTCCGGGGGTGCTTCCGGGGGGATTGGGTATCGGGTGGAGCTTGAGGCTTATGCGGGGCCGATGGACCTGCTGCTTTACCTCGTGAAGAAGGACGAGGTGGACTTGGCGGACATCCCGATCGCGCGGTTGACCGAGCAGTACTTGGAGTACCTGCGGGTGATCGAGGCGATCGATGTGGACCGGGCGGGGGAGTTTCTGGTGATGGCGGCGACGCTGCTTGAGATCAAGAGCCGGATGATGGTGCCGCTGGTGGCCGAGCAACAGGCGGCCATCAACGCCCGCCCCCGGAATGGGGAAGAAGACACAACGGATGAAGAAGGAGAGTCCGACGACACGGGCGAAACTTCCGGGGGCGAGGGGGGGGATCCGCGGCGGGAGTTGGTCGAGCAGTTGCGGGCGTACAAGGCGATCCGAGATGCGGCGGACGCGCTGGCGGAACGCGGCGAGGCGTGGTCGCAACGCGCGGCGTCGGCGCGGCATCTGTCGGCCGAGGCTCCCGAAGATGAGGCGGAGGCGCGGGACGTCGAACTGGACGATGCGCACGTAATGGACCTGTGCTCGGCGTTTGCGCGGCTGCTGGATTCGATCGGCAACCCATCGACGCATGCGGTGACGGTGGACGACACGCCGATCGGGCTGCACGCGGAGGACGTGCTGGACCTGCTGGGGTCGGCGGAGGCGGGTCGGCTGAGCCTGGCGGAGGTGTTTGCCGGGCGGACGGGCAAGAGCCAGATGATCGGGCTGTTTCTGGCGACGCTGGAGCTGGTGCGTCAGCGGAAGGTGCGCGTGGTGGTGGGCGGCGAGGCGGGCGAGGGCGGGTCGACGGCGGGGACGGCGGATCAGATTGCGCTGGAGGTGACGCCGGAGGAGGAGTGGATGGAGAATGAGGAGGCGGGGTAGGCGCTGGGGGTTGGGCGCTGGGCGCTAAGCCGCGAGCGGCTTGGGGAGGTTGAAGCTGCATTGCAACGCAATGCAGTGGGCGTGTGTGTTAAGCACAGCATTGCGTTGCAATGCAGCTTTTGGGGTGGTGGTTGGTTGTTGATTACGAGGGGGTTTCGCGATTGGACATGAAGGCGTAGACGGGGACGGCGAGGATGGCGCCGAGGGTGGTGGCGAGGAGGTAGACCCAGAGGCTGGCGAGGGCGAGGGAGTCGACGGAGACGAAGGCGGGGCCGAGGGAGCGGGCGGGGTTCATGGAGGCGCGGCAGATGGGCCCGGCGAAGAGGGCCATGAGGCCGACGGTCGCGCCGACGGCGATGGCGGCGGTGATGCCTTTTTCTTTGGCGCCGGTGGAGACGCCGAGGATGACGGTCATGAGCCCGAAGGTGAGCAGCAGCTCGAGCAGGAAGAGCTGGGCGAAGTTGATGCCGGGGTGCGGGATGGTGGAGCCGAGGTCGGAGCCTTGAGCGACGGGGAAGATGACGGCGAGCGCGACGGCGGCGACGATGGCGGCGGCGAACTGGGTGACGGCGTAGAGCGCGGCGGCGCGGCCGGGGATGCGCTTGGCGACCCAGAAGGCGGTGGTGACGGCGGGGTTGAGGTGGGCACCGGAGATGTCGCCGACGGCGTAGATGATGGCCATGACGATCAGGCCCCAGGTGAGGCCGACGGCGGCGTGGCCGACGGCACCGCCGGTGATGTCGTTGGCGACCATCGCGCCGCAGCCAGCGAAGACGAGCGCAAACGTGCCGATGAACTCGGCGACGAGGCGCGCGGGCATCGTGGGCTCGGGCAGCGGGCTGGGGGTGGTGGCGGGGGTGGGGTCGGGCGCGTCGGACATGGGCGGGAAGATAACGCGGTGGGCGCGCTCATCATTCCGGGACGATTTGTTTGGGGAGGGAAACCGCCAAGGCGCGGAGGACGCCAAGGGGGTTTGAACCACGGAGGGCGCGGAGAGGCACGGAGGGGGTTTGTTGCGTGTTGGTGTTGATGGGTTTGGGCCCAGCCATGCGATGGCTGGGCTTTGGAGCGGTTTCGGTTTATCTCGATCGGGTGCCACACCTTGTCCCGACCCTCGGGAGGTCAAGGTGTGCCGATCCTGCTTGCACATTCACACACCTTGCCGCTCTGCGGACAAGGTGTGGCACCCTCACTCGCCGGCGGTCAGCAATCGTGCAACGCGCTGGCCCAGAGCCACACGACCTCTCACCCGCCGCGCGGGCCGCCCTCCGTGACTCTCCGTGCCCTCCGTGGTTTCAACTAAACGGCAGCTAACTCGCGTGCAACGTCACTCGTTCCACGACCAGTCTTCCAGGGCGATGCCGTTGCGGTCGAGGAGGGTACCCGTCGCGGCGTACACGGCGGTAACGGCGTTGGCGTAGTTGATGAGCGACTGGATCTCGGCGGTCTCGTTGTCGGCCAGGCGCTCCTGGGCGTCG
Organism: Planctomycetota bacterium; assembly: GCA_039024495.1. GTDB lineage: Bacteria > Planctomycetota > Phycisphaerae > Phycisphaerales > Phycisphaeraceae > JBCBUE01. Next base: position 37,513 of record JBCCQE010000028.1, on the reverse strand, counting down.
AGCTTGAAGTTGAGGAACGTCGGGTCGAGCGCGACGCCGGCCTCGATCTGCTCGTCGATCGAGCGCACCGAGTCGGCGGCGGCGAGGCGGGCGGCGCGGGTCGCGGCGATGAGCTTGTAGTTGGTCAGCATCGTGCGCAGCGCGGTCTTGACGTCGAGCAGCACGTCCTCGGCGGCCGACTGATAGGCGAGCACGGACTGCTGACGCTCGAAGACGCGCTGGTCGTAGCCGGCCTCGGCGAGGCGGTTGCCGATGGGGACCTCGAGGGAGGCGGAGATCAGGTAGTCGATGAACTCGGTCTGCGAGAGGTCGGAGTAGGCCTCGCCGATGCCCTCGCCGGAGATGCCCGAGAGGCCGACGGTCGCGGCGAGGTCGAGCAGGGGCAGGCGGGCGTTGTCGGCGACACGCTGGCGGACCGAGGCGTCGTTGATGTTGAGCAGGGCTTGGGCGAGCTCGGGGCGGTTGACCATGGCCGAGCGGATGGCGTCGGCAAGGCTGAAGGTAAGGGCGGCGTCGATCGGGCGATCGGTCGGGGTGATGACGACCTCGGAGGTCAGCGGCAGGTCGGGGTCGTCGAGCAGGCGCTTGAGGTTGTCCGAGGCGTCGCGGACGTCGGCGCGGGCGGCGATGACATCGGCGTTGCGCGACTCGACGCGGGAGTTGACCTCGGAGACGTCGACGGGTGAGGCGTCGAGGATCTTGCGGGCGTCGACGCGCTGGCGATCGACGAGGCTGCGCTCGAGCAGGCGCGTCTGGATGCGCAGAGCGTCTTGAGCAAGCAGGAGGTTCCAATAGGCGGCTTCGACGTCGACGGCGAGCTGGATGAGCTCGGCTTTGAGTTGTTGGACGTCGGCGGCGCGGGCGTTGCGGGCGAGGACGATTTCGGCCCGGGCGACGTCGGTGCCGAAGCCGCGGAGCAGGGGCTGAGTGACGGTGCCGTAGAGCGTGGTGTTGTAGCCGGTGAAGGTGCCGATGGGCGACGCGGCGGAGTCGTTGTTGGACAGGGACGTGCCGAGCTCGACGGAGCCGCCGGTGTAGAGCGCGCGGCGGACGCCGAGGCCGACGTTCCACGCCTCGGTCTGCGAGGCGCCGCCGGCGGTGAGGGCGGAGAGCGTGGCGCCGGTGGTTTTGGAATAGCCGGTGTCGGTGAAGAAGGTGGCGTCGAAGGCGGCGAGGGCCTGGCTGACCTGGGCTTGGGAGATGGCGGGGTTGAGGCGGGCGACGCGGATGTCGAGGTTGTGGGCGATGGCCGAGGCGACGGCGGCGTCGAGCGACATGGCGACGGTGGGCTGGGCGGCCTCGTCGGCTTCGTCGAAGGCCTTGTTGGTGAGGGAGTCGCCGAGGTTCAGCGGGACGTCGCGATAGGCCTCGATGCCGGACATCTCTTCGAGCTCGTCGCGGCGCTCGGGCGTGAGGTTGGCCTCGACCTCGCTGAGCTGGCGCGAGACCTGCTGGACGGACGGCGGCCCAGACGCTTCGAGTTCGCGGCGGTACTCGGCGAGCACGGCCTGGCGGAGGTCTTCGCCGGAGGTGCGGTCGATCGGCGAGGCGCAGCCGATCGGCAGGGCGAGCGAAGTCAAGCCCATCGCGGCGGCGAGGAGGGTGGCGGTGCGGCGCGGGGCGCGCAGGGCGGGCTGGGAAGGACGCGAGGGGTGGGGGTTGCCCGCCATGGCCGACTCCGGGGGAGGCTGTTTTGAGGTTCCTGATCGAGAAAATGGACGTTAACCGCCGCTGAGGGCCCGGTCAAAGCGGTTTCGTACGCCGTACGGGGCTGCGACGGCCGGGGGGTTGACACGCCCCATACACTGTGGGGCTCGGCCTGTCGGTTGTCCGCCCGGCCCGAGCCTGCCGCCGGACTGCGACCCGTGCGGCCCCTGATTGCCTCACCCGCCGAAAAGAGACTTGCCATGCCCCGCCCCCCCCGGAAGATGACCATCACCGAGAAGATCATCGCCGCCCACGCCCTCGACGGCCGCGCCGATGTCACCCCCGGCGACAACGTCTGGGTCAACGTCGACGTCCTCATGACCCACGACGTCTGCGGGCCGGGCACCATCGGCATCTTCAAGAAAGAGTTCGGCCAGGACGCGAAGGTCTGGGACACCTCGCGCATCCCCATCATCCCCGACCACTACATCTTCACCGCCGACGGCAAATGCCATCGCAACATCCAAACCCTCCGCGACTTCGTTGCCGAGCAGAAGATCAAGTACTACTACGACCCCGACTTCCTCGACACCGACCCCGACTCGGGCATGCCCGCGTCCTATCGCGACCCGGCGTCGACCTCCTACAAGGGCGTCTGCCACAAAGCCCTGCCCGAAGAGGGCCACTGCCGGCCCGGCGAGATCCTCCTCGGCACCGACTCGCACACCTGCACCGCCGGCGCGTTCGGCCAGTTCGCCACCGGCGTGGGCAACACCGACGCCGCGTTCGCCATGGGCACCGGCAAGACCTGGCTCAAGGTCCCGCCCACCATGCGCTTCACTTTCCACGGGCAGATCCCGGCCTACCTCACGGCCAAGGACCTGATCCTCGCCGTCATCGGGCGCATCTCCGTCTCCGGCGCGACCTACAAGTCCATGTACTTCGCCGGCGAGGGCATCGCGTCGCTCACGCTCGAAGACCGCATGACGCTGACCAACATGGCCATCGAGGCCGGCGGCAAGAACGGCGTCTGCGACGTCGACCAGAAAACCCTCGACTACGTCAACGCCCGCTCCAACCGCCCGATGCCCGCCGAGGGCTGGACCGTCTACACCGACGACGAAGGCGCGGAATACTGCTTCGAGGAAGAGTGGGACCTGGGCACCATGGAACCGATGGTCGCCAAGCCCCACTCGCCGGACAACAAAGACCTCGCGCGCAACTGCGAAGACGTCAAGCTCGACCGCGCGTACATCGGCTCGTGCACCGGCGGCAAGATCACCGACATGATCTTCTCGGCCAACATCCTCCACGGCCAGGAGGTCAAAGTCCCCACCTACGTCGTGCCCGGCTCCACCGAAGTCCACCAGGACATGCAACGCCTGAACCTCTACGGCGAGCCCATCCAAGCCGAGGCAGAGCGAAGCGCCGCCTCGGGTACCGACAAAAAAGCCACCACCTCCGTCTACGAAGCGTTGGAAAACGCAGGCTGCCTCATCGGCCCCGCGTCGTGCGCCGCCTGCCTGGGCGGCCCGCAGGACACCTTCGGCCGGCTCAACGACGCCATCACCTGCATCTCCACGACCAACCGAAACTTCCCCGGCCGCATGGGCCACAAACAAGCCGGCGTGTTCCTCGCGTCCCCCCTGACCGTCGCCGCCAGCGCCCTCACCGGCCACGTCACCGACCCTCGCGAATTCGTCGACGCCCCGATCATGACCGGCTCGGCCGGCGTGATCTGATCCGCAGACAGTTGACGGCCGAGGAACGCCCGTCATTGGCCCGTATAATTCTGACATGCAGGCGACCGACCAAGCCGCCATACGTGACTTCTGCGATCGCTGGGGCATCGCGGAGCTCTCGCTGTTCGGTTCCACCGTCCGTGGTGACGCCCGACCCGATTCCGACGTGGATATCCTCGTGGCCTTCCGCTCCGATGCGGATTGGGATTACTGGAACTGGCCCGAGATGCTGGACGAACTTCGCGAAATCTTCCGCCGCGAAGTCGACCTCGTCGTGAAGGAAGCCGTGACGAACCCCTTCCGCCGCCAACGCATCCTCGCCGAGCGGCGCGTGCTCTATGCCGCCTGACCCACCCAGAGACGACCTCGCCCCGCTGGCCGACATGCTCCGCTACGCCCGCGAGGTAGCCGATCGCGTGGCCAACGCCAGCTACGACGACTATCAAGCCGACGCCGACTTTCGCCTCGCCACCGAACGCCGCATCGAGATTATCGGTGAAGCCGCTAGGCAGGTATCCACCGCCTGCAAACAGGCCCACCCCGAGGTCCCGTGGCGAGCAATCATCGCCCAACGCCACATCCTCGCCCACGACTACGGCACCGTCATCGACGAAAAGGTGTGGCGCGTCGCCACGCAGCACATCCCCGCCCTCATCAACCAGCTCGCCCGCCTCGTCCCCGACCCGCCGCCTCACTGACCTTAAGCCACCACCAACTGCAATCTCTTGACCGCATCGGCAACGCGACAGCCTCACGCCGCCTTACCCATCCTGCCCACGCCGCGTCACACCCGCGGGCGCTCTGCTTCCGTGACGTCAAAGCCTTGTCCACGCCACGCCCAAGCTTACACTCGCCCTGCGGCAAAGGCGTAGCAAGGCTTAGTGCCCCGCCAACGCGCCGCCCGCTTCACGCTTCTCTGGAGGAACCCCATGCCCGTCCGAACCATCGCCCCCGCGATCGCCGCCGCCGTGTTTGCCGCCGCCACGCTCACGCCCGCCGGCCACGCCCACGCCGAGCTCATCACCGAGCTCGCCTTCGACTCCCTCCCCTCCGCCCAAGGCTGGACCCTCACCAAATCCGGACCCCACGCCAACGACTCCGAAGCCTCTATGTTCGCCGTCGACGGCACCGCCCTCACCCAGTCCACCGTCGGCAAGGGCATGGGCTTCTCCTCGCCCGGAAACGCCACCTACCGCTACGACACCCCCATCGAGTTCGAAGACGCCCCAACCGTCTCGCTCTTCTTCACCACCCGCGTTACCGCCCACGAACAGACCCGCCAGGACTTCAGCTTCGGCGGCCACCGCTTCAGCATCGTCCACGACGGCCAGACCGCCTACGTCGGCATCAAGCCCGGCGAGCTCAACGCCATGCGGTCCTACTTCACGCCGCAAGGCTTCGACGGCACCGCCGTCAACACCTTCCAGCTCACCCTCTTCACCGACACCAAGTCCTACGAGTTCTACCTCAACGGCCAGCTCGTCCGACAAGGCGCCTCCGAAGGCTCCGGCCTCGCCGACGGCCTGTTCATCCTCGACGGCACCGGAACCGCCAACGCCAACGCCGAAGTCACTCAACTCGTCGCCGTCGCCGGCACCGCCATCCCCGAGCCCGCCACCGCGACCCTCATCGCGCTCGGCCTACCCCTGCTCATCAAGCGCAGCCGCTAACCGCAGCCAACTTCCCAACAACGCTCACGCTGCGCACCCCGACAAATGCGCTTACGTTATCGATGTGATCGCCAGCGATCGCGCGCACCAACACACCGCGTGCATCAAATCGATGTGTTACATCGGCTGAGCCCCCACGCATCTCGCGCTTTAATCGGCAACCGCGCCAGCCAGCCTTACATCGCTCATGCACGCAACACGACGCCGATCAAACATCGGCGCGAAACACATCGATCGCCGACCGCCCATCGCATGTGCCCGCGTAGCTTGCCGGCCATGCACCACAACCCCACCCGAATCGCCCTCGCCGCATCGCTCACCGCTTGCTCCGCCGCCTCCCTCGCCTCGGCGCAGGAAGCCAAGAACATCATCCTGATGATCTCCGACGGCGCCGGCGACACCACCTGGAAAGCCGCCAACCAGTGGCAGTTCGGCGCCGACGCCAACACCGGCCCCGCCTTCCAGCAACGCTGGGAAAACGACTTCACCCAGCACTGGATGACCACCTTCCCCGGCAACACCCAGCCCATCCCCCCCGCCCTCACCGGCGGCAGCGTCCTGCCCATCTCGCTCATCAACGAGTTCGACTTCCCCGCGCCCGGCTCTTACGACCCCGCCGCCGCCAACGACCAAAACACCGGCCCCGTCAACACGCTCGGCACCCCCGCCGAGCTCGGCCGCGGCACCACCGTCCCCCTCACCATCAACCCCGTCCTCGAGTTCATCGACCCCGGCCTAGTCCCCCTCGCCGAGCTCGCCGTCAGCGGCCTCGACGTCACGCAGATCGACCCCGGCTTCGCGGGCTACGACTACCTCACCACCACCAGCATCACCGACTCCGCCGCCGCGGGCACCGCGCTCGCCACCGGCGTCAAGTCCTACAACTCCGCCATCAGCGTCGACCTCGACATGCAGCCCCTCGAGCTCATCACCCAGCGCGCCAAGGCCCAGGGCAAGGCCGCCGGAATCGTCACCACCAAGGAATTCACCGACGCCACCCCCGCCGCCTTCAGCACCAACAACATCTCCCGCGACAACGAGGCCGAGATCAGCCACGACATGATCCACAACGGCCTGCTCGACGTCATCATCAGCCCCGGCCACCCCGAGTTCGACGCCGCCTCGCCCGCCGGTCCCACGCCCGACCCCACGCCCGATTACAACGTCGTCAGCGAAGCCAACCTCCAGGCCCTCCGCGACGGCACCGACGGCTGGACCCTCGTCGACGACGCCAACGCCCTCGCCGACATCGCCAACGGCACCCAGCCCGCGCCCGACCGCCTCTTCGGCCTCGTCCCCGTCAGCTCCGCCCTGCACAGCCGAACCGGCAACCGAACCAACGCCTACGACCCCACCGTCTTCGACCCCGCCGACCCCAACGGCGCCGTCCCCTTCGTCATGCCCGACCTCGACGCCCTCACCCAGGCCGCCATCAACACCCTCGCCCAAGACGACGACGGCTTCTTCCTCATGGTCGAGGGCGCCAGCGTCGACTCCGCCGCCCACGCCAACGACCTCCCGCGCATGATCGAAGAGCAGCTCTCCTTCAACCGCGCCATCGACCAGGTCATCGACTGGATCGAGAACCCCGCCAACGGCAGCTCCTGGGACGACACCCTGCTCATCATCACCACCGACCACGCCAACGGCATGTTCCTCGGCCCCGACTCCGCCACCACCTTCATGCAAGACCCCGTCCCCACCGCGCCCGGCGAACTCCCCGACGGCATCTGGTGGAGCACCGAACACACCAACGAACTCGTCCCCCTCTGGACCTTCGGCCCCGGCAGCGAACTCTTCGCCACCCTCACCGACGGCTTCGACCCCCGCCGCGGCGACTACATCGACAACACCGACGTCTACACCGTCATGTCCCAAGTCGTCCCCGAACCCAGCACCGCCGCCCTCCTCGCCGCGGGCATGGCGGTCATGGGATTCCGCCGCCGCGGGTGAACCTGAACACGACCGCCAACCCCCAGCGGCAGCGAGCCCAACTTACCCCGGCAACCCGGGGTTTTTCATGCGCCGAGCTGGATTAGTTTGGCCTAAGCCCTTGCCACCAGCTTGACTGGCCACACTGGGCTCGGTCACACCCGAACACATACCCTTCGGCGGGCGTCGTGTGGCACTCTCTCTACACCCGAGTCGCACAATAACTTGACAGTTGACAGTTAACTGTCAATAGTTCGGCAAACGTTCGTGCGAGCCGCCCGATGCGAATCCCCAGAAAACCGCCCAAATACTCCGAAATCCTGCGAGAACGGTCAGATCAGCTCGTTGAAGCCGTTACGGATCCGATCTATCAGGCGTTTGCCGACAAGTGTCAACGCAAGTATCGACACTGGGACAAAGCCCGCCACTTAGCCCGAAGTGAGAAGCTGGATCCTGAGCTGGCTTGGGGCGTGGTGGACATGCTTCGCGTCGGACAACGCGAGTTTTTGCCGTTGCGTGGGGCGGATGAACAGCCGTTGAGATATTTGCTGCCGCCCGTGGTGCAACGTCTGTTGAGCTTGGTGGATCAAAAACTAGCTCGCGACCTGGGAGCTACGGGCAAGCTGCTCACCGACGCGCAACGCGAGCGGGTCATCCATGGCGCACTTCGGGAGGAAGCGATCACCTCCAGCATGCTCGAAGGAGCCGCGACCACAAGGCGCGAAGCCAAAGCCATGCTGCGTGAAGGCAGATCGCCCCGCAGCCAGGGCGAGCAGATGGTTTACAACAACTACGCCGCAATCGAGTTTATCCGTGAGCACACCCGCACCGACCTGACGCCCGAGTTCCTTCTGGAACTGCAGGCCATCTTGACCCGAGATACCCTCGACCGGCCCGACGAAGTAGGAAGATTTCGTAAGCCAGGCGAATTGGTGCAGGTTGTTGATCCGACCAACAACGTACTACACAACCCCCCGCCAGCCGAGAGTCTCCCAAGCCGACTTGCCGCCTTTTGTCGATTCGCCAACGAAGACGACGGCATTCACGAAGACGATGACGACTTTTTACACCCTGTACTTCGTGCAATCACTCTTCATTTTCAAGTGGGGTATGACCACCCCTTCTGCGACGGCAATGGCCGCACCGCGCGGACACTCTTTTACTGGTCGATGTTGCGGCAGGGTTACGCGTTATTCGAGTACCTGCCAATTTCGCGATTCATTTACGCAGCGTCCACACAATATTTAAGAGCTTATCTCTATACAGAGACCGACGCCTTTGACCTCACTTATTTCTACGTCTATCACCTGCGTATTATCCAAGAAGCGATTCGAGCACTGACCGATCACGTCGCAGACGAGCGAGAACGGCTTCGCAAATTAAGACGCACAGCACGGCCAAATCACATCAATGATCGACAGTGGGAAGCCTTGCAAGACCTGCGCAATGAAGCCGTCGATGACTGGAGTGTTCAAGATTATCAAGACGTTTTTCGAGTTTCCTATGGCACGGCTCGCAATGACCTTCAAGACTTGCACGCACGAGACCTTGTGAGGCGCGTGAAATTAGGGCGGCAGTTCAAGTATCTGGCTCACGCCTGAAAGTAGTCCCCTTAACGGCGAGATTTCTGCGCATCTCGGCGACCGGACGCCCATGAATAGGAACCCCTCACCCCGGTGGACCGGTGCCTGTGGCAGGGCTTGGCTGGCGGCGGGGTGGCATGGGTTCTGTCGATGGGGTTGCTGCCGGGCTGGGCCCGGTGGGCGGCCGATGGCGCGGCGGCCGGTCCCTGCCCAGTGACCGTCGCGAGCAGAGCTTGGCGGGTTGGTTTGACCCTGGCTCTGCCGCCCGACCCCTCGGCGTGTGGCGCGGCGGTGATGCCCGTTCCCGGAACATCGGCGAAGGGAACGCGGAACGCTGCGCGACGCTCGTTGGCAAGTTGGTGACCGGGGAACGGTGACCCGTGACCGGGGACCCTTGGCCGGGGCCTGACGCGGTGATCCGTGTCCCGACGGCGACGGGGGGCCGGCATTGGGGGAATGTGCGCGCGGGTTTTGGGTGGATAGCGCCTGGGGTGGTTCACCCCCGGCGGAGCCGGGGGCTCATGGGGGCACGCCGGTGGGGGTGTGAGGCGGAATCGGCGCTGGTGGCGCGCTCATATCGCACGCATTGCTTGCAGTGTTCGGCCGCCGATTTAGAAATCCGACACGGTGTCACCGAATCGTTAATTTCCTGTTAACCTCGGCCTCGCAGAGTCGCCTGAGGGAGGAATTCAGATGGATGAGCGGTTGGATCGGGCCGGGATCGGCCTTGCGTGTTCACGAGCGGTCGCGCGGGCCGCGGGCCTGCTGGGGGTCGCCGGGGCGGGGCTGTTGGGGGCGGTCGGGCCGGCCGACGCGCAGGCGATCTACGAGATCCAAGGGCCCGGCCGGGTGTCGCCGTTCGTCGACGAATTCGTCACGACCAGCGGCGTGGTCACCGCCGTGCTGTCCAACGGCTTTTTCATGCAGGACGCCTTCGGCGACGGTGATCCGGCAACCTCGGACGGCATCTTTGTCTTCACCGGCGGAACCCCGAGCGTCGCGATCGGCGGGCCGTATCAGGTCTCCGGCATCGTGGAAGAGAGATTCGATAAGACCCAGCTCAATAGCTTCAGCGTGAGTGAACTGAGAGCCGCTTCGCCGCCCATCGCGCCCGTCGTCATTGGCACCGTGCCGGGGGTCGATCGCCTCATCCCCACCGAGTGGATCGACAACGACGCCAACACCAGCTTCGACCCCACCACCGACGGCCTGGACTTCTACGAAGCCCTCGAGGGGATGCTCGTGACCTTCCCCGACGCCCAAGCCGTGGGACCGACCAACACGCGCTTCGGGGAGGTCTACGCCATCGCCAACCAGGGCAACGGCGCCTCCGGCGTGAACGCACGCGGCGGCGTCACCATCGGGCTCAACGCTAACGGCCCGGACACCAACAACAGCGGCGGCCAGGACCACAACCCCGAACGACTGCTCATCGACGACCCGGTCACCGGCCAAGCCACGCCCGGCTCGATCAAGATGGGCGACACCCTTGGCGACATCACCGGCGTCCTCGACTACGACTTCCGCGACTACCGCCTGCGCCCGCTCGCGCCGGTCAATCACGTGCCCGTCCCGCTCGTGCAGGAAACCACGACGCTCGCCGGCGACAGCGACACGCTCCTGGTCGCCAGCTACAACGTTCTGAACCTCAGCGCCAACAGCTCGGCGACGAAGTTCGACAACCTCGCCAGCCAGATCGTCAACAACCTCAACACGCCGGACATCGTCGCGCTGCAGGAGATTCAAGACAACAGCGGCGAGATCGACAACGGCGTCACCGCGGCGGATCAGACCCTTCAAGCCCTGGTCGACGCGATCGCGGCCGAAGGCGGGCCGTCTTATTCCTTCATCGACAACGTGCCGGTCGACGGATTCAACGGCGGCGTGCCCGGCGGCAACATCCGCACCGCCTACCTGTACCGCGACGATCGCGTCACGCTCACCGACCCCACCGGGCCGCTGCTCGGCGCCGAGTTCGACCCGGCCTTCTTCGGCAGCCGCAAGCCGTTGCTTGGCACCTTCGAGTTCGCCGGCGAGACGATCTATATCGTCAACAATCACTTCACCGCCAAGAGCGGTAGCGACGCGCTGTTCGGCGAGGACCAGCCGCCTCTCAACGCTCAAGAAGGCGGCTCGAACGGCCGAATCGCGCAGGCCCAGTTCGTCAACGACTACATCGACGGCCTGCTCGCCATCGACCCCGAGGCCCGGGTGCTCGTCTTGGGCGACCTCAACGAGTGGCAGTTCGAAGATGCATTGCTTGCCCTGGCCGGCCAAGGCAGCGAGCAAGTGCTGACGAACCTCGACACGTTGATCGCCGACCCGACCGACCTCTACAGCTTTGTCTTCGAGGGCAACGCGACGCTTCTCGACCATGCGCTGGTCAGCGACGCGCTGCTGGGCTTCGCGGAGTACGACCTCGTTCACCTCAACACGGGTTTCTCGTCTTCGTTTCAGCAGTTGAATTCGGACCACGACCCGCTGCTGGTAGCGCTCACCGTGCCCGAGCCCGGGGCCGTGGCGGGGCTGGGCGCTTTGCTGGTGGCGATGGGCTGGCGGCGCTTGGATCGCTGACTCACCGAGGCGACCTGTGGGGCAGCCGCGCACGAGGTGGGCGCGCGGGCGCAACGAAAAACCGGGGCGTCTTGGTGACGCCCCGGTTGGGATGAGGTTGCGATGTGTGTCGGTCGGTCAGGCCGAGCGGCGACGCAGGCCGGCGAAGCCGAGGCCGGCGGCGAGCAATGCCAGCGAGGCGGGCTCGGGGATGACCGAGAAGTTGTCGTAGATCACCGAGTGCGGGCCGACCGACGAGAAGACGTCGGCGTAGCCGAGCGAGACGAAGCCGGAGGCGTCTTCGCGGAGCGTCTGGATGATGGGGACGCCGTCGAGGGAGTAGGTGACGAGCTGGGCGTTGACGTCGATGGTCAGCGTGGTCCAGCGGTTGCCGGGCGAGCCGGGGAAGTCGCCGCCGGGGAAGATGGCCTGATAGGTGTCGCCGGTGGCGTTGGTGGTGTTGTCCGAGTTGAGGTAGGACAGATCGCCGGTGTTGACGGGCGTGCCCTCGACGAAGTGGCGGTAGTCGGAGGACGAGCCGCCGTCGCCGGTCATGGCCAGGAATTGGCCGTCGCCCGCGATGGGCAGGAAGATGGAGTTGAACTCGGACGCGTCGGAGCCGACGCCGATGTTGGCGAACTCGGTGGTGCCGCTGGCGAGGGGGTCGACCTCCATGTAGATGTCAACGGTGACGGTGTAGGCGACCTGATTGATGACGGTGTTGTGGAACGCCGTGATGGGGTCGGAGGGATTCGCGTCGGTGCCGGTTTCGTTGGACTGCATGCGCAGGCCGCCGAAGGTGCCGGGGGCCGAGTTGGGGGCCTCGGGGATGCCGAGGGTGCTGTAGTCGAAGGCGAAGGTGGCGGCGCTGTCGGGCGAGCCGTCGCCGAGAGGCGTGCCCGAGCCGGTGTCCACGACGGTGTAGTTGGCGGATGAGTCGACTTCGAAGTCGTCGATGATGAATGCGTTCGCCGAGAACGCAGCGGTGGCCGCGCAAGCGGCGATCAGGGACGTGGTGCGAAACATGAGATCCTCCTCAAATGACAATTACGTGACAGACCAGCCACGAACGTATCGCCCTCGATACAAACAAACAACCCTCATCTTGCTCACACGCGTCATAATTGTGTGAGCGCCCGCCGCGCTCTCTCCCGACCGTCCTAGTTGCCCCAGATTCACATACAATCGCGAGCGTGACACGCGGTGGGACTCGGTCAAAATGGGCACATTCTCCCGGCTGCGCGGCTTCCTGCGCGGCCTCGAAGCCTTGTCGCGAGCCGCTTCACCCCTTTCGAGCGACGGTCTTGTCAAGCTATCCTAATTACCCCGTTCCTCGCCGATTCTGCCTCGCCTCTGCGCCGTCGTCGGAGTTTTGTGTGCCGCGTCTGACTTTCCCTAAGTGGGCTTCCCCAAGGTGGGCCTCGGTCCTCGTGCTCGCCGCCGCCGCGGCCCCCGTCGCCGCCGACCCGGTCGACCTCGGCGAGGTCCTGCCGCTGGGCGACAGCATCACCGAGGGCTTCCCCATCAACGGCGAGGCCGGCTACCGCCTCCCGCTCCAGCAGCTCCTCGACGCCAACAGCTTCACCTACGACTTCATCGGCACCCGCACCTCCAACGCGCCCGACCCTCTGCTGTTCCCCGCCTTCGACCCCAACCACGCCGGCCTGCCCGGCTTCCAGGTCCTCAACAACAACAACCCCGGCGTCGGCGACCTCGCCGGACGCGCCACGCCCATGGCCCGCTCCGTCGCCGAGCAGCAGATCGACGCCCAGGCCCCGGACCTCGTCCTCCTCCACGCCGGCATCGTCGACCTCATCAACGCCGACACTCCGCTCCAGGTCGCCGACGACCTCGACATCCTCGTCGACGAGATCCTCACCGCCGCACCCGCCGCCCGGCTCGTTCTCGCCTCCACCATCGGCCGCTCCACCACCGACACCTCCATCCTCAACCGCGCCACCCAGCAGCGCGCCCGCGAGCTCGCCGACCTCGGCAACGACATCACCTACGCCGGCCTCATGGCCAAACGCGTCACCCCCGACCTCCTCTTCGACACCGTCAACCCCTCGCCCGCCGGCTACGACGCCATGGCCCAGGTCTGGTTCCGCGCCATCGCCACGCCCGACACCCCCGCCCCGCGCGACTTCGACTTCGCCACGCCCAACCACTTCACCGATCACTTCTACATCCCCACCAACGACAACCTCGCCGTCCGCGACGACCTCCCCGGCCCCGACGCCATCAACGGCGTCCTCGCCTTCGCCAACAACACCGCCGACGACACCGCCTCCGCCCGCTGGAACCCGCACACCACCGAGACCAACCTCCTCGGCGACATCACCCTCACCGCCGACGTCTCCGCCTCCCAAAACGACGCCACCTTAGGCCTCGTCGGACGCGTCGGACTCGACGCCACCGGCACCGTCGACGTCGGCGGCTACGGCCTGTTCCTCACCCTTAACGACGCCCTCGCCGCACCCGACCGCCTCACCCTCAACGACCTCGCCGGCAACGAACTCGCCGCCCTCGACCTCGCCGTCGACCTCGCCACCAACGCCTGGTACACCCTCGCCCTCACCATCCTCAACGACACCGGCGGCGTCACCCTGCAAGGCGCCGTGTTCGACCCCCTCGCCCCCGACACCCCCCTGGCCACCCTCAGCCACACCGACGCCGGCTCCCTCTACGCCGCCAACGGCCAGTTCGGCCTCGACCTCGACGCCGGCTCCCTCGCCGCCGACTGGCTCATCGACAACCTCGCCCTCAACCCCGCCGCCCCCGTCGACGGCCAGATCAACCTCGTCCTCTACAACGGCCTGCCCCTCCCCGAACCGGGCGCCGCGCTCGTTGCAGGGCTCGCGGGACTCGCGATCGCAACACGAGGACGCCTCGGGGACAAGCCTTGAATCAGCTCGGGTTCAGGTCTTAATAAAGCTCATCTGGCTCGCCGACAACACACGTTGAGCTTATCAGTGACTAATCTTGACTAACTAATTTTGGCCTATGAAAACAACCTTCTGGGTGCTTGCTGTCCTGATCCCTACGTTCGTCGCCGGCGCGGCGTTCTCCGCGACGATCGCTACCAACGAATCGTTCACGCTCTCGCTGAGCTATCAAGGAACTTTCAACGGTATTTTCGACGTGCCGCTCCCCAACGGGCAGGTCACCATCGATGAAGCACCGATGGATGTGTTCCATATCGAACTTACAAACAATTTGTCTGCCAACGAGTAAGGCTTCGGTCTGAGCGGCATCGGCGGGATCCAGATCACCGGCGACCTGCTGGGGACGTTCAACGGCCCTTTTCGCAATCAAGTGCAGCTCGATCCGTTCCCAGGGTTCAACGGAATCTCCCCCGGCTTCATCGCCGGCACTTTTTTCGCTAAACCTGCTTTACTCACCATCCCTCCGGTCATCAATACCGAAGAGGAGTTCTTCATCGCCTCGACCGCCAGCGGCACACCTTACGTGGAGCCGGGACAAACCGGAGTGTTGATGGTTGTCACCCTGAAATCCGGAGGCAGCGCGACGCTCAACATCCTCGAGGCCGCGAACCCACTCGGCGAAGGGTTTGGTGGTTTCCCAGGGCCAGGCCTCGTCAGCGACTTCCGCTTCGGCATCCCCGAGCCCGGCACCGCGCTCGTTGCATTCGGCATCCTCGGCGCCATCGTGCGCCGCACCCGGCGTTGCGGCTGACTACCGCGCCAGCGGGTCGTCGAAGAACTCGACGATCTCGCCGTTGGGCGCTACCACAAACGAGATGCGCGGCGTGAACCGCGCCGCCCGCTCGTCCGCCGGACGATCCGCCGCGGCCAGCGTGTTGTCGCGGTCCGCATCCTTGGGCGCGACCTTCTCCGTCGCCCCGGCCGCCAACGCCCGCGCGTGCATGCCGTCCACATCGCTCGTCGCCAGCGCGATGTGCAGCAACCGCGCTTCGGAGGGGCACTCCGCCTGCTCCGGCCGCTCGAACACCTCCACGTGCCCCGAGCCCGGCCCGTCGCCGCAACGCAAGATCATCGCCCGCCCGACGCCGTCGATCTCGAACTGATAGATCGGCGTCAGCCCCAGCCCATCGCGGTAGAACGCCACCGCCGCGTCGTAGTCTCGCGCCCACAAACCCACGTGATGCATCGATGAAATGTCAGCCATGCGCAGAGTCTACGCCCCTTCGCATGCGCCCACCGCGCCATCGCCCCCCTGCCTCGTGCTTCCCTCGGCTTTCTGATTCCCCCCTCCGCGCCGTACCTTTCACGCATGCTCATCACCCTCGCCCAAGCAGCCGCCGCCGATCCCGCGCGAACCCCGCAGTGGCTGGTCCTGATCGTCGCCGCCGCCGTCACCGCCACCTGCGTCGTGCTCCACCACGAAGCGATCCTCATCGCGATGCGCGTCCTGCGCCGCCTCGGCCCCAATAAAAGCCCCCACGTCCTCCGCCTGCTCATGCCGGCCGTGATCCTCTACCTCCTGCTCGTCCACCTCCTGGAGATCGGCGTCTTCGCGCTCGGCTACGCCGCCCTCATGCACGCCCTGTCCCCGCCCGCCGGCGAACTCCTCGGCGCCTACGACGGCACCTGGTTCGACATCCTTTACTTCTCCGCCGCCGTCTACACCACCGTCGGCTTCGGCGACATCACCCCCGAAGGCCACCTCCGCACCCTCGTCGCCATCGAAGCCCTCGCCGGCCTCGTCCTCGTCACCTGGTCCGCCTCCTTCACCTTCCTGGTCATGCAGCGCTACTGGGTCGATCGGAACAAGCTTCATCCGTGACTGAACAATTCACTTTTGAGTGACAACAGGCCGTCATAGACCAGCCGATCTGTTCTCGGTTGAAGTACAACCGCTTCCTCGACAACAAACATTCACAGGGATTCACCGCATGAAACGACGCCTCATCGTCTGCTGCGACGGCACTTGGAACAGCCTGGACATGCGCTACATCACCAACGTCGGCCGACTGGTTCAGGCGGTCGGCTCAGAGGGCATGTCGGGCAACTCAAAAATCCCCCACGTGATCTATTACGACGACGGCGTCGGCTCGGACAGCCGAGGCGTGCGGAGGATGGCCGAAGGAGCGCTGGGCTGGGGCATCGATCGCCTCATCGAGGAGGCGTACCGCTTCATCGTCGCCAACTACCAGAAAGGTGACGAGATCTGCCTGTTCGGCTACAGCCGGGGGGCTTACGCTGTCCGTAGCCTGGCGGGCCTGATCGGCGCAGTCGGTGTGGTGCCACGCAGCGAACTCAAGCACTTCTCCGAAGCCATGGATACTTATCGATTCAAGGGAAGTAAAGAGAAGAAGAAACAACTCCGCGAAGCCTACATGGATAAAGCAAATACCATCAAGGCTCGCGTTAACCTCCTTGGGTGTTGGGACACCGTCGGAGCCCTGGGCGTGCCCGACAAAATACCCAACTTCCCGCTCGATGACTGGCTCAGGCACCGCTACACATTCCACGACGAGTTCATCGGCAGCCACATCGACTACGCCATTCACGCCGTCGCCATCGACGAGGTCCGCAAGGAATTCGTGGTGACGCCCATGAAGCGCCCAGGGCCTAGCCAGACAAAAATCATCGAGCACTGGTTCCCCGGCGACCACGGGTGCGTCGGCGGCGGCCTTTGGGAAAAACGCGGCCTGTCGAACCGCTGCCTGAAGTGGATGATCGATCAAGCGAAGAACGCAGGCTTCAATCTCAAAGCCGATCTTACGCGCCTGAAAGACAACGCTATCTCAGACCCGCACACCTACTTTGCGCTCAACCACAGCCTGATCTACGGGCGTAAACACCGATCCATCCCCGCCACCGCGGTCTTCGACCACACCGCCGCCCAGCGCTGGCTCGACGACCCTGAGTATCGGCCCAAACAACTCACCAAAGGCCGAAAGAAACAGCCAAAGGAACACAGAACAACGACTTTCGCTAAAGCGACAAAGAACCTCAAGCCAACGAAAAAAACTAAGCCCGCCAGCGGGTCCCTCCGCAAAAACGAACACGCCGATATTCAGGTCTTTGCCGACAAACCAGGAAACTCATCCGGCATCTCTGTAAAGAAGAACGAGAAATATGAGATCAAAGTCAGCCGCCTCCAAGTCTGGAAGGACGGCAAACTGGACCCCTGCGACATCCGAGGTTGGTCGCTCAAAGATAAAAACAAGGTTCCCTATCAAGATGGAGAAGCCGCCGATATCCGGGCTCTGAGAGCGGCGCTAATCCGAGCGGGTAGAAGCGGCCGCGCCAAGCCCAGCGCAGACTGGTTCGAGTTGATCTTCCGAATTGGCGACAGCGCCCCCATTTCCACGCGAGTGCCCACGCCGAAAACAGATGATGAGACAACCCCATTTGTGATCAAGTTCACCGCCCATACCAGCGGAGAGTTGTTCTTCGGCGCGAACGACTTCGGCGAGAACAAAATCATAATCAACAAGTACAAAAATAATGAAGGCTTCATCTGGGCGCGCTTGACACGCGTTTAAACCTAGAGCACCAAGCCTTCCGCCACTTCTGCCGACCTACGCCAGGTCGCGCCCGTCGCCCACCATGAACCGCCGCATCAGCTCGGCCCGCCCGCTCACGCCGAAGTGCCGATAGATGTCCTGCACGTACCCGCGCACCGTGTGCTCGCTCAGCTCCAGGTGATACGCAATCCGCTTGACCGCCTGGCCGTCCATCAGCAGCCCCAGCACCGTCCGCAGCCGCGGCGACAGCGGCTGCACCGCTCGCCCGTCTTCCTGCGGCGCCCCGCTCGCGTGCAGCCACCCGCACTCGCTCATCACGATGTGCGCGATCCGCACCTCCTCCGCCTCGAACGGCCCCCGCCCCACGCTGCGATGCAAACCGATCGCCGAATACAGGTCCTCCTGCCCCGGCACCCGCTGCGAGCTGAACAGCGACTGCCCCATCCCCAGCTCCTCGTTCGAGCGGAACCGCATCCCCTGCCGCTCCACCTCGCCGAGGTCCATGAAGTCCTCGATCCGCCGCGTCCAGTGACCCGGCCGCATGAACTGCCCGTCCATCGCCTCGTGGAACGCCGGCACGCCCTTGATGTATTGCTCCTCCATCACCAGCGCGAGCTGCCGCTCCGAAAGGTTGTGCACCATCGACACCGCCACCGGCTGCTCGCCCGGCTCCATCCGCGTCACGTTCCACATCCAAAGGTCCGCATCCACCAACGCGCACAGCCCGTTCATCAGCGCCGCCTTCTGAGCCGGGACCCCGCCCTCCGTCCCCGCCGCATCGGACACCACGCGGATCATCCGCCGAACCGTCGCCTCATCCAACAAGAACTCCGGCGTCACCGCCGCACGTGAAGGGAATGCCGTAGTCATAGGCCCGAGCATAACCACTAAGCATCAACCCTTAAGGACAAAGGGCTGTCACGCAAAACACCCCCTCTCGCGAGGGGGCGGACAGGCTCAGATCGCGACCTGTCAGGAGGATCGACCCTCAACCCCACCATCCCCACCAACCCCACCAACCCGCCCGGAAGGGCTCCCCGCTCGAACAACGCCCACCGCAGGTCTGGAGCGACAACGCTCAGCCCGTGCAGGCATGCGATCAAGAAGTATCGGAGACGCGACTCAGAAATTCGATCCCCAATTTGAGGGGGTTTGGTTCACTTAGCCCCGGGTCAATGACCCGGGGCCGCCCCCGGCGACTCGCCGAGGGCTAAATGCGCAGACCGTTCATCAATATGAATCACAACCAGTGTTCAGCCCTCGCCGTCGATCGCGACGAAGTCTTCCTCGATCACCGCGTCCGAGTCCGGCGCCAGCACCGACCAGCTGTACCGCCCGTCGCGGTTGTCCAGCGTCTTGGCGTGCCCGCCCAACCACAGCGCGTTCACCCGAGCGCCGCCGTGCAGCAAAGAGTCCGGGCCGGCCCCGATCGCGTCGAGGTCGATCTGATTGAAATCGAACAGCAACGCATCGGCCCGCTCGCCCGCCGGGTTGTCGCCCATCGCCGACACCCGCCCCGACTCGGCCGCAAACCGATTGCGATAGACATACGCCGTGTAAGCATCCACGCCCAACTGCCGCATGTTCGTCATCGACGCCGCGAACAGGTCCCGCCGCGTGGCGTCCGTGCACAGCTGCACCTCCGGGTTCACCAGGTACCCATCGAGCAGCAGGCCCACGCCCGCGTACGTCGCCGAGTCGGCGTGGTCCGGGTCCGGGTAGCTGCCGACAAACACCTGATTCGTCGCCGCGTCCGGCGACACCGGCGGAAACCCCGCGAAGTTCGGCCGGTCCGGCGACAACGGGATCGACCCCGCGTAGTCTGCCGCATAAGCCAACACCCCCACGCCAAGCTGCCGCTGGTTCGACAGACACGCCGCCACCTTCGCCGAACCCCGCGCCGACGCCAACGCCGGCAGCAACACCCCAATCAACAACGCCACCACGCCGATCACCACCAGCAACTCAATCAAGCTAAACGCACGCCCGAATCGCACATCCACGCTCCAAAGCCGTCGGCACGCCCCCGGCGCCAACCGCAGCCACTCGAAACAGACAGAGCCACCCCGGACTCAATCCCTAACCGGCGCTCGACGCCATCGCCGCATCCACATCCGGCGCCGCCAGACTCGACGCGCCCATCAAATACTCGTCCACCCGGTGCGCCACGCCCCGCCCCTCGGCGATCGCCCACACAATCAACGACGCCCCCCGCCGCATGTCGCCCGCCACAAACACCCCGTCCACGTTCGTCGCGTACTGGCCGTACTCCGCCGACACCGCCCCGCGCGACGTCTCCACGCCGAATTTCTCAACCAACGCCGGCGTGTCGTGCCCCGTAAACCCAATCGCGAAAAACACGAGGTCCGCAGGCAAGTCCTCCACGATCCCCGTCCGCTCCGACGCCAGCGCCCCCGCCTCGTTGCGGAACCACTTCAGCCGCTCCACACGCACGTGCGTCACCCGCTTGCCGTCGCCCACGAACTCCAGCGGCAAGCAGCCGTACTCGCGCGGATCACGCCCAAACTTCGCCACGCCCTCCGCGTGCGAGTAGTCCAGGTAATACGTCCCCGGATCGCCCGGCCACGCGTGGTCCGCGTCCCGCTCATCCGGCTCGCGCTCGCGCCGCGTGATGTTGAAGATCGACGTGCACCCCTGACGCAACGCCGTGCCGATGCAGTCCGCCCCCGTGTCACCCCCGCCAATCACGACGACGTTCTTGCCCGCCGCGTCGATCGCCACCCCATCGCGGAACTGCGTGTCCAGCAGCGACTTCGTCGTGCCGTGCAGGTACTCCATCGCCAGATGAACCCCCTCGAGGTCACGCCCCGGCAGGTCCAGCTCGCGCCCCTGCAACGCCCCGCACGCCAGCACCACCGCATCGTACTCGGCCGTCAGCTCCGACGGGTCGATGTCCACGCCGATGTTCGCGTTCGTGCGGATCTCGATCCCCGACTCGCGCAGCAGGTTCACCCGCCGATCGACCAGCCCCTTGTCCAGCTTCATGTTCGGCACGCCGTACATCAAAAGCCCGCCCGCCCGGTCGTCGCGCTCGAACACCGTCACGTGATGCCCCGCCGCGTTCAACTGATCGGCCGCCGCCAGGCCCGCCGGCCCCGAACCCACCACCGCCACACGCTTGCCCGTGCGGAAGCTCGGCACGTTCGGCCGCACCCACCCCTCTTCGAACGCCCGATCGATAATCGCGCACTCGATCGACTTGATCGTCACCGGCGGATCGGTAATCCCCAGCACGCACGCGTGCTCGCACGGCGCCGGGCAGATCCGCCCGGTGAACTCCGGAAAGTTATTCGTCTTCGCCAGCCGCAGGTACGCGTCGTGCCAGCGGTCGTGATAGACCAAGTCGTTCCACTCGGGGATCAGGTTGTCGATCGGGCAGCCCGTGTCGGACTGGCAGAACGGCACGCCGCAATCCATGCAACGCGCTCCCTGCTCGCGCAGCGTGTGGTCATCGGCGCGCGTGTAGATCTCGTACCAGTCCGTCAGCCGAACGCCCGGCTCCCGGGCCGGCATCGCGCGACGCTCGTACTCCATAAATCCCGTCGGCTTACCCATCGCTCAGGCTCTCTCTTTTTCAAGTTGGACAGGATGACAGGATGAAACAGGATCAACAGAATCGGAAAACGAGCTGCGGCCAAGCCATCTCATGGATTCACGACGCCCCAAAGACATCCCGTCCATCCCGTGAAATCCCGTGATCCTGTCCAAACCCGAATAAGCAACAGCACAACCATCAACCATGCGACACCTCCGGCGTGTCGCGCGACGCCGCCTCGGCAGCCCTCCGCTGTGTTTCCAGCACCCGCCGATAGTCGATCGGCATCACCTTCACGAACTGCGCCACCACCCGCGACCAGTCGCTGAGCACCCGGGCCGCGACCGCGCTGCCCGTCGCCTCCTGATGCAGCCGGATCAGCTCGCGGCACTCGGCGATGTCGTCCGCCTGCTCGAGCTTCTCCAGATCGACCATCCCCAGGTTGCAGTGCTGCAGGAAGTCGTTGTCCCGATCCCACACGTACGCGATCCCGCCCGACATCCCGGCCGCGAAGTTGCGCCCCGTCGGCCCGAGGATCACCACCCGCCCGCCGGTCATGTACTCGCACCCGTGGTCGCCCACGCCCTCGACCACCGCCCGCGCCCCCGAGTTCCGCACCGCGAACCGCTCCGCCGCGATGCCTCGGAAAAACGCCTTGCCCGACGTCGCGCCGAACAACGCCACGTTGCCCACGATGACCTGCTCCTCGGGCGCGAACTTCGAGCCCACCGGCGGCCGCACCACGATCGATCCGCCCGACAACCCCTTGCCGACATAATCATTCGCGTCGCCGTCCACCGTGATCCGCACGCCCGGCGCCAGGAACGCGCCCAGCGACTGACCCGCCGAACCCTCCAGCCGGATGTCGATCGTCCCCTCCGGCAGGCCCGCGTCGGCGTGACGCTTGCTGATCTCGTGCGAAAGCATCGCGCCGACCGAACGATCCGTGTTGCGCACCTGCAACTCGATCGACACCCGCCGGCCGTGCTTGATCGCCGGCTCGGCCCGCCGGATCAGCGTGCGGTCCAGCACGCCCTCGATGCCGTGATCCTGCTCGATCGTCTTGCGAACCCCGGCGTTCGGCCGCAGCCGCGGGCCCTGCGCCTTGGCGAGGATCGGCGACAGGTCGAGCCCGCGCGTCTTCCAGTGACCCGCCTCGGCGTGGAACGACATCAGCTCCGTGCGGCCGACCATCTCCTCGATCGTCCGCACCCCCGCCGCGGCCATGTACCGCCGGCACTCCTCGGCCACCAGGAACAGGTAATTGATCACGTGCTCGGGCTGGCCGTTGAACTTCCGCCGCAGCACCGGGTCCTGCGTGCACACGCCGACCGGGCACGTATTCAGATGGCACTTGCGCATCATGATGCAGCCGACCGCAATCAGCGGCGCCGTCGAGAAGCCAAACTCCTCCGCGCCCAGGCACGCCGCGACGAAGACGTCCCGCCCCGTCTTGAACCCGCCGTCCGTCTCCAGCGTCACGCGCGACCGCAGGTCGTTGAGCACCAGCGTCTGGTGCGTCTCGGCAAGCCCGAGCTCCCAGGGCAGGCCCGCGTGCTTGATCGAGGTCTGCGGCGACGCACCCGTCCCGCCGTCGTGCCCGCTGATCAAAATGTGATCCGCGTGCGCCTTGGCCACGCCCGCGGCGATCGTGCCCACGCCCACCTCGCTCACCAGCTTCACCGACACCTTGGCCGACGGGTTGGCGTTCTTAAGGTCGAAGATGAGCTGCGCCAGGTCCTCGATCGAATAAATGTCGTGGTGCGGCGGCGGCGAGATCAGCCCCACGCCCGGCGTCGAGTGGCGCACCCGCGCGATCACCTCGTCCACCTTGTTGCCCGGCAACTGGCCGCCCTCGCCCGGCTTGGCGCCCTGGGCGATCTTGATCTGCAGCGTGTCGGCGTTCGCGAGGTAGTAGCTCGTCACGCCGAACCGCCCCGAGGCGATCTGCTTGATCGACGACCGGCGCGACTTCGTCGAGCCATCGGGGTACTGAGCGAGCTTGAACCGGGCGTAGTCCTCGCCGCCCTCGCCCGAGTTGCTCTGCCCCTCGATGCGGTTCATCGCCAGCGCCAGCGTCTCGTGCGCCTCGGCCGACAACGCACCCAGCGACATCGCCCCGGTGCGGAACCGCTTGACGATCTCCGCGGCCGGCTCGACCTCGTCCAACGGCACGCCGTCCGCCGGGTCGACCCACGTGCCGTTCAGGCTCGGCGTCGCGTCCGTGCCCTTGAGACGCAGCAAGCCGCGCAGCGTCGCGCGGTGGCGCGCGTCGTCGTTCATCAGCGTCGCGAACGACTCGTACGCCTCGTACCCCTTCGTGCGCGCGGCCTGCTGGAGCTGCGCGATCGCCTTGGGCGAGAACTGGTGCATCTCGCCGTCCGCCCGCCAGTGATAGTCGCCGGGGTTGGGCAGCGTGGTCGCGCGGGCCGAGTCGCGCGACGGGTAGCCCATCTCGTGCCGCATCCGCGCCTCGGCGGCGATCACCCCGAACCCCGCGCCGCCCAGCCGCGAGGCCGTGGACGCGAACGCCCGATCCATCACCTCGCGCTGCAGGCCGATCGCCTCGAAGATCTGCGCCCCCTTGTACGACGCCAGCGTCGAGATGCCCATCTTCGACATCACCTTGAGGATGCCCTTGCCGATCGCCTTGACGTACCGCTGCTCGATCTGCGCGTCGGTCGCCTCGGGGTCGATCAGCCGGTCGTGGTGCAGCTTGCGCAGCGCCGCCAGCGCGAGGTACGGGTTCACCGCGTCCGCGCCGTAGCCAAACAGCGTGCAGAAGTGCTGCACCTCGCGCGGCTCGCCGGACTCGACCACCAGCCCCACGCGCGTCCGCGCCTGCTCAGCGACCAGCGCCTGGTGCACCGCGCCCGTTGCCAGCAACGCCGGCACCGGCACGCGATCCGCCCCGGCCGCGCGGTCCGACAGCACGATCACCTGCACCTCATCCGCCACCGCCGCCCTGGCCTCGGCCGTCACGCGGTCCAGCGCCTCGACCAGCGCCGCGCGATCCGCCGACGCATCGACCGCCTCCACCTCCAACGCCTCGCTCGGCCGGGCGTAGGTCATGTCGATCACCCGGCTCACCCACCCGGCCGCGCCCGTCGGCTGCGTCATCGAACGCAGCGTCGCGCACTGCGCATCCGTCAGCACCGGCTGCGGCAGGTGCAGCCG
Source organism: Planctomycetota bacterium (assembly GCA_039024495.1). GTDB lineage: Bacteria > Planctomycetota > Phycisphaerae > Phycisphaerales > Phycisphaeraceae > JBCBUE01. The sequence continues at coordinate 13,196 of JBCCQE010000028.1, read as the reverse complement.
CTCGCACTGCCCGGCCGTCGTGTCCAGCAGGTTGCCCTCGGGCCCGACGAACGTCTGCAGCGACATGATGATCTCTTCGCGGATCGGGTCGATCGGCGGGTTGGTCACCTGCGCGAAGAGCTGCTTGAAATACTCGTACAGCAGCCGCGGCTTGCGAGAGAGCACCGCCAACGCCGCGTCGTTGCCCATCGACCCCAACGCCTCCTTGCCCTGCTCGGTCCGCACCATCGGCAGCATCAGCAGGTTGAGGTGCTCGCTCGTGTAGCCGAACGCGCGAAGCAACGCCGTCAGCTCGGCGTCTTCGTACGTGTCGTAGTCCGGCGCCGGCGCGTCCGACAGCGTGGCCAGCTCCATGCGGTGGCGCTGAAGCCACTGCCCGTACGGCCGGGCCGCGGTGATCTCGCCCTTGATCTCCTCGTCCGAAACGATCCGCCCCTTGTCGAAATCGACTAGGAACATCTTGCCCGGCTGCAGCCGACCCTTGTGCACCACGTTGTCCGGCGCGATGTCGGTCACGCCGACCTCCGACGCCATCACCACGCGGTCGTCCTGCGTCACGTAGTACCGCGACGGCCGAAGCCCGTTGCGGTCCAGCGTCGCGCCGATCACGCGCCCATCCGTGAAGCTCACCGACGCCGGGCCGTCCCAGGGCTCGATCAGGTTCGCGTGGTACTCGTAGAACGCGCGCTTGGCGACCGTCATCGACTCGTGATTCTCCCACGCCTCGGGGATCATCATCATCACGGCCTCGGTCGCCGATCGGCCGTTCATGAACAGCATCTCGAACGCGTTGTCGAACGAGCCGGAGTCCGACGACTCGGCATTGACGATCGGGAACAGGTCCGCGATGTCGTCGCCATACACCGACGAACGCATCAGCCCCTGCCGCGCCTCGAGCCAGGCCTTGTTGCCCTTGACGGTGTTGATCTCGCCGTTGTGCGCGATCATGCGGCACGGCTGGGCCCGGTCCCACGAGGGGAACGTGTTCGTCGAGAAGCGCGAGTGCACCATCGCGAGGTGCGAGGTGTAATCGCCACTGCGCAGGTCGGGGTAGAACGCAGGCACCTGCATGCTGGTGAGCATGCCCTTGTAGACGATCGTCCGGCACGACAGCGAGCAGACGTAGAACGTGCCCGGCTCGATCGCGTGTTCGGGCTTCTGCGAAAGGTTGATCGCGCGGTTGCGCGCGAGGTACAGCGCCCGGTCGAACGCCTCTTCGCCGTCGATGTCGTCCGGCGCCGCGACGAAGAGCTGCTCGATGGCCGGCATTGCTTCGCGTGCCGTTGGGCCGACGTCCGCGCCGTCCGGGTCGATCGGCATCGCACGCCAGCCGAGCACCTTGAGCCCGCCGCGCTCGAGCTGCTCGACGTAGGTGGTCTTGCAGAAGTCGCGCTTGGCCGCGTCCTGCGGCAGGAAGACGTTCCCGGCCGCATAGCGCCCCGGCTCGGGCAGCTCGACGCCCAGCTCGTCCCGCGCGACGCGGCGCATCAAATCGTGCGGCAGCGCGGTGAGGATGCCCGCCCCGTCGCCGGTGTTCGTCTCGCAGCCGCAGGCGCCGCGGTGGTCCATGCGCGAGAGCATCACCAGCGCGTCGCGCACGATGTCGTGCGAGCGCTGGCCCTTGATGTGCGCGATGAAGCCGACGCCGCAGTTCTCGTGTTCTTGGGCGGGGTCGTACAGGCCGTGGGCGCGGGGGCGGGTGAGTTGATCGGTCATGCCTTGGCTCCCGAGTCGGTCGACGACGCGGCGAGGGCGCGCGTGCGATCGGCGTTGAGGTAAGGCCCCACCACGTCGACCTGCGGGCCGGCGTGCTCCAGCACGAAGTCGATGAACGCCTGCACCAGGGGCGGCGTCGCCGGGTCGATCGGCCCGGGGTCGTGCGACGCGCCGTGCCCATTGCCGTTGCCGTTCGCGTGGCCGTGGCTCTTGCCGCGCAGCGAACGCCGATGCAGGACCCCCAGCGGGCGCGTGAGCGCCGGCTCCAAGGCCGTGACCACCAGCGTCCCGGCTTCGATCTCGCGCACGACCGTCCGCACCGGCAGGATCGAAAACCGATCTGTCACCGCGATCGCGTTTTTGATCGTGTCGATGTTGTCGAACGAGTACGGGATCGAAGGCTGCACGCCGTGCTCACGCAGGTACCGCCGCACCGCCCGGCCGATCGGCAGCCGATCGTCGAACGTCACCATGTCCCACCGCCCGAGCATCCCCGCCCGCACCACGCCCTTCTCAGCGACCGGGTGCCCCGGCGCACTCACCACCGCCATCGGCTCGTCCCGCAGCGCGATCCGCTCGACCTTCGCCCACCGCTGCGGGTAGCTGATGATCCCGAAGTCGCACGCCCCCTCGAGCACCTGCCGGTACACCTCGTCCGGCTGGCAGTAATCGATAATCACGTTCACCTTCGGCCGGTCGGCCTCGAACATCTCGCGCACCCGGTTCAACAGCTCGATCCCCGCCGAGTAGATCGCCGCCACCCGCAGCCGGCCCTCGGGCGCCTCGCCGATCGCCGCCACCCGCCCGTGCAGCCGGTCCAGACGATCGAGCACGTCCGTCGCACCCTCTAAATAGACCCGCCCCGCGTCGGTCAGCCCCAGCGGCCGGCTGGAGCGATCGATCAGCACGACGCCCAGGTGTTTTTCGAGGTGGCTGACCCGCTGGCTCGCCGCCGGCTGGGTGATGCCGTGCACCTCCGCCGCCTGCGAAAAGCTCCGCAGCCGGGCGACATCCACCAGCAGCCGTAACGCATCGAATTCCATCGGGCCGAGCAGATTAGCATAAGCCGCGCTGATGGCGACACCGTTCAGCATTAGTGCGACCTAATGCTCTACCGCCCCCGCAGATGCGACGCCCCCAGGCCCCAAACCCCGCCCCGCCGCCCCCGATACGCCCCAATCCCCGGCCCAACCGATACAACCCGCATGACCCCACCCGGCCGCCCGGTCGTCGCCCACGTCCTCCACCGACTCGCCTTCGCCGGTGCCGAGGTCCTCGCCCGCGACCTCGCCCGCCAACTCGGCCCCCCGGAAGAGGCCCCCGCGCTCGCCGACCCGTCCTCCGACCACAGCGACCCCATCCGGGGGCGGGGGTTCGATTTCGTCTTCCTCTGCCTCGACGACGCCGGCCCCATGTCCCCCCTCATCCGTGACGACGGCTTCCCCGTCGTGCCCCTGCACCGAAAGCCCGGCATCGACCTGCCGCTCGCCGCCCGCATCGCCGCCGCCCTCGCCCACCACCGTGTCGACCTCGTCCACGCCCACCAGTACACCCCCTTCTTCTACACCTCCGTCGCCCGCCGCCTCCGCCCGTTCCGCAGCCACCCGCCCGTCCTCTTCACCGAGCACGGCCGCCACTACCCCGACACCCGCAAACTCAAGCGCGTCCTCGCCAACCGCCTGCTGCTGCGACCCGACGACCGCGTCACCGCCGTCGGCCAGTTCGTCCGCCACGCGCTGCACGACAACGAGGGCATCCCCCGCCACCGCGTCCAGGTCATCCACAACGGCATCGACCCCGCCCGCTTCGACCCCGGCCCCCTCGGCTCCGCCCAACGCGCCGCCGCACGCGCCGCCGCTCGCCAAGCCTTCCAACACATCGCCGCCGAGTCGAACAAACCCGCCGACCTCACCGACGCCACGCCCGTCGTCCTGCAGGTCGCCCGCTTCCACCCCGTAAAGGACCACGCCACCGCCATCCACGCCTTCGCCCTCATGCACGACCGCCTGCCCGACGCCCGCCTCGTCCTTGTCGGCGACGGCGACGACCGCCCCACCCTCGAGCAGGCCGCGTGGGACCAGGGCGTCGCCGACCACACGCTCTTCGCCGGCGTCCGCGACGACGTCCACGCCCTCATGCCCGGCGCCGACGTCTTCCTGCTCTCGTCGCTCTCCGAAGGCATCTCCGTCACGCTGCTCGAAGCCATGGCCGCCGCCCTGCCCGTCGTCGCCACCGACGTCGGCGGCAACCCCGAGGTCGTCGCCCACGGCCACACCGGCCTGCTCGCCCCACGACGCGACGCCGCCGCCCTCGCCGACCACCTCCACCGACTGCTCACCTCCACCGACCTCCGCCACACCCTCGCCGCCCAAGCCCCCGCCCGCTGCCGCGACAAGTTCCACCAAACCCGCATGCACCGCGAATACGACACCCTTTACCACGCGATGCTCAACAACCCTCAGCCAAATTAACACGCCGCCCACCCACTGCCCCACCCACCACCCAAGCCCCGCCGTAGACCCACATGTGCTCAGGCCGCCCCCCGGCTTAATCCCTGTTTTTCACGATTGAACCCGGGGGAAAACCCCGAAATGACCACGCAGTTGTGCAGACTCACCCACACCTCGTCACCAATTTGCACGCAATGCCAAACTTGGAGTTTTGCGCCTTGACACCGACCCCCCGCACCGCCACCCTGCATTCGTGAAACTTTTCGGGCGGAACAAATCAGTCGCGGTCGACGCGGTCACTTTTGACACCAACGGGTGGCGGCGGCGCGACCAATCCGCCACCCACCGCCGATGGAAGTCCAAGAACGGCACCAACGTCGTCCTCCGCTATCACCAGCCCACCCCCGCGCTGCCCTTCGACTTCCGCTTCATCAAAAACGCCCGCGCCTATTACGACGACGTCGCCGGCCAGCGCGCCGGGGCCATGCTCTCGCTGGACTTCGTCAAGGCACGCGGCATCCCCTCGGTCCGCGGCGTCTTTAAGTATCGCTGCCCCAAGGGCACGACCGACGGCAAGATCTTCGCCGGCATGATCCTCCTGCCCTACCGCGACTTCGCGTTCCAGATCGACCTCGAGTCGCCCGTCTGCCTCGACAACAACCCTCGCGAGGCCGCCGCCATCGCCAACGGCGAAGGCCCCGCCGGCAACCAGGCCGACCCCTTCTTCGTCCGCAACGCCGACGAACTCTTCGCCATGATGTCCGACACCTGCGTCAAGCCCATCCCCGCCGACCATGAACGCTACGACGCCGCCTTCCCCGATCACCCCCTCACCCGCCTCCGCGCCGACCAGCTGAGGATCCTCAAGTCCCTCAGCCTCCACGACGCCATCAAAGACGCCCTGCCCTACTACTGCCAGTGAACGGCCAATAGCGACGGCGACCCCTTGACCATGCAGTCTCACGGGGTGTCTTGGGGTAAAGGCGCCTGGCACCCTCTGCGGCCCCTTTGTTGCCGCCTTCTAAGTGAACGCTTTGCTTGAACAGTACCGGGCCGCCGTGCACGCTGCGGTACGACGGCCGACGCGTAACTACATAGTGGCCGGCCTCAGTAAAGAGGGTTACGCATGGTGCTGGGACTCGACAAACCAGAGGCCCACGGACCGCGGGCTCTGGGTCTTAATCGAAGAAGTCCCAGACCACGCGATCTACTTCTATCCGGACGCGTTCGAAAGAGTCGTGCACGACTTCGAGCACTCCCGCCTTCTGAACCTGCTCTCAGCCATCGGCATTACAGGGGTTGGCACCGGAAATCAGCTGGAGCGACTTGGCCTCTTGAACCCGACATGCTGCCTGATTCGCTCACTCTTTCCTCTGCTCATCGGCCAGTACCCGGTCGACGAGAGGGCTGAACCAGGACCTTCGGACACGCACCCGTGGACCATTGGGCGTACGGTTGACGCATTCCTCGATATCTGCCTGCGCGTGCACATCGAGTGGGAAGACGGCGAGATGCTGACTTGCATTATCCACGATTGGCTGGCCTCGCTTGACGATACGGCGGCGGCCGCGCACTTCCTGGACCTGATCATCCGCAGCTATTCGTTGGGCCCAATCCGCGAGATCATGTTCCCGACTCTGTATTCAAGCTCGTTTCTTGCCGCGCTTAAGTCGTCGAGGCAGTGCTGGAACACCGCGTATCGATCCGGCGCTACGGATGTGGCAGACCGGCTCACGGACGGCCTGCTCGTGAAGATCCGCAACGGCCATGAGGTCGACATGAAAGCCGGAGGTCCCTGGCATGATCTGTGTTACTCAGGGAGTCTTACTTCATCGAAGCAAGCATCAAAATCAGCCAGCCGCACCCCTTGCCCTCCCGCAGGTCGGGACAAGGCGTGACACCCGACAGACAAACCCCCACCACGCCTAGCATCCCGCATGCTTCGCAACCTCCCCATCATCGCGCTCGTCGCTGCATTCATCGCCCCGCTCGCCGCCGCGCAAGCCGAGCGCACCGATCTCCAACCTCTGCTCCAACGAAGCTGGGCCGACGACCCCATCTGGTACGACGGCCAGGCCGAGATCGCCACCTACCAAGCCACCCGCCGCATCTACGGCAGCCCCCGCGCCTACACCGCGCAGATCATGATCAACAAAGAACGCATGTCCCCCGACACGTTCACCAAAAGCCAGGGCAACGAAGGCTTCGAGGTCTTCAAGCTCCACGTCCGCGACGAAGACATCCCCACCGCCAAGTACGACTACAACTTCTCGACGATGGTGTACGTCTCGACCGAGGGCTTCATCCCCTTCAAGCTCGATATGGGCAGCCAGGAAGACTGCGGCGCCTCCTTCAAGCGCTTCCAGATCGAACCCGACCAACTCTTCGCCCAGCAATACAGCTACTTCCCCAATCAAGGCTTCCGCGAGATGCGCGGCGCCGCCGACGATACGGCCGTCTGGCTCGACGCCCTGCCGCTGCTGCTCCGCGGCTACCCCTTCGACGCCCCGCTCGACCCCCTCACGATCGCCGTCGTCCCCGAGCAAACCACCACCAAGTGGTCTCCCATTGAACCCGACCACTACCGCCTCGCCTACGCCGGCCGCGAATCCCTCGACCTGCCCATCGGCAACATCGACGCCCACAAGCTCACCCTCACCTTCGTGGGCCCCACCCGCGAACGCCGCCCCGACGTCACCCTCCACTTCCACGCCGACCCCGCCACCGGCCACCCCCTCGTCGCCTACGACGACCCCCACCTCGGCCAGACCTACCGCCTCCAACAACTCGCCCGCGACGCCTATTGGCGGTGAGGCCCGATACCAGAAACTCCCGCCCCAAAGCTGCATTGCAACGCAATGCAGTGCCCTCAACTCACCCATTCAATCCACTGCATTGCGTTGCTATGCAGCTTTGAGTCCCGTTGAACAATCCAACGGGTGGCCCGGGTCTTCAGACCCGAGCGATTCACCCCGCCCCCCGACTTTGCACGCCACTCGCCGCCCGCGACGATACTCGCGTCATGCCTGAATCCCTGCGCCCCCTCCGCTCGACCCTCGCCCGCACCCTGCCCCTCCTAGTCGCCGCCGCGCTCGTCGGCCTTGTCGGCCTCACCCCGCCCGCGCTCGCCGAGCAGCTCAACCCGCCCGTCCAACGCCTCATCCAGTCCGCCGACCTCCGAGGCACCCAGGTCGCCATCCTCATCCGCGACCTCGACGAACGCGACACCCTCGTCGACCTCGACGGCCACCGCACCCTCATCCCCGCCTCCAACGCCAAGGTCCCCACCGCACTCGCCGCACTCGACATCCTCGGCCACGACTTCGTCTTCCAGACCCGCCTGGGCATCACCCCGCCCCCCGCCGACGGCTCCGAGTACGCGCCCAGCCTCGTCATCACCGCCGACGGCGACCCCGGCTTCGGCGACCCCGACCTCCTCGCCCAGCACGGCCTGCAGATCGACGACCTCCTCGACCAATGGGTCGCCGCCGCCCAAGCCTCCGGACAAACCCGCTTCCAGAGTCTCCTCCTCGACGACCGAATCTTCGACGCGCAAACCACCCACCCCGACTGGGAACCCAACGACCTGCTCCGCCCCTTCGGCGCCCAGGTCGCCGGCCTCAACTTCTACCGCAACATCCTCGACGTCCTCCCCGTCCCCTCCGCCCAGTTCGGCGCAGCGCCGCGCGTCTCCGTCTACCCCTCGTCGCCACTCATCCACACCCAGAACCGCGCCCGCACCGCCGCGTCCGACAACTTCATCGTCCACCGCGAGCTCGGCACCAACAACCTCCGCTTCTCCGGCACCGTCAAGTCCCGGCAACGCACGCCCCTGCGACTCACCGTCCACGACCCCGGCATGCACTTCGCCCACGTCTTCGCCGAACGACTCAAAGCCCAGGGCATCGCCGTTGGCCCCGTCGATCGCGTCGATCCTCTCCAGCCCGCGCCCGCCACCCTCGACCTCCACGTCGTCCGCACCGGCCTGCCCAACGTCCTCCAACGCGTCAACCAGGACTCCTTCAACCTCGCCGCCTCCGCCCTGTTCAAACGCATGGGCCACGCCTTCACCGGAAGCCCCGGCTCGTGGGCCAACGGACAAGCCGCCGTCCGACAGGCCCTCGCCCAAAGGCTCGGCTCCGCCTCCACCGCCGCCCGCGTCACCGATGGCTCCGGCCTCGCACGCTCCAACCAGCTCTCCCCCCGCGTCCTCGTCGACCTGCTCGAATCCGCCCACCACGACGACGACGTCGCCCAGCCCTTCCTCGCCTCACTCGCCTACGCCGGCACCAACAGCCAAGGCACCTACAAGGCCGACGGCACCCTCATCGGACGGTTCGAAGACATGCCCGACGGACACTGGGTCTTCGCCAAGTCCGGCTTCCTCTCCGGCGTCTCCTCCCTCTCCGGATACCTCATCCAGGACCCCCCCAACCAACAACACCTCCCCCCCCGCGTCACCGCATTCGCCTTCATCTACAACGGTTTCCGACCCCCCGTCTATAACTCCAAACTCAAAACCCTCACCGAAGACATCCTCATGCTCGTCGACCAACACCTCGCCCAAAACAACGCCCAACTCGGCGGATAACCTCGACGCGCGACGACCCCAAAGCTGCATGGCAACGCAATGCAGTGCCTCCTAAACCCCAACGTCAACCCACCGCATTGCGTTGCAATGCAGCTCCACGCACGCCCCATCTAACAACGGGCGACACACCTTGACCGCGCAGCGGCAAGGTGTGCAAACTCAAGCCGACAACTCCCCGCCCTCCGGCAACCCCCACCGCCCCGCCGCGGCCTTCGCGTGCAGCCCGCGCAGCCGCGCCCACTGCGACTCGCTCAACGCCTCGTTCTTCCGCGACATCATCCGCGATACCGCCGTCTCAAACGCCCCCCAGTCGTACAGCCGATCCCCCGCGTCGGTCACAAAGCTGAACGCCGCCACGCGCTTCGGCGCGATCGCCGACAGCGCCAGCGACACCGCCGGCTCCACCCACGACCCCGTGTTCAGCCGCGTGCCGATCCCCGTCCGCACAAAGTCGCCCATAACCGTCCCCAGCCGGTCGCGCCCCGTGTCCACCGCCGGCCCGTCGGCCGTCGTCTGCACCCGCACCGGCCCGTACGTGTTCTTCAGGTTGCTCGTCACCGTCCCCGCGCCCAGGTTGCACCACGCGCCGATCAGCGAGTTGCCCAGGTACCCGTAGTGCGCCTTGTTCGAGCAGTCGCCCAACACCGACGCCGACACCTCGCCGCCCACCTTGCACCCCCGACCGATCACCGTCATCGCCCGCAGGTGCGCGTGCGGCGCCACCGTCGCGCCCGGCCCGATCCAGCAAGGCCCCTCGATCACCGCCATCGGACCCACCGTCGCCCCCGCCTCGATCCGCACCGGCCCGCCGCTCGCATCGATCACCGCCGTCGAGTGCACCGCCGCCGACGTCGCGTCCGCCCCGCCCAACGCCTCCAGGTCCCCCGCCAATAACCCCGCCTGACGATCCAGCAGATGCCCCACGTGCTCGGCCAACCCCGCCTCCCGCATCGCGCCCGGCAACGCCTCCGCGCTCAGCCCCGCCAACACCGCCTCGCGCGCCGCGTCGTCCCCCGCGTCCGCCCAAAGCTGCGCCGCCTCCGCACCCAACACCCCCGCCACCACCGTCTGCCCCACCGTCCACGCCCGACCCACGCCCAGCTCCGCCAACCCCGCCAGCTCGGCCGCCCCCGCCAGCCAACGTCCACGCACCACCGCCACCGCGCCCGTCGCCGCCCCGCCGTGCTTGCGCTCCGCCCAGTCGGCCCGCTCCCGAGCCGTCATCGCCCCCAGTCGCAGGTCCGCGATCGGCCGCGTCCACACCAGCGGGCACAGCGACCCGCTCGCCTCGTCGTCAAACACCTCGATCCGCATCGCGTAACCCTCGATCGATGGACTCGCCACGCGCCCCAAGCCTACCACCTGCACCGCCAGCCACCGTGCATTTCGCCAAGTCATGGCCCAAAAAAAGCGCAGCCCCTGCGCCCGATCGCGAACGCGCGACCCGCCTCCCGCACGCGCCGCGGCCAATGACACACCCGCTTATTGAAACGCCAACCGTCGCTTGCTACGTTCGCGAGTTGCCGCACTCCGAAGCGGCCGCGTTCCACCAACCGTTCCGTCCCACCCCTCAACCCAAGGCGTCCCCTGGCCAGGCTCGACCCCAACCTGTGGCGCGGCATGATGGACTACCTCCGTCAGCAGCACCCCGCCATCTGCCGGCAGTGGTTCGAGCAGCTCGAACCCGTCGACCTCGACGCCGGCCTGCTCCGCGTCCGCACCGCCGGGCCCGTCCAGCAGAAGTACCTCCAGAAAAAATGCCTCGACCCCTTCACCGAGGCCGCCCAGTCCGTCACCGGCCAGCTCATCGCCGTCCGCTTCGTCGATAAGCACACCCCCCAGCCCGCCGACAAACCCGCCGCCAAAGCGCCCGCCGCCACCCCCGCCCCCATGGCCGAGCCCGTCCTCGCCACCGCCGCCGGCTCCGCCACCGATCACCTCCAGCCCGCCCCCGTCAAAACCGTGCCCGCCGAAACCGAGCACGACCCCTTCCACCCCAACGCCGTCAACGGCACCGCCAACTCCGAACCGGTCGACTTCGAAGCCGACCACATGATCCTCTCCCCCGACAACACCTTCGACACCTTCATCACCGGGCCCAACAACCAGATGGCCCACGCCGCCGCCACCGCCGTCGCCCACCAGCCCGGCACCGCCTACAACCCGCTCTTCATCCACGGCGGCGTCGGCCTCGGAAAAACCCACCTCCTCCAGGCCGTCTGCCAGAAAATCCTCGGCGCCAAGCCCGACACCAACATCCTCTACGTCTCCTGCGACGCCTTCATGAACCACTTCATCGAATGCGTTCAGCGTGGACAGATGCACGACTTCCGGCACCGATACCGCCACGTCGACGTCCTCGTCATCGACGACATCCACTTCCTGGCCAACCGCGACCGCTCGCAAGAAGAGTTCTTCCACACCTTCAACGAGCTCTACCAGTCCAACCGCCAGATCGTCCTCTCCTCCGACGCCGCGCCGACCGAGATCCCCCACCTCGAAGATCGCCTCGTCTCCCGCTTCAAGTGGGGCCTCGTCGCCGCCGTCATGAAGCCAGGCTTCGAGACCCGCGTCGCCATCATCAAAGCCAAAGCCAAGCTCCGAGGCGTCACCGTCCCCCAGGACGTCATCGACTACATCGCCAAGAAAGTCGACACCAACGCCCGCGAGCTCGAAGGCGCCATCACCAGCGTCCTCGCCCACGCCCAACTCCAAAACCGCGAGCTCGACCTCCAGCTCGCCCGCGACGCCATGGGCGAGCCCGCCCTGCCCCCGCGCGCCAACCAGACCACCCTCCAGCACATCATCGACGCCGTGACCGACTACTACCAGGTCAAGCTCTCCGACCTGCAGTCCCGTCGCCGGCACAAGTCGATCACCGAGCCTCGCCAGGTCTGCATGTGGCTCGCTCGCAAGCGCACCCGCTTCTCCCTCGAAGAGATCGGCGGCTACTTCGGCGGCCGCGACCACACCACCGTCATGCACTCCATCCGCACCACCGACGACCGCGCCGCCGCCGACCCCTCCTTCGCCCGCCAGCTCGAACAACTAGACACCCAGATCCGCGCCTCCACCCAACCCCCCCCCGAAGGCTAAAGCGCCCCACCCCCTCCCCCCCGCGTAGCGGCAGGCCCGCAGGGCCCCGTGCTCCATACACCACGCCACGCCCCGCGCCACCACCCCACCCCACCCCGTTAAGCCGCAAGCCCGCAGGGCTGCGCTCTCCCCGCGCCCACCCCAAAAAACCCAAGCCCCGCCGCCGTGGAAAACCCGTGAACAACCCATCGCCGGCGCTGACCGAGCGCTCACACACCCGCGCGCAACCGACGGAACCGCCGACCCAATCTCGCCCAGCCCTGAGAATCGACCGCGCCCCCGGCGCTCGCCGCCAGCCAAACGACAGGTCTTCCCGGCCGCCATCAGGGCCGGTTAGCCCTTTCAAAAACTAGGCTTACCGCCAACCCGCCGCCGCTATGCACAAAGCGCCAGCACCACTACGAAAGAAGAAGAATAAAACCTCTCTATCTCCTTCGGGAACCAGGCCTGTCACCAGCGCGGCCGTCGCCGCCGATTGTGGAAGACCGCCTCATCGGGGCTGACACACCGGGCACCACACCGTGGTCCGCCCCGCCACCGTGCCCGTGACCAGCGTCCCTCCACAGCCGCGTCGTCGGCACCTCAGCCCGCCCCGGCCGTACACCCGGTGACGGAGCTGATATCCGCCCGCTCGCCCGGAGGCGTCCGCATAGTCCCGCAGCGTCGAGCCCCCCGCCTCGATTGCCCGACATAGCAGCGTCCGCATCCGACGCACCAGACCCGCCGCCTCGGCCCGGCTCACCCGATCGGCCCGACGCAGCGGCGACACCCCTGCGCCAAACAGCAGCTCGTCCACGTAGATGTTCCCCAGCCCCGCCACCACCCGCTGATCCAGCAACGCCGCCTTCACGCAACGCCTCGTCCCCGACAACCCCCGCCACAGCTCCGCAGGCCCCACCGCCAAAGCGTCCGGCCCCAACCCCGCAAACCAAAGCCCCCGCCCCGCCACAACGTCCCCCTCATCCTCCCCCTCACCCACCGCCCCCGCCACACTCCGATGTCCAGCTTTCCCGCCTTCAAGCTTTCCAGCTTTCGGCACCGCCCAATCCCACAACCCCCCAAACCGCCGGTGATCCACAAACACCACCCGCGCCCCGTCCCCGTCCCCCAACCACCACCGCGCGTGCGTGTGCCTGCCCCCAAACGGCTCCGCCGCCACGCCCTGCCCACGCTCGAACACCAACACCCGCCCGCTCATTCCCAGGTGCACCCCTACCGCCGATCCATCGTCACCCACAATCGCCAACCGCTTCCCCACCCGCTCCACCCCCACCACCACACGCCCCATCAACAGCCCACCCCCGCCCCCCTCCGAATTTCCAGCTTTCCAGCTTTTCTGATTT
>JBCCQE010000027.1:0-40069 GCA_039024495.1 Planctomycetota bacterium | reverse complement strand
GGCCGATGGCCGTGGTGTGCCACGGGTTTGGGGACTCGAAGTACGGGGCGATGGGGTCGTGGGCGGGGCGGGTGATCGGGCGGTGCGGCGGGGTGGTGGTGTACGACAACCGCGGGCAGGGGGAGAGCACGGCCAAGACGGCGGACGGGTCGCTGGGCGAGGCGGCGGACCTGGCGGCGGTGGTGGGTCAGGTGGCGGCGATGCGGCCGGGCGCGGCGGCAAAGGGCGTAGTGGTGGTGGGGTATTCGATGGGGGCGAACGCGGCGATCCGTGCGGTGGCGGCGATGCGTGCGGCGGGGGGTGACGGCTGTGGCAGGGATGGGGGCGGGGTGGAGGTGGTGGGGTTGATGGCGGACAGCCCGTATCGGCGGTGGGACGGGCCGGTGCGGCGGGTGTTTGCGATGAACCGCTGGCCGGCCTGGCCGGTGGTGGGGCTGACGGGGGTGTGGCTGCGGATCGGGCGGCGGTGGGAAGACACGGCCGCGGTGGCGGAGCGGCTCGGGGCGCGGCTCGCGGTGTTGGTGGTGGGGACAGAAGCAGACGAGCTGGTGGGGCTGGAGGACGTGCGGGCGATCGCCGCGGCGGCCGAGCGCGGCGGGGCGGACGCGGAGCTGCTGGCGTTTGAGGAGGGACGGCACCTGGCGGGGTGGGATGTGGATCGCGCGGCGTACGAGGCGGAGATCGATCGGCTGTTCGACAAGGTGGCGGCGCGGCGGGGGTTAGTCCAGGGGTGAGGTGGAGGGATCCACAGATTTCGCAGATTGCGCAGATTTTTTGGGAGTGTGGCGTGCGGAGTGCTGAGGCTTGATGTGAGTGCGTTGAGCTTCGTTTTGCTTGCAGCGGAATCTGCGTCATCTGCGCAATCTGTGGATCCCCCGTATCGTTCCGGGATGGATAAAGCAGAGCTTGCGGGCAAGATTGACCACACGATTCTCAAGGCCGAGGCGACGGCGGAGGACGTGAAGCAGGTGGTACACGAGGCGGTGGAGCACGGGTTTGCGTCGGTGTGCGTGAACGGGTGCTGGATGGGGGCGGTGGCGCCGGCGTTGCGGGGGACGGGGGTGAAGGCGTGCGGGGTGGCGGGGTTTCCGCTGGGGGCGATGAAGCCGACGGTGAAGGCGATCGAGGCGACGAGCCTGGTGAAGGACGGGGCGCACGAGGTGGACTTCGTCGCGCACCTGCCGACGCTGATGGAGGCGGACCCGGACGCCATTCGGCAGGGGTTTCTGGAGGTGACGCGCGGGTGTCGGGCGGCGCTTCGGGAGTGCGTGGTGAAGGTGATCCTCGAGACGGCGGCGCTGATGCAGGGCGTGGACGAGGCGACGGCCGAGCGGCGGATCGCGGCGGCGTGCGAAGCGGCGACGCAGAGCGGGTGCGACTTCGTGAAGACGAGCACGGGCTTCCACCCGGCCGGGGGGGCGAGCGTCGAGGCGGTGAAGCTGATGCGCAAGCACGCGCCGACGATTCAAGTGAAGGCCAGCGGGGGGATCCGGACGTATGAAGATGCGATGACGATGCTAGACGCGGGGGCGGACCGGCTGGGCTGCTCGGCGAGCGTGGCAATCGTGGGTGGGGGCGCGGGTGGTGCGGGTGGTGCGGGGTATTGAGTGGTCGGGCGTTGACCGAATCGCGGAGGGCGCGAAGGCGCGGAGGAGGAGGGGTTCAACACGGAGGGCCACGAGAGGGCCACGGAGTGGGTGGTGCGGGCGCTTGGTGATGTGCGTTTGGGGCTGCCGTGCTTGGCGGTTTGTCTGGGCTTACCCTCTATGGCTCTCCGTGGCCCTCTGTGGTGAATCAACATGACCGAGCAACCCAGCCCATCCGCGCAGCCCGTTGCGCTCCCCGGTGTGACCATTGGCAAGGGCCAGTCGCTTGCGGTGATTGCCGGGCCTTGCGTGGCCGAGTCGTTTGAGCTGTGCCTTTCGATCGGCAGGGCGGTGCGGGAGCGGTGTGGTGAGCTGGGGCTGAGCTACGTGTTCAAGGCGAGTTTTGACAAGGCGAACCGGTCGTCGGCCGGGTCGGCGCGGGGGCCTGGGGTGGCGGAGGGGCTGGCGATGATCGTCGCGGTGGGGCGGGAGCTGGGGGTGCCGGTGACGACGGACATCCACCTGCCCGAGCAGGCGGCGATGGCGGCGGAGGCTTCTGGCGGCGGGGTGGACTTGTTGCAGGTGCCGGCGTTTTTGTGTCGGCAGACGGACCTCTTGGTGGCGTGCGGGGCGACGGGGCGGGCGGTGAATATTAAGAAGGGGCAGTTCATGAGCCCGGCGGAGATGGGGACGGCGGTCGAAAAGGTGAAGTCCGCCGCGCCCAACGCCGAGCGCCCAGCGCCGAACGCCCAAGTCATGCTGACCGAGCGGGGGACGTTTTTTGGGTATCACCGGCTGGTGAATGACTTTGCGGGGCTGGGCGACCTGATGGAGCACGGCTGCCCGGTGTGCTTCGATGTGACGCACTCGACGCAGCTTCCCGGGGCGACGGCCGGCGTCGGCGGCGTCACTTCCGGGGGTCGGCCCGAGCGGGCGCCGCTGCTGGCTCGGGCGGCGGTGGCGGCGGGGGTGGACGCGGTGTTCATCGAGTCGCATCCGGACCCCGGGGCGGCCGTGTCGGACGGTGCGACCATGCTGACCGTCGACCGGACGCTGCGGCTGCTGGGCGATCTGGCGAAGCTGCGGGCGGCGATGGCCGATTTTGAGGCCGGGGCGTGAACCTTTCGCGGGTCTGACGCGTCCCAACGGCGTGGCCAGCCTTATGATGGGCGGGTTCGTGAATTCCTCCGGAGCGATTTGATGGCGTCGATCGAGCGGGCAGTCGGGCGGGCACGGCGGCGGATGCTGATGCAGCGGTGGCTGGATCGTCTGGCGTGGGCGTTGATCGCCGGCGCCGGCGCGGCCTTGGCGGCGCTGCTGGTGGATCGGCTGCTGGCGGTCCCGGTGCCTGTCGCGGCATATGGGGTGATCGGCGGGCTGGCGGTGGTGGTGGCGCTGGTGAGCGGGTGGGTCGGCCGGCCGGGGACGGACGCGGCGGCGGTGCGCATCGACGCGGGGCTGGGGCTGAAAGATCGTTTGGGCACGGCGCTGTACCTGCAGAAGACGGGCACGGACGACCCGCTGGCGAAGTCGGTCGTGGACGACGCGGAGCGGGCGGCGACGTCGGCGGCGGTGGGTCGGGCGACGCCGATCGCGCTGCGGCGGCCATGGCTTGCGGTCGCGGGGCTGGGCGTGGCGTTTGCCGGGGCGTGGTTCCTGCCGGCCATGGACCTACTGGCGTTCGACGAGCAGCGGCAGGTCGCCTTGGAAGAAGAGCGCCAGGCCGACGAGGCGACCCGGCAGATCGAGCAGGCCCGCGTGCTGGTCGAGCAGGCCGAGACGACCGAGGGCACGCTGTCCGACGCCGACCCGACGGACCTCTACGACGAGCTGGCGTCGCTGACTCGGCGGGACCTGAGCAACCCCGAGATGCGGCGCAAGACGCTCGAGCAGCTCGACCGCGTGCAGGACCGGCTCACGGCCGCGACCGAGGCGAAGGAAGAAGAGTTCCGCTCGCTGAAGAACCAGATGAGCCAGCTCGAGGCCGGCCAACGCGGCCCGGCGGATCGGTTCGCCGAGGCGATGCGTCGTGGCGATTTCGACGAGGCCGCCGAAGAGCTGCAGCGGATGGCCGACAACTTCGACCAGATGACCGACGCGGAGAAGGCCGCCGCCGCCGAGCAGCTCCAGCAGATGGCCAACCAGATGCAGGCGATGGCGCAGCAACAGCAGCAGGCCGCCGCGCAGTCGCAGCAGCAGATGAACAGCCAGCTCGCCCAGCAGGGGCTGAGCCCGTCGCAGATCAATCAGCTCCAGCAGCAGGGTTACGACCAGCAAGCCGTGCAGCAGGCGTTGCAGCAGCAGTACCAGCAGCAGGGCATGAGCGCTCAGCAAGCCCAACAGCAGGCGCAGCAGCAGGCCCAGCAGCAGGCCCAGCAGATGGCTCAGCAGCAGCAGCGGTCGCAGTCGCAGCAGCAGAACGCCCAGAGCCAGCAGCAGCTCGGCCAATCGCTGCAACAGATGGCCCAGGGCATGCGCAACGGCCAGAGCCAGCAGTCGCAGCAGGGCCAGCAACAGCAGCAGCAAGGCAACCAGCAAGGCGGCACGCAGCAACAGCAGCAGGCCGCCGGCAAGTGCCGCGGCGGGGCGTTCTCCGGCAAGCAATCGCTCAACCAGATGCAGCAGATGCAGAACCAGCTCAACCAGATGCAGCTCGCCCAGCAGCAGCTCCAGCAGGCCCAGAACCAGGTCGGCCAGCAGGGGCAGCAGGGCCAACAAGGCCAGCAAGGACAACAGGGCCAGCAAGGCCAGGCCCAGGGCAACGCCCAGCAGAACAACCAGCCCGGCGGCGCGGGCGGCAGGCAGGCCGGCGGCGGCGACGGCGGCAACCCGCTGGGCGCGCAACGCCAGGCCTATCAGCACAACAGCTACGTCGCCGAGGACATCCAGGATCGCCAGGGCCGGCTGATCGCGTCGTGGATGGAGCAGGGCGAGAACGCCGCCGGCGAGTCGACCGTCGAGTTCGACCAGGCGGTGAACTCCGCCGTGGACGACGCCGAGCGCGCCGTCACCGACGACCGCGTGCCCCGCCGCTACCACGAGGCCATCCGCCACTACTTCCAGCAGCTCCCCGAAGCCGCCGACGAAACCCGCCGCGCCCCACGTGCGCCCGGCTGAGTTCGTTCGGCCGCGCGTCGGCCCCACCCGTTGCCGGTGACGTGGCCGGCCGTTCGCCCTTCCGACTTCGTCCTTCGGCCTTCCTGCCATCCCCTTCCGATTCGACCATCCCGAGTGGCTCTGGCTGCTGACCCTGGCCCTGCCGATCCTCGTGCTCGGCCTGCGCAGCCTCAACGCCGTCGAGCCCTCGCGCCGCTACGTCGCCATCGCCCTGCGCCTCGCGGTGCTCGTCGTGCTCACCGTCATGCTCGCCGGCATCCAGGCCGTGCGCACCCATGACGAGCTCACCGTCATCGCCGTCGTCGATCAGTCCGAGTCCGTCCGCCGGTTCGTCCAGCCGCCCGCCGGCCCCGACGCCGCCGAGCCGCCCACCGCCGAACGCTACGTCCGCGACTTCCTCCAGCAGGGCTCCGACGGCCGCCGACAGGACGACCGCCTCGCCGTCGTCACCTACGACGGCCGCGCCACCGTCCGCTCCCTGCCGACCAACACCGCCCGCTTCGACAACGCCGGCACCGTCAACGCCCGCGACGGCACCGACACCGCCTCCGCCCTGCGCACCGCCATGGCCCTCAAGCCCGGCGAGTCGTCCGCCCGCATCGTCCTCGCCTCCGACGGCAACGACACCGATGGCGACCTCATCGCCGCCGCACGCGAGGCCGCCGCCGCCGGCCTCACCATCGACGTCCTGCCGCTGGACTACCGCGTCGACCGCGAAGTCCTCGTCGAGGGCGTCTTCGCCCCCGCCACCGCGCGCGAGGGCCAGACCGCCGCCGTCCGCGTCCCCCTGCGCGCCACCCGCCCGGCGACCGGCGTGCTCCAGCTGCTTCACGACGGCGAGGTCGTCGACCTCAACGGCTCCGCGCCCGGCACCGGCATGCCCGTCCGCGAGGCCGAGTGGACCCTCGAATCCACCGACAACCAGGACCCCGCCGCCGACAACCCCGCCGGCCGCTTCGTCGCCGTCAAGCTGCTCAACGTCCCCCTCGCCTTCACCGGCGTCAACCGCTTCGAAGCCATCTTCGAGCCCGACGAAGGCACCGACGCCCAGCCCGCCAACAACCGCGGCCAGGCCTTCACCGTCGTCCAAGGCAAAGGCCGCGTCCTGCTCGTCGACGGCGTCGGCGGCACGTCGGGCGCGATCCTCCCTGAAGCCCTCACCTCCCACGGCATCCAGGTCGACATCGTTCCGCCCACCGGCGTCCCCCGACGCCTCACCGACCTCCAGCGGTACGACGCCGTCCTCTTCCACAACGTCCCCGCCGAGGCCGTTCCCGGCCCCCAGCAACGCGCCCTCGTCCGCTACGTCCACGACCTCGGCGGCGGCTTCGCCATGATCGGCGGCAACGACGGCTTCGGCGCCGGCGCCTGGACCAACACCCCCATCGACCGCTCCATCCTCCCCGTCACCTGCCAGATCCCCTCGCAGACCATCCTCCCCTCCGGCGCCCTCGTCCTCGTCATCGACCGCTCCGGCTCCATGGGCTCCACCGTCGCCGGCACCTCCAAGACCCAGATGGAGATCGCCGCCGAGGCCGCCGCACTCGCCCTGGCCACCCTCTACCCCCAGGACCTCGTCGGCATCGTCGCCCTCGACTCCACCGCCAAGCTCATCCACGACGTCAGGCCCAACGACGACCCCGCCGGCGTCGCCGCCAAGCTCCGCTCCCTCCAGCCCGGCGGCGGCACCAACATCTACAACGGCCTCGAGCTCGCCTACCAACGCCTCGGCCCGCTCACCGTCCAGGACGCCGCGATCAAGCACATGATCCTCCTCACCGACGGCCACGAGCCCGGCGGCAACTACGTCCGACTCTTCGGCCAGATGCGCGCCGCAGGCATCACCCTCTCCTCCGTCGGCATCGGCGACGGCCACGACGCCCAGCTCCTCGCCCGCCTCGCCTCCATGGGCGGCGGCCAGTACCACGCCGTCATCGACCCCACCAACC
The DNA here is from genome assembly GCA_039024495.1 of Planctomycetota bacterium. Classification (GTDB taxonomy): domain Bacteria; phylum Planctomycetota; class Phycisphaerae; order Phycisphaerales; family Phycisphaeraceae; genus JBCBUE01. The sequence goes on along the minus strand of JBCCQE010000027.1, from coordinate 33,417 downwards.
TCCCCCAGGTCTTCATCAAAGAAGCCAAAACCATCCGCAAGAACCTCATCCGAGAGGTCCCCTTCCAGCCCACGCTCATCAACGACGGCTCGCCCGTCACCGCAAGCCTCGGCGCCGTCCCCGAGCTCCGCGGCTTCGTCCTCACCGGCCGACGCGACGACCCCCGCATCTACATGCCCATCGTCGGCCCCGAAGACGAACCCATCTTCGCCCACTGGCAGGTCGGCCTCGGCCGCTCCGCCGCCTTCACCTCCGACGCCACCAACCGCTGGGCGACGAACTGGCTGCAATGGGGCGGCTACTCCGACTTCTGGGCGCGCACCGTCCGCCTCATCGCCAAGCCCGCCGCCGCTCGCGACCTCGACCTCGCCGCCACCGTCGACAACGGCCGCCTCCAGGTCCGCCTCGACGCCGCCGGCGCCGACCAAGCCGGGGCAGAGCGCAGCGCCGCCCCGGGTAACCGCCGCAACCCCCGCGGCGGGTCCTTCGGCAACTTCATGGAAGTCCAGGGCACCGTCATTACTCCCGACGGCCAGACCCGCCCCATCGCCCTCGACCAGACCGGCCCCGGCCTCTACGAAGTCACCGACGCCGCCGACCTCCCCGGCAACTACGTCGTCTCCCTCATGGTCACTCGCCCCGACGGCTCGCGCTCCACCGTCGTCACCGGCGCCTCCCGACCCGTCGGCGAAGAGCTCCGCAAGTTCACCTCCGACCGCGCCACCCTCCAACGCGTCGCCGACATCACCGGCGGCCGCCTGCTCGACCCCAACGCGCCCGACACCGCCAACCTCTTCGACCGCGCCGGCATCGCCGAGTCACGCTCCGTCCGCCCGCTCTGGCGACCCCTGCTCTGGCTGCTCATCGGCCTGGTCATGCTCGACGTCGCCAACCGCCGCATCGCCTGGGACGGCCCCGCCCTCGCCCGCGCCACCTCCGAACGCGCCGCCGCACTCGCCGCCGCCCTCAAGCCCACCAAGGTCGAGTCCACCGAATCCGTCGGTGCCCTCCGCACCGCCCGCCAACGCGCCACCACCCGCACCCAATCCACCCCCGACGCGACCCAAGCCTCCACCCAAGCCGGGGCAGAGCGAAGCGCCGCCCCGGGTACCCCACGCCCATCCCCCAACCGCCAAACCCCCAAACCCCCCAACAAAAAACGCAAGTTCGAGGCCGCCCCCTCCGCCCAGGCCTCCGACGACTTCGCCACCGCCGTCGGCGGCGCGAGCGAAAACTCGGGCAACGCCAAGCTCGCCGCGATAGCCGGTGCCCGCAAGACCGAGAAGGCCGCCGAGCAGGAACAGTCCGCCATGTCCCGCCTCCGCGCCGCCAAACGCGCCGCCTCCGAACGCCTCCGCGAGGAGGGCGAGTCGTGAGTCCAACGTTGAGTGATCCACAGATTGCACAGATGGACACAGATTCGCACAGGGGGATGTGCAGATGACGAACTACCCGCACTACGTCAACCCAGCTGCGCCAAGCATCTTCGAGATGATTTTTCGCAGGCCGAACTTGCTTAGTTTGATTTTGGGGTGGGTCATGCTTGGCGTCCTGATCCTGGCGTGTGCGGGCGGCAGCATTGGCCTTTTTGTTCAATCGAGCGGTGTCGCCCGTTGGGCAGGCAGCGGCGGTGTGGCTCTGATTGGGCTGCTGCTGACATATGCGCTCATCCGCTTAAACATCAAGTTTTTGCAAACCCCAAGCCGCAAGCATTTGCGCGAGGAACAAATCAATCTGCGTCAATCTGCGAAATCTGTGGACAACAACCCCGAGAGATAACCATGGCCCAACCCACCGACACCCAATCCGAGCAGGCCGTCCTGCAGCAGGCCGACGAGTTCCGCGCCGCGTACGCCGCCGTCAAGGAGCAGATCTCCAAGGTCATCGTCGGCCACGAGGAGATCGTCGACGGCGTCCTCACCTGCCTGTTCGTCGGCGGCCACTGCTTGCTCGAGGGCGTGCCCGGCCTGGGCAAGACGCTGCTCATCCGCTCGCTCTCGCAGGCGCTGTCGCTCGACTTCTCACGCATCCAGTTCACGCCCGACCTCATGCCCGCCGACATCACCGGCACCACCATCGTCGTCGAACAGAAAAACGACGACGGCAGCGTCGCGCGCGTCTTCCAGTTCCAGAAGGGCCCGCTGTTCGGCCAGATCATCCTCGCCGACGAGATCAACCGCGCGACCCCCAAGACCCAGTCGGCCATGCTCGAAGCCATGCAGGAAAAGTCCGTCACCGTCGGCGGCACGACCTACCCGATGAGCAAGCCCTTCTTCGTGATGGCCACGCAGAACCCGATCGAGCAGGAGGGCACGTACCCCTTGCCCGAGGCCCAGCTCGACCGCTTCTTCTTCAAGCTCGAGGTCGGCTACTCGACGCGCGACGAGCTGCACGAGATCGTGAATCGCACGACGATGGCCGAGGAGCCTCAGATCGAGCCGGTGCTGGACGCCGAGAAGATCGTCGGGTTCCAGAAGGTGCTGCGTCGGGTGATCATCGCCCCGCACGTGCAGGACTTCGCGATCCGCTCGGTGCTGGCGACGCACCCGGATGGCGAGTTCGCGACGTCGCTGTCGCGGCAGTTCCTGCGGATGGGCGCGAGCCCGCGTGCGGTGCAGTCGCTGGTGCTCGGCGGCAAGCTGCGCGCGATGCTTGACGGCCGAGCCCACGTGAGCGTCGACGACCTCAAGCAGGTCATGCTCCCGGCTCTGCGCCACCGCGTGCTGTTGAACTTCGAGGGCCAGGCCGAGGGCGTGACGGCCGACATGGTCGTGAACGACATCCACGACACCCTGCCGGTCGAGGCAGCGATGGCTTCGGTGTGAGGTTGGTTTTGAACCGCAGAGGCGCAGAGAACGCAGAGATGCGCGGGACGTTTGATTGAACGAGCTTGCGATGACAGAGGCCCAAGCAAAGCGTCAGCGTGTTCGAGTCACCCCCCTGGGATGGCTGATCCTTATTTTGCTGCCTTGGGCGATCGTGGGGATTGGTGCACTATGGGTGATGATTTTCATGGCAGTCATTAAATACGCTCTCAACCCTGCGATGAATCAGATCGAGGCCTGGCGCGATGCCGCAACGTCCCCGATGTCGCAGCAGCTTTGGGCGGTTGGTCCTGTTGTATTCCTCGTTGTCGCTTTTATTGCGGCACTTTTCGGCCTGATGAAAGTGTACGGCTGGGCCACTAGCGGGGAAGTCTTGCGGCCGTTTCGGGAGAGAATGAAACGTTTGGTTCACTCTGGATTTCAGACCGTTGACCACGATGAAACTTGATCCTGATTAACAGCTCCACGCCTCCGCGTCCTCCGCGATTCCCAGCACCCAACCCAATGCCTGAAGCCCCCGCCCCATCTCGCGAGCTGCTCACCGGCGAGTTCATGAAGAAGCTCGATCGGCTGGATGTGCTGTCGCGCAAGATGCTGCGGGGCAAGCTGCAGGGCGAGCGGCGGAGCAAGAAGAAGGGCCAGTCCGTCGAGTTTGCCGACTACCGCAACTACGTCGTCGGCGACGACCTGCGGTTCATCGACTGGAACCTCTACGCCCGGCTGGACAAGCTGTTCCTGCGGCTGTTCATGGAGGAAGAAGACCTGTCGGTGGCGGTGGCGATCGACGTGTCGGGCAGCATGGACTACGGCGACCCGAACAAGCTGCTGTACGCCAAGCGGCTGGCGGCGGCGCTGGGGTACATCGCGCTCACGCACTACAACCGGCTGTCGGTCTACGCGTTTTCGGAGACGGTGACCGACTCGATCGCCGGGCTGCGCGGTCGGCGGCCGGTGACGCGGCTGCTGTCGTTCCTCGACGACCAGCGCGTCGAGCGCGACGCGTCGGGGCGGACGCCGGGTGGCGACCTGGAGGCGGTGTGCAAGCGGATTGCGCTGCTGCAGCGGCAGCCGGGCATCGTGATCCTGGTGAGCGACTTCTTTGACAAAGGCGACATCACCAACGCGGTGCGTTACCTGGCGAGCGACCGGCACGACACGTACGCGCTGCAGGTGCTGAGCCCGCAGGAGGTCGACCCGGCCAAGGGCGAGATCGTGGGCGACCTGCGGCTGACCGATCTCGAGGACGGCGACGTCGCCGAGGTCTCGATGAGCTCGGCCCTGGTCAAGCGGTACAAGGCGAACCTGCAGGCGTATTGCAACCACGTGCGCGACGCGTGCGTGCGGCGGGGCGTGGCGCACATGATCACCGAGACCGAGGTGCCCTTCGAGACGGTGGTGCTGAAGTACCTGCGCGAGAGGGGGTTGCTGGGATGATGGGCGTCTTTGGTGATTCAGGTTTTGACGGGATTAGCTGGATGGACAGGATTGACGGGATGGCCGCTGCGCAGCGTGCGTTCTATGCAATTGTGTCCTGTTCTGTTGCTCATCCTGTTGATCCTGTCAATCCCGTCATCCTGTCCAAGCGTGATTCATCGGGCGTGAGCGCATGGAGGGTGCGATGAGTTTTCTTGCGCCTTTGGTGGGTGCGATTGCGGCGGCGGTGGTGATTCCTTCGCTGGTGGCGTTGTATTTCTTGAAGCTGCGGCGCAAGCGCGTGGAGGTGCCGTCGACGCTGCTTTGGAAGAAGACGATCCAGGACATGCAGGTGAACTCGCCATTCCAGAAGCTGCGGCGGTCGTTGTTGCTGCTGTTGCAGCTTTTGATTCTGGCGGCGTTGTTGTTTGCGGTGGCGCGGCCGACGATGTTCCGCGAGGCCGAGCCGGGTCAGCGTTCGGTGATCGTGATCGATCACTCGGGGTCGATGTCGGCGACGGACGGGCCGGGCGGGGGGACGCGGCTGGACGAGGCGAAGGCGTTGGCCGAGCAGGTGGTGGACACGCTGGCGTCGGACGGCGCGGGTCAGGCGATGGTGGTGAGCTTCGCGGAGGCGGCGCGGGTGGTGCAGCCGATGACGGGGGACGTGGGCGGGCTGCGTGCGGCGATCGCGTCGATCGAGCCGACGGACCAGCGCGGGCGGATCGGCGAGGCGTTGCGTCTGCTGGAGCCGTTTGCGCAGGAGGCGTCGTCGGGCGGGGCGGGGGACGGGGCGTTGGTGGTGCACGTGATTTCGGACGGGCGGGTGCATCGGCTGGCGACGGACGAGCAGGCGGCGTTGCCGGGCGCGGATGTGCGGTTCGTGCGGGTGATCGACGAGGACGCGGCGGTGGACAACGTGGGGGTGGTGGGGTTCTCGGCGAGGCGGGACTTTGATCGGCCGCAGGTGGTGCAGGCGTTTGCGCGGGTGGTGAACTACGGGGCCGAGACGGTGCAGACGACGGTCGAGCTGCGGCTGGACGGGCGGGTGCTGCGGGTTGAGCCGATCGAGCTGGCGGGCGCGACGGCGGACGGGCCGACGGAGCGGTCGCTGCAGTTTGATTTTGTGAACCCCGAGTCGGCGTTGCTGGAGTTGGTGGTGACGCGGGGGGATGCGTTGTCGTCGGACAACATCGTGCGGACGGTGCTGGCACCGGCGCGTCGGTTGCGGGTGCTGTTGGTGACGTCGGGGAACGGGTTTTTGGAGCGGGTGATCCAGGGCGTGGGGGTGCGGGAGCTGGTGGTGTGGGGCCCGGAGAAGTACGCGGACCAGGACCCGATGGCGCTTCGCCGTGGGGGGTGGGATGACGGCGGGGTGACGGCGGACGAGGGTTTCGACGCGATTGTGTTTGACCGGGTGACGCCGGACGCGGTGCCTGCGGTGGACAGCGTTTACTTCGGCGCGGCGCCGCCGCTGGAGGGGTTGGCGATTCGGGGGGACGACGACGATCGGCCGCAGGTGATGCTGGACTGGGCGCGGGACGATCCGTTGATGCGTTACGTGGCGTTGGACGACGTGGTGGTGGCGAGCCGGTCGCGGGTGCAGCTTCCGGAGGACGGCGAGGTGCTGGCGACGGCGACGGCGGGCCCGACGATCGTGCGGGTGACGCGGGGCGGGGTGCGTCACGTGGTGGTGGGGTTTGGGGTGGTGTCGAGCAACTGGCCGTTGCAGGTTAGCTTCCCGGTGTTCGTGAGCAACGCGGTGCAGACGCTGGGGCTGGGCGGTCTTGCGGAGGCGGCGGGGGTGAGCTTTCGGGCGGGCGAGGTGGCGGTGGTGCCGTTGGATGCGTCGGGCGAGGCGGCGGTGTATCGCGGGCCGGTGGAGCTTCGGTCGCGGCCGAGCGAGGGGCTGGCGGTGGTGCCGCGTCTGGGGCGGGTGGGTTTGTACGACGCGCAAAGCGAGGTGGAGCCGCCGTTCGATCGCCTGGCGGTGAACTTGTTGGATGAGGTGGAGAGCGACCTTCGGCCGACGGGTGCGTTGACGGTGGGGACGACGGAGGCGGCGGCGGTGTCGGGGGGCGAGGCGGTGCGTCGGGAGGTGTGGTGGTGGTTCGTGCTGGCGGCGCTGGTGGTGCTTGCGTTGGAGTGGCTGGTTTATGTGCGGCGGATGCACTTGTGACTCACGCGGGGCGTGAGGGGAAAGCAGAGAAGCAGGAAATCTGCAAAGCAGAAAATTTAGAAGTGAGCGTGTGCGTCAGCCGTTATTCAGCCGTTTGCGGGTTCGGGCGATGATGGATTTCAGGATGAGGCGTAGCTCTTTTGCTTCTTCGCGGTGTGCGGTAAGGGGTTGATCGGAAGCCCATTGCAGGCGGCGGATCAGGCGGAGCCAGTATTCGGTTTCGCGGACTTCTTTGACCGCGATGCCGCAGCACTTGAGAAAATCGCGGTCGGACATCGCCTCGTCGGCTTCGTGGAGTTGCGCGCCGATGGAGGTGCTGGACCGCAGGACTTGGTTGACGATTGGCGCGGGGCGTTGATCGTTTTCGAAACGCTGGCTTAGCTGAACAGCAGCGATGCTGAATTCCACGCACCGATCGAGCAGCTCGGGTTGCAAGCGGCCTGAGCGCTGGTCCTCAGGCATTTCGTGCTTTGCTGATTTTCTGCTTTTCTGATTTCACGGCCCGCCCGACCAGGTTGAGTTCGATGCGTTCGACTTCGAAGCCGAGTTCGGATTCGAGGCGTTGGAGGGTGTGGGGGTCGAGGGAGTCGAGGATGGCTTTGGAGAGGTGGTCGGGGACGTCGGCGATGTGGCCGGTGTGCTGGTCTTTGATGTGGGCGTGCTGGTTTCGGGGGACGTCGTAGCGGGTGGAGCCGTGGTCGCCGGGGAGCTTTTGGACGAGGCCAGCGTGGCAGAGGGCTTCGAGGGCGTTGTAGACGGTGGCGAGGGCGACGCGGTCGCCGGGCTGGTGGGCGAGGGCGCGGTGGAGCTCGTCGGCGGTGGGGTGGGCGCGCGAGGCGGCCAGGGCGTCGTAGACGGCGCGTCGCTGGCGGGTGCAGCGGAGGCCGACGGCCGCGAACCGGGCGAGGGTGTCGGCGGGGTCGGCGGGGTGTGCGTGGGGGTTGCTGACCATGAACACAGTTTAGGGGATGGCGGGGGAGATGGGCGGGCGAGATGGGGTGTTGGGTTTCCGTAGACTGCCGGGATGTCGGCAGATGCGGATCAGATCGGGGAGATGACTTACGCGGCCTCGGGGGTGGATATCGAGGCGGGGGACGCGGCGGCGGAGCGGATCCGCGGGCATCTTCGGCGGACGTACGGGCCTCGGGTGATTGGGCGGGATGGGGCGTTCGCGGGGATGCTGCGGCTGGACTACAACCAGTCGCTGTTCAAGCGGAACTACCGCGACCCGGTGCTGGTGGCCTGCACGGACGGGGTGGGGACGAAGGTGTTGATCGCGCAGCAGATGGGGGTGCTGGACACGATCGGGGTCGACTGCGTGGCGATGAACGTGAACGACCTGATTGTGCAGGGCGCGGAGCCTTTGCTGTTTCTGGATTACGTGGCGGTGCACAAGGTGGACCCGGCGGGGATGGAGGGGATCGTCAAGGGCGTGGCGGACGGTTGTGCGGCGTCGGGCGCGGCGCTGCTGGGCGGTGAGACGGCGGAGATGCCGGACTTGTACGGGCCGGGCGAGTTTGATTTGGCGGGGTTTGCGGTGGGGGTGGTGGAGCTGAAGCGGGTGGTGGACGGGCCGACGCGGGTGGAGAAGGACGACGTGGTGCTGGGTCTGGGCAGCAGCGGGGTGCACAGCAACGGGTACTCGCTGGTGCGGCGGATCATCAAGGCGCGGCGGCTGAGGCTGGAGCGTGCGTACGCTGAGCTGGAGACGAGCCGAACGCTGGGCGAGGTGTTGCTGGAGCCGACGCGGATTTACGCGAAGCCGATCGTGGGCTTGCTGGGCGGGTACAAGGTGAAGCGGCCGATCGGCGGGATGGCGCACATCACCGGCGGGGGGTTGCCTGGGAATTTGAACCGTGCGTTGCCGTCGCACCTGGACGCGAAGCTGAAGCTCAAGCAGTGGGAGGTGCCTGCGGTGTTTGAGTTCTTGCGGAAGCGCGGCGGGGTGGGGCGGGAAGAGATGCTGCGGGTGTTCAATATGGGGATTGGATATGTGGTGGTGGTGCGGCCGCATTTCGCGGACGCGGTGGCGGAGAAGCTGCGTCGGTCGGGCGAGCGGGTGTTTGAGATCGGGCGGATCACGCGGGGGACGGGCAAGGTGGTGGTGTCTTAGGGTCCGCGGCGGTGGGTTTGGGGCGGCTCGGCGAGTTGAGCGGTGTTGGGTGGGGTGGGTGGCTGGTGGGGGCGTGAAAACCCTTGGTGGATGGGTCGATACCGGATGGGCTGCGGCGTGTGCTTCCGGGGGTTGGTGTTATCGGTCTGTCGCGGCTTGGGCCGACTGGAGCGACGAATGGTGCGGACCCGCACGGGCGACTCGGTGATTACTCGGCTGGTGGCGGCGTTGCTGCTGGGCGGGGCGTTGCTGTCGTCGGGGATGGCGGGGTTGGAGTGGGTGCGGAGCCGATCGCTGATGCAGCTCGAGCTGACGCAGCGTGCGGCGTTGACGATGCAGAACGTGCGGTCGGTGGTGCGGTCCGAGGTGTTGCGGGGCGAGGCGGCCGACCTGGACGCGGCGTTGTGGTCGTTCACGCAGGCGGAGCTGGTGGAGGCGATCCGGGTGACGCGGGCGTCGGGGGTGTCGGGCCGATCGGGGGCGTGGCCTGCGGCGGGGTCGCTTGGCGAGGCGCGGCATTGGAGTGTGAGCCCGCACGCGGTGGTGGCGGGGGACGAGCTGAGCTTGTCGGAGCCGACGGTGGTGTCGATGGTGGTGCTGGTGGGTGAGGACCAGGTGGTGGTGGAGGCGGTGCTGGATGGGCCGAGCGCGGCGTCGGGGCTTTGGGGGCGAGTGCTGGAGCGGCTGATCTGGGGGGTGCTGCTGGTGGCGTTGATGATGCTGGCGGGGGTGAGCCTGTTGAATGCGTGGGTGGGTCGGCCGCTGCGTGAGCTGTTGTCGCTGGTGTCGGTGGATGCGCAATCGGGGATGCTGTCGCGCTGGGCGGCGGCGCGGCGTGGGGAGCTGGGTGAGCTCGGGGTGGCGATGGCGGCGATGCTGGAGCGTGCGGAGTCGGCGCGGGCGGGGCTGGATGCGCGGGAGCGGGAGACGGAGGCGCGGTATCAGGCGGCGCCGGTGGCGATGCTGACGATGACGGCCGAGGGGCAGGTGACGCACGCGAACCGCGAGGCGGCGTTGATGTTTGGCGGGGCGGGTGGTGCGGCGGGCAGCGGTGATGGGGCGTCGGGGTTGGTGGGTCGGTCGGTCGATGCGTTGATTGCGGCGGAGGACCTGCCTCAGCTTTGGGCGATGGTGCGTCGGGCGGACGTGCGCGAGGGCCAGCGGCTGGAGCTTCGTCTGGCGGCCGAGGCGGAGGACGGGGCGCCGCGCTGGGCGGTGGTCGCGGCGAGCCGGATGCGGGACGACGACCACGCGCTGCTCGGGCTTCGGCTGAGCCTGGTGGACGTGACGGACGCGGTGCGGCTGCGGGGCGAGCTGCAGCGGCAGGGTCGGCTGATGAATCTGCTGATCGATCACATGTCCGATGCGATCGTGCTGGTGGACGCAGACGACCGGGTGGTGGCGGCGAACCAGCAGTTGGCGTCGCTGCTGGGGCGGCCGACGGGTTCGATCATCGGCGGGGCGTACGACGCGCGGTCGTTCTGGTCGCCGCTTGGGCCGACGGACCCGCAGGCGTTTGCGCAGCGGCTTGGGGCGATGCCGGCGGATGGGGTGGCGGAAGCGCGGGAGCGTTTTGACACGCGTGCGGGTTCGTTTGTGTTTCGCGGGGTGGCGGTGCGGGGCGACGCGGGCGAGCGGGTGGGGATGCTTTGGGTCGTGCAGGAGACGACGTTCGAGGAGCAGGGCCAGCGGATGCTGATGGAGCAGAACCACCGGCTGGCGGCGGTGCGTCGGGTGGCGATGGAGCTGGCGGGGGTGTGGACGTACGACGGCGTGGTGGGGCGTGCGGTGGAGCTGCTGCGCGAGGAGCTGGACGTAGACAGCGTGGGGCTGGGGTTGCGGCGGGCGGACGGTGGCAAGCGGTCGAGCCAGGCGATCACGCGGGGCGAGGCGGCGCTGCCGATCACCGAGTCGGCCGAGCTGATGGAGCATGTCGTGCAGCGGCTGCTGCCTCGTGCGATGAGCGGGCCGAAGACGCTGCACTGGACGGAGCTGACGCCGCAGACGGACTACGGCCGGGCGTTTGGCGGGTTCGGGTTGGCGACGGCGGCGGCGTGCCCGCTGCACGGGTCGGACGACGTGGTGGGCGTGCTGTGGGTGGGGCAGCGCGGGCGGGAGACGCTGAGCCGGCCGCAGCTGTTGATGCTGGAGACGATTTCGCCGGTGATCGCGGCGCGGCTGGAAGTGGCGGACCAAGTGGAGCGGATGTCGGCGATGGGGCTGGTGGACCCGAAGACGCGGCTGCTCAAGGCCGAGGCGTTGCGGCGGGTGGCGACCGAGACGGAGAAGGCGGGTCGGCCGTGGGCGTTGCTGCGGGTGCGGCCGGTGCAGCGTGTCGATGCGTTGGAGCAGTGGCAGGGGCTGGCGGCCGAGGTGATGCAGGTGTCGCGTCGCGAGAGCGTGGCGGGCTGGCTGGAGCCGGGGGCGTGCGTCGGGGTGGTGATGCCCGGGCTGGGTGCGGCCGACCTGGACGCCGCGCGGAGCCGGCTCGACGACGAACTCGGGCGGTGGAGCCAGGCCCACGGCGTGACGCTGGAGGTCGGCTGGGCGGCGTCGGACGACGAATCGCACCCATGCCCCAGCGGCAAGCGGAGCTTCGACCGCGTCGCCGAGGCGGCGGCCGACCGAGCTGCACCCCTCGCGACGACCCGCCGGGCGGCCTGAGCCCGGGCGATCCGCCCGCGCCATCGACGAACCCACGAGGCTCACACGCGACAGCGCCACGCCGGGCTGTGGCGTGGACGCCACATCTGCCCTCCCCGGGGCCGGGTTGCGGCGGGCACGGCAGGATCAAAAATCGATGTAAATTTATTTTAAATGGTAATTTATGTTAAATCACGTGCCGTGCCGGCACACTGGCAAGGCGATTGTGGTGTCCCTCTCACCTGGAAACACGAGAGGAGTTCATCATGCCCCAGCCCGAATTCGACCAGCAGTTCAATCACAAGCTCGCCGAGCTCATGGACCAGATCGAGACCCTGCCCGCCGACCAGCGTCAGCGGCTGACCGAGCTCGCCGAGAAGACCCGCCAGCGGCACGAGAAGCTCAAGTCGACCGTCGAAGGCCTGCAGGAGAGCCTGGATTACCTGCGTCTGTCCGTGAAGTACCTCGTGTTCGACCTTGAGGCCACCCGCCGCGAGAACGCCTACCTGCGTGGGATCGTCGAGCAGCGCGACGCCGCCGACTCGCACGCCGAGTTCGACCACGACGGCCACGACGACGACGAGATGCCCGGCTCGGCCTAAGCCGCCCGCAGAGAAAGAGAGACCCCCCGGCCCGCACGGGCCGCCACGCAACTGGGAGACGAGCGCGACCTCGGCCATCGCCGGGGTCGTGTTTTTTTATGCGCGCTTCGCGCAGGTGTGTCGGCGCCGCTCGGCGGCGCGGGCGTGCTGGCGGTCCTATCATGCGGTTCTGTTCCTCTGACACGGCCCTCTCACACGGAAGTGACCCGCATGCACGCTTCGCTCGACGCCCTGCACCCCGCCGCCTCGCTCAACCCCGCTAGCCCCGAGCACATCCGCACGATGAACGAGCAGGCCGCGATGGCCCGCGACTTCCTCGCCTCGTCCGCCGGCCCGGCCGCCACGCCGGCGATGACGGCCGGCCCCGTCCGCGGCGAGCGTTACCCCGTCCCGCCGATGGCCGCGCCGGTGAGCTATCAGCGCACCCGCGAGATGACCGTCGACGAGCTGCTGCTCGAGAACCGCATCGTGTTTCTCATCGGCGAGATCTCGCACGCCTCGGCGATGGGCGTGGTCATGCGGCTGCTGTATCTGGAGAACCAGAAGAAGGGCGTGGACATCTCGCTGTACATCAACTCGCCGGGCGGGGCGGTCGACGACACGCTGGCGATGATCGACACGATGCACTTCATCGAGTCGGACGTGTCGACGCTGTGCATCGGCAAGGCGATGTCGGGCGGCGCGATCACACTCGCGGCCGGGCACAAGGGCAAGCGCTACTGCCTGCCGCACTCGAAGGTGATGATCCACCAGCCCTACGGCGGCGTGTACGGCCAGACGACCGACATCGTCATCCAGGCCGACGAGATCATCAAGACCAAGCAGGAACTCAACGAGCTGATGGCCAGCTATACCGGCCAGACGGTCGAGCAAGTCACCGAAGACTCGGAGCGCGACAAGTTCTTCTCCGCTCAGGAGGCTAAGGAGTACGGCTTGGTCGACGACGTCATCCTGCCCGGTGGCAAGAAGGCCAGCGATGCGGAGGGTGAGGGCGAGAAGTCCGACTGATCTTGCTCAGACACGAACCCCAAGAAAGGACGGCGGGCATGACGCATGCTGCTCAAAAATTCGGTTGGGCGGCGCTTTGCGTCGTGGCGGCATCGGCGATCGGCTGCGCGGGCACCCCGAAGGACGCGGCGTCGGACGCGGCGGGCGGAACCGTGGAGGTGACGCCGGCACCGGAGGTGGCGTGGACGGCGCTGAACCCGGCGCGGGGCGACAAGAGCCCCGGGGCGGCGACGCTGTGGGGCGATCGCGGGGCGGACACGGCCACGGGGTTTTTGGTGCGTTTTGTCGATGGGTTCTCGTCGCCGCCGCACATCCACAACGTGACGTACCGCGGCGTGGTGATCAGCGGGCTGGTGCACAACGACGACCCGGCGGCGGCGAAGATGTGGATGCCGCCCGGCTCGTTCTGGACGCAGCCGGCGGGCGAGTCGCACATCACGGCGGCCAAGGGCGAGTACAACGTCGCGTACATCGAGATCGACGCGGGGCCGTACCTGGTGCAGCCGCCCGGCGAGGCGTTCGACAACGGCGAGCGGCCGGTGAACGTGGACGCGTCGAACATCGTCTGGCTCGACGCGACCGACATCGCGTGGCTGGCCCCGGAGGGCAATGCCGATGGCGTGGAGGTCGCGTTCCTGTGGGGCGACCCGCGCGACAAGGAGCCGGCGGGGATGATGCTGCGCTTGCCGGCGGGGTTTGATGGGACGATCCACGCGGACGGGCCGGCGTTTCGCGCGGTGGTGATCGAAGGGCGGGTGGATTACTTAAAGGACGGCGCGACCGGTGCGGATGTGTTGGAGCCGGGGAGCTACTTCGGCTCAACGGGCGCGGCGTCGCATGCCGTGTCGTGTGGGTCGTCGTCGGGTTCTACGTTGTACGTTCGTTACGCCGGCAAGCTGCGATGGTGAGTTACCGCGTCAGTGGGACGAAGCTGCGTGGGTATCAAGGCTTGGATGCCGCAGGTAATTCAATTACGGATAAAGCGCACTGATAGCCTGAAAGGAGTTGATTCCAGTGGAAAAGCGCTATCAAGTCTTCGTAAGCTCGACATATGCAGACTTGAAAGATGAACGTCAGAAGGTCACTCAGACGCTGATGGAAATGGACTGCATCCCTGCGGGTATGGAGTTGTTTCCTGCGTTCGACGAAGAGCAGTTTGAATTCATCAAGCGAGTAATTGATGATTGTGACTACTACGTGCTAATTATCGGAGGACGATACGGTTCTCTGACTGCGGATGGGGTGAGCTACACAGAAAAAGAGTATCAATATGCGGTTTCACGCGGCCTCAAGATTCTTGCATTTGTGCATGAAAGCCCTGGGGATATCCCTCGAAATAAGTCCGAGATCGACCCAGAACTGGTCGCAAAACTTGATGACTTTCGCGACAGAGTCAAGACCGGCCGTTTGGTGAAGCAGTGGCGCACTGCTGATCAGTTGCCTGGATTAGTCTCGTTGAGCTTGTCTAAAACGATGAAGACGTATCCAGCTGTTGGGTGGGTGCGAGGGGGAAAGGCCACAAACTCAGAGTTACTAGAAGACCTCAACCGTCTGCGAAAGGAGAACGAGGCGCTGAGGATCGAGATTCGTTCGTTAGATAACGGACAAGACACAAGTGCTGAACCTCTGAACTTAGCAGCGATCGATTCAGCGGTTGAGCTTCGTATTTCGTGGTCAGATGGAAGATATAAGGAATTTCAGTCTGTTTCTGTCACGTGGGCGGATATTTTTGCGGAGATTGCGCCTGGTTTGTCTTCGCACCCTTCCGACAGTTCTGTCCGATCAAAGCTGGCCGCGCGTTTGTTCCGAATTGCAAAAGGCCGACAGACACATTGGTCTATATCACTCGACGACAAGCAGTTCGAGATAGTAAGGGTCCAACTTAGCGCACTTGGGTTAGTAGATGTGTCCTACTCAAAGGCGACAGATGGAAATATGGGGCTATTCTGGTCGATCACAGGTCTGGGGCAGGAGTTAATGCTCAAGCTCTGCACCGTCAAGGCTGATCGCTCCATCTGATACTCACGATGCAGCAGCACCGCCGACCAGCGATCGGAACTCTTCCACGCCTTTGATGCCGAGGTTCATCTTGAAGAGTGAGCCCGCGTATTCGCCGGACTTGGGGCGGTTTTGGCCCATGGCGCTGGTGATGTAGAGGTCGGTCATGTCGGGGCCGGCGAAGCAGCAGCTCGTCACGGCGTCGGAGGGCACGTCGTAGGCTTGGACGGGGGTGCCGTCGCGGGTGCATTTCAGGACGCAGGCGCCGCCCCATCGTGCGGACCAGAGGTTGCCTTCGGCGTCGACGGTCATGCCGTCGCCGCGGCCGCGGTCGTCGTGGTCGCTGGCGATGCGCAAAGCGCGCTGATTGGTCGTTTGCCCGTTCTGGGGGTCGTAGTCGAAGGCCCAGAGGGTGGCTTTGCGGGAGTCCTGGTAGTAGAGGGTTTTGCGGTCGGGGGAGAAGCCCATGCCGTTGGGGGTGCCCTGGTCGTCGAGGCGCTGGGAGAGGGTGCCATCGGGGGCGAGGTAGTACCAGCGGCCGGCGACGTCGTCAGAGCTCATGGTGCCGCAGAAGACGCCGCCGCGGGGGTCGGCGATGACGTCGTTGAAGCGGGTGGACTCGAGGCCGGGGATGTGGTCGATGACGGTGTCGAGGACCTGGGCGTCGCGGAAGGTGACGACGTTGCCCTTGTCGCGGAAGAGCAGGAGCGAGCCGTCTTGCTGGAGGGTGTAGCCACCGATGGGGCGGGCGTCGTGGTAGACGGTGTCGGTGTCGCCGGTGGCGGGGTCGTGGCGGTAGAGCTTGCCGTTGGGGATGTCGGTGAAGTAGAGGGCGGCCTCGTCGGGGTGCCAGAGGGGGCCCTCGCCCACATGGCAGGGGAGGTCGGCGACGATGTCGTAGTCGGGCATGGCGGGGCTCGGAGGGGGTTGGAGGGGGCTGATGGTGGGGGCTTGGGAGCCTGGGGAGCCGATCCGGGCGGGCCGGGGCGGCTTGTCGGGCGTGGCGCGAGGCTGTAAGGTACTCGGCTCGCCGCAGCGGGTGTGCCCGCGTATTTCGGCGTTGCGATTGCCTCGAACCGCACTATTAGCCCCCCGGAATCCCGCCATGTACGCCGTGATTGAAGACAGCGGAACGCAGATCAAGGTCGCCGAGGGCGACACCATCAAGGTTGCCGAGCGTGAGCTGGCCGAGGACGCCGTGGAGCTGACGTTCGACCGCGTGCTGCTGGTCGGCGGCGACGGCGAGCTGAAGGTCGGCCAGCCCGTGGTGAGCGGCGCGTCGGTCGAGGGCGAGGTGCTCTCCGAGGAGGCGGGCGAGAAGGTCCGCATCGTGAAGTACAAGCGTCGCAAGAACTATCGCCGGACCAAGGGCCACCGCCAGCCGTACCTGCTGGTGAAGGTCACGAAGATCAACGCCGGCTAACCCCCCCGGAAGTTCCGCCGGACGTTCGCCTCCGGAAGTTTGTCCCGCTCGGCTTGCCTGAGCGGATGAATGAAGCCAAGACGAAATAAAACAAGCCCGCGTCGAGGACCGACACGGGCTTGTGTTTTTTAGGTGCACCGTTGGGTGCGGTGGTGGGTTGTGTGATCAGGCCGAGCGACGGCGGCGGCCGCCGAGCATGGCGAAGAGGCCCAGGATGCCGGCCCCGGCGGCCGAGGGCGTGGGGACCATGGTGTAGGCGATGTTGTCGACGGCGAAGGAGCCGCCGAAGTTGAAGTCGACGCGGTCGACGCCGGTGAGGCCCAGCGAGGCGAAGTCGATCATCGGGACGCGGTTGGCGGTGCGGTCGCCGCGTTCGAAGCCGGCGACGTTGAACTGGCCGGGGTTGGAGAAGTCGGTGAAGTTGATGGTGAACGGGCCGCCGTTGCCGAAGAGGGTGACGGAGCTGTCGTTGGCCTCGACGTTCTGGAAGTCGATGAGGTCGAAGCCGAGGCTGTCGATCGACTTGTCGAAGGTGAAGCTGATGACGCCGGCGGGCTGACCGGCCTCGTCGTCGGGTCGGTCGGCGACGCCGTCGGCGACACCCGCGTCGTTCTCCTGGATGATCAGGAGTCGGCCGAGGGCTTCGTCGGCGATGTTGCCGCCGGTCCAGCCGCCGTCGAACTGCAGGTCGGGGTCTTCGGTCGCGCCGAGGATGGAGCTGTCGAAGGCGACGGCGAGGTTGGGGCCGCCGCCGAGGTTGATCGCCGAGATGGTGACGCCTTGGGCGCTGTACTCGTTGTCGACGACCTGGCCGTGGGTGAGGTCGTCGAAGTCGATGGTCTGCACGGGGCCCGCGGTGGCGGCGCTGGTGGCGCCGAAGGCGAGGGCGGAAGCGGTGAGGATTGCGGCGTAGGACTTGGTGGACATTCTTCTTTCTCCTGTTCGAGTGTGGGTTCGGTTTCGGTTGGTTCGTGTCCCCATGAAGCCACGCGGTGGCGACAAGGCGCGTCGCGTTGTTTTTTGGGGCGTGATTCGGCGGCCGGGGCGTCGGCTGGTGCGGGGTGGTGAAGCTGGGGAAGCAGAAAACGGCTGCGGGGGCGATTTCTGCGTCACGACGCCGAAGTCAGGGTGAGGAAGATCGGCGGGATCGGCGGGCGAGCAGGGCGGCGAGCAGGGCCATGGCGCCGGCGGCGCCGGTGGGCGAGGGGACGGGGATCTGCTCGTAGGGGTCGTCGGGCGTCGGGCCGGGGGGCAGGGGCGGGTCGTCGGGGCCGGGCGGGTCGTTGGGGGGCGGGCCTCCGCCGGGCCGACGGGGTGGGTCGGAGGGCGGGCCGCCGCCGGGGCCGCCGGAGCCGGAGGTGCCACCGCCGCCGCCGGCGCTGAGGGCGATGCCTCCGCCAGAGCCGCCGAGCAGGGCGTTGAAGGACTCGGTGCCGAAGCCGCCGCCGAGGTCGAGGAAGGCGAACTGGAGGTCGTGGGCGTCGGGGCGTGAGCGGTGGAGGGCGACGCGGTCGAGGCCGGCGTTTTGCGGCAGGCGGATGCGGAGGTGTCGGACGCCGTCGAGGCCGAGGTCGGGGGCGTAGAAGGGGCCGACGCGGTTGTGCGAGTGGGCGCCGAAGACCAGGCCGGGCTGGTGGAGGGTGTGGGTGGGGTCGGTCAGGTCGGCGAGGGTGAGCCGGGCGGATCGGCCGCGGCCGCCGATGAAGGTGAGATCGACGGCGGCGGGGTCGGGGACGTTGGCGAGGTCGAAGGTGACGGCGGGGATGGCGTTGGGGAGGGTGAGCAGGACGTCGACGGCGTCGGCGGAGCCGCCCTGAGCGCGGACGACGACGCCGGCCATGGTTTCGGGCGGGAGGTTGCCGAGGGTCCAGAGGCGGTCGGCGGCGAGGTCGTTGCCGGGGCCTTCGAGGTCGGGCAGGCCGGTGGCGACCCGGCCGGTGTCGAAGGCGACGAGCGTGCCGCCGGGGTTGAGGGCTTTGAGGGTGAGCGGGCCGACGGCGGTGGGGATGGTCTCGCCGTGGTCGAACCCGTCGAAGCCGTAGACGTGCTGGGCTTGTGCGGGGGGGCTTGTATAGATCGCCAGCGCGGCCGCCGCGGCGACGGCAGTGGAGCCGATGCGGGGGATGCGCTGTGGCCAGCGTGCCATGGGGTGCCTCGTGAGATGGACGTCGCCTGGATGGGGCGCGGCGCGTGGCCTGCCCATCTGAAATGGGACGATTCACGGGGTGGGTGGGCTCGCTGATCTGCGGGGAGGTGGGGGAAGTGGTGCGGGCGCGGAGGGGTGGCGCGGGCCGTGGGGGGTGGGCCGGTGGTGCGGGTTGTGCGGGTTGCGGGGTGCGACGCGTTGATCGGGCAGCAATCCGTGTGCGAGCGCGCGTGATGTGTCGGCACACCTTGCCCTCCCGGTGGTCGGGTCAAGGTGTGGCACCCGGGGTGTGGGGTTGGGGGTGCGGCTTTGGTTTAGCCGGCGATGTGTTCGTCGAGGAAGGCTTCGACCTTGTCGAGGTGGATGCGTTCCTGGGCGAGGGTGTCGCGGTGGCGGACGGTGACGGTTTGGTTTTCCAGGGTGTCGCCGTCGATGGTGAAGCAGAAGGGCGTGCCGATCTCGTCCATGCGGGCGTAGCGCTTGCCGATCGACTGCTTGGCGTCGTACTCGACGGCGTGCTTCTGCCGCAGGTGCATGTAGAGCTTTTGCGCGACCTCGGGCATGCCGTCTTTGTTGACCAGCGGGAAGATGCCGGCTTTGACCGGCGCGAAGCGCGGCTTGAAGCTGAGGATGTGCTTGGCGCCGTCGCGGTCGGGCGTGGGCGTGAAGGCTTCGCAGAGCAGGACGAGCACGGCGCGGGTGAGGCCCGACGCCGGCTCGATGACGTGCGGGACGTAGCGCGAGCGTTCTTTGATCTCCGCCTTGTCGACGCCCTCGTTCTGCAGGCGGACCTGCAGCTCCTGATCGAAGTAATCGAGCTTGGTGTTGGAGTCTTTGTTGTTGTCGCCCTTGGAGTGGGCGGACAGGTCGTAGCAGCCGCGGTGGGCGACGCCCTCGAGCTCGCCGAAGCCGGGGGCGGTGAAGGGGTATTGGTATTCGACGTCGACGCACGCGTTGGAGTAGTGGGCGAGCTCGTCGCTGTCGTGGTCGCGGAGGACGAGGTTCTGCTCGGCGATGCCCAGCGACAGCCACCACTTGAAGCGCTCGTCGCGCCAGAACTCGTACCACTTCTGCGAGTCTTCCGGCGAACAGAAGAACTCCATCTCCATCTGCTCGAACTCGCGGGAGCGGAAGATGAAATTGCGGGGGGTGACTTCGTTGCGGAAAGACTTGCCGATCTGGGCGATGCCGAAGGGCACCTTGACGCGGGTGGTGTCGAGGACGTTCTTGAAGTTCAGGAAGATGCCCTGGGCGGTCTCGGGGCGGAGGTAGGCCTTGTTGTCCTCGTCCCGGATGGGGCCGGGGAAGGTGTCGAGCATGAGGTTGAATTCACGCGGTTCCGTTAGCACGTTCTTCTTGCCGGTATAGGGCGACGGTACCTCCGCGGGCTGCTGTTCTAGCGGCACCAATGCAGGTGATATGCATGCATCTATTTTCCCATTTCCAAGGTCTATTCGACAACAAGGAACAACTATCTGTTCATCGAACGGTTCAACAAGTTCAAAGAATCGAATTCCAAGTCTTTTCCGAAGTGACTTGTCCGAGACTAATTGTCCAGCAGCCTCTTCGGGAGAGGAAGCAATGATCGTCGCTCTAGGGATCGGCACGCCAATCGAGAAGCTGCTTGTTGTTTCCCCGCCAACCTCTGTCGATATGGTATTTCGTACTCGTTCTTCATTTGCACCTAACGGGAAGATGCCTTGAAGATGATCTGCGCGAAAACGCTGATTAGTCTCTGTGTCATCCACCATCGGATCGTTAAATCCGCCGACGTGGCCGGAGTGTTGCCAGGTTTTTGGGTTTTGGATGATGGCGGAGTCGAGGCCGACGATGGAGACGGGTTGGCCGTCGGGGCCGATGGGTGGGCATTCGACCATGCACTTCCACCACCAGTCGCGGATGTTGTTTTTGAGGGCGGTGCCGAGGGGGCCGTAGTCCCAGAAGCCGCGGAGTCCGCCGTAGATTTCGGAGGCGGGGTAGACGAAGCCGCGTCGCTTGGCGAGGGCGACGATGTCGTCCATGGACTTGTCGGCGGGGGACAGCGTGGCGAGGGGGGTGGTGTCGGGCATGGGGCGGAGAGTTTAGCCCGAGCCGCGAAGCGGCCGTGGGATGAGCGGGCGGGGTGGAGGTTTTTGGGGCGCGTGGTGGGGGTTGGCGGTTTGGTGGTTTGGTGGTTTGGCGGGTTGGTGGCGCGTTGAGAAAGGCCCGCCTTTGGGAGGGGCGGGCCTTTGGGTTGAGGTTGCGGGGGGCGAACCCCGGGATGCGTGGCATCCCGGCTACTTGATTTGCGTTGTGACGGGCGGCGATCAACGCCCCGCGGGGGGGATCATGAAGGGTGGGGGTGGTGCGAGGCCTTCGAGGCGTTGGGCGTGGAGCTGGGCTTTGACGCAGAGCTCGGCGGCCTTGAGGGCGTGGGCCTGGGTCATAGCGGTCTCGGTGCCGTCGATGCAGTCGCGGATGAGACGGCCGAAGAAGGGGTAGCCGACCTGGCCTTGGAGGCTCATGCGTTGTTCGCCATCGGCGTTGGCGAGGATGAGCTGGTCGGGGCCGTTCTCGGTGGTGACGTCGACGTACTTGCGGAGCTCGATGAAGCCCTCGGTGCCGATGATGAAAGTGCGTCCGTCGCCGAAGGCGGGGAAGGGCTGGGGGGTGAACCAGTCGACGCGGAAGTACATGGTCGCGCCGTTGTCGGCCAGGAGCGTGCAGTCGCCGTAGTCCTCGAGCTCGGGGTAGTCGGGGTGGCCGTAGTTGGCGACCTTGGAGTGGAGGACCTGGCCGTCTTTGGCGCCGGTGTAGTAGAGGAACTGTTCGATCTGGTGCGAGCCGATGTCGCAGAGGATGCCGCCGTACTGCTCGTACTTGTAGAACCAGTCGGGTCGTCCCTGGGGCGGGCCGAGCTTGTGGGGGCCGAAGCCGGTGACGTGGATGACGCGGCCGATGGCGCCCTGCTCGATGAGCGTGCCGGCGTGCATGGCGGACTCGACGTGGAGGCGCTCGGAGAAGTAGACCATGTACTTCTTGCCGGTCTCGGCGATGGCGGCCTTGACGGCGTCGAGCTGGTCGAGGGAGATGAGGGGGGTTTTGTCGGTGAAGTAGTGCTTGCCGGCCTGCAGGCACTGGATGCCCAGCGGCGCACGCTCGTTGGGGATGGCGGCGGCGGCGACGAGCTGGACCTCGGGGTCGTTGAGGATCGTGTCGAGGTCGGTCGCGTGTTGGCAGCCGAGCTGTTCGGCCTTGGCTTTGGCCTTGTCGGGGTCGTTTTTGTCGAAGACGTACTTGCACTCGGCGCCGGCTTCGTTGAGGCCGTTGGCCTGGCCGTTGATGTGGCCGTGGTCCATGGCGGCGATGGCGTACTTGAATTCGCCGGGTTTGACGACGGGGTCGGGCTTGCCGGTGGGGGCGTAGTTCATGCCGTCGGCGGACTTGGACATCGCGGGGGAGCTCCTGTTTTGGGATACAGGTTGAAGGGTAGCAATTCACCCACGCTCGCAGAGCGTGGGCTTCCTTAAAGAAAGAGTGTGGGGGCGGGGTTCAGCCGAAGCGGCCGGAGATGTAGTTGAGCGTGCGTTCTTCGGCGGGGTCGGTGAAGACCTTTTCGGTGGTGTCGTACTCGACGAGCCGGCCCTCGTAGAAGAAGGCGGTGCGGTCGGAGACGCGGACGGCCTGCTGCATGTTGTGGGTGACGATGACGATGGTGTACTGGTCGCGGAGCTGGGCGATGAGCTCTTCGACGTGGGCGGTGGAGCGGGGGTCGAGCGCGGAGGTGGGCTCGTCGAGCAGGAGGACGTCGGGGGCGACGGCGAGGGCGCGGGCGATGCAGATGCGCTGCTGCTGGCCGCCGGAGAAGCTCATGGCGTTTTGTCGGAGGCGGTCTTTTGTTTCGTCCCAGATGCCGGCTTCGTGGAGCGAGCGTTCGACGATCTCATCGAGGTCGCGTCGGGGCTTGCCGTGGAGGCGCGGGCCGTAGGCGATGTTGTCGTAGACGGACTTGGGGAAGGGGTTGGGCTTCTGGAAGACCATGCCGACGCGTCGGCGGAGCCAGACGACGTCCATGGCGTTGGCGTAGACGTCCTCGCCGCGGAGGGTGAGCGAGCCTGTGGTGCGGCAGCCGGGGATGAGGTCGGTCATGCGGTTGATGGAGTTGAGGAACGTCGACTTGCCGCAGCCGGACGGGCCGATGATGGCGGTGACGCGTTGCTCGGGGAGGTCGAGGCTGATCTTCTTGACGGCCTCGAACTGGCCGTACCAGACGGAGAAGTCTTTGACGCAGAGCAGCGACGGGTCGGCGGCGGCGTCGGCGGTCCGCGCGGGGGCGGGGCGTTCGTCGAGCGCGGAGGCGAAGGATTGGGTGGTGGTTTGGGTCATTGCGGGTTCACCATTGTTTTTCGAACTTGGCGCGGATGAACACGGCCACGCCGTTGAGCACGAAGAGCACGGCGAGGAGCAGGAGGATCATGAGGGCGGCGCGTTCGGTGAAGGCGGGCTGGCTGTTGCCCCACCAGTTGAAGACCTGGGCGGGCATGACGGTGGTGGGGTCGAGGGCGGAGCTGGCGGCGTCGGGGACGAAGGCGATGAGGCCGATGATGATGAGCGGCGCGGTTTCGCCCATGGCCTGTGCGATGCCGATGATGGAGCCGGTCATGATGCCGGGGATGGCCAGGGGCAGGACGTGGTGGGTGACGACCTGCCAGCGGGTGGCGCCCATGGCGTAGGCGGCGCGGCGGATGGAGTCGGGCACGGCTCGTAGCGCGGCGCGGGAGCTGATGATGACGACGGGAAGGGTCATGAGCGAGAGGGTTGCGCCGCCGACGAGCGCGGAGGAGCGGGGCATGCCGATGAAGTTGATGAGCGCGGCGAGGCCGAGCACGCCGAAGAGGATGGAGGGGACGGCGGCGAGGTTGTTGATGTTGACCTCGATGGTGCGGGTGAGCCAGTTGTCGGGGGCGAACTCTTCGAGGTAGATGGAGGTGAGCACGCCGATGGGGACGGCGAGGCAGAAGACGATGGTGAGGACCATGACCGAGCCCCACACGGCCGGCCAGACGCCGGCGGCCTCCGGCTGGTTGGAGTCGCCGTTGATAAAGAAGCCGGTGTTGAGGGCGAGGCGGATGCGGCCCTCGGCGAGCAGGTCGTCGATGCGGTCGGCCTGGGCGAGCGAGAGCGGGGCGTTGGCGGGGTCGGGGTAGGTGCGGGGGTCGGCGCGGTCGTAGCCCTTGAGGTATTGGTCGGCGTCGTCGTCGAGCAGGACCCACTCGGTGGCGGTGACGCCGGTGCCGTAGTCGAGCGTGTTGAAGGCTTGTTCGACTTTGCGGGCCTGCTCGAGGCTGGCGACGAGGGCGCGGTCGGTTTCGCTGAGGCCCTCGCCGAACTGCACGTAGGCGGAGAGGGCGTCGGTCGCCCAGAGCCAGAGGGGCGCGGTGCCGGTCTGGCCGTTGTCGATGGCGCGTTGGATGTCGTCGAGCCCGGGCCGGCCGACGAAGCGGAGCACGGCGTCGCGGGGGATGGCGACGGGCTCGGTGATGCGGCCGAGTCGGACGAAGGCGGCAGGGAAGTCGTCGAGGGCGAGGGTGGTGTCGGTGAGGCCGGCGCGGGGCCGGCGCTGGGCGGCGGCGTCGAGGTCGACGGGGAGCTGGATGCGGACGCGGCTGGCCTGGCGGGCGATCTCGCGGACGCGCTCGCGGCTGACGAGGTCGCGCACGTCTTCGGGGAAGGCGAGCTGCGCGTCGTTGACGGTCTGCGGCGAGTAGGTGACGGTTGTTTGGAGTTGGGCTTGGCGGAGCGCGGGGACGCCTTGGGCGATGAGGTTGCCGAGGAAGACGACGATGAACATCGCGGCGAGGCCGATCGCGCCGAGGGTCGCGCCGTAGAACGCCTGGTCGCGCAGGCGACGGCGGCCGAGGCGCGCGAGCTCGGCGGCCGGGTTCGGCCGGCGCGGGTCGGGCCGATCGTTGGCGAGCGGGTTGGAGGGCGCGGTGGTCATCGGCGGTTATTCGTACTGGGCCTTGAAGCGGCGGATGATCACGGCGGAGACGACGTTGAGCCCGAGGGTCATGACGAGCAGGACCAGCCCGAGCGAGAAGGCAGAGAGGGTTTGGGGGTTGTCGAACGCGAGGTCGCCGGTGAGGTTGTTGACGATGTGGACGGTGACGGTGGTGACCTGCTCGAGGGGGTTGATGGTGATGCTGGGGTTCAGGCCGGCGGCCATGACGACGATCATGGTTTCGCCGATGGCGCGGGAGATGGCGAGCAGGAAGGCCGAGACGATGCCGGGCAGGGCGGCGGGGAGGACGACGCGGGTGATGCACTCGGCGCGAGTCGCGCCCATGGCGTAGGCCCCGCGGCGGAGGGCCTGGGGGACGGCGGAGATGACGTCGTCGGAGAGCGACGACATGAAGGGGATGATCATGACGCCCATGATTCCGCCGGCGGTGAGGGCGTTTTCGAAGGAGGCGGTGAGTTCGAAGGACGACCAGCCGATCGCTTGGACGGCGGCGGTGATGGCGTCAGTGGTGGCGACGACGAGTGGGGCGACGGTGACGGCGGCGAAGAAGCCGTAGACGACGGTGGGGATGCCGGCGAGGATCTCGAGCATCGGCTTGGCGACTCGGCGGATGGGCAGCGAGGCGTACTCGGCGAGGAAGACGGCGGCGAACACGCCGGTGGGCACGGCGACGACCATCGCGATGGCGGTGATCATCAGCGTGCCGAAGAACAGCGGCACCGCGCCGAAGCGGGCTTTGTCGGCGTCGCCGGTGAAGGACGCGCCGGGGTTCCAGGTGGTGCCGAAGAGGAAGTCGGCGAGGTCGACGGCGGGGTGGGTGAAGAAGGCGAGCGACTCGAAGACGACCGACGCGGCGATGGCGGCGGTGGTGACGACGGAGATGGAGGCGGCGGTGAGCAGCACGCCGTAGATGCAGCGCTCGACGAGGTAGCGGGCCTGGACCTCGGGGCGGACGCGGCCGAGCGCGATCGGCAGCAGCAGCGCGGGGACGACCAGCCATGCTGCGAGCAGAGTCCAGCCGGGCCACGCGGCGTCGCCGAGGAAGCTCAGCGAAGTGACGGCTTCGATGGCGCTGCCGGTGTCGGCGTCGATGAAGGCGGCGGTGGTGCGGGCGACGATGAGCCCGCCGTAGACGAACAGCCCGACGGCGGCGGTGAGCAGGGTGATGGGCAGGAACGCCCAGGCGACGACGTACCAGCCGTAGTAGTCCGGCGTGGCGAGCGGCTGCTTGCCGGCGTCGATCAGCGCGATGGCGCGGGCGCGCCCGAGGCGGAAGCCAACGATCCCCACAGCGACCGCCGCCGCAAGCAACGCCAAGCCCGTCCATCCGTTGCCGATGGCGAGGGTCAGGGGCGGTGCGGGGAGGGTCCAGCCGGCCATCGCTTACTCGGGCAACGGTCGTTCCTTAAGGGGCGTGGGTTGGGTCGGCGGGTGGGCGGCGGGGGTGTCTTATTGAGCGGCGGCGACCGGGCCGTTGGCGTCGAGGTAGTCCTGCAGGCTGGGGAGCTTGCCGTCGACGAGCTCGAGGGGAACCAGGTCGAGGACGCGCTGACGGGAGGCCAGGCGGAGGTCTTCGGGCAGAGGGATCAGGCCGATGTTTTTGAGCTGGCCGGCGGGGCCGATCATCTTTTCGGACATGAACAGCTGAACGAAGTCGTACAGGCCGGGGGTGACGCCGATGTGGTCGTGCTTGATGTAGAAGTAGAGCGAGCGCGAGACGGGGTATTCGCCGGAGGAGATGGTCTCGGGGGTGGCGGGCACGCCGTCGATGGAGGAGGCGCGGACCTTGTCGCGGTTCTCATCGAGGAAGCCGTAGCCGAAGATGCCGATGGCCTGGGTGTTGGTGGTGACGCGGTTGATGATGAGGTTGTCGTTTTCGCCGGCGTCGACGTAGGCACCGTCCTGGCGGACGTCGGTGAAGGCCTCGCCGTCGTATTCGGGCAGGGTTTCGGAGACTTTTTCGAGGATGAGTTCCTCGAAGGCGTCGCGGGTGCCCGAGGTGGTGGGCGGGCCGTAGATGACGATCGGGCGGTCGGGGAGCGACGCGTCGATGTCGGACCATTTTTTGTAGGGGTTTTCGATGAGGGTGCCGTCGGGGCCGGGGACCTTGGCGGCGATGGCGAGGTGGAGCTGGAGCTTGGTGATGTTGAAGCCGGGGTTCTCGACGGACTCGGCGATGGCGATGCCGTCGTATCCGATGACGGCCTCGGTCATGCCGGTGATGCCGGCGGAGGTGGCGTTGTCGAACTCGGAGACCTTCATGCGGCGCGAGGAGTTGACGAGGTCCGGCGTGGCGGGGCCGGTGCCCTTGCCGAAGAGCTTGTGCCCGCTGCCCGAGCCGGTCTGCTCGACCTTGGGCGTGGGGTGACGGGTGGTCTTGCCGAACTCCTCGGCGACGTAGCTGGTGAAGGGGTAGACGGTGCTGGAGCCAACGATGTTGATCTGATCGCGGGCTTGGGCCGGTGCGGCGGCGGCGAATGCGAGGGCGGCGATGGCGAGGGCCGAAAGGGCGGCCGAGGCGAGGGCGCGGTTCATCAACGGTCTCCAGATCGGGGCAGCGGTGCGGCGTCGGTCGACGGCTGCGCGATGGTATCCGGCGGGTTTGAGGAAACCGCGCGATTCGATGAAATCCGCGCTAGCGATTCGGCGACACGGGCCCGCTGCTCACTGAAGTGGGATTCGCGGGGCGAGCGGTCGGGTTATTGCCGGTATTCGTCGTCGTATTCGCTGGGGACGGTCTCGGCGTCGGCGTCTTCGGACTCGAACTCCAGCTCGCCGTCGAGGTCGCCGGCTGCCTCGGCGTCGACGGCCTCGTCGTCATAGGGCTCTTCGTCTTCGGCGGCCTCGGCGAGCGCGGCGTCGCGGGCGGCCTGCTCCTTCATCGCCTCCCACTCGTCGTAGCCGATGAGCACCTTGCGTTCCTGGCCCGCCTTGCCGGAGGGCTCGACGATCCCGGCCGCGGCCATC
The DNA here is from genome assembly GCA_039024495.1 of Planctomycetota bacterium. Lineage (GTDB taxonomy): Bacteria > Planctomycetota > Phycisphaerae > Phycisphaerales > Phycisphaeraceae > JBCBUE01. Next base: position 6,099 of record JBCCQE010000027.1, on the reverse strand, counting down.
TGCTCCATGATCCGCGAGGCCTTGGTGTAGCCGATCCGAAGCGCCCGCTGAATGAGCGAGACCGAGCCCTTCTGGCGTTCGAGGACGACCTCCACGGCCTCGTCGAACTCCGGCTCGCGCTCGCCGAGGTCCTCGGCCTCGCCCTCGCTGCGGAGTTGCATCAGCGACGGCTCGAAGCTCTGCATCGCGACGCCCTTGAGGAACTTCACGGTGCGCCGGATCTCGCCGTCGTCGACGAACACGCCCTGGGCACGCGTGAGTTTGGACGAGCGCGGCGAGAGGAAGAGCATGTCGCCCTGACCAAGCAGCAGCTCGCCGCCCTTCTGGTCGAGGACGATGCGCGAGTCCATGCCCGACGAGACCTTGAAGGCGATGCGTGCCGGCATGTTGGACTTGATGAGCCCGGTCACGACGTTGGCCTGCGGGCGCTGCGTGGCGAGGATGAGGTGGATGCCGACGGCCCGGGCCTTCTGCGCGATGCGCACGATGAAGGCCTCGACCTCTTTGTTGGTCATCATCAGGTCGGCGAGCTCGTCGATGACGAACACGAGGTACGGCAGCTTCTTGGGGATGCGGGCACCCTGCTCTTCGTCTTCGATCTCGAGGCGGTCTTTGATCTCGTCCCAGCCGAGGCCGTTGTAGGACTTGATGTCGCGGACGCCGACCTCGGCGAGCAGCTCGTAGCGCTCGTCCATCTTGGTTACGGCCCACTCGAGGATCGCGGCGGCCTTGCTCATCTCGGTTACGACCGGGCACATGAGGTGCGGGATGTCGCGGAACTGGCTCATCTCGACCATCTTGGGGTCGACGAGCACGAGCTTGAGTTCGTCGGGTCGCTTGGTGAAGAGGAACGACGCGATGATCGAGTTCATGCAGACCGACTTGCCCGAGCCGGTGGTGCCGGCGATGAGCAGGTGAGGCATCGCGCCGAGGTCCTGGACCAGCGGCGTGCCCGAGGCGTCCTTGCCGAGGAACATCGGCAGGGTCATCTTGGCGACCTTGTCGGGGTCGGTCGACATGAGCTCTTTGATGCGGACGGTTTCTTTCTTGAGGTTGGGGACTTCGACGCCGACGGTGTCCTTGCCGGGCTGGTTGGCGACGATTCGGACGTTCTGGGCGCGCATGGCGCGGGCGAGGTCGGGAGCGACGGCGTTGAGGCGGGCGACCTTGGTGCCGGGCGCGAGGCGGACGTCGAAGAGGGTGATGGTCGGGCCGGAGTCGATGCCGACGACCTCGCCCTGGATGCGGTATTGGCGGAGCGCGGATTCGAGCTCGACGGCCTGCTCGCGCACGAGCGCGTCCATCTCGTCGGTGAACTCACCCTCGGGCTCTTCGAGCAGGTCCAGGCCGGGGAACTGGTAGCCGGAGAGGTCGACCTCGCGCGGCGGGGGCTGGTGCTCGTCCTGCTTGGGCGCGAAGTTGATCGGCAGCTGCGCCATCTTCTTGCGCAGCTCGTCGGGGTCGAACTTGCGCTTGCTGGAGACGTACGCGCCCGGCGCGTCGGCGCCCTCTTCGTCGTCTTCGTCTTCCTCCTCCTCGTACTCGTCTTCGGAGTCGTCGGAGGCCTCTTCGTATTCGTACTCCCACTCCTCGTCGTCCTCGGCCTCTTCCTCGTCGGTTTCGGCTTCGGGGTCTTCGTAGACGCCGGCGGCGAAGTCCGAGCCGTCGTCGGCGAAGGCTTCCTCTTCCTCGGCCTGCTGGGCGGCGCGCTTGGCACGGAGCTCGGCGAGGCGGTCGGCCTTGTCTTTGGACAGGCCGGTCTTGGGTGACAGCTCGGCCTTCTCACGCCGGGGCAGGCGGACCCACCCGACGATCGCGGCGGGCACGGCGGCGAGGCGCTTGACGTCCGGCAGCGGTACGCCCGTGGCTTTGCCGACGGCCCACGCGGCGGCGCGGTAGGGCAGCATCAGCACGACCTCATCGACGGCGAGCAGCAGGCCGGTGAGCAGGGCGGCGCCGGCGATGAGCAGGGTGCCGAGCTCGGCGAAGCGGGCGACGAGCTCGATGGCGAAGAACGAGCCGGCCATCCCGCCGAGGGTGTGGGCGGGGAGGGCGGCGGCGTCGACGAACCACGGGCCGACGAGCGCGGCGGCGGTGGAGACGGAGGCGGCGACGAGGGCGGTGCCGATGGCGCGCAACGGCCAGTGGGTGACCATCCGGCCGCGCAGGGCGGCGACGAGCGCGAACCCGGCGGCGCCGATGAGGACCCAGGCCCCCCAGCCGAGGTTGACGAAGGCGGTCTGGCTGACGACGGCGCCGATCGGCCCGAGCCAGTTGGCGGTGACTTCGTTGGGCAGGCCTTGAGCGGCGGCGAGCTCGCGGCCCGCGTCGGCGGGGTCGTGGCTGACCAGGGCGGCGGCGAGGGCGACCCAGGCCACGGCCAGGGCGAGCAGGCCGATGACCTTGAAGGTCCAGGCGGTGCCGTAGCCCTCGGCGGAGGTGGCGGCGTGTTTCTTCTTGGAGGCGGTCTTCTTCTTGGCCATGTCATTTCCCTGGCGGGGTTTATGCGCGATGCGGAACGGCTGGGGCGATCGCGCACGCAGAAGGCGTTATCGGTGATACGTCGGCGATCACGCCAAGGTCGGCCGCGGATGGGGGTATCGGTGATGTGGCATAGCCGGGACGCGGCGCGTCCCGGGGTGGGGGGTGGGAAGACACGGCGGGGCCTGAACCCCGGATTGCATCGCAATCCGGCTGTTGGGAAAGAGGGTGATGGGTTTACTTGAGCAGGGCGATGAACTCATCGACGGTGAGTCCTGCGTCGCTGATGAGGCTGCGCAGGGTGCCTCGTCGCAGTTCTTTTCGCTTAGGGATGGTGAGCTTGGCCCTCGGGTCGTCGCGGTGCATGAAGACGTGGCTGCCCTTGCCTCGGGCGGCCATTTCCGTGAAGCCCGCTTTGCCGAAAGCTTTGACGGCCTCACGGGTGGAGATGACGGGCAGCCGTTGGCTCATACCTCCGCGAGTTCCACGGCGTGGGAATCGGCGGGGATAGCGTGGCCGAGGGCTTTGGCGCCTTCGATCCAGCAGTCGATGGCGTCGCGGACGTTGGCGAGGGCCTGCTCTTTGGTGTCGCCGTCGGAGACGCAGCCGGGCAGGCTGGGGACGATGGCGGTCCAGCCGCCGTCCTCGACATCGGGCTTGAGGATGACCTGTCGCATGCTCTGATTCTATCGGCTCACTGGCCGGTTGAGCCGAACCCGGCGGTGCCGCGGGCGGTGGGGGGGAGGGTGTCGGTTTCGACGAGGCGGACGGGGGGGACGGGCTTGATGAGCATCTGGGCGATGCGCATGCCGCGGGTGATGGGGACGGGTTGGCGGCCGAGGTTGATGAGAGGGACGCGGATTTCGCCTCGGTAGTCGGCGTCGATGGTGCCGGGGGTGTTGGGCATGGAGATGCCGTGCTTGGTCGCCAGGCCCGAGCGCGGGCGGACCTGGGCCTCGTAGCCGACGGGGACGGCGATGGCGAAGCCGGTGGGGACGAGGTTGATCTCGCCGGGCTGGAGGACGATGGGGGTCTCGGCGGGGATGGCGGCGCAGAGGTCGAGCCCGGCGGCGTGCTCGGACTGGGCTGCTGGCAGGGGCAGGTCCTCGGCGTGGGACAGGCGCTGGATGGGGATGTTGAGGGGCGTGGTTGGGGACGGTTGCTGGCTCATGTGGGACAGGATGACAGGATCGGCTGGATCGACGGGATGGGGTTTGACTAGCGGAGTTCGGCGAAGTGGGAGGCGGCGCGGGTGCCGCATTCGGGGCAGGCGAGGGATTTGCTGTGGGACAGGTCGTAGCCGCAGGCGAAGCAGAGGTCGGATCGGCCGCGATAGCCCTTGCCGAGGTGGGTGCGGGCCCAGGCCTCGAAGTTGTGTCGGCGCATCTGGTGGACGAGATAGAGCGGCAGGAGGAAGGCGATGGTGACGAAGCAGCCGAGGACGGCAAGCACGCCGAGCATGCCGGCGAGCAGCGTGACGGCTGAGCTAGCGTCAGAGGTGTCGAGCGATTGGCTGATGGCCAAGACCGTCGGGAAGACGATGGCGTAGGCGAAGGTCGGCGTGACGGCCACGCTCACCAGCAGGCCGAACCCGATCGCGACGGCCGCGGCCCCGACGAACCCTCCGCCGGTCGGGCCTTGTTCTCGCCGCCAGAGCGCGCGTGCCGAGTGCCGAAAGCGGTGGCGCGAGGTCGCGAGCCGGCGTCGGATTCTGGGGCGGCGGGGCATGGCTGTGGCTGTGGCTGTGGCTTGGCTGGGTGGTGCGGGGCGGTTGGTGGGACGGGTTTGGACGGGATGACGGGATGGGCTGGATTAACGGGATTGTTTTGGGAGAGGTGATTGTCTTCTCTCAATGGGTGCCGGTGGCATCCCGTTGATCCTGTCCATCCCATCATCCTGTCCAAAAGGAACTACCAAAACGTCACCACTTGCCGGTGAGGAGCTGGTCGATGGCGTGGGCGACGCCGTCTTTGTGGTTGGTCAGGGTGATGCGGTCGGCGGCGGCTTTGGCCTGGTCGACGGCGTTGCCCATGGCGATGCCGCAGCCGGCGGCCTCAAGCATGGCGAGGTCGTTGATTTCGTCGCCGATGCAGGCGACCTGGTCGGGGGTGATGCCGTGCTGGTCCATGAGGTATTGGACGCCGCGCCACTTGTTGACGCCTGCGGCGAAGACCTCGGCGATGTAGACGGCGGCCTCGCCCTGGGCGGTGGGGACGCCGGCGAAGGCGTGGACGGAGATGCGGCCGGCAAAGGTCTGTTCGACGTTGGAGCAGACGTCGAACGCGCGTTGGCCTCGGGCGACGAGTCCGACGCGCAGGGCGTGGTGGAGGTCGTCGGGCGTGGGGTGTCGGATTTCCTTGTGGCGTAGGTCGTTTTGGGTGAGCCAGCGCTGGGTGTTGTCGGTGAGGTCGCCGTCGCCGGTGACGAGGTAGTCGACTCCGGCGAGGTGGCGGTCCATGTGGACGAGCACGGCCTCGGGCATGGGGCGGAGGTGCTCGATGAGTTCGAGCGCGAGGTGGGGCTCGAAGTCGGCGAGGTCGACGGACTGGCCGGTGGTGGTGTGGGCGACGCAGGCGCCGGTGTTGAAGATGCCCAGGCCGAGGCGGTCGTAGGTGCTGCCGAGGTTTTGGAGGCCGAGCTGGGCTTCGCGCCATCCGCGGCCGGTGGCGGGGACGACGAGGATGCCGGCGTCGAGAGCGCGGTCGACGGCTTGGCGGTGGGCGTCGGAGACGGCGCCGCCGGTGCGGAGGAGGGTGCCGTCGAGGTCGATGGCGAGGAGCTTGTACTTCATGGGCGCGGAGTGCTTAGTGCGTCGTGCTTAGTGAGTAGGTTGGCGTTGCGTTCGCCGCTGCCTTGGAGCCGGGCGGTTCAGGCGGCGGAGGTGAGGGTGGGGAGGGGGGTGAGGAGTTGGGCGCACTGGGCGGCGAGGTGGTCGCAGAGCAGGGAGAGGTTGACGTTGGACGCGAGCATGGCTTCGGTGTCTTGGACGGCGTCGAGGACGGCGGCCCATCGTTCGAGGCGGGCGGCGGCGGCGGGGTCGCGGGGGGTGGCGGCGGACGACTCAGCGACGATCGCGCGGTGGGCGTGGCCGGCGACGATGGACCAGGCGAGGTTGGCGGCGACGCGGTTGGCGGCCTCTTTGCTGGCGTTTTTTTGTTTCTTGACCACGGCCTCGGCGAAGGCCTGGACGCGGGCGTAGAGGTCGGCGCCCAGGGTGGGGGCGGGCTTGCCTTGGGCGAGGGCGTCGAGCTGGGGTTCGAGGGTCTGGCCCCATTCGGTGAGGCCGTGGTCGGCGGCGGTGCGGGCGCGGCCGAGGGAGCCTTGGGCGAAGGCGGTGAGCCAGGTGAGGTTGGGGTCGGTGTTACCCGAGGCGGCGCTTCGCTCTGCCTCGGCTTGGGGGGTGAGGTAGTCGGTGAGCCATTGGTGGATGGTTTCGTCGGGCAGGGGGGCGAAGGCGATGCGTTGGCATCGGGAGCGCATGGTGGGGAGCAGGCGGTCTTCGCGGGCGGTGACGAGGATGAGCGTGGTGTTGTCGGGGGGTTCCTCGAAGGTCTTGAGCAGGGCGTTCTGGGCGTAGGGGTCGAGGAGCTCGGCCTCGTCGATGATGAAGACCTTGCG
>JBCCQE010000026.1:0-40858 GCA_039024495.1 Planctomycetota bacterium | reverse complement strand
GGTGCGGGGTTGGGTACCCGGGGCGGCGCTTCGCTCTGCCCCGGCTTGAGTGGGACGGCGGGTGGGCGCGTCGTCTTCGACGGGGGGGAGGGGGCGGGGGAGGGGGACGATGTCGACGCCGAAGAGGGCCTCTGCGCGGAGGCGGTGGGCGAGCTGGCGGGCGTGGGCGTCGGCTTGGGGCACGGGTTCAGGGTAGTGGGTCGGGGCGGGTTTGCGGGGGAATGTGGAGGCGGGCGTGCGTGTTTGTGGCGGGTGGTCCGAGAATACGCTGGGCGATCGGGTGTCAGGCGGGGGCGTGCGTTATTTGTGGGTGTGGCGTGGAGTTCCCGATGAACAGCGTGCCCGACGTTCGGGCCGCATCAATCGTCAGGAGCACTACCGATGGACAACATCCCGACCGCCAACAAGACCGTGCTGGGCCCGGACTGCCGCATCAGCGGCGAGCTGAGCCTGGATAACGACGCCGTGATCATGGGCCACTTTCAGGGGACGCTGCGTGTGAGCGGCACGCTGGAGCTGGCGGACTCGGCCGAGGTGTCGGGGACGGTGATCGCCGGCACGCTTCGCCTTGCCGGCAAGGCCAAGGCCGACGTGATCGCCGAAGACGGCGTCGAGCTGCTGCCCGGCGCTCAGCTCGAGGGCCAGCTTTACACCAGCCAGCTCAACGTGGTGGAGGGCGCGACCTTCCAGGGCGACGTGTGCGTCGGCCCCAAGGCGATCGAGGTCGCGATCGACGCGTTGAACCTTGAGACCCCCGAGGCGGCTCCGCAGGCCGCGCCCAAGGCGGCGATGCCGGCCCCGGCGGCTCCTGCGTTCGAGACGGCCGAGGAAGAGGTCGAGTACGACGACGAGCCGCAGGTGCAGACCGTGCCGGGCTCGGTGAACAAGATCCTTCAGCGTCGTCGGGCTCGGGTGATCTCGAGCCGAAACGGCGCGGGCACGCACTAAAGCCTCGCGGGCTTTCGCGTCGGTGCTGTTTGTGATTCGGGTTGAATCGCGAAGGGCGCGGAGGCGCGAAGGCGCGGAGGGTTGAGTGGTGCGGCGCTTGGGCTTCGGCCGGTGCTGCTCGATGTGTTCGGTTCGTTGTTCGGACCTGCGATTGATGTGTCTCCGCGGCTTGGCGCCTCGGCGTGGCCCGAGATGAGGCTTGCCGTCACCACCGGAGCCCTGCGATGCCGTTGCGCCCGGCGATGGCGGCCTTTCACCCGCGCAAGCCCGACCCACGCGAGAAGCGATCGGTGGCTTGCCCGGCGTGCGGGCACGCGTTCACGATTTCGTCGAAGGCGATGAGCGTGCGGTGCCCGTCGTGCACGCGGCCGTTGCAGTTCTCCGACCTGGATGTTCGGCAGCGGCTGGCGGGCGAGATCGCGACGATGGGGCGCGTGGGGCTGCAGCGGTCGGGCGAGATCTCGGGTCGGCTGGTGTGCGGCGAGCTGGACACCGAGGGGAGCTTCCAGGGCGACGCGCTGGTGTACGGGGCGATGAAACTGAAGACGGGGAGCCTGACGACGGGGTCGATCACGTGCCGATCGGTGAGCGCCGAGCACGGGGCGACGCTGCGGTCGCGGCTGTGCGTTCAGCCCAAGCCGGTGCCGCGGGGCCGTCTGGTGACGCTGGCGAAGTCGCCGCGGCAGTATCGGCCTCGGGAGATCAAGCCGAGCGAAGCGGGGTTGGTGGGGGTGTGAGGGGTGAGGGGTGAGGGGTGAGGGATGAGGTTTGATGTTTGAGGTGTGATTTGCGGTGTCGTCACGCGCGATGATGACGCCAACGCTGGATTCGCAGCGTCGCTGACATCACACATCATCTATGACACATCGCCCATCGCCTTCGGCTACGCGGGATCGGTGACGGTGCCGCGGGTGGGGGTGGGGTCGGTGGCGAAGACGTTGGGGCGGGTGGGGGCGGCGAGCCATGCGTCGGCGAGGCGGGCTTTGAGGGGTTCGACGCGGGCGCGGACCCAGCGTTCATCGGGCGGGCCGTCGGCGGGGTGGAGCAGGTCCTGGCGTTGGTCGGGGTCGGTCAGTGCGTTGAAGAGCGCGGTGGGTTGGCCGGTGGAGCGGTCGAGGATGAGTCGGTGGCGAGCGGTCTCGATGGAGACGCGGTCGGGGGTTTCGGTGACGGCGGCGGCGCGGGGTTTGAGGCCTTGGCCTCGGAGGGCGGCGACGAGGGAGTGGCCGGCGCAGCCGAGGGGTTCGTCGGTGACGGCGAGATCGGCGACGGTGGCGGCGACGTCGGTGGTGGCGACGAGTGCGTCGGCGGCGGCTTCGGCGACTTCGTCGGCGGGGCGGTAGCCGCGGGGGCCGGCGACGATGATGGGCGTGTGGACGACGCCGGGCAGGACGACGCGGTCGCCGACGAGGCCCTGCTCGCCGAGGGCGTAGCCGCGGTCGGAAGCGAGGACGGACCAGAGGCGTGAGGCGTCGGAGCGTTCTTGAAGGCGCTGGTCGACGCGCTTGACGGCGTAGTCGATGAGCGAGACGCGGCCGAGGTAGTCGGCGCGGAGGCGGGCGGCGCGGTCGGGGGTGAGGCGCTCCATGGTGCTGCGTGGCCAGGCGGGCGAGCCGAGCGCGGCGGCGCGGGGGTGGTCAATGCCGGTGACGCCGTGGGCGAGCTCTTCGGCGGGGACGATGCCGTCGTAGAGGCTGGGCGGGGGCAGGGCGTTGCCGGGCCCGCTGAAGGCGACGATGAGGGCCCAGGGGCGTGTGGTGGGCAGGGACTCGGCGAGCTCGGCGGCGCGTCGGGCGATGTAGCCATCGATGTCGGTGCTGGGCTCGAGGAGGAGTCGGTCGGGCTCGAGGGGGCCTCGGCGGAGGCGTTGTTCGCGCTGGGCCATGACGGCGGCGAGGACGCCGGTGCGTCGGCAGGCGGTGTAGTAGTCGCAGGTGTCGGGGCGGACGCGGTGGACGTCGGCGACGGTGATCGATTCGCTGAGGGCCGAGGCGATGGGCTCGACGCAGCCGACGCCCGCGGTGTGGTAGCCGGCGTCGGCGAGCTGGTGGACGAAGGAGTCGGCGAGGGGCTGGGGGGCTTCGTCCGGCTCGGCGGGGGTCTGGCGGCCGTGCTGATGGGGGGCGAGGCCGGTGAAGAGCGAGGCGCGGGCGGGCTCGTCGGCCGAGGCGGCGGCGACGGCGTTGACGCAGAGGCCGCGCGCACCCAGAGCGACGAGCGTGTCGGTCGCCATGGGCCAGGCCCGCGCGGTCGCCAGCGCATCGGCGCGGAGGCCGCGGCAGGCGTAGATCACCAGGTTTCTCCTCATGCGGCTGCAAGGTAGAGGCGGGCGGCGGGCGTGGGGGGCCGGCGGGGCGGATCGGGAGAAATCGGGTCGATAGACTTCCGACCGTATGGCTCTGTTAAGCGTGGCAAACCTGGTTTTCGGATACGGCAGCGAACCGCTGCTGGACGGCGTGTCGCTGACGGTCTCGGCGGGCGAGCACGTGGGGCTGGTCGGCCGCAACGGGTGCGGGAAATCGACGTTGCTGAAGCTGATCGCGGGGCTGCCGGGGATGAACGCGCCGATCTCGGGGCAGGTGCAGCTCGCGCGCGGGGCGTCGGCGGGGTACCTGCGGCAGGAGCACGAGTTCGACTGGTCGCTGACGCTGCGCGAAGAGGCGGGCCGGGCGTTCGCGCACCTGGCGGAGCTGCACGAGCAGTTGGAGAAGGTCGCGCACGACATGGGCGAGGCGGAGGGCGATGCGCTGGAGGGGCTGCTCAAGAAGTACGAGCAGCTCGAAGAGAAGGTCGCGGCGGCGGGGGGGTACGCGGTAGACCACCGGATCGAGGCGACGCTGCTGGGGCTGGGGCTCGCGGAGTCGGTGTGGGGCGTGAACACGGCGGCGCTGTCGGGCGGGCAGAAGGCGCGGCTGTCGCTGGCGAAGCTGCTGCTGAGCGAGCCGGACATTTTGTTGCTGGACGAGCCGACGAACCACCTGGACATCGCGGGGCGGCAGTGGCTGGAGGAGTTTTTGGCGGGGTACGCGGGGGCGGTGGTGCTGATCTCGCACGACCGGTGGATGCTGGATCGGGTGGTGAACAAGATCTACGAGATGGAGCGCGGGCAGCTCATCGAGTTCCCGGGCAACTACGGCAAGTACCGCGAGCTGCGGCAGACGCGCTACCTCGAACAGCAGCGCGCGTTCGAGAAGCAGCAGACCAAGATCAAGCAGGAGCAGGCGTTTATCGATCGGTACCGGGCGGGGCAGCGGAGCAAGCAGGCGCAGGGGCGGGAGAAGAAGCTGGCGCGGTACGTCGAGCAAAACGCGCTGGAGGCGCCGCCGGAGCTGGACGTGATGAAGCTGAACTTCGGGCGGATCCCGCGGTGCGCCGAGCGGGTGTTCCAGGTGCACAACCTCACGAAGAACTACGACGGCAAGCGGCTGTTCAACGGGTTTGATTTCGAGGTGAAGCGTGGGGACAAGATCGGCGTGATCGGGCCGAACGGCGCGGGGAAGTCGACGCTGATCAAGTGCCTGCTCGGCGAGCTGAACCCGGACGGCGGGACGACGAAGCCGGGCACGGGGCTGAACGTCGGGCACTTCAAGCAGACGCACGAGAATCTGAATTTGGATTTAACGGTGGTGGATTACTTGAAGGTGGTGCTGCCGGAGACGGCCGAGCAGGGGGCGCGTGATCTGGCGGGGGCGTTTCTGTTCCGGGGGGACGAGCAGGACAAGCCGATGGGTGCGTTCTCGGGCGGCGAGCGGGCGCGGGCGGTGCTGGCGGGGCTGGTGGCGGGCGGGCACAACGTGCTGGTGCTGGACGAGCCGACAAACCATCTGGACATCCCGTCGGCCGAGCGGATGGAGGAGGCGCTGCAGCAGTACACCGCGAAGCGGACGGGGTATTCGACCAAGGGCGACGTGGGCGTGGAGGGGACGCTGATTTTGATCTCGCACGACCGGGCGCTGCTGGATGCGCTGGTGGATCAGATCATCGCGCTCGACGGCGAGGGGAATGTGACGCACTTCCTGGGGAATTATTCGGAGTATTGGGAGGCGGTCGCCGCGGGAGCGGCGAAAGCAGAAAAGCAGAAAATCGATAAATCAGAAAATGGGGCGGGGAAGAAAGCAGAGAAGTCGGGAAATCAGAAAAGCAGGAAATCGGAGGGGGCGTCGGGTTCGCAGAAGAAATCACCCAATCACCAAACCGCCAAATCGCCAAATAAAAAATCCCGCGGCGCGGCGTCGAAGATCAGCCAGGCTCAGTTGGAGTCGAAGATCGAGTCGCTGGAGTCGCGGCTGAGCGAGATCGATTTCGCGATGCTGACGCCGGAGGTGTACGAGAGCGGCGAGAAGGTGGCGGAGCTGAAGGCCGAGCGCGAGCGGTTGCAGGGCGAGCTGGGGCCGTTGGAGGCGGAGTGGGCGGCGCGGGCGGGGTGAGGGGTGTTAATTCATTGATCTTCGTTGTCGTAGCCGGCCTTACACCATTCGTCGTAATCGAAGCTTGAGAGGTCGGCGGCTAAACTTCGAGTGCGTTCTTGCCATTGCTGGATGCTTGGACTTGGGTACCGATCGCCTTTATTAATCAAGCGGGTTAGCGTTTGTCCGGGAGATAGATCGATTGTGTTGCGGCTGGTTGCGCCTGCTTGAATCTGTCGTCGCACTTCTTCGCCGACAATTAAGTAGAGCACAGCAAGGAAATATCTTTTTTGGGGGCAATGGTCATCACTCGCAAACTCGAGCACGGCCTCTTGGAATTCTGGGGTGTCAGTTAACACTAGTTCCCAGTCTTCAGCCGGATAACTAGCGTCGTTGGTGTAAGCCCATTGCCTTAGTTCGTCTTCTGTGGGATTCCATGGGTCAGTGAATTGCATTGTAGATCTGACTATGCCGTATCTGATTGCGGGTCGCGTTCATGGACTGCTCGATTAATATGGCGAGGATTGTATCTGGCGTTTTGGTGAGTTGAAGGGATCAGTGAAGTGGGGCGTGTATGCCCGCCTACGCGGGCATGACGTGGGGGTGGGGTTGTGCGCTGGTTGGGGTGGGGTTTGCGTGTTTATGCTGGGTGAACCCCGCGATGCGTGGCATCGTGGCTATTGGGGTTTGAGGTGGGGGTGGGGTGGTGGGTTTTTTGTGTCTTTCGTTGAGGTTTTTGTGATTCGCACACTCTGTTCTTTGGGTCAGAGTGTGGCACCCGGGACTTATTTTGAAAGTTTGGTGGCGCGTGTGGTGCGCGCGGGGGTAGGCGGTGGGGCTTGGGTGTGGTGAACCGTTTTCTTCAATCCGAGTGGTGTCCCGGCAGGGCGAGCTTGGTGCGGGGGGCGGGATGGACCTGGCTGGGAAGCAGGCGGGCGCTTGATGAAGCGCCGGCCGTCGGCGATGCGTTGGGTTGAGGCCCCTGCCCTGAGGCCTGCGCGTCGGATGCTCGCCCCCGGTCGAGGCGCGGATCGTGATCGTCCTGCTGTGCGTTGACCGACGCGCGCGATGGGGCGGGTTTGCGTCGCTTTTTTGGCATGTTGTTTTTAGGCGCTAGGGGTTAGGGGTTTGGCGCTGGGGGGGAGACGCGGCAAGCCGCGTCGCTAAATGGGGGATGGGTTGTTTTGGTTTATTGGGGTGGGGCGACGCGATAAATCGCGGCGCTTCATAAGGGCGGGGCGCGATGAATCGCGGCGCTTCATGTGCGTCGGGGGTGCGGTGAGTTGTGGTGATTTATGGGGTGGGGTTGGGTTGTATCCAGCCCAGGGATTGGAGGAAGGTGATGGTTTGGTCTCGGGTTTGGGTGTAGAGGGGGTTGGGGAGGATTTGGTTTTCGAGTCGATAGTTGAAGAAGCCGTGGGGTTGGTCGGGGTAGAGGTGGAGTTCGGAGTGGGTGTTGAGGGCGGTCATCTGGTCGCGGAATTGTTCGGCGGTGGCGACGGGGATGAGGTGATCGGCGGTGCCGAGGAAGGTGACGGTGGGGGGCATGTGGGGGTGGAGGTTGTGGAGGGGTGAGATGTCTTGCCAGCGGTCGCCGAGGCGCTGGTTGCCGAAGCCGGTGGGGGAGTTGTCGATGACGGGGTTGAAGAGGACGAGGGCGGCGGGTCGGGGGAGGGCGGCGAGCTGTTCGGCGGTGGCGTCGGGGGGGAGGCCGAGGAGGTCGGGCGCGGTGGTGGTGGCGAGGGCGGCGGCGAGGTGTCCGCCTGCGGAGCCGCCGCCGGCGGCGATGCGGGTGGTGTCGAGGTTGAGTTCGTCGGCGTGTTGGTGGAGGAAGCGGAGGGCGTCGGCGGCGTCCTGCAAGGAGTCGTAGGGGGTGCTGTCGTGGGTGTTGGTGAGGCGGTATTGGGCGGAGGCGGCGAGGACGCCTTGGGCGGCGAGGTCGGAGGCGAGGTGGAAGAACTGGTCGGGCTGGCCGGTCTGCCAGCCGCCGCCGTGGAGGAGGAGGATGGCGGGGTGTGGGCCGGGGTGTTGGGCGGTGTCGGGGGCGGTGATGTGGAGGAGGAGGGTGTGGCCTTGGACGGTTTTGTAGGGGCGGGGCGTGGGGGGGGTGTCGGGGGTGTGCATGGCGTAGAGGGTGGCGGCGGCGAGGGCGAGGAGGAGGACGGGCAGGGCGAGCGCGAGGGCGGCGAGGGCGAAGAGGGTGTTGCGTTTGGGGCGCATGGGGTGAGGGTAGGTGAGGGGTGTTCGGGGTTTGACGTGTGTGAGGCAGGTTTACGGGAAACTCGCTTGGAGGGCGGGGCGGCGCACACTAGGCTTGAGGCTATGAAATACAGACTCGCGGCGGGATGCTTGGGGGTGGCGATCGGTCTGGGTGTGGCGGGGACGGTGTGGGCGGAAGAAGTTGAGGAAGGGGTTGAGGTTGTTGCGTCGGTGGAGGTGGCGGCGGCTGAGTTGGAAGCGGAGGAGGTTGAAGCGCGTGCGGCGGTGGGTGCGACGGTGCGTTGGCCGATGGGGCGGACGGTGGTGTGGGGGGGCGTGACGCAGGCGGTGGTGTTTGAGCTGACGGAGCCTGCGGGGGCGGATGCGGTGTTGGCGGCGGCGGTGGAGCCTGGGGGCGTGGCGGAGCTGGTGGGTGAGGTGCGGGTGATTGAGGGGGCGCGTCACGGGGTGGCGCGGGTGCGTGGGTTGGGCGATGGAGCGGCGACGCTGACGGTCGCGGGCAAGTCGGTGGAGCTGGTGGGCAAGGCGTTGCCGGCGGGGGTGGCGGGTGCGTGGTCGCGGCCGGTGGTGGTGGCGCCGACCTCGGGGGCGGCGGTGTGGGGCGAGGTGTTGGTGGCGGCGGAGGTGTTTGACGAGGCGGTGATGTACCCGGGGGATGAGCGCGAGGTGCGGCTGGAGGTGGAGCCGGCGGGCGCGGGGGTGGCGGTGTCGGAGCCGTTTGATACGGGGCGGAGCGCGTCGCCGCAGCGGACGTTGGGTTGGACGCTGAGCCTGGACGAGGTGGCGGCCGGGACGACGGTGCGGGTGCGGGCGATCGCTTTGCACAACGGAGTGGAAGAGGCGAGCGACTGGCGTGCGGTGACAGTGGTGGGTGCGCCGGCGGATCGGCTGATTGTGGGTGAGGCGGAGGCGCACGCGCAGACGCCGCGGCCGGAGCGGTATGGCGAGAGGCCGTTGCAGGTGCGGAAGGATGAACGGGCGTCTGGCGGGGCGTATGCGGAGCTGCAGGGGAACCGGCCGGTGGCGGTGGCGCTGGATGCGGGGGAGGGCGGGTGGTATCAGGCGATGGCGGTGGTGGCTGCGGATCACGGCGGCGGGGCGTGGCCGACGGTGGGCGTGCGGCGGAACAACGAGAACGACGGGGTGACGGGCGGCATCGCGGCGGTGGGCGATGGGTGGCGACGGGTGGCGGTGGGTCGGCCGGTGTGGTTTGACGGCGGGGAGCAGATGGCGGTGCTGTCGTTCGAGCGCGATTTTTACGTGCGGAACAAGTCGAATCGCAACCTGCGGGTGGATCGGTACGAGTTGCTTCGGCTAGATCAGGGGCGGCCGGGGTTTGCGTGGGGCGACTCGGCCGAGGCGTTGGCGGCGGCGGAGGTTGCGACGGCGGATGACTTCGTGGTGGCAACTCGGGAGGTGTGGCACGGGCGAGCGGTGACGGGCGACTGGACGGTGGCGGCGGTGGCGTCGGCGACGCTGCGCGACGGGCTGGCGGCGCCGTGGGTGCACCTTGAGATGGACGGGGAACGCGTGGCGAGTCAGCGGGCGTGGCGGCCGGAGTTCACGCTGAGTCGCGGGCACTTGAGCGACGGGCCGATGCGGGTGCGGGTGGTGGGCGAGCTGAGCGATGGGCGTCGCGCGGCGAGCGTGGAGCAGGTGGTGATCGGTCGGCCGTGGGGCGAGGCGACGACGCCGCGCCGGCAGTACCGCATCACGCTCGACGACGCCGAGGCTTGGGTCGACCTGCCCGAAGAGCTGGTCGAGAAGGACAACCGCTGGTCGAGGCGGATCCAGATGAACGCCAACGCCGCCGTGGCGGTGAGGATGCCGGCCGGCGTGTCGGGGCGGTTCTACGCGGTGGCGTATGCGTCGGGCGACAGCTTCGAGGGCGACCCCGAGCTGACGGCGACGCTCATCGACGAAGCGGGTGAGGTGGTGACGGCGTTGGACCCGGTTCGCGTGCGGGGCCGGTGGTCGTCGCGCGGGCTGGGCACGATCACGCTCGACGGCTCGCCGAAGCAGTTGAGGCTGGCGTTTGAGAACGACCACTACGGCGGGGCGGCGGGCAAGGACCGCAACCTGCGGATCGCCGGCGTGATGCTGCGCGAGCTGCGGGCCAGCGACGAGCGAGGGAATACGCTCCCGTCGATCGAGCTGGTCTACCCGGCGGCGGGCGCGGTGCAGCACGACGCGGGGGCGGTGGTGGTTGATCTTGCGGACGACGCGGCGGTGACGGAAGTCGAGCTGCTGATCGATGGCGAGCCGACCGGCGCTCGGGTCAAGCCGATCCTCGGCCGCGCCCGGGCCGTGCTGCCCGCGGTGTGGCGTGGCGTCGAGCCCGGCGAGCGTGCGGTGTCGGTGCGCGGGCGTGATGCTTCGGGGGAGTGGGTCACGACGCCGTCGATCGCGGTGCGGGTCGTTGCCGATGAGCCGGCGTCGCCCACGGAATTTGCTCAAGCCGTCGCGATGTTGCAACGCTTTGCCTACGGCCCCGAGCCCGCGGTCTTGGCCGACGTGCTCATCGAGGGCCCCGAGGCGTGGCTGAGCCGATCGCTCTCCGCCGGCACGGCCGACATCGGCTCGCGCGCCGCGTGGCAGGCCGCCGCCGCGGTCCACAACGACGGGCAGGTCCCCAACCGCGCGACGCACAGCCTGCTTCGCACGCCCAACCCGGCCCGCGCCCGGCTCACGATGTTTATCGACAACCACCTCAACACGTGGACACGCAAGGTCAGCGGCGAACGCAAGGCGGTCGAGCACGCACGCTTCGTCGAGCTTGGCGGTGCGCCTTTCCTGGCCGTGCTTGACGCCAGCGCGACCGGCGCCGCGATGCTGCGGTACCTCGATCAGCACCGCAGTTACGGCGGGCGGATCAACGAGAACTACGCGCGCGAGATCATGGAGCTGCACACCGTCGGCGTCGACAGCTCGTACACGCAGCAGGACGTCACCGAGCTCAGCCACGTCCTCGCCGGTTGGCGATCGACCGAGGAGCACGACCCGTCGCGGCTGGTCCGTCGCGATGCGCAGCGGTTCCGCTTCGTGCCGGCGCTCAACGACGGCCAGGCCCGCCGTGTCTTCGGCCTCGACCTGCCCGCCGCCGAGCCCGCCGATCGCTACGACCGCGTGCGCCGCGTGGTCGAGGCGCTGGCCGCCCACCCCGACACCGCTCGCTACCTCGCGACCAAGCTGGTCGAGCATTACCTGGTCAGCCCCGCGCCCGAGTCGCTGGTCGACGAGTTGACGCTGGTTTATCTCGAGACCGGCGGCGACCTCGCGGCCGTCGTGTCCGCCCTGGCCGAGCATCCGTACGCGACGTCGCACGACGCGCCGCGCCTCAAGCGACCGATCGAGTACGCCGTTGGCTTGCAGCGCAACCTCGGCCATTACTCGACGTGGCCGACGGTGAACTTTTTGCGGCGGAGCGGGTCGGGGATGTTCGATCACGAGACGCCGGACGGCTACGACGCCGAGCCGCAGTCGTACGCCAACTCCAACGCGATGCTTCAGCGATGGCGGTTGGCCGGCGAGCTGCAGTGGCAGCTTTATGCCCTGCTGCCGGACGCGATGCGTCGGTCAGACCGCGCTGCGTTCGCCGATGTCCCCGAGTCGGACCGCAAGGCCGCATGGGCCGAGGCCGTGGTCGATTACCTCGCGGTGCGGCTGAATGGCTCGACCCTCGGGCCGCGTTCGCGAAGCGCCGCCATCGACGCGCTGCTCGCCGCCGTCGACGGCTCGGGCAACACCAGTGAGTTCGGTCGCACGATCGCCGTGCTGGTCGCCCAATTGCCCGAGTCGCAGCAGCAGTAGATGTTTTCGTCTGTTTTCTGGATCACGCCCTCAACCGATCACGTCCCCACCCCGCGGAGCTTGCCATGCACCTCACCCGTCGCTTCTTCTTGCAGAGCACCGGCGCCCTTGCCGTTTACTGCGGCGTCTCGCCCCTCGAAGCACTCGCGAGTTCGGCGTCGGCCGAGGCCGCGCTGGCCAACCCCGGCGCCGTCGCCAAGGGCAAGACGCTCGTCGTGCTGTTCCTCCGCGGCGGGATCGACGGGCTGAACCTCATCGTCCCCCACGCCGACCCGCATTACCACGACCTGCGCACGAACCTGCGCATCCCCAACCCCGGCGAGGAGAACGGCTGCATCGATCTCGACGGCTTCTTCGGCCTGCATCCGCGTGCCCACAAGCTGCAGCGCTGGTTTGACCAGGGCGAGTTCGCCGCCGCACATGCCGTGGGTTACGACCACAACACGCGCTCGCACTTCGAGGAGCAGGACACGTGGGAGACCGGCGTCATCGGCAACACCGTCAACTCCGACGGCTGGCTCAACCGCCACCTGCTCACGTCGTCCGGCCACGGCCCGGTTCGGGCGATCTCCATCGGCGACAACCTCCCGCGCATCCTGCGTGGCGACGCGCCCGCCTACGCCGTCGCCGGGATCGACGATCTGACGATGCCCAAGGCCGGCGGCAACGTCGACGCGATCCACGCCGCGCTCGAGCACGCCTATTGCGTGCCGATGCCCGACGACCGCGCGCCCATCGCCGCCGACGCCGCGGGCCTCGTGCACGACGCCGGCGCGACGACGCTTGAGGGCGTCGACTTGATTCAATCGGTCGCCCGTCAGCCGTATGCGCCCGCCGCCGAGTACCCGTCGAGCAAGCTCGCGGGTCAGTTGCAGCAGGCCGCGCGTCTGATCAAGGCCAACGTCGGTCTGGAGGTCATCACCGTCGACTACGGCGGCTGGGACACGCACAACAACCAGGGCAACGGCATCACCGGCAACTTCGGCAACAAGGTGCAGACCCTCGCCGACGCGCTGGACGCCTTTGCGGAGGACCTCGGCGACAAGCTGCAGGACACGCTGGTGCTGACCCTGTCGGACTTCGGCCGCACGGCCGCGGAGAACGGCACACGCGGCACCGACCACGGCTGGGGCAACTGCATGCTCGCGCTGGGCGGGGGTGTCTCGCAGACCGGCGAGCGCGTGGATGGTTCGTCGTCCGGCGCTCGCAAGGTCATCGGCCCGTGGCCTGGCTTGGCACCCGATCAGCTCCACCAGAAGCGCGACCTGCTGCACACCACGGACTTCCGCGACGTGCTCGCCGAGGTCGTGCAGGGCCACCTGGGCAACGCCAACCTGCAGCGCATCCTGCCCGGCCACGCGTTCAAGCCGGTCGGGATTATCTGAGCGGGTCCGCGGCGGGATGGTGAGACGCCGCGGCGTGCGTGTCAGGGCGATAACGCGTCGTGCTTGCGTCGCCACGCGACGTAGTCGGCCATGCCCTGCTTAAGGTCGCGCATCGGCGTGGTGAAGCCGCTGCTGCGTAGCTTGTCGACCGTCGCTTGCGTGAAGTACTGGTACTGCGGGCGAAGCGATTCGGGCATGTCGATGAACTCGAGCCTCGGTTCGCGGCCGAGCGCGGCGAAGCAGGCCTCGGTCAGTTCGGCGAACGGGCGGGCGACGCCGGTGCCGATGTTGAACAGCCCCCCCGGAAAATCGCCTTGATTTTCCATTAAGTGCGTCGTCGCGGCGACGGCGTCGGCGACGTAGATGAAGTCGCGCTGCTGCTGGCCGTGGGCGACCCCGTCTTTGTAGGACTTGAAGAGCTTGGTGACGCCGGTGTCGGCGATCTGGTTGACCCAGTGATAGCCCATCGATGCCATGCGGCCTTTGTGGGATTCCATCGGGCCGTAGACGTTGAAGTACTTCACACCCGCCCAGCTCGGCGGGCTGTTGCCGGCGGCGTGCTGCTCAAGCGCCCACAGGTCAAACAGATGCTTGCTCTCGGCGTAGTAGTTGAGCGGCTGGTAGATCGAGGGGCCGGCCTCGTCGGAGTAGCCGTGCGAGCCGTCGCCGTAGGTCGCGGCCGAGGAGGCGTAGACCAGCGAGACGTTGTGCTTGACGCAGTGCTGCCAGACGGCCTGGCTGTATTCGAGGTTGACGCGCATCACGTAGTCGCGATCCGTCACGGTGGTGTCGGAGCACGCGCCGAGGTGGTAGATGGCGGTGGGGTTGGCGGGCAGGGCGTCGTCGGCGAAGTGTTTGAGCAGGTCGTCCGGGTCGATGGCGTGATCGACCGCGGCGTGCGCGGGGTAGCGCGTGCCGTCGGCGGTGTAGCGATCGACGCCTATGATCGGCGTGTTGGGGTAGGCGGCGCGCAGGGCGGCGACGAGGTTGGCGCCGATGAATCCGTTGGAGCCGGTGACGATGAGCATGGTTGGGCGTCGTCAGTCCTTGTTCGCGTAGCGTGCTTCCTTGCCGCGGAAGAGCATGCGGATGGGTACTTCGCTGTAGGGCAGGGTTTCGCGCAGGCGGTTGTCGAGGAAGCGTTTGTAGTTGTGGTCGAACACGTCGGCGTGGTTGACCTGGAAGACGATGGTGGGCGGGTGCACGTCGATCTGCGTGGCGTAGAAGATCTTGGCCTGCTTGCCGGACTTCGCGCGGGGGCCTCGGAGGGCCATGATCTGCTCGACGAGCTGGTTGAGCTCGCCGGTGCCGACGCGGTGGCCGGCCTGCTCGTAGAGGTTGTGGGCCATGGCGAGCGCGTCTTCGATGCCGTCGGCGTTTTGCGCCGAGAGGAAGACGACCGGCGCGTAGCGCAGGCCCTTGAGTTCTTTGTCGAGGTATTCGAGGTACTCGTCCTGCGTGTGGTCGGCCTCGGCGAGGTCCCACTTGTTCACGACGATCACGCACGGGCGTTCGTGCTTGACGATCTCGTTGACGAGCTGGTGGTCGACCTGCGAGACGGGCACGGCGGCGTCGACGATGAGCAGGCAGACGTCGGCGCGGCGGACGGAGCGCAGCGAGCGGTGCTGGGAGTAGAACTCGATGTCGCCGGCGAGGGACTTGGTCTTGCGGACGCCCGCGGTGTCGATGAGGGTGAAGGGCTGGCCTTTGTATTCGAGGCGGACGTCGACGGAGTCGCGCGTGGTGCCAGCCACGTCGGACGTGATGAGGCGGGCGTCGTCGGCGAGTGCGTTGATGAGGGTGGACTTGCCGGCGTTGCGTTTGCCGACGACGGCGATGAGGATGCCGGCGTGGGGCGGTGCTGCGGCCTCGGAGCGCGAGGCAAGGGCGTCGAAGTCGATGGCGTCGCGGATGGCGGCGTGGAGGTCGTCGAGCCCGTTGCGGGAGGTGGCGGAGGTGAGGATCGGCGAGCCGAAGCCGAGCGACGCGAGCTCGTAGCCGGCGGCCTCGTGGTGCGGGCCGTCGACCTTGTTGGCGACGGCGATGAGCGGGGCGTGCTTGGGCTTGGCGTGGCGGAGGACCTCGGCGACGGTGCGGTCGAGGGCGACGGGGCCGGCCTGGGCGTCGGTGACGAAGAGCACGGCGTCGGCGTCGGCGATGCCTCGTGCGATCTGCTGTTCGACCTCGGCGGTAAGGTTGTCGGAGTCGTCGACGCCGTAGCCGCCGGTGTCGATGAGCTCGATGTAGCGGGGCGGGTCGTGGTCGTCGGCGGCGGGGATGGCGATGGGTGCGGAGATGCGGTCGCGGGTGACGCCGGCGGTGGGGTCGACGATGGAGATGCGCCGCCCGGCCATGGCGTTGAGCAGGGAGGACTTGCCGACGTTGGGCCGACCGACGATGGCGACCTTGGGCAGGACGGTCGCGAGGGGGTTGGCGGCGGGGTCGGGCGCAGAGCCCCCGTCGCCGTGCAGGGGCGCGGCGTCGGGGAGATTTCCGGGGGCGGGGGTCGGGTTGGCGGGGGCCGGGTCGTGCATGGCGAACCGCGCATGGTAGCGGCGGACGCGGTCAGCCGTGGCGTTGTTTCCAGAGCGACACGGCCTCGGGCTCGCGGGCGTAGATCGGCATGAGCTCGTGCGGGCCGACGAATTGGCCGGCCTCGGCGAGGCGGCGGCCGAGGCGGTAGACGGTCGCGGCACGCGGCAGGGCGAGGGCGCGGTCGAGAGTGGGGTTCGGCAGGTCGTGTTCGGGGAGCGGGTTGCCGAGCAGGGCGGTCCCGGGCGGGGCGTCGGCGAGGAGGGCGGGGAGGGAAGTCAGATTTGGCGGTTTGGCGATTTGGCGGTTTGGCGATTGGGGGGTGGGGGGGGTGTAGATCGCGGCGTAGACGGTGTCGGCTTTGGTGTTCAGGCAGGCGGCGACGTGGGGGACATCGGCGGGGGCCTGGGCGGCGAGGATGTCGAGCGTCGGCACGGCGATGAGCCTCAGGTCGGGCAGCGCGAAGGCGAGCAGCTTGGCGGTGGCGACGGCGACGCGTAGGCCGGTGAACGAGCCGGGGCCGACGGAGAGGTAGACCTCGGCGAGGTCGGCCGGGCTGAGGTCGTGATCGCGCAGGAGCGCGTCGATGGTGGGCATGAGCTCGAGGTTGTGCCGCTTGAGCTGCGGCAGGTCGCGCGACTCGATCACGTCATCGCCGCGGCCGAGCGCGATGGAGGCCTGGCGTTGCGAGGTTTCGATGGCGAGTTGAGCGCTCATTGCACCTGCACCGACTGGCGCTGCCTCCATCTCCGGAATACAGCGATGTTGTGCCGCAGTTCATCCACCACAAAAAAGACCAAGCACACCACGATGACTGCAAAGAAGGTTGCAAAGACTGCCATCGCAGAAAGCCCAACCCAAGCTGGCATCCAAGTGGCATCAGTCGGCAGCGTCCACAACCCGTGGCCGAAGTAGCCGAAGAAGAACACGCCAGCTAAACCGACTGGCCAGATTCGGTGTCGCGGCCGCACAACGACCCGGCCTCGAATGCGGATTGTTCTGCGACGTGGATTTCGCCAGCGCTTGCTCACACCGCCCCCGCGGGCTCCGGTGATGACGATTTCGCTTCGTTCGCCACGCGGTCGCGCAGTTCGCGACGGAGGATTTTGCCCGTGGGGTTGCGGGGCATGGCGTCGAGTTTCGTGATCGACTTGGGCACCTTGAAGGCCGGCAGGCCGGTCTCGCGGACGTGCTTGATGAGCTCGGCCTCGTCGAAGGCGGCGTCTTCTTCCATCTCGACGAAGGCGACGGCCACCTCGCCACGCGACTCGTCGGGCTTGCCGACGGCACAGGCGGCGTGGACGCCGGGGTGTTTCTCGATGGCGTCCTCGATCTCGCGGGGGCTGACGTTCTCGCCGGCCATGATGATGAGGTCTTTCTTGCGGCCGGTGATGAAGACGTGGCCGTCGCGGTCGACCTTGCCGATGTCGCCGGTGCGGAAGGCGTTGACGTGCGGCCCGCCGTAGGGGTCGTTGGGCGTGAGCGGGATGTCGACCATCACGGCCTCGGTCGCCTCGGGCTTGAACCAGTAGCCCTGCATGACGCTTGGGCCGGCGAGCGCGATCTCGCCCTCCTGCCCTGCGGGCAGCGGGTGGTCCTGCTCGTCGAGGATGAAGACCTGCACGCCCGGCAGCGGCTTGCCGACGGAGTGGCGCTTGGCGTCGCCGGGGAGCGACCAGGTCGCGCACGGCGACGTCTCGGTGAGGCCGTAGCCCTCGAGGATCTCCAGGCCGAGCTTGTCTTTGCACTTCTCGTAGACGGCGTCGGGCAGCGGCTCGGCGCCGGAGACGGCGAGCTTGACGGAGGTCCAGTCCGCGGCGTCGACGCCCTTCATCGACGCGAGCGCGGCGAACATGGAGGGCACGGCGACGAAGATGGTCGGGCGGTGCCTGGCGGCGAGCTGGGCGAGCTTCTTGGGCATGAAGCGCGCGGTGTAGATGGCGTGGGACCCGGTGTAGAGCGGGATGAGCGTGAGGACGGTGAGGCCGAAGGCGTGGAAGTTCGGCAGCACGCCGAGGAAGCCGTCGCACTCTTTGATGCCGGCGTGCTCGATGCCGGCCTTGACGTTGTGCGCGAGGTTGGCGTGGGTGAGGGCGACGCCCTTGGGTCGGCCGGAGGTGCCGGAGGTGTAGAGCAGGGCGGCGAGGTCGGTGCCGTCGTGCAGCGGGGGCCAGCGGAGCTCGGGCACGCCCTCGAAGGCCATGTGGTCGAGGCGGATGAGGTGCAGGCCGTCGGGCAGGGCGGACTCGCCGCCGATGTGTTCGAGCATCGGGTCGACGGTGATGAGCGTGTCGATGCCCGAGTCGCGGATGATGTAGCGGAGGTCGTCGTTGCTGAGCAGGTAGTTGAGGGGGACGACGGCCTTGTCGGCCCACCACGTGCCGAGCAGGGCGAGGGGGAAGGCGCCGGAGGTCGGCAGCATGACGCCGACGCGCGGGCAGGCCGAGTCGCGCTTGACGCGCTCGGCCACGTGCAGGGCCCCGACCAGCAGCTTGCCGGCCGAATATTCGCCGCGGTCGTCGGTGATAATCGTCCGCCGCGGATGACGCAGCAGCCCACGCAGGATCGGCCAGAGAAGACTCATGTAAGTAGAGTACCAGCGTGAACACCCACCCCACTCCCTACGCCCCCGCCGCCGCTCGGACCGCTCGCCACCGTCTCGGGGTTTGTCTCGGGGCGCTGCTCGTTGCCTTCGCTCTGGTCGCCTGCAAGGGCCCGGCCGACTCGGGCACGCTGACCGACGCACGGCTTTATTACGACGCGGGCAACTACCCCGCCGCCTTGGAAAAGGCCGGCCACGCCGCCCGCGCCGAGGACCGCGCCCTCGCCGAGTCCGCCGCCTATATCGCCGGCCTGTCCGCGGCTCGGCTCGATCGACCCGACCTCGCCGCTGCTTATCTGGCCGACGCTGCTGAGTCCGAAGACCCCGCCCTGGCCGCCGACGCCTCGGCCGAGCTGGGGCTGCTCGAGCGCGGCCGCAACCGCCACGCCGCCGCCGTGCCCGCCTTCGAGCGTGCCGCCCGCGGCTTCACCGGCGACGACCGCGCCCGGGCCCTGCTCTACGCCGCCATCTCGCAGCAGCGCCTCGGCCGCTGGACCCAGGCCCGCACGAACCTGCTCGCCGCCCGCGCGGCCGTGGACGACCCCGCGCTGCTCGATGCGATCGACAAGCAGCTCCCCGTCACCGGCTACACCCTGCAGGTCGGCGCGTACAGCGATCGAACGAACGCGCAGACCGCGGCGTCGCAACTGGTCGACACCGCCCGGGCCGTGGGGCTGGCCCGGCCTACGCTCGCCCGCGGCCGATCGCGCACCGGCCAGACGCTCCACCTCGTACAGATCGGCCAGTTCGCGACCTTCGAGGCCGCCGTCCGCGCTCGCAATCGCCTCGACACGCCCGATGCGTTCGTTGTTCCGCTGAGCACGTACTGACTTCAGGCTCCGCGCTCCGCGCCGTCCAAGCCGAGGCAGAGCGTAGCGCCGCCTCGGGTACGTAAGACATTACCCATCTGACATTCCCAACCGCCCCGTGCCCCTCTCCCCCGACCAGGCCGACCAGCTCCTCTCCGCCGCCGTCGACCGCCGCGTCGTCGTGCTCGGCGACGTCATGCTCGATGCGTACGTCGTCGGCGAGCTCAACCGCATCTCGCCCGAAGCGCCGGTGCCCGTTCTGCACGTCACTGAAGACCGCCACACCCTCGGCGGGGCCGCCAACGCCGCCAAGCAGGCCGCCGCGCTCGGCTGCCGCGTGTCGCTCGTCGGGCTCGTCGGTGAGGACGGCGACGCCGACACCGTGCGTCGCTTGGCCGATCGGCTGGACATCGACACCACCCACCTCATCGCCGACGCCGCGCGGTGCACGACGCGCAAGACGCGCATCGTCGCCCGCCAGCAGCAGGTCATCCGCGTCGACCGCGAGACGGCCCAGCCGATCGCCGTTGAGGTCGAGCGACGCCTCATCGCCGCCCTCGAGGCCGCGCTCGCCGACGCCGATGGGCTGCTGATCGCCGACTACGCCAAGGGCGCGGTGCCCCCCGCCGTCGCCCGCGCCGCGATCGTCGCCGCCAACGTCCGCGGGATTCCGTCGCTGGTCGATCCGAAGCACGCGCCGTGGGACCACTTCGCCGGCTGCACCGTGCTCAAGCCGAACCGCGCCGAGACCGAGGCCGTGATCGACGCGAAGGTCACCGACGACACCTCCGCCGAGGCCGCGGCGAAGGAACTGGCCGAGCGCTACGACGCCCGCGCCGTCCTGCTCACCCGCGGCCCCCACGGCATGACCTTGCACGTCGCCTCCCAAGCCGACGCAGAGCGCAGCGCCGCGTCGGGTAACAAACAGTCCTCGGCTCACATCCCCGCCCGCCTGACCGCCGACTTGGCCGACGTCACCGGGTGTGGTGATGTCGTGGCCGCGACGATGTTGGCGGCGATCGCAGCAGGAAGCGAATCACCAAATCACCAAACCCCCAAATCACCCAATCCGGCCGCGCTGAACAGCGCGGCGGAGTTGGCCAACCTCGCCGCGGGGGTCAAGGCGACGCGCTTCGGGGCCGTCGCGGTCACCGCGCCCGAGGTCCTCGCCGCGCTCGACCACGCCGCCCCGGCCGCGGCACGCAAGGTGATGAACCGCGACCAGGCCGCCGCGCTCGCCGCCGAGGCCCGCGCCGCGGGCAAGCGCGTCGTCTTCACCAACGGCTGCTTCGACATCCTCCACGCCGGCCACGTGCATTACCTCCACGCCTCCCGCGCCCTCGGCGACCTCCTCGTCCTCGGCCTCAACACCGACGCCTCGATCCAACGCCTCAAAGGCCCGACCCGCCCCGTGCAATCCGAGCAAGACCGAGCCCGCATCCTCGCCTCGCTGGCGGACGTCGACGCCGTGGTGCTGTTCGACGACGACACCCCGTTGGAGCTAATCCGCGCCGTCCACCCGGATGTGTTGACCAAGGGCGCCGACTACGAGAAGAAGGAAAACGTCGTCGGCTGGCAAGACGTGGAATCGTGGGGCGGGCGTGTGGAGTTGATCTATCTTGTAGAGGGACGCTCGACAACGCGGGTCTTAGATGGTTTAATAAATGATATTGAGTGAAGTTGAACTACACGAATTCAGGGGAAAGACATGGCGAAGAATGACGGACGTTCAAGCTTAAATCAAATTTCTGTGAGTGTTATCTCATCGTTGGTCACTGCAGTCGTGATTAGTACTGGAACTTATTTTTTTGCTTTAACAAACGGGTATATTAGGCAATGGCCTCCAAACCGAGTTCTTGATGAAATAAAGAACGATGACTCTGATTACAAGCAGCGTCTTCGTGCAGAGCTAGATATTCCAGAACCACGAGCCGCCCTTCCTTCGCCAAATATTGATGCGCTCAAGATTCAAATTATTCGTGACTTGTTAAACAATCAAGAGTTGGCAGATGGTATTTTGAAGCAAGTCCGCTCTGAGGCGAATGTTCCAGAAGAAGCTATTGAAACCATTCGAAATGAGGTTGTCAGTCAAGTTGCTGAAGTGATTGATGCCAGACTGATTAGAATAAAATCCGATCTTGTCGAGTCAAGAGAATCGATCGCGAAGCTAGCCCTAGACCCAGAAGATATGATTAGTGCTTTGGCCAAAAGTGAAGAATTCTTGACGCTTGTATCTAATACTGCAAGCCCGAGGGTAAGGCCAGAATTCAGGCTTTCAATCAATGAGTACTCTCATGAAGTTCGAGAGTCAAATATTGATGTGTACGGTTATCTCTTCGTCCGAAGTGGTGGTTCTCCGGGATTCGTTACGCTGGTTAACGATCATGGGCATTCTATTTATCGGCAATCTCGACTCAGAGCTGGCGGTGAGTCATCAATGATCCCTGTGAGGCCTGGCGATCGATGGTCATTCAGAGATGGCGATCGCAGTGAGGTCGATATTGCACTTATTACACCCGTAATACATGAAGTCTCGGAACGCCAGGCGTGTGCGTCTGTCACGCAACCTGTGACTGCACCATAGTCTGGTTGCGGGCAGGCGTTCGAGCTTTGATTGTTAGCCGACAAAGCCGGCGTCCTTGGCTTTATAGGTCAGACCTCCACGAACATGCGGGCGGGGTCTTCGATGCAGTCTTTGACGCGGACGAGGAAGCTGACGGCTTCGCGGCCGTCGACCAGGCGGTGGTCGTAGGTCAGGGCGAGGTACATCATCGGCTTGATCTCGATCGAGTCGTTGCCTTTGGCGTCGGTGGTGACCATCGCGCGCTTGACGATGTTGTGCATGCCTAGGACGCCGGACTGCGGGGGGTTGACGATGGGCGTGGAGAGCATCGAGCCGTAGATGCCGCCGTTGGTGACGGTGAAGGAGCCGCCTTGCATGGCTTCGAGGGGGAGGCTGCCGTCTTTGGCTTGTTTGGCGTAGTCGGCGATGGCCTGTTCGATCTCGGCGAGGCTGAGGCGTTCGGCGTTTCGGAGGACGGGGACGACCAAGCCCTTGCCGCCGCCGATGGCGATGCCGATGTCCATGTAGTCCTTGTAGATGATGGACCGGCCGTCGATCTCGGCGTTGATGGCGGGGAAGCGTTGGAGGGCGTCGACGGCGGCTTTGACGAAGAAGGACATGAAGCCGAGCTTGATGCCGTGGTCTTTGACGAACTGGTCCTGGTACTGCTTGCGGAAGGCCATGACGGGGCCCATGTCGACCTCGTTGAAGGTCGTGAGCAGGGCGCCGGTGTGCTGGGCCTCGACGAGGCGCTCGGCGATCTTGCGGCGGAGCGGCGTCATGGGGACGGCCTCTTCGCGGCGGTTGGCGTCGGCCGACAGATCGCGCGGGGGTTTATTTTCGAGTTTGGGGGCTGAGGGGGCGGGGGTACCCGAGCCGGCGCTGCGCTGTGGCTCGGCTTGGGGGGTGATGGAGCGATTGGCGGGTGCGGGTGCGGACTTGACGGTGGGGCCGGCGTCGTCGATGGCGCGTTGGACGTCTTCTTTGAGGACGCGGTTGCCGGGGCCGGTGGGGGTGAGGGTCGCGGGGTCGATGCCGTGCTCTTCGGCGAGGCGTGCGGCGGCGGGCATGACCAGGGCGTCGGAGGGGGAGACGCCGGTGGAGGGGGTGGCGGGGGCGGGGTCGGCGGCTTCGGGGGCGCGGTCTGCTGTGGTTCCGTTACCCGCGGCGGCGCTTTGCTCTGCCGCGGCTTGAGGGGCGCTTTGCTCTGCTGTGGCTTGGGTGGAGCCGTTGGTGGGGGTTTCGGAGGGAGTGCCGTTTTCGTCGACGTAGCCGATGACGTCGCCGACCTTGGCGGCGTCGCCTGGGGCGAGGAGGAGCTTGGTGATGACGCCAGTGGCGGGGGCGGGGAGCTCGAGAGTGACTTTGTCGGTCTCGATCTCGGCGACGGGCTCGTCCTTGCTGACGGCCTGGCCCTCGGTCTTGAGCCAGTTGCCGATTTCGACTTCGGTGATGGATTCGCCGACCTCGGGGACGATCAGTTCGACGGGCATGGGGTTGCTCTTGAGTGGGTGGTGGGCTGGCTACCCGAGGCGGCGCTTCGCTCTGCCTCGGCTTGGGAGTGTAGACGGACTGGGGGTGGGGGCTAGTGGCCGCCGAAGGCTTCGGCGATGACTTGTTCTTGTTCGATGGCGTGTGCGGCTTTGGAGCCGGTGGCGGGCGAGGCCGAGGGCGGGCGGCACACGGCGTGCAGCGTGAGGCGGTCGAACAGGCGGTGGCAGAACATCATCTTGAGGAACGGCCAGGCGCCCATGTTTTCCGGCTCTTCCTGGACCCAGAAGACGGGCGTGTCGTCGGGGTAGCGCGAGAGGGTCTTGCGCAGCGACTGCTCGGGGAAGGGGTAGTACTGCTCGAGGCGGATGATGTCGACGTCCTTGTCGCGGTGCAGGTCGGTGCGGGCGGCGAGCAGTTCGTAGTAGATCTTGCCCGAGCAGAGCAGGACGCGCGAGACGCGGTCGCGCTCTTCGGACTGCGGGTCGGGGATGAGGCGTTGGAACTTGCCCGAGGCGAGGTCGTCGAGGGGCGAGACGCAGCCGGGGTGGCGGAGCAGCGACTTGGGCGTCATGACGACCAGCGGCTTGCGCCAGCGGCGGGCGACCTGGCGGCGGAGGAGGTGGAACATCTGGGCCGGCGTGGTGGGGTTGCAGACCTGGATGTTGTCCTCGGTGCACATGTTGAGGAAGCGTTCGAGGCGGGCGGAGGAGTGCTCGGGGCCCTGGCCTTCGAAGCCGTGGGGCAGGAGGAGCACGAGGCCGGACAGGCGGGACCACTTGTCCTCGGCGGAGACGATGAACTGGTCGATGATGACCTGAGCGGCGTTGGCGAAGTCGCCGAACTGGGCTTCCCAGATGACCAGGGCCTCGGGGTAGTCGAGCGAGTAGCCGTAGTCGAACCCGAGGACGCCTGCTTCGGAGAGCGGGGAGTTGTAGAAGTCGACGGGTGCCTGGTTGGGGTCGAGGTGCTTGAGAGGGGTGAGGATGTCGCCGGTGCGGTGGTCGTGGAGGACGGCGTGTCGGTGGGAGAAGGTGCCGCGCTGGGAGTCTTGGCCGGAGACGCGGATGGGGTGGCCCTCGACGGCGAGGGTGGCGAAGGCGAGGGCCTCGGCGGCGGACCAGTCGAGCGGCTGTTCGCCGGCGGCCATCTTGGTGCGGGCCTTGAACTGGCGGCGGAGCTTGGGGTGCGGGGCGAAGTGCTCGGGGGTTTCGATGGTTTTGGCGAGCAGGGCGGTGAGCTTGTCGCGGTCGACGCCGGTGGGGGTGTCGTCGACGCGGTTCTCGGGGCCGCCGGTGAGGTCTTTCCACGGGCCCTCGAGCTTGCGGGCGGGGGCGGGGACGAAGTCGTCGGAGCGTGCGGCGGTGAGCTCGCGCTCGAGGAGTTCGGTGCGGCGCTTGGCGATGCGGTCGGCGTCGTCGGCGGTGAGGCCGCCGAGCTTGAGCAGGTGCGAGAGGTAGCCCTCGCGGACGCCGGGTCGCTGGGCGATGGCGTCGTACATCTCGGGCTGGGTGTAGGAGGGCTCGTCGGATTCGTTGTGCCCGCGGAGGCGATAGCAATACATGTCGACGACGGCGTCGCGCTTGAAGGTGGCGCGGAACTCCATGGCCAGGCGGATGGCGCGGGCGACGGCCTCGGGGTTCTCGCCGTTGACGTGGAAGATGGGGATCTGCAGCATCTTGGCGACGTCGGTCGCGTAGCGGCAGGAGCGTCCCTCGCGCGGGGCGGTGGTGAAGCCGATCTGGTTGTTGATGACGACGTGCAGGGTGCCGCCGGTGGCGTAGCCGTCGAGCAGCGAGAGGTTGAGGGTCTCCTGGACGACGCCCTCGCCGGCGAACGCGGCGTCGCCGTGGATGATCAGGCCCATCGACTGGTCGCCCCGCGTGTCCTTGCCGGTGCGGTCCTGCTTGGCGCGGAGTCGGCCGAGGGCGACGGGGTTGACGTATTCGAGGTGCGAGGGGTTGAAGCAGAGCGAGAGGTGAACGTTCTGTCCGTGGCGGGTGTGCCAGTCGCCGGAGTAGCCGAGGTGGTACTTGACGTCGCCGCCGCCGAGGTAGCGTCGGGCGTCGACGTCCTCGAACTCGCGGAAGACCTGCTGGGCGGGCTTGCCGATGATGTTGGCCAGGACGTTGAGCCGGCCGCGGTGGGCCATGCCGATGACGACTTCCTTGACGCCCTGGTCGCCGGCGGTTTCGAGGGCGAGGTCGAGCAGGGGGATGAGCGACTCGGCGCCCTCGAGGCTGAAAGACTTGGCGCCGATGAATTTTTTCTGGATGAACTGCTCGAAGATGACGGCATCGGTGAGGCGGGTGAGGATGCGGACCTGCTCTTTGAGGCTGAGCTGCGTGCGGTTCTCGGCGCGCTCGATGCGTCGCTGGAGCCACTCGCGGACCTGCAGGTTGTCGATGTGCATGAACTGGAAGGCGATGTCGCCGCAGTAGGTTTCTTGCAGGGCGGCGATGATCTCGCGGAGCGAACGTCCGGAGAAGTTGGAGGTGACGAAGGGTCGGTCGAGGTCTTCGTCGGTGAAGCCGTAATAGGCGGGGTCGAGCTCGGCGAGCTGTTCGAGGCGTCGGCCGAGGGGGTCGACCTGAGCGATGATGTGGCCGCGGACGCGGTAGTTGCGGATGAGCTGGTCGACGCGGAACTGCCGGCCGGCGGCGTCGGCGGGGTCGAGCGGGGCGGCGATGGCGGCGGGTGGGGAGACGCGGGCGTCCTGGTCGCTGTAGCGCGGGTGGTGCGGGGCGTCGTCGCGGTCGGCGGGGTGGGTGGGGTAGACGTTGGCGTCGACGGGGGCGTGGCCGTTGGCGGCGGCGGGCTGGCTGTGGAAGATCGATCGGCGGGCGAACCCGGGGCCGACGCGGTCGACGCCGGGACGGCCGTTGTCGGCGGCCCACTGGTCGAACATCGGCCGCCACTGGGCGTCGACGGACTGGGGGTCTTCGAGGTAGCGATCGAACAGGGCCTCGACGTACTCGAGGGACGCGGCGTTGACGGGCGGGTCGGCGTCGGGTGCGGGCATGGCGGGCTCGATTCGGCGGGCGGCGCAGGCTAAGCGCAGGGCGACACGTGCCGCGGGGGCGGCGGCCGAGCACACGCATCGGCACGCTGAGCGGCGATGGATGATCGTACCGCCGCGCGTCCGATTAAATCGCGGCCGTTACGAATTTTTGCGCGATCTCGATGTCGCAGCCTGCGGCGGGCGGAACGCGCGACGGGCGGGGGGCTTACGCCTCTTCGGCTTTGATGTTCAGGGCGGCGAGCAGGTCGGTGTAGCGCTCGGCGCGGAGGACCTCGGCGCGGGTCTTGGCGTCCGAGAAGTTGGCGCTGACCAGGCTGAGCAGCTCGAGCTGGGCGGTCGGGTCGTCGAGCGGGGTCAGCAGCAGGCAGATGAGCTGGGCGTCCTCGCCGTCGGGGGAGTTGAAGTCGATGCCGGCGTTGGAGCGGCCGATGACGATCATCGGCTCGTCGAGGTCGGGCAGGCGGGCGTGGGGGACGGCGATCTCGTCGCCGATGCCGGTGGGGACGATCTGCTCGCGGGCCCACACGGCGGCCTCGATGGGCCCGGGCTCTCGGTCGAGCTCGGCGGCGGCGACGGCCACGAGCTCGCGGATCGCCTCGCGCGAGGTGCGCGCCCGCATCGACAGGGCGACGCGCTTCTCGGAGAGGAAGGCGCGCAGGGTGCGTGGTTTCTTCTGCGCCAGCAGCCGCTCGATGCCCGGGCCGGCGATGAGCGAGGTGGCGATGGCCATGATGACGATGGCGATGAAGAGTTTTTCGCTGATGAGCCCGGCGGAAAGGGCGAGCTGGCCGAGGATGATCTCCATCGCGCCGCGGGCGACCATCGCGACGGCGACGGCGCCGGACTCGCGCTGGCTCATGCCGGCCCACTTGGCGCCGAGGTAGCCGCCGGCGAGCTTGGTGATCACGGCGACGACCATCACGACGATGACCAGTTGCAGGTCGAACGCGGCGACGAAGTCGACCTGCAGGCCGATGGAGGCGAAGAAGAGGGGCGCGAAGACGTTGCCGATGAAGTCGTGGATGGTGTGGCGTGTTTTTTCGCGGAGGTGGTGGCAGTTGCCGATGGCGATGCCGACGATGAAGGCACCAAAGATGGCGTGGATGCCGATCCACTCGGTGAAGGCGGCGCCGAGCAGGGCCATAGTCATGACGAACCCGAGCATCGCGCCCGGCCACGAGCCGTGGGCCTGGATGTAGGGGATCGCGCGGCTGAAGGCCCAGCCGCCGACGGTGAGCACCAGGCCGATGAACAGCAGGGTGAGGCCGATGGTCGAGCCGATCTGCATGGCGGCGTCGGCGTCGGTTGCGCCGGCGGTGGCGGGGGCGATCATGGCCAGGACAACGGCAAAGCCCATCCAGCCGATGAGGTCGTTGAGCATCGCGGCGGAGATGACGACGGTGCCCATCTCGGACTTGGCGAGCTTGAGGTCCAGGAGGATCTTGGCGATGACGGGCAGGGCGGTGATGGACAGCGCGACGCCGATGAACAGCGCGAACGGCAGCACGCCGTGCGGCGCGTCCATGCCCGGGGCGGGCGTGGTGTCGTAGCCCATGAACGCCGGCAGGCCGAACGCGAGGCCGAAGCCCACGCCGAAGGGGATGACCATGGAGACGGCGGCGACGGAGAGCGCGCGGACACCCTGTCGCCAGACGGTGGAGAGCTCGACCTCGAGGCCGGCGATGAGCAGCAGGAGGATGGCCGAGAGGGTGGCGAGGGCCTCGAGGGCGTAGGCGACGGGGCCCTCGGTGGGGAAGAGGAAGGCGTGGGTGTCGGGGGAGATGGCGCCGAGGATGGTCGGGCCGAGGATGACGCCGGCCATGATCTCGCCGAGGATCGAGGGCTGCTTGAGGGCGCGGGAGAGCTCGCCGAGCAGTCGCGCCAGGCCGAGCATGGCGGCGACGGCGAGCAGGCCGGTGGTGATCTCCATCGGGTCGAACTTGCCGGCGGCGAGCGTGGGGCTCAGGCCGGGGAGGATGTGCGTCAAGGCGGCGACCCCGCGACGATGGGGCTGTCAATGCGGCAGGCCTGATCGATGACCGCACCGTCGTGGGCGTCCCATCGCCGCCCACGATCCCCCGATGGTAGCGAACGCGGGCACGCCGATTGCCGTACGACCGGCAACCTCAAGGAGCTTCGTCCCATGGTGAGCTTCACCAACAACCTCAAGACCGTCGCGCTGCTGGGCCTGATGATGGGTCTGTTCATGCTGGCCGGCTTCGTACTGACCGGCAACATCTACGGCCTGACCTTTGCGCTCGTGCTGGGTGCCATTTTCAGCGGCGGCGCGTGGCTGTTCTCCGACAAGATCGCCATCGGCGCGATGCGCGGCCAGGAGATCCGCCCCGAGCACGATCGCGACCTGCACACCATGATCGAGCGGCTCAGCAAGAACGCCGGCATCCCTACGCCTCGGCTGTACCGCTGCCCGCAGGACGCGCCCAACGCGTTCGCGACCGGCCCGTGGCCCAGCCGGTCGGCCGTGGCCGTGACCGACGGGGCGCTGCGGCTGCTGAGCTACGAAGAGCTCGAGGGCGTGATCGCGCACGAGCTGGCGCACGTCCGCAACCGCGACACGCTGATCAGTACGGTCGCGGCGGTGGTGGCCGGCGTGTTCAGCTACCTGCCGTACCTGCTGATGTTCGGCTTCGGCGGCGGGCGGCAGAGCCCGTTCGGGATGGTCGGCGTGCTGGCGTTCGTGATCCTTTCGCCGATCGCCGCGGTGCTGATTCAGATGGCGATCAGCCGCAGCCGCGAGTTCGTCGCCGACGCCGACGGCGCGACCATCGCCGGGTCGCCGCACGGGCTCATCTCGGCCCTGCAGAAGCTCGACAACGTCTCCCGCCGCGTGCCGATGCAGGGCGAGATGCCCACGGCCAACCACATGTTCATCGTCCAGCCGCTGTCCGCCGGCGGCAACGGCTTCGCCGGGCTGTTCACGACTCACCCGCGCACGGCCGACCGCGTCGCCGCGCTGCAGAAGCACGCGATGGCGTGATCGCCAACGGCGGGGCGTCTTGCCTAACTCAGCGCACCCTGCGAACAACGGCTCTAGATGCCATAGAGCGTGTTAGGTGATGTTTTGCCCTGATCGATGCAGTTGCCGGGTGGCCCGAGGCTTCAGCCTCGGGTTGAACACCTCACGAGATGCGTTGCTTTGCCTCCCGACCCTGAAGGGTCGGGCCACCCGACATCGTTGCGCTTGTGGCAGGTATTGACGTTAGATGCTTTACCCCTCGGCGGGTTGGGAGGCGGCTTCGATGTTTTCTTCGGGCGCGACGCCGCCGGTGCGTTTGGTGGTCAGCGCGTCGTCGCCGCCGAAGTAGACGGTCGCGCGGGAGCGGGGCGCGACCCAGTCGAGCTGGCGTGTGCGTTCGTAGCCGACGGTGATGGCTTGCCCGTCGTGGCGCAGGTCGAGCGTCGAGCCGGGCAGCAAGGCCGCGTTGACTTCTAACGACTGCGACGCCCGCTCGAACCGCCGCACGATCACCGCCTCGGGCCCGGTGCACCGCAGCTTGACGCTCTTGGGCCCGCGCTCGATCGTCAGTCCGGGTTGGGCGATCGGCTCCGCGGCGTCGGCGGGGATGGTGGTCTCGACGGTTTCGATCGGCTCGTGGGTTCGGCTGAAGACGGCGACGTACTGCGCGGAGTAATCGACGAGAAACCCGGGGAACTCGGCGAACCTGCCCTCGCCCAAGCCAGGCGTCTGGACTTGCAGGACGACGGGCCGACCGATGTGGCGTTCGAGGATGGGCTCGTAGGCGTTGGCGGCGGCGCCGATGAGGGTGTCGCCGATGCTGTGGATCGAGGATTGCTGCGCGGCGACGACCCCACCCGGCCGGGCCTTGCTCGCGAAGGTGCCGAGGATCGCGGAGAGCGCCTTGCTGAACGCGTCGCGCAAGGTGGCGAGCAGGTTGCGGCCCGATCGGAGCCACCGGCGCAGGAGATTGGGGTTGAAGCTGCGGTCGATCTGCTGGCGGCGCTCGGCCTGCTCGGCGTCGGTCAGGGCCGCGGCCGAGCGGGCGAGGCACAGCAGGCCGTCGACCTCGGGCGGGTAGAGCATCGCCGAGGCTTTGACGATCCCGCGTCGCGTGGTGTGCGGGCGATCGAAGACGAGCTCGAGCCCCTTGGCGTAGACGATCAGCTCGCCCCAGACGATGGTGCCGACCACGGCGATCGAGCTGACGCGGTAGCCGTGCAGCAGCCGCAGGCATTTGTCGCGCCGGCGCTGATTGACGACGACCGAGACGATCGCGACGAGGAAGATGAACAGTAGTGTCAGGGCCAGGCCGTTGTCGAGCAGCACCTGCCAGAGGGGCGGCGCGGGTGGCGCGGCGGGGGGCGGGGCTATCGGGGCTGTCGGGGCGGGTTCGGTCTGGGCGAGGGCGAGCATGGAGCTTTTATAGGGATTGATGCACGCGGCGGCGCGGGTTTTACGCCTTGCCCGGACCGGCGGGCGAGCGAGGTGTTTGGATGGTCATGACCCTTCGCACACCTTGCCGCTGCGCGGTCAAGGTGTGGCACCCGGCACCCGGGCGGGTTGCATCGCGAGCTAATGAAAAACCCACGGGCGGTGAGGCCCGTGGGCGGTGTGGTGTTGGCGGGTCGGCCCGCCTGAAGGTCTGTGGGCCGCGTCGACCGGCGAGCGACTACTCGCTGTCGGGCAGGTCGAGCGCGAGGACGCGGGTTTGGAATTCGCGGAATCGCGGGACGTACCGCTCGATGGTGAAGCGGATCGGGTCGTCGGGGTCGTGCTCGGCGACAGCGGCGGCGAGGTCGTCGACCGATGTGACCGGCTGGCCCATGACCTCGGTGATCACCGAATTGTCCGTCACGCCGGCCAAGCTCGCTCGTGACCCTTGCCGAACGGACCGCACGAGGACGCCGGGGAAGTGCTCGACCTGGAGCTGTCGGGCGTCGGCGTTGGTGAACGACTTGAGACGGTTCATGCCGTACTTGAGCATGAGGTCCATGGCGTTGCCGTGGGCGTCGGGTTCGGCCGCGGGCGCGTTTGTGGGTGGTGTGAAGCCTGCTTGGGCCATGCGTTCGGGCAACTCGCCCAGCGTCACGGTGAAGTCGAGCGACTGCCCGTCACGGAAGACGGTGACTTCGACGTCGGTGAGCGGCGGGATGCTCGCCACCGTGTAGCGGAGCTCGCTGATGGTGCCCACGGGTTGGCCGTTGACGTGGGTGATGATGTCTCGGGACCGAACGCCGGCGTCAGCGGCGGGCCCGCCTTCCTGAGCGGTCACGATCAGGACGCCGCGGCCGTTGTAGCCGTAGGTCTCGGCCAGTGTGGGGTCGAGTTCGCCGATGATGACGCCGAGGAACCCGCGGCTGACGCGGCCTTGAGCGATGATCTGGTCGGCGACGCGTTGGACCATCTCGGTGGGGATGGCAAAGCCCAGGCCGATGAAGCCGGGCGCTCCGCCGAGCCCGCCGCCGCCGGCAGCGATGGCGGTGTTCATGCCGACGACCTCGCCGCGGATGTTGGTTAGCGGCCCGCCGGAGTTGCCTCGGTTGATCGCGGCGTCGGTCTGGATGAAGCGCTCGTAGCCGGTGCCTTGGTCGATGATGTTGAGCTGGCGGTCGGTTGCCGAGACGATGCCCTGGGACATGGAGAAGTCGAACCGCAGCGGCGAGCCGAAGGCGAAGACGATCTCGCCCTGACGCACGGGGCTGGGCGCGAGCGCGGCGGGGTGGAGCGTGGCGGGGTCCATGTCGACCTTGAGCACGGCGATGTCGGTGGCGGGGTCGGTTTCGACGACGGTGGCGGGGCGTTCGGTGCCGTCGGCAAAGCGGACTTCGATCTCGTCGGCGTTCTCGACGACGTGGTGGTTGGTGATGATGTGGCCGGCGGTGTCGTAGACCCAGCCCGAGCCGTTGCCGGCGGGGCGCGAGGGGTCGAAGCGGCGGTAGTCGTCGGGCTCGGGCGCGGGCTCGGGGCGGTCGAAGCCGGGCATCTGCTCGAAGAACTCACGGAACCGCTCGGGCATGTTGGGCGGCATGCTGCGCGGCGAGGCCGAGCTGGTGCGCGTCGGCTGGCGGCGCTTGATGATGATGTGCACGACGGACGGCTCGACGACCTCGGAGACCTGGGTGAAGGCCTCGTTGAGCTCCATGAGCACGGGGCTGGTGGAGAGCTCGTTGCGGGCGAGCTGGATGTCGGCGTCGACCTGGGCGTGGGCGATTTGGCGCACGGCCGACGGGCCGAAGAGCAGGACCGTGAGGGCGGTGGCGAGCAGGACGAGTGAGGGGCCGTAGCTGCGGACGCTGGTCATCGCGGCGGGGTCTCCGGGTGGGCTAAGAACTCGAGATATCAGGATCGCAAGTCCCCCTTGCGGGAGCTGATGCTACGCATCGCCCGGGCGGGCGGTTCGAGGCCCAACCGGTGCGGCGTTGTGGCTATCGGACGATAGGTCGGCGGGGCTGAGCGGGGCGGAGGTGATGGGTGCGCGGGGCGGGTCAGTCGGTCGGGCGGTAGGGCCCGCCGTCGGCGAGGTAGCGGCCTTGGCGGATGTCGTCGGCCCAGCGGGCGGCGGTGTCGCGGATCTGCTCGCCGAGGTTCGTCATTGGCGGGGCGAACTTGGGCTGCCAGTCGGTCAGGCCCAGCAGGTCGTCGACGACGATGACGTGGCCGTCGCAGCTCGGCCCGACGCCGCAGCCGATGACGGGGACGACGCGGTCGGGCGCGGCCTTGCGGATCGCCGCCTTCACCGCCTGGGCGACTTCGTCGGGCACGGCTTCTAAGAGGATGGCTGCCGCGCCGGCGACCGCGAGGTCGGCCGCGGCCTGGGCGATGGCTGCGGCCTCGGCGCGGGTGCGCCCGGCCGAGCGGTAGCCGCCGGTGACGCGGACGGTCTGCGGCCGGGCGCCGAGGTGGGCAACGGCCGGCACGCCGGCGCGGGTCATGCGGTCGATGAGCGGCGCGAAGGTGGCGTCGCACTCGAGCTTGACGAGGTCGGCCGTGCCCGCGGCGACGAGCCGGGCGGCGTTCTCGACGGCGGCGTCGGGCGAGCCCTGGTACGAGCCGAAGGGCAGGTCGCCCATCACGCACGCCAGCGGCGCGCCGCGTCGGACGGCGACGGTGAGCGTGACCATCAGCTCCATGGTGGCCGGCAGGGTGGTGTCGTGGCCGAGGACCATCTCGGCGGCGGTGTCGCCGACGAGCAGGCAGTCGACCCCGCCGCGGTAGAGCCAGCGCGCCATGGTGGCGTCGTAGCAGGTGAGCATGGCGAAGGGCTGGCCGTCGGCCGTGCGTTGCTGCAGCGTGCGGAGCGTGATGCGGGCGGGGTGGGGGTCACTCATGGTCTTGTTTGTTGTCGGGGTCCAACGACTCGCTCTTTGCCCGCAAGAACTCCGTGGCTTGCTGTTTATCGCAGCGATGGGCAGCGATACTCATCGTTAGTTCGTACAACTCGTCGTTGGTTGCGGAACAGGCGATCC
The DNA here is from genome assembly GCA_039024495.1 of Planctomycetota bacterium. GTDB lineage: Bacteria > Planctomycetota > Phycisphaerae > Phycisphaerales > Phycisphaeraceae > JBCBUE01. The sequence goes on along the minus strand of JBCCQE010000026.1, from coordinate 7,624 downwards.
CATTGAGTTTGAGGAACACGAGGCAGGCTGCAACTGCGGTTCGCTTGTTGCCGTCGCAGAAGCCTTGATTCTCGCTGATGTGGAAGAGGTAAGCCGCGGCCATCGCGGCGATGTCTTCGTGAAGGTAGTGACCTCCGAAGGTCGCCATCGGCGTGGCCCACGCCGACTCGACGAGGCCCGCGTCAATCATGCCGTCCTGCCCGCCGTGGGCTTCAAGCGACCGGCGGTGCAGCTCTAGCATTTCTTCCCAAGTGAGGAAACGGACGTTCGCCATCGATCAAGCGAGCCGCCGCAGCAGGTCATCGCGCTCCTCAAAGACCGCGTCCGCGGCCTTGCGAAACGCGGGGTCGGGCTCGGTGTCCGTGGCACGCTCGATCACGATCCGTCCGTCGTCCACGCGGACCTCCAGCGGTGTCGAATCATCGATTCCCACCTGCCGAAGCAGCTCGTCGCTGACGGGGATCGCGGCGTCATCGCCCAGCCGTGTGAGTTTGGAGACCATTGCCTAATTGTATCGGACGATGCCTGTCTACCGTTGAGATGCTTGAGCTTTGCCCGCCTCACCCCTGAGTGGCGTGGATGAATTGGCGGTAGAGGTGGGCGTATTGGCCGGCTTGTTCGAGCAGTTGGGTGTGGGTGCCGCGCTCGATGATGCGGCCCTGGTCGAGGACGAGGATCTGGTCGGCGCGGCGGATCGTTGACAGGCGGTGGGCGACGACGAACGACGTGCGGCCCTCGAGGAGGCGCTCGAGCGCGGTCTGGATGCGGAACTCGGTCATCGTGTCGATCGAGCTGGTGGCTTCATCGAGGATGAGGATGCGCGGGTCGGCGAGCATGGCGCGGCAGAAGCAGACGAGCTGGCGCTGGCCGAGCGAGAGGTTGGAGCCGGCCTCGCCGACCTGCGTGGCCAGGCCGTCGGGCAGGCCTTGGAAGATGTCGAGGCAGTCGAGCTTGCGTGCGGCCTCGGCGACTTCTTCGTCGGTCGCGCGTTTGCGGGCGACGCGGATGTTGTCGGCGACGGTGCCGGTGAACAGGAAGTTGGATTGCAGGACGATGCCGACCTGGTCGGAGATGGACTTGGTGGTGATGCCTCGGATGTCGCGGCCGTCGATGTTGAGCTGGCCCTGGGTGGGGACGTAGAACTTGGCGAGGAGCTTGATGATGGTGGACTTGCCCGAGCCGGTGTGGCCGACGAGGGCGATCGTTTGGCCGGGCTGGGCGTCGAAGTGGATGTCGTGGAGGACGGGACGGTCCTGGACGTACGCGAAGCCGACGCCGTTGAAGGCGACGTGGCCGTTGATGGGTCGCAGGGGCGTGGCGTCGGGGGCGTCGATGGACTCGGGCTTGGTGTCGAGCAGGCGGAAGACGCGCTCGGCGCCGGCCATAGCGGTGAGGGCCTGGTTGTACATCCGCCCGATGGTGGAGACGGGCTGGAAGAACAGCGCCAGCAGGCCGAAGAAGACGAAGAGGGACTCGTATTGCCGCACGGGGTCGGCGTCGGCGAAGAAGCCTTGGTGGACCACTTGATAGCCGCCGAGGAGCAGCATCGCGGCGGTGGCGAACTGGTTGTTGAGTTCGAGCAGCGGCAGGAACGTGCCTTGCAGGCTGGCGGCTTCGACGTTCTTTTGGCCGTGCGCTTCGACGAGCGTGCCGAAGCGTTCGGCGTTGACCTTCTGCCGCACGAACCCCTGCGTGACGCGGATGCCGTTGACGGACTCGGCGATGTTCGACGTCACGCGCGACATCGACTCCTGCACCTCGCGATAGGCCGCGCCGATGCGCACGCGGAAGTATTGCAGCAGCCAGCCGAGGAACGGCGCGATCGCCAGCACAACCAGGAAGAGCGCCGGGTCGTACCAGAGCATGATGATCGCGGCGGTGACCATCTGGCCGGCCTGGACGGCGGAGACGAACACGACGTCCTGCACGCCGAAGCGGATGTACTCGACGTCCGACGTCATGCGGCTGATGATCGAGCCGAGCTTGGTGCGGTCGTAGAACGACATCGACATCCGTTGGAGGTGGCTGAAGATGTCATTGCGGAGGTCGTGGATGATCGCTTCGCCGAGGTACTGGCTCAGGCGGATGCGCACCACGTAGACGGCGATGGTGGAGACCATGAGCGCGACCAGCCCGGCGGTCCACGCGACGGTGCTCTGCCACATCTCGTCGACGCTTGGGCCGCCATTGGCCTTGATCTCGACGAGGCGGCCGAGGATGTGCGAAGCCATCCAGAGGATCATCGGGAGCTGCACGGATCGAATCACGACGATCACGAGCAGGGTGTTGCGCAGCGCGCGGTAGCGGCCGGTGTAGCCCCACAGCCGGCGGCAGATGCCCCAGTCCAGCGGGGCCTGGGTTGTGTCTTCGTCGACCACGACTCGGGGTGTGCGGCGGGCCATCAGGCGGCTCCCTCGCTGAGGCCGAGGATGCGGTCGGACTCGGCGTCGGAGACCTGCAAGCTGGCGGCGGCGGCGTAGTGGCCGGTGTCGTCGCCCATGAGCGATTCGTGCGTACCGCGCTGCACGATGCGGCCGTGGTCGAGGACGATCACGTGGTCGGCGCGGCGGAGGGTCGACAGGCGGTGGGCGACGACGAAGGTGGTGCGGCCGGCCATCGCGCGCTCCATGGCGGCGAGGATCTCGTGCTCGGTCTCGGGGTCGATCGCGGCGGTGGGGTCGTCAAGCAGAAGGATCGGCGGCTCGAGCAGCACGGCGCGGGCGATGGCGAGGCGTTGGCGCTGGCCGCCGGAGAGGTTGCCGCCGGACTCGGAGAGGACGGTGTCGTAGCCGTCGGGCATGTCGGAGACGAAGTCGTGGGCCTGGGCGATCTTCGCGGCGGCGATGACTTGTTCGCGCGTCGCGTCGGGGTGGCCGAAGGCGATGTTCTCGTGCACGGTCTGTGAGAAGAGGAACGACTCCTGGAAGACGAGCCCGACCTGGCGGCGGAGGTCGGCGATGTCGTACTCGCGGAGGTCGCGGCCGTCGAGCAGGACGCGGCCGGCGCGGGGGTCGTAGAAGCGGGGGATCAGCGAGAGCAGCGAGCTCTTGCCCGCGCCGGTCGCGCCGAGGATGGCGACGGTCTCGCCGGGCTCGGCGACGAGTGAGATGTCTTCGAGCACGGCGGGCTTGTCGGGGTCGTAGCCGAAGGTGGCGTTCTCGAAGACGACGCTGCCCTTGGCGCGTTCGATGGGCACGGCGCCCGGCGGGCTCTCGATCGCGACCTCGGCGTCGAGCACCTCGAACACGCGGGCCCCGCCGATTAGCGAGCGCTGCACCATGTTGGTGATCTGAGCGACGGCGCCGATCTGGTTGGAGAACTGGGTGAGCAGGCCGAGGAAGACCAGCAGCGTGCCGTGGCTGATCTCGCCGCGCATGTAGAGCGCCCCGCCGTAGAGCAGGAGGACGACGATGTTGATCATCGGCACGGCCTGGATGAGCGGGACGAACGTGGAGACCTGGCGGAAGATCCAGCGTTGCTGACGCTTGACGTCCATGTTGGCCTTGCGGAACTTGCGGACCTCGGGGGGCTCGAGCCCGAAGCCGCGGACGACGTGGTGGCCCTGGACGTTCTCAGAGAGGACGCGGATGGTCTCGTCGACCAGCTCGCGGTTGACGCGGTAGGCCGGCTTGACGCGCTTGGAGAACCAGATCGACAGCACGAACATCAGCGGCGTCGCGGCCAGGCAGGCGGCGGTGAGCCGGGGGTTGATGGACAGCATGTACGTCAGGAAGACGGCGAGCGAGACGACCATCATCACGACCTGGACGAGGACCTGGTCGATGAAGGCGCGGACGGACTGGACGTCGCCGGTGACGCGGTTGATGATCGAGCCGGAGGAGTTGGCGTCGAAGAAGTGGAAGCTGAGCCGTTGGAGCTTGGCGTAGACGCGTTTGCGGAGGTCGACGACGATTTTGGCGGTGAGGACGGCTAGGGCGATGGTGTTGGTGCGGTCGAGGACGAAGCGCAGGGCGGCGATGGCGAAGATGCCGGCGGCGATCGCGCCGACGCGCTGCATGGGCGACCAGCTGTCGGGTCGCGGGATGCCGAAGGGCCAGGCGGGCGGCTCGGCGTCGGGGTCGACGTGGGCGCCGAGCTCGTCGACGCCCAGGCCGAGCAGGCCGAGCCCGGTGACGGCCATGACCAGCAGGACGAGCTGCAGGCCGAGGGTGAGCAGGGCGTAGGCCTTGTATTGCCAGGCGAGACGCAACAGCCGACGGATGATCTGGCCGTTGGTCAGGGAAGATTCGGCGAGCCGGTGGATGCTCTGTTGAGGCGACCGGCCGCGCGGCAGGCTCGGGGTCGGAGTGGAAGCCACGGGGGGAGCGACGCCGCACGCCTTGCGAGGTCACTTGAGCCGAGTTTAGCGTCGGCGTCGGGGAAGTGGCGCGCAGGTCGGGTTAATCTGTCGAGATGGTTGAGGTTGTGCGGTCTGAGCGGTTTTCGGTGTGCGTGTATTGCTCGTCGAGCGGGTCGGTGGACGCGGGGCACTTCGGGGTGGCCGAGGCGATGGGGCGGGCGATCGCCGAGCGGGGGTGGACGCTGGTGTGGGGCGGCGGGCGGGTCGGGCTGATGGGCGCGGTGGCCGACGCGGCCCGGGCGGGCGGGGCGTCGGTGGTGGGCGTGATCCCGGAGTCGATGACGTCGGTCGAGCTGGCGTACCGCGAGGCGGACGAGCTGGTGGTCACGGCCGACATGCGGTCGCGCAAGCAGGTGATGGACGAGCGGTCGGACGCGTTCGTGGTGCTGCCGGGCGGCTTCGGGACGTTGGAGGAGCTGAGCGAGATGATGGTGCAGCGGATCCTGGGGTATACCGATCGGCCGATCGTGCTGGTGAACCCGGACGGGTTTTATGACCCGCTGCTGCGGCTGTTTGATCACTTCGTGGAGCGGCGGTTCGCGAAGCGGAAGTACTTGGAGATGTTGACGGTGGTGGGGTCGGTGGAGGAGGCGGTGGGGGTGTTGGCGGGGGCGGGGGGCGAGTGAATCGCGGAGGGCGCGGAGGCGCGAAGGGGGACGGGTTTGATCCACAGATTTCGCAGATTTCACAGATTGGGGTTTGTTGTTCTGCGCGAGAAATCTGTGGAATCTGTGCAATCTGTGGATTTAGCGGTTCCTTCTCCGCGCCTCCGCGTCTTCGTGCCCTCCGCGATTTGGGTCGATGAAGCGGGGTTCTGCGGACCTCCGGCCACGCGGTGGGCGTTTAGCCGTGTTTGGTTGCGAAGTCGGCCATGTATTGGGCGAGGGCTTGGGCGCCTTCGAGGGGCATGGCGTTGTAGAGGGAGGCTCTTGCGCCGCCGACGGAGCGGTGGCCTTTGAGGCCGGGCATGTTTTGGGCGGTCGCGCCCTTGACGAAGGCGTCGGTGAGGTCGTCGGAGGGGAGGGTGAAGACGACGTTCATGGTCGAGCGGAAGTTGGGGTCGACCGGGCAGGTGTAGAACCCCGGGGCGGCGGCGATGGCGTCGTAGATGAGGCTGCTCTTGAGGTCGGCCTGCTTCTGGGCCCAGGCGACGCCCCCCTGGTCGCGCAGCCATTCGAGGACGTAGACCATGGCGTAGACGCTGAACACCGGGGGGGTGTTGAGCATGGATTCGCCTTTGACGTGGTTGGCGTAGGTGAGGTAGTTGGTGAGCGGGCGCGGGGCGGGGCGGTCGAGCAGGTCTTTGCGGATGATGAGCAGGGTCGCGCCGGCGGGGCCGATGTTTTTCTGAGCGCCGGCGTAGATGAGGCCGAAGTTGGCGAGGTCGAGCGGGCGGCTGAGGATGTCGGACGACATGTCGGCGATGATCGGCACGTCGGCCCCGAGCGAGTTGGCCGTCGGGAAGGACTTCCACTGGACGCCGCCGATGGTTTCGTTGGAGCAGAGGTGCAGGTATTTGGCGTCGGGCGTGGCTTGGACCGAGGCGGGGTCGGGGAGGGACATGAAGTCGGGGGAGCCGTCGAAGACGAGGTTGACGTTGCCGCACTGCTTGGCGTCGGCGATGGCTTTTTTGGACCACGCGCCGCAGTGGCAGTAGTCGGCGTGCTGGTCGGGGCCGAGGAAGTTGAGGGGGACCATGCCGAACTGGAAGGTGGCTCCGCCGGCGACGAAGACGACCTCGTGGGAATCGGGCACGGCGAGGAGCTCGCGGACCAGGGCGTGGGCGCGGTCGAAGAGGGCGACGACGGGCTTGGAGCGGTGGGACATCTCGACGACGCCGGTGCCGGTGCCCTGGTAGTCGGGCAGCTCGTCGGCGAGTCGTTCGAGGACGGGCGTGGGGAGGGTGCAGGGGCCGGCGGAGAAGTTGAACGCGCGGGAGGTGGTCATTTGGTGATTGGGTGGTTTGGTGATTTGGCGATTGGGGGCGATGTTGGGGGATGGTATCGCCGGGGGGCGGGGAGCCCGTGCGTCGCGGTGGTGGTGTGTTGCGGGTGAGCGTGGGGCCCTTCGGGCCGTCCGCTACGCGGTTAGACGCCGATGTCTTCGTTCCAGAGGTCGGGGCGGTCGGCGATGAACTGTTTCATGATGGCGATGCAGCGTTCGTCGTCGAGGCAGAGGGTTTCGACGCCGCGGTCGCGGAAGAGCTGTTCTTCGCCCATGAAGTTTTCGTGCTCGCCGATGATGACGCGGGGGATGCGGAAGAGCAGGGTGGCGCCGGTGCACATGATGCAGGGCGAGAGGGTGGAGACGAGGGTGAGCTCGGGCCAGTCGCGTCGTCGGCCGGCGTTGCGGATGGATTCCATCTCGGCGTGGGCGGTGGGGTCGCCGTTCTGGACGCGGCGGTTGCGGCCGGTGGAGACGATGTGGCCCGAGGCGTCGGCGATGACGGCGCCGATGGGGATGCCGCCCTCGGCGAGGCCGAGCTCGGCTTGTTCGAGGGCGGCGTCGAGCAGTTGCTGGGCGAGGTCGCGGTTCATGGGCGTGCGGGGGTGAGGGGTGGCGGTGGGGGATGGCTCGATGGTGGAGGCGCTCGTTCGCGCCCCGCGATTGGGCTTGCGCGGCTCACAGGGCTTGCTTGGCTTATCCAGCTTGCGCGGCTTGCCGAGTTTGAGCGCACGGCTTACCGGGCGCTCACTACGGCGGCGCATACTACCGCCCCCGGTGGGGGTGGCCTGCGGTTCGGAGCCCGCCGGAGGAGACAGTTTGGAGGATGCACGCTTGCGTGCGGTCGGCCGTTGTTGGAGGAGCAGCGGCCGATTTTCATTGCGCTGATCGGTGAGCGCTTGCTCGGGGCAAGCTGTGTCGGGCGGCGGTCGTGGTTCACTGTGATGAACTGCCTGCGCCTTGAGCCTCGGCGAGTCGCGGGGGCGACCTCGGGTCATTGACCCGTGGCTGAGTCAACCACCACACGGGCGGCGGGGTAGGGCGGGTTGCGCTAAGGTGCGGGCGTGATTGGATTCGTGGTTTTGTTTGCGGCGGCGGGGGTGCTGGTGGTGGTGGCCGGGGTGGTGGCGGTGGTGCGTGGGTTGCGGTATCCGCCTCGGAAGACGGCTGGGGTGGCGATGGCGTGGGGCGAGCCGACGGAGCCGAGCGAGGCGGGGTTTGAGGGCGAGGCGATCGAGCTGCGGCTTTCGGACGGGGCGACGTCGCCGGGGTGGTGGCTGCAGGGCGGGGACGCGGACGGGCCGATGGCCGTGGTGTGCC
>JBCCQE010000025.1:0-41395 GCA_039024495.1 Planctomycetota bacterium | reverse complement strand
GGCGTGGCCCGTGTTTTCCCCCACCTGCACACCATGTACCGGACCCCCGAGCAGTTGGGCCGCGACACGGCCTCGGGGGCCCCCGCCTCGCCCGGGGTCGTGGGTACGTTGGTTGGCACGTGGGGGCCCCCGTGGGGGGTGACCGTTGAGGTTGGGGGGGGGGTACCCGATGCGGCGCTGCGCTCTGCATCGGCTTGGGGGGGCGGGGGTGGAGGCGGGGGTGGGGCGGGGGCGGGCACGGGTGGAGGATATTGCGAACGGGTGACGGGGACGCTGCGCGTCGCCCGCTACACTCGGCCGCTATGTCGACCGCGGTGATCTCGGACATCCATGGGAACCTCGACGCGCTGAGCGTGGTGCTCGACGACATCGAGTCGCGCGGGGTCGATCGCATCGTGTGCCTAGGCGATGTGGTGGGTTACGGGCCGAACCCGCTGGAGTGCCTGGACCTGGTGCGTGAGCGGTGCGCGTGGTGCATGATGGGGAACCACGATTTTGCGGTGCTGTACGAGCCGACGAGCTTCAATCAGTCGGCGGAGTCGGCGTGCTATTGGACGCGGTCGCGGTTCGAGAACGAGCCGGACGCCGAGCTGCGGCGGGAGCGGTTTGAGTATCTCGGCCGGCTTGAGGTGCGGCGGCACAGCGACGGCGCGACGTGGGTGCACGCGTCGCCGCGGCGGCCGATCAACGAGTATCTGTTCCCGGACGACGTGGTGACGGCTCCGCTGAAGATGCAGCAGGTGTTCGAACGGGTGGAGGCGCGATGCTTCTGCGGGCACACGCACGTGGCGGGGGTGTTCACGGACGAGCCGGACTTTTATCCGCCGGCGGATCTGGCGGGGTCGTACCGGTTTGTTGAGGAGGAGAAATGCATCGTGAACCCGGGGTCGGTCGGCCAGCCGCGGGATCGTGACCCGCGCGCGTCGTACGCGATCATGCACGACGACCGGGTGGACTTCATCCGGCTGGAGTACGACATCGATGCGGTGGTCGCGAAGGTCGCCGCGATCGATGCGTTGAATGATTTTCTGGGCCAGCGGCTGCTGGACGGGCGCTAGGACATCTGGCGATTTCGCGATGTCGTGATTTGGTGATCGAGGGGTAGAGCGCTAAGCCGCGAGCGGCTTGAGGTCAGGCGGCTTCGCGGGCTTCGTCGATCTCGTCGATGAGGGTGAAGACCTGGTCGAGGCGGGTGACCTGGAAGAGGAACTTCACGGAGTCCTGGCAGCCGACGAGGGCGAGCTTGCCGCGGATGTGCTCGAGCTCCTGCATGAACTCGACAAGGACGCCGATGCAGGCGGACGCGAGGAACTCGACGTTGGAGAGATCGAGGATGAAGTAGCGAGCGCCGTTGATGCGCATGAGGTTGCAGCACTCCTCGGCCGCCTCTTGCAGCTCGAGGTGAGTGACCTCGGGGTTGGCGAAGGTGCAGACGACGCTGGAGCCTTGCTGATCGATCTCGTAGGCGGGGGGGTTCATGGCTGTCACTCCGACCGGTCCGTCAAGGGTTATCGGAAGCGGGCACCGACGAGGTGAGCCTTCCTGCCCGTCTTGACTCATCGGCGTGACCGGCGGTGGGGTTGAGCGGGTTGTGGGGGTTTGGCGCTCTGGCGAGAGGGGATTTGGCGATGTGACGGTTTGGTGATTTGCGGGGCGGGTAACTCAGACGAGCGGCGCTGCCTTGCAGGTTTGCACCTCGCGAATGGAGCGAGCGTCTTTAGCCGTTGCGATCGACGAAGGGCAGGTCGACGACGGTGGCGGGCTTGATGACGCCCTCGCCGGCGACGTGGAGGGTGGTGCCTGGGGCGTGGCGCTTCCACTTGACCTGGGCGAGGGCGATGCCGACGGAGCCGAGCATGGGCGCGGGGGTGGAGGAGGTGACGACGCCGACGGGCGTGCCGGAGGTGGCGGGGGCGCCGGGCTTGGGCGGGAGGGTGACGGGCGAGCCGGCGGCGGGGAGGGTGTCGTCGTCGAGTTTGAGGCCGACGACGAGTCGCTTGGGGTGGCCGAGGTTTTTCATCCGCGCGACGATCTCCTGGCCGACGTAGCAGCCCTTGGTGAAGGAGACGGCGTCGTCGAGGATGGCGTCGCCGAGCTCGCCGGGGATGGCGTCGGGGCCGAAGTCGATGTGGAAGAGCGGGTGGCCGGCCTCGATGCGGGCGGTGTTGAACGCCATCCAGCCGACGGGTCGGCCGCGGAGGGTGGAGCGGCGTTGCTCGGCTTGATCGGCGGTGGGCACGGGGTCGGCCGAGGCGGCCGAGGCATCGAACCCGGCGGCGTCGAGCAGGACGCGATAGATCGTCTTCGCGTCATTGGCGGGGACCCACAGCACAACGCCGATATCGCCGGTCGTGTCGCGCCGGCAGGCGGAGACGCGAGCGCCAGCGAGACCGACGACGTGGGTCGTGCCGGGCATATCAATCATGCGTGCAACGGTGCTGACGCCGTCGCTGGGGCTGCCTTCGAGGGCGGCGAGCAGTGCGGGGGTTGACGGGCCGTGGCAGGCGAAGCAGACACGCTCGGTCAGCCACGGCGTGATCGTGACGTCTTCGGCGAACAGCTTGTGCTCGAGGATCTCGATGACGGCGGAGATGTCGCAGGCGTCGAGCTCGAGCCAGGTGTTGTCGCCGCCGTGGTGGACGAAGAGGTCGGCGACGATGCGGCCCTTCTCGGAGAGCAGGAACGAGCGGAAGGTCGAGCCGGGCTCGGCGCCGTTGACGTCGGCGGTGATCAGGCGGTGGAGGAAGTCGGCGCGGTCGTTGCCGCGGAGGTCGATGAGGGCGCGGTGGGGCAGGTGCATGACGCCGACGCGGGCGCGGATCGCGCCGTACTCGGCTTCGTAGCCGCCGTAGTGGGCGGCGATGGCGACGGCGGCGTCGGGCGTGCCGAAGGGCAGGTAGTCGGCGTCGAGCTTGTCTTCAAGGGCGCGGACGCCGGGGTGCGGCGTCGGGGCCGGGGGCGAGGGCGGGGATGGGGCGTCGGGCATGGGCTCACGATACGCGGCGCGGGCGTCCGCGGCCGCTCCGCTGCGGGACCGAACTCATTAATATCGGCGACCCACCCCGGAGGAGCCCGATGGCCAAGAAGACGATTGCCGACCTGGATGTTGCCGACAAGCGCGTGTTGATCCGCGTAGATTTCAACGTCCCGCTGAAAGACGTGGGCGGCAAGAAGGTCGTCACCGACGACCGGCGGGTGCGCATGGCGCTGCCGACGATCAACTCGGTGCTGGAGCGTGGCGGGTCGGTGGTGCTGATGAGCCACCTCGGTCGGCCGGGCGGCGGCGGGTTCGAGGCGGACTATTCGCTGAAGCCCGCGGCCGACAAGCTGGCCGAGCTGACCGGCCGGGCGGTGACGATGGCCCCGGCGGTGGTGGGCGACGACGTCGAGATGATCGTGAACGACGCGCCCAAGTCCGGCGGGATCGTCGTGCTGGAGAACCTGCGCTTCCACAAGGAAGAGAAGAAGGGCGACGAGGCGTTTGCCGCGCAGCTCGCAAAGCTGGGCGACGCGTATTGCAACGACGCGTTCGGGACGTGCCACCGCGAGCACGCGTCGATGTACGCCGTGCCCAAGGCGATGAAGGCGGCGGGCAAGCCGGCGGTGGTGGGCTTCCTGGTGGAGAAGGAGATCAAGTATTTGAGCGACACGATGGGCTCGCCGGGCCGGCCGTTTGTGGCGATCCTCGGCGGGGCGAAGGTGTCGGACAAGATCAGCGTGATCGAGAACCTGCTGGGCGTGTGCGACAAGGTGCTGATCGGCGGGGCGATGGCGTACACGTTCTCGCTGGCGCAGGGCGGCAAGGTCGGTGATTCGCTGGTCGAGCCGGACAAGGTGGATTTGGCGAAGTCGCTGCTGGACAAGGGCGGGAGCAAGCTGGTGCTGCCGACGGACACGGTCGCGGCGAACGGTTTCCCGAAGGACGCAGAGGCGGCCAAGGCGCTGGACATCAAGACGGTGAAGGCAGGCGAGGTGCCCGACGGGTACGAGGGGCTGGACGTCGGCCCGCACACGGCGGCGGCCTACGCCGAGCTGGTGAAGGGCGCGGCGACGGTGGTCTGGAACGGGCCGATGGGCGTGTTCGAGGTGCCGCCGTTTGACCACGGCACGCGCGCGGTGGCCGAGGCGATCGCGGGAGGCGACGCGACGTCGATCATCGGCGGGGGCGACTCGGCGGCGGCGATCGAGCAGATGGGGTTGGCGGACCAGGTCACGCACGTCTCGACCGGTGGCGGCGCATCGCTGGAGATGCTCGAGGGCAAGGCGTTTGCGACGGTGGACGTGCTGGACGAGAAGCCTGATTCGCAGAAGGCGCAAATTATTGGCGGCGGTGTGATTTAAGGAGTCTTAAGGTGGCGAAGATCAAAGTGGGCATCATCGGCACGGGCGGGATGGCCAAGGCACACGCGGGGCAGCTCGCGCAGATCCCGGGGTGCGAGCCGTTCATGGCGATGGACGTCGTGCCCGGCCGGGCCGAGGCGTTCGCCGAGGCGCACGGCATCCCGTGGGCGACCGAGTCGATGGGCGACGTGCTGAGCGACTGCGACGCGGTGTGCGTGGTGACGCCGGACCGCTTCCACGCCGAGCCCACGCTCGCGGCCCTTCGTCGCGGGCTGCACGTGCTGTGTGAGAAGCCGCTGACGGTGACGCTGGACGAGGCGAAGAAGGTCGCGCGCGCGGCGGTGAAGACCGCGGACAAGCACGGCTCGATCCACATGACCAACTTCAGCTACCGCAACTCGGCGGCCTTCCATCACGCGGCAAAGATGGTCGCGGACGGCAAGCTCGGCGAGGTGCGTCACGTGTATGCGCGGTACCTGCAGGCGTGGGTCGCCGCCGATGTCTGGGGCAACTGGACCAAGGAGGCGTGGCTGTGGCGGCTGCAGACGGCCAAGGGGTCGGGCGGCGTGCTCGGCGATGTCGGCTGCCACCTGCTGGACTTTCTCACCGGGATCGCGGGCGACGCGAGCTCGATCCGCTGCTCGTTCTACAACCACCCGAAGGTCAGCCCGACGACCGGCCGGCCGGTGACGAAGTGGAGGGGCGGCGAGCTGGACGCGAACGACACAGCGATCATCGAGCTCGCGCTCGACGGCGGCGGCAGCGCGGTCGCGCACACCACGCGTTGGGCGACCGGGCGGGCGAATCAGGTCGCGCTCGAGGTGTACGGCAGCGAGGGCGCGCTGATGATCGACCTCGATCGCGGCTACACCCGGCTGTGGGTCGTGACTCAGGCGATGGCGGACCAAGCCAGCCGCGAGCCGGACTGGAAGATGATCGACCTCAAGCCGACGCCGAACATGTGGAAGCGGTTCATCACCGGCATTAAGACCGGCGAGAACGACGCGTGCGACATGGTGCGTGGCGCGCAGGTGCAGTCGTACCTCGACGCCTGCGAGCGCTCGGCGGCCGACGGCGGGACGCCGAAGAAGCTGAGGGCGTGGGTGTGAGCGATACGGCAGCCGAGTGGGAGGCGATCGCCCAGGGCTGGCTCGACAAGGTCGAGCGTACGGACGAGAGCCATCGCGTGGAGCTGCTGGATCGGCCGATGCTCGACGCGGTGGGCGAGGTGTCGGGGCGACGGGTGGTGGACCTGGGGTGCGGCGGCGGGCGGTTTTCGCGGATGCTCGCCGAGCGCGGCGCGACGGTGGTGGGCGTGGATCAGTGCGCGACGTTTATTGCTTACGCCAAGAGCAAAGCCGGGCTGGGCGAGACGTACCTGCTTGGCGATGCGCAGCGCGAGCTCGGCCTGCCGGCGGAGTCGTTCGACGTGGCGGCGAGTTACCTGACGCTGATGGACATGCCCGACCCGGCGGGTGCGGTGCGCGAAGCGGCGCGGCTGCTGCGGGCGGGCGGGGTGTTCGCGGTGTGTGTCGTGCATCCGATTCGGTCGGCGGTGGAGCCGGCGGCGTGGGTGCGTGACGAGCGTGGCCATCGCTCGCACTGGCCGGTGGCGGATTACGGCCGCGAGGGAGCGCGGACGTGCGACTTTGGCGCGGGGGTTGGCACGGTGACGAACTTCCACGTGATGCTGTCGAGCTACGTGGCGATGTTCCTCGATGCGGGCTTTGCGTTGACGTCGCTGGTCGAGCCGCTGCCGACGGAGGCGCAGGCGTTGCGCAGCGAAGGGTGGGCGGCGGAGTATCACGCGCCGAATTTCATGATCTTCGGGCTGCGCAAGTCGCCTTAGACTGCGTGCTCAAGGAGACCGCCCATGCTGAACCTGGCTGAGAAACCCAAGCGTCCGCTCGTTGCCGCGTCGGTGTTGGCCAGCGACTACGGCGCGATGGCGGCCGATGCTGGCGATGCGTTGTCGGCCGGGGCCGACCTGCTGCACGTCGACATCATGGACGGGCACTTCGTCGGCAACCTGTCGATGGGGCCGGACACGGCCAAGTGTCTGCGGCGGCACCTGCCCGAGGCGTATCTCGATGTGCACCTGATGGTCGATCGGCCGGACCTGTTCATCGAGCCGTTCGCCGAGGCGGGGGCGAATCACGTGACGTTCCATCTGGAGGTGTGCGACCCGGTGCGGTCGCGGCACCTGGATGCGGGGGCGATGATCGATCGCATCGAGGCGGCGGGGATGACGGCGGGGATGGTGATCAACCCGCTGACGGCGGCCGAGGGGTTGGAGCCCTGGCTGGATCGGCTGGCGTTGGTGCTGGTCATGTCGGTGCACCCGGGCGCGGGGGGGCAGGCGTTCAAACCCGAGGTGCTGGCGAAGGTGGAGTGGCTGGCGGCCCGGCTGCGGGACGATCAGCGGCTGCAGATGGACGGCGGGGTGAGCCCGGCGACGGCGTCGGCGTGCGCAGCGGCGGGGTGCGACGTGATGGTGTGCGGGTCGGCGCTGTTTGGCGCGAACGACCGGGCGGCGGCGATCGCGGCGATGCACTCGGCCGGCGGGTGAGACACGCGGGCGTGAGGCGGATGGGGTGCGCACGGGATCGCCGGCGAAAGCGACGATTCCATTTAGAAAAGCAGGCCCACAGGGATTCGAACCCCGACTAACTGGACCAGAACCAGTCGTGCTACCGTTACACCATGGGCCTGTGGTGCGGTGGGTCGTGCCTCGGCATCGGCCACGCGGGCCGTGCGGGGTGACAAACGCTATCGGCGGGGCGGGCGGGGCGTCAAGCGGGCGTTATCGGATGCCCGGTTTGGCGACGGCGGGCGGGGCGGGGAGACTTGGGGGATGCATCACGCAAGCTGTGGGCGGCGAGATCGGTGCGCGGTGGTATGGCCTGTGCGGGTCCGAACGGATGCGAAACGCGGGCAAGGGGTTGGAATCTGGAAACCGCTTGCCGCCGGGACGCGGGCATTGGTTTGCTTGCGGCATCCAGGGACCTTTGCAGGTGAATCCATGATCAAGTTTTGGCGGCAAGAAGAAGACCGGCGCGGTGATCGCGAGATCGCCGGCGTGGACCGGTGGGTGTGGATCGCGCTCGTCGTGGGTGTGCTGATCGGCGCGTGGCTGAGCCCGCCGGCCGAGGCGCAGGTGCGCCTTGAGCCGGGCACGGGGTTCAACGGCCCGCTGCCCGAGTTCACGCCGGTGGGTGAAGGCGACTACGCGGCGTTGCCCGCGGCGGTGGCCTGGGTGGGGTCGGCGGAGATCGATGCGCGCGGCGACGTCACGCTGTGGCTGAACGCGGACCATCCGTCGGGGGTGCGGGCGGTGGCGGTGTCGCTGAACGGCGGGCCTTGGGGCGTGCAGCGCGTGCGCAATCGTGCCGAGGGCGGCGCGGCGGCGGTGACGTTTCGTCCGGGGACGGTGGTGGCCGAGCGTGCGACGCTTCGCGCGGTGGCGCTGCCGCACGCGGGGGTTCCGGCGGCGGCGCGCGAGCTTCGGCTGACGGTGGCGGACGGGCCGAGCGCTCACGCGGCCGGGCCGGTGAGCCTGTCGGCGTTGGTGGACCTGGGCGTGGGCCGCACGGGGCCGGCGGTCGTGGAAGAGCCTGCGAACGACGAGCCCGCAGTCGCTCCGGAAGTCGACGCATCCAGCCACGCGGGCGACGCTTTGGCGGACGAACTGTGGGGGTATGCCGATGACGCGGCGTCGGTGAACGACGACGCGGCGGACGTGTCGGTGGTTGTTGAGGACGAGACGCCGGACTTTGTGAACTGGACGCCCACGACCCCGCAAGGGCCGGCCTCGTCATCGAGCGGAGCGTCGGGCCAGGGCGTGATCGCGGCCTCGGGTGGGGGCGGCGGCGGTGGTGGGGGCGGCAGCGGCGGTGGGTTTGGTGGCGGGGGCGGTGGTGGCGGAGGAGGCGGCGGTGGTGGTGGTGGTGCGCTGACGCCGCCGCCGGCGACTGCCTCGGGGGATGGGACGGGAAGCGATGCATCGGGCCAAGGGGCTGGCGGCGATCGGTCTGGCGACGGCGCGCTGCCGACGCCGGAGCTGCCCGACCTGCCGGAGATCCCCGAGGCCGACGCGGCGCCCGAGTTTGGCGCGACGCCCGAGGTGCCTGCGCCGATTCGGCCCGAGGACTTGCCCGAGCCGGTCACGCCGGACGCGCCCGTGAACCCCGCGCCCGTGGTGCCGGCCCCGACGCCGACGCCCATCACGCCGCTGCCCGCCCCGATCGACGGCGGGAACGATCCCGATCCAAACGCAGACGCCGACCCAGCGCCCACCGATGGCGACGCATCCACCGGCGGCGGCTCCGCCCAAGGCGACACCCCGCCGCCCGCGGCCACGCTGCCGGACACCCCGGTCGGCGGCGCGGGGACGATCGGCGGCAACGACACGCGCACGCTCCGCCCCGGCAACGGCTTCGACAGCGGCGACACGATGGAGCCCGCGGGCTTCGGCCCGTTCCACCTCGCCGGCTTCGAGGCCGAGGCGATCGCCCACTTCAACGCCATCCCCTACGAGTCGTTCGGCCGGGGCACCGATCGGCCGGGCGCGTTCCACGTCGGCGTCGTCGCGCACCACGCCAACGGCATCGCCCGCGTCGAGTTCTGGGTCGACGGCGGCAAGAAGCTGCACATCGACAAGGCCAGCAAGAACCCCCGTCACGGCGTGCGTGAGTTCTGGGTCACGCTCGACCCGGACGACTTCCGCTCGGGCGCGTCGGCCGAGCCGATCGAGCTGCGGGCGCAAGTGATCCCGCGGATCGGCACATCGAAGTGGCTGCGGGTCAAGCTCAACGCCAACCGTGCCGGCACGACCGTCAAGATGCCGGCCGGGGAGGTGCGGCTGAGCGAGCTGGAGCGCGATTGGGTCGTCGACCGGTCGGCGGACAAGACCGCGTGGTTCACGCTGATGGGCGACTCGGCGGGCACGACCGTCGTGATCGACAAGGGCGTGCGGTGGGCCCGGCCGAACGTGCGGTTCCAGAACGTGGATGTGCGGTGGGCCGGCGAGGAACACCCGCTGGTGCACGACGTGCGCAACGCGCCGCTGAGCGTGTGGCTGGACGGGTGCAACGTGCTGGGTGATTGGCAGGTCGGCGAGGTGCTCAAGGCCAACCGCCGCTACCTCACGGAGACGACGTGGACGAAGCTGCACACCGGCCCGCAGGGCGCCGACCTCGTGCGCGGCTGCGTGATCGACGGCATCAAGGCCGACGCGTTCACCTACGCCACGATGGTGCTGGACACGACCGTCCGCGGCATCGACGCCCGGGGCAGCGGCGCGCACTCGGACGTCTATCAGTTCTACGGCGGCGTGAGTGACGTGATCCTGCAGGGGCTGACCATCCGCGACTCGATCGCCCAGCTGTTCATCACCTCGGCGGCCGACCGTGGCCGGTTGAAGAACATCGCGATCGTCGACATCGACAGCACGATCGACGGCCGCGACGAGCTGTTCACGCAGTGGATCATCAACACCGACCACCTCGTGGTCGACGGCCTAGACTCGAAGCAGACGTGGATGTGGCGGAACAACGCCGACCACACGGCCGTGGCGATCCGCAACACGCGGCTGCCTCGGATGATCGCCAGCGGCGTGTCGGCCGACGCGATCATCGAGCGGGTCGATGCGTCGAACGTCGAGATCGACCAACCCGGGCAGTTCGCGGTGCTGATGCAGACCAGCGGCGCGCTGTTCGATTGAATCGGGACCCGAGGCGACCGATGATTGCACGGATGGCCGAGGCGCTGGCGAGCAACGATTGCGTGCGGGTGGCGGTGTTCCCCCACTACACGAGCAACCCGTACACGACGCGGCTGATCGACGAGCTGAACGGCCGCGGCTACGACGCGCGGGGGTTCAAGGCATCGAAGTCGATCGGGTTGGAGCTGCTGCGGTCGTTTCGGCCGCACGTGGCGCACGTGCAGTGGGTCGAGAAGCAGATGGTGCGGGCCACGCCCGACGAGACGCGGCGGACGGCGGCGCGGTTTCTCTGGCAGGTGCGGGCGCTTCGGCTGCTGGGGGTCAAGGTGGTGTGGACGCTGCACAACCTGGCGTCGCACGACAGCCCGGACCCCGAGCTGGAGCGCGAGGTGACGAACCGGTTTGCCGGGCGGGTGGATGCGGCGATCGCGCACTGCGGCCGGGCGGCGGAGCTAGCGACGCAGCGGTTCGCGGCGTTGCGTGACAAGCCGATCGCGGTCGCGATGCACCCGGGTTACGCCGGCGTGTACGGCGACGCGCCGAGCAAGGCCGAGGCGCGGGCGAGGCTGTCGTTGGAGCCGGACGTGCCGGTGGTGCTGTCGCTGGGTCAGATCCGATCGAACAAGGGGCTGGACGCGCTGGTGCGCGAGTTCGTCAAGCTGCGTGACGGCGGGGCGGGCGAGGCGCGGCTGGTGATTGCCGGGTCGGGCGTGCACGAAGAAGCGGTCGCGGCGTTGCGTGAGGCGGCGGCGGGCCGGGCGGACGTGCGGATCGACGATCGCTTCCTCGATGACGCCGAGCTGCCGACGTACCTCGCGGCGGCGGACGTGTTTGTTGCGCCGTACACACGCTCGCTGACGTCGGGCGCGGTGTTGCTGGCGATGACGTACGGGCTGCCTTGCGTGGCGCCGGACGAGGCATGCCTGGGCGAGGTGCTGTCGGCGCAGGGCGAGCTGCTGTACATGCCTGATGAAGCGAACGGCTTGGCCGAGGCGTTGAGCCGTGCGTTTGCGATGCGCAACCGTTGGGCGGCGTGGGGCGAGGCGAACGCGCAGCGCGCGGCCGGTTGGACGTGGGGATCGTTTGTCGACGGCGTCGAGACGGCGTATCGCTCGGCGGGGGTGGCTACGCCTTCTTGCCCGGCGAGCGGACGATGGCCAGCAGCGCCCGGCGCGATCGCGGCACCATGAGGTAGACCCACGCGACGATGACGGCTGATGCGCCAACCACACAGAGCAGGCCGACGAACGGTCCGACGGGCAGGTTCATCCGCAGCGCCAGCGCAACGCCCGCGGCGGCGAGCGCGGCGGGCACGGCGGTGAGGTTCGGGCGGATGTAGTCGAGCGACGAGATGTGCCCGCGCCGCCCGATCCACCAGACCAGGGCCGGCGTGTTGATGCCGACGCTGTAGAGCGTGTAGGCGATGGCGACGCCTTGCGCGCCCCAGGGCAGGCCGATGGCGAAGCTCGCGACGGTGGTGGTCGCCGAGAACACGCCCCACTTGAGGATGTCGGCGGTGCGTCCCTGGCTCATCATGACCCAGCCGTTGGAGTTGGTGAGACCCTGCACGAGTCCGACGACGCCGAGCCAGCGGAAGATCGGGATGCTCTGTTCCCACTGCTCGCCGAGCATCACGAGGATCACCCAGTCGCCGGCGACAATCAGCACGGCAAACAGGGGCAAGAGGATCATCGCGATCTTTTCTTGCACCTCGGCGAAGGCGTTGCGGAAGCGCTCGGGCTCGTCCTGGATGCGCGAGAGCACGGGCATGGCCATCGCGGAGATCGGCGAGTTGATCTGCCGGATCGGCTTGAGCATGAGCTGATACGCCTTGTCGTAGAAGGCGAGCTGGACCGGGCCGACGAACGAGAGCAGCCAGTTGTCCACCGACCGGCTGAGCTTGTTGAGCACGCCGAAGCCGAGCATGTGCGAGCCGAAGCGCAGCAGGTCGGCCGACTCGCGCAGAGGGCCGGGCCGGCCGGGGAGCCAGCCGGTGAGCAGCGGGGCCATGACGGCCGTGGTGATGGCGTAGGAGAGCGTCATCGCGACGAGCGCCCAGTACGTCGGCGAGTATTGCGCGACGGCGATGGCGACCGCCGTGCTGACCAGCATGGACACGACCGGAACGGAAGAGACAGACCACCAGCGCAGCTGTCGCCGGAGCAGCGCGAGGTGCTGCTGGGCGACGGCTGAGATCAGAAACCCGAAGCTGGACACCGAGACGATCGCGAACAGCTCGGGCTGGTCGTACACCCAGGCGATCGGCCAGGCGAGGGCGATCATGATCAGCGTGAGCAGTGCGCCGATCGCGATGTTGATCCAGAACAGCGTCGCGGCCTGCCGGCGGTTGAGCGTCTTGCTCTGGACGGCGGCCCCCGAGAGGCCGGACTCGGCGAAGACGGACAGGACCTGCGTGTAGACCACCACCGTGGCGATGAGCCCGAAATCGAACGGCTCGATGAGCCGGGCGAGGACGGCGGTGCGGGCGAG
The DNA here is from genome assembly GCA_039024495.1 of Planctomycetota bacterium. GTDB lineage: Bacteria > Planctomycetota > Phycisphaerae > Phycisphaerales > Phycisphaeraceae > JBCBUE01. Next base: position 28,842 of record JBCCQE010000025.1, on the reverse strand, counting down.
CTGGATGAAAAGCCGGACGAGCTGGCTGCCGGCGGTGATCGCCCCGCCGCGTCGGGCCTTGCCGCCGAGGTTGCGGGTGGAGACTTCGGCGAAGGGGTCGGGCCGATTGAACGGCCGGCGGGGTTGTGTCGATGAGGGCATGGCGGTGCGGAGCCGGCGTGGTCGGCGTTTATGATGGAAGCGCCGCTTCCGGTCGGAGCCGCTGCGGCGGTCCGGCGACCTTGGGCATCATCGGATGAACACGCCGAACGCATCCAGCACGCCGGGGAACGACGCCGGGGGTGCGCCGGTGGCGGACGTGACGGTCGTGATGCCGTCGCACAACACCGGGGCGTACGTCGCCGAGGCGTTGGACTCGATCGCCGCTCAGACGCTGCGTCCGGCCCGGGTGGTGGTCGTCGACGACGGGTCGACCGACGACGGGGCGGCGATCGCCGAGCAACACGCGCTTCGGCCGACGGTCTTGCGCGGGCGCTTCGGCAACGCGGCGCGGACGCGCAACCACGCCGCGCTCGACGCCGAGACGCGCTGGCTGGCGTTTCTGGATTCCGACGACCGCTGGCTGCCGCACCACCTCGAGACGGCCGTGGGGTTGGCCGAGCGACACGACGCGCAGGCGTGCGTGTGCGCTCGGGTCGACCTGGACGACGCCACGGGCGAGACGACGACGCCCGCACCCATGGCGCTCGAAGACTCCGCGGCGCTTGGCGACGATGATTTTTATCGGGTCATCACCCGCCCGCCGTGCGAGTTCCAGACGCCCGGGCTGCTGCTGGACGCGGGGCGGTTTCGCGCCGTCGGCGGGTTCGACGGCACGCAGGCGTCGAAGCACGACCTCGAGCTGTGCATGCGGTTTTTCAAGGGCGTGCGGTGGGTGTATCGCGGCGAGCCGACGTGGGAGTACCGGCTGATGCGGCAGGGCAGCCTGACGAACCGACGGGTGCGGGGGTTTCGGTACATGCTCGAGGCGTATCTGAAGAACGAGTCGCGCTGGCCGGGGCCGGAGATGCGGGCGCGGATCGGCTTTCACGCGAAGCGTTCGCTGGGCGCGGCCGTGCGGTACGGCACGGCGGACGAGGTGGACAAGGTCTGGGCCCCGGCGATGGAGCGGCTGGGGGTGGCGCATCGGCTGTATTACTGGGCGGGTCGTCGGCTGCCGGGGCTGATGCGTCCGGTGTCGCGTCCGCCGCGGATGTCGCCGGGTTGAGGGGTTGCGGCGAACTTATCGGGCGTGGGCGGCGTGACATGGGGGGAAGGGGCCGGGCCGGCATTGCACGCCGGCGGGCCATGTGCCGATGAGCGGTGGGGCGGCGTGTGACGCCCGGCCCGAGGCCGCGACGACCGATCGATCCTGGAGCCCGCGTTGATGCCCGCCACGACGACCCCATCCGCCGCCGACCCGCCGAGCCCCGGCGTGGCCACGGTCGATGTCGCGGTGGTGATCCCGGCCCACAACACGGCCGAGTATTTGGCGCAGACGCTGGACACCGTCGCCGCGCAGACGGTGCGGCCGGCCGAGGTGGTGGTGGTGGACGACCGATCGACCGACGGAACCGGCGACATCGCCGCCGGCCACGCGATCGGGGCCAAGGTGGTGCGGGGGACGTTCGGCACGGCGGCGAAGACCCGGCACGCCGGCGTCGAGGCGAGCTCGGCGGCGTGGATCGCGTTCCTCGACTCCGACGACCTGTGGGACAACGACTACCTCGAATCGGCGATGCGTTGCATCGAAGCGGCGCCCGACGACGTGGTGGCGTGCGTGTCGCATCGGCGCGACCTGGTGGTCGAGTCCGGCGACATCGAGCCGACGCCACGCATGAAGCTGGACGAGGGCACGGCGGTGGTGGACATGGCGGCGATGCGGCGGCTGGTGCCGACGCGGCCGCTGAACTTTTCGACCAGCGGGCAGGTCGTGCGGCGGGCGAGTTACGTCGAAGTGGGCGGGTTCGACGGCGAGCACGTGCAGGTCGAGGACGTCGAGCTGATGCTTCGTCTGGCCAAGCGCGGGCCTTGGGCTTATGTCGATGAGCCGAAGTGGACGTATCGGCGGGGTCGGCCGGGCAACCTGTCGGGCGCTCGGGCGCGCGGGGTGTGCGATTCGTTGAAGGCGCACTTGAAACATCGGGACGCGTACGACTCGCCGGCGTGGCGGGCGGCACAGCGGTATCGGGCGGAGCGCGCGTTGGGGATGGCGCTGCGAACGGACGACGCGGCGCACCGGGCGATGGCGTTCGAGCTGGCGCTGCCGTTGGTGAGCTGGCCGAAGCGTCAGGCGTTTCGGCTGCGTCGGATGCTCAAGGGCGGGGGGCACGGATGAGCGCGGCGACGGCGGGAGAGAGGCCCAGGGCGTGGATGGTGAGCCGGTCGTGCCGCATGGTGAGCGAGGTGTGGCTGCAGCGACAGGTGGAGGGGATGCGCCGGTTTACGCCGACGTGGGTGTATTGGAACGACGAGCGGCCGCAGGACGCGGGGCTGGCGACGTGGGCGCAGCGGCAGGTGCCGTTTGATGCGGCGATCGGCGGCGGGGCGAATCGGTGGGTGCATCGCTTGCGTTGCGCGGGGCACGGCAACTGGTACGGCGCGTCGGCCGGCGAGCTGGCGTGGTTTCGCGCGAAGCTGCGCGAGGATCGGCCGGGGGTGGTGCTGGCGCAGTACGGCTTTGTGGCGTTGCGGGTGCTGCCGGCGTGCCTGGCCGAGGGCGTGCCGGTGGTGGCGCACTTCCACGGGCACGACATCTCGCGGATGCTGAGCAACGGCTGGTACACGTCGAGCCTGCGGCGGATGGCGGATCGGCTGGCGATGTCAGTGATCGTGGGCACGCACCAGCGGCAGCGCCTGGAGCGGCTCGGCGTGCCGGCGGAGAAGATTCGGCTGGTGCCCTGCGGGGTGGACACGGCCAAGTTCGACGCGCCGGCGCGGTCGGCCGACGGGCCTTGCGTGTTCCTGGCGGTCGGCCGGCTGGTGGAGAAGAAGCGGGCGGACCTGACGGTGCGCGCGTTTGCCGAGGCAACGCTGGCGGACGCGAAGCTGGTGGTGATCGGCGACGGGCCGATGATGGAGGCGTGCCAGGCGGTGGTGGCGGAGTGCGGCGCGGAGGGTCGGGTGGAGCTGCTCGGGAAGGTGAGCAACGAGGAGGTGCGGGGGTGGATGGAGCGGGCGTCGGTGTTCGTGCAGCACTCGGTGACGTCGGCGGACGGGGATCAGGAGGGCTGGCCGGTGGCGATCGCCGAGGCGATGGCGTCGGGGTTGGCGGTGGTCTCGACGCGGCACCCGGGGGTGATCGATCAGGTCGAGGAGGGCGTGCACGGGCTGCTGGTGGACGAGGGCGATCACGCGGCGATGGGGCGCGCGATGGCCGAGCTGGCGGGCGACGGGGCGAGGCGCGTGGCGATGGGCGCGGCCGGGCGGGCGAAGATGGCCGAGGGGTTTGACGTGCGGATGCAGGTCGGCCGGCTGGAAGACGCGATGGCCGAGGCGGCGGGGTTGAACGGCGGGGCGGCGGGTGCGGCGACATCGGCGAAGGGGGTGGCGGCGTGAGTCGGGACGCGACGACGTGGATGCAGCGGTCAACCAAGGCGGCGTGGGTGCGCCGACTGGTGAGCGACAAGCGCATGCAGCGCAGCGAGCGGTTGGCGACGTTTGCGCTTCGTCGGATGTATCTGGCCGAGGGCGGGCCGGAGTTCAGCCTGACGGCACGCGACGTGATGCGCGAGGCATTCAACCTGAAGATCGGCGACTACTCGCGCAACGGTTGTTTCGAGGCGCGGGCGTTCCCGCAGTTCACGACGATCGGTCGTTATTGCTCGATCGCCAAGGGCGTGCGGGCGATCTCGCAAAACCACCCGGTCGACGGGCTGTCGTCGCACAGCTTGTTTTACAACAAGAAGCACGGGTTTGGCGCGGGGTACGAGCCGTTGGACTACGAGCCTTTGACGCTCGAGCACGACGTGTGGATCGGGCGCGGGGTGGTGCTGCTGCCGGGGTGCACGAGGGTCGCGACGGGCGCGGTGATCGGCGCGGGGTCGGTGGTGACCAAGCCGGTGCAGGCGTTCACGATCGTCGGCGGCAACCCGGCCAAGCCAATCCGCGATCGGTACGCGGAAGGGCTGCGCGATCGCGTGGAGCAGAGTCGGTGGTGGCTGCGGCCGGCGTCGGAGTTGCTGGCGTTTGCGGATGTGTTTTCGGGGTCGCTGGACGCGGGCAAGCTGGATCGGCTGATGGATGAGCTCGGCCCGGCTGAGGAATTGACGGGGGGTGGCGGATGAGTCGGCCGCTCGTGACGATCGTGATGTGCGTGTACAACGCGGGGGAGTACCTCGAGGCGTCGGTGGCGTCGGCGCTGGGTCAGACGCATCGGGAGATCGAGCTTTTGCTGGTGGACGACGGCAGCACGGACGGGGCGGTGGATGCGCTGCTGAGCAAGGTGACAGACACGCGGATGCGGGTCATTCGCCAGGAGAATCAGGGCAAGCCGGCGGCGCTGAACCGCGCGATCGCCGAGCTGAAGGGCGATTACTACGCGGTGCAGGACGCGGACGACCTGTCGTTCCCGCGCCGGGTCGAGCGGCAGCTCGCCGAGTTCGAGGCCGACCCCGAGCTGGCGGCGGTGTTCTGCGGGCACGAGCTGATCCTCGACGACCAGCGCGTCGCGCCGCGCTTCCGGCACAAGACTCGGGCGGACTGCATCGAAGAGATCGCGGCGTTCCGGATGCCGGCGCACGACCCGACGGGGATGTACCGCATGAGCAAGGTGCGGGACATCTTGTATGACGCGGACTTCCCGATCTGCCAGGGGCACGACTACATCCTGCGCGTCGGCGAGGCGCACCCGATCGAGGTGCTGGGCGAGTGCCTGTACACGTACCGGGTGCATCGGACGTCGATCACGAAGCGCACGCCGGAGCGGCGCGAGAAGCTCAAGCGGCTTGTGTTGCGCAAGGCGTGCGACCGGCGCGGAGCGGACTTCGACGCGGAGTTCCCGCACCTGCGCGAGCGAGCGGACGGGCAGATGGATCGGCCGGACATCTTGGACAACAACCTGCCGGCCCATTTCATTGAGAGCGTGCTGGACCACCGGCGATCGGGTCGGTGGTCGGGGGCGATGCTGGTCGGTTGGCAGTGCGCGAGGCTACAGCCGTTGTCGCGGACGTATTACAAACCGCTGGTGTACGCGACGGCGCCGCGCGGTTGGGTGAACCGGTATCGGCACAGCCGGGGGTTGGTCGGGCTTGACGCGCACCTGTCGAACGGCCGCAACGGCCACGCGCAACCGGCGGAAGGGGGCGCGGCCGGATGAGCGCACGCTTCCAGTCCGAGTTTGCGAACACGACGACGCTGCACCCGGTGGGCGGGGTGGCGCTGGCGATCTGCGCGGCGATGGTGTTCGTGCTGCCGCGCCGGCTGCTGCTGCTGCCGTTCCTGGCGCTGCTGCTGTTGATCCCTGCGTCGCAACGCGTGGCGATCGGGGGGTTGGACTTCGACCTGATCCGCATTCTTGTGGTGTGCGCGATGGGTCGGGTGCTGATCAAGAACGAGTGGAAGGGGCTTCGGTTCTGCGGGATGGACGGGCTGGTGCTGGCGGCGACGGCGGTGGCGGTGACGATCCCGCTGGTGCGGACGATGTCGACGGGGCCTTTGATTTACCTGCTGGGCCGAGCTTATGACGCGGTGCTGCTGTACGGGGTGCTGCGGGTGGCGTTGCAGAGTCGGGCGGACCTTTTGATGGCGGCGCGGGTGATGGCGGTGATGAGCGTGCCGGTGTGCTGCGCGTTTGCGCTGGAGTGGATGACGCGCTACAACATCTTCTCGGTGTTTGGCGGGGTGAAGGCGATCACTTGGATCCGTGATGGGCGGCTGCGATGTCAGGGGCCTTATGCGCACCCGATCACGGCGGGGGTGGTGTGGGTGGGGATGCTGCCGATGATCGCGTCGCTGATCTGGCTGGACGCGAAGCGTTGGTGGCTGGGGACGGTGGGCGCGTTTTGTTCGCTGGGGATTGTGTATTTCTGTGCGTCGTCGACGCCGGTGTTTGGGGCGATGGTGGCGCTGGGTGCGGGGTCGCTTTACAAGTTCCGCAAGTACGCGGTGCCGGCGTTCTGGGGGAGCGTGGCGGTGCTGGTGGTGCTGCACTTCGTGATGAAGGCGCCGGTGTGGCACCTGGTGTCGCGGGTGTCGGCGGTGGGCGGCTCGACGGGCTGGCACCGTTATCACCTGATCGATCAGGCGGTGAACCGGATCCCCGAGTGGTTCGTCATGGGCACGCACGGCACGGCGCACTGGGGGCGGCAGCTCTTTGACGTGACCAACCACTTCATCGCGATGGCGGTGACGGGCGGAATCCTGTCGCTGGGGTTGCTGGTGGCGACGCTTTGGGTGGGGATGCAGTGGGCGCGTCAGCGGGCGATCGCGTGGGAGGTGAGCGACCCCGGCGGCTCGAAGCTGGCGTGGGCGTTGTGGACGAGCATGGTGGCGCACTCGTGGATGTTCATCGGGGTGTCGTATTTCGGTCAGGCGGCGTTTGTGCTGACGATGCACCTGGCGGCGATCGCGGGGCTGCACCTGATGCGGGGGGCAGCGACGGCCGAGGCTGATGCGACCACGCGGTCAACCCCAGCGCGGCGGCGGCCGATGTATCTGCAGACACGGCTGCGTGGGCAGCGGGGGGTGACGGCGTGAGCGGTTCGGCGAGGCCCCCGATGCGTGTTTGGTACAGCTTTCCGCTTCGGATCGGCCGGTCTGGCATTGGCGAGACGGCGATCCAGCAGGTGCGTGGGATCGCCGAGCACGGCGCGACGGTGACGCTGTGGTGCGGGTCGCTGGAGGCCGAGGCGGCGGGGGTGGCGCGGGTGGTGGAGACGAACCGGCCGGCGGGGTTTCGGCTGCCGATGAAGCTGATGGGCTTGGACCGTTGGCGGCGGTGGCACGACGGGGTGGTGGCCAAGGCGTTGCGCAAGGCGCCGGCGAACTTGCTGCCGGACGTGGTGCACGCGTGGCCGCTGGGGGCGTTGGAGACGATCCGCGCGGCGCAGGCGCGGGGCGTGGCGGTGGTGTTGGAGCGGCCGAACGCGCACACGGCGTTTGCGTATTCGGTGGTGGAGGCCGAGAGCCGAAAGCTGGGCGTGCCGGTGAGCGAGGACAACCCGCACCACGCGGACCCGGCGCGGCTGGCGCGGGAGGAGGCGGAATACGACGCGGCGGATGCGCTGCTGTGCCCGTCGGACTTCGTGCGGCAGACGTTCGTGGATCAGGGCGTGAGCGAGGCGAAGCTGGTGCGGCATCGGTATGGGTATGACGCGGCGCGGTTCAAGCCGGCGGAGTTGAACGGCCACGAGCCGGGCGGGCTGCGGGCGTTGTTTGCCGGGCGGTGCGAACCGCGGAAGGGTCTGCATTACGCGCTGGAGGCGTGGGCGAAATCGGGCGTGGGTGAGGATGGCGGGACGCTGACGCTGTGCGGGGTGTTTGAGCCGGCGTTCCGCGAAGCGTGCGCGAAGTGGCTGGAGCTGCCCGGGGTGGACGACGCGGGGTTTGTGACGGACATCGAGACGCGGATGCGGAACAGCGATGCGCTGGTGCTGCCTTCGATCGAAGAGGGCAGCGCGCTGGTGACGTACGAGGCACGGGCGTGCGGGTGTTTGCTGCTGGTATCGGACGCGGCGGGGGCGGTGGTGGCGGATGGCGCGGACGGGCTGCTGCACCGGCCGGGGGACGTGGCGGCGCTTGCGGAGCATTACCGACGGCTGCATGACGACCCGGCGCTTCGTCGGCGGATGCGTGCGGCGAGCGCGGCGGTGGCGGCGGACCTGACGTGGTCGGCGGCGGGGGCGCGGCTGCTGGAGGCGTACGCGGAGACGATCGATCGGGCGCGGCCGGTGGCGCGCTGAACGCAGACGGGAGCAGGCATGCGGACGACCGAGCAGAGTTTTGTCGAGGTGATGGCCGGGCACGCGGGCAAGCGGGTGTTTTTCGAGCCGTTGTGTGGGAACAACGGCGACCGGCTGATTCGGATGGGCGCCGAGCGGGTGTTCGAGCGCGCGGAGGTGACGCTGGTGGATGAGCCGGGCGCGGCCGAGCTGATCGTGATCAACGGCGGCGGGGCGATGAACGACGTGTGGGGCGGGGGCATCGGGCGGCTGGAGCACTATCGCGGCGGGTTTCCGGGCACGCCGATCGTGGTGGGGCCGAGCACGTTTGAGTTCGAGACGGATCGGTTCGCGAAGATCTGCGCGTCGACAGACACGCCGATCACGCTGTTCGGGCGGGACCGCACGAGCCACGCGGCGGTGACGGAGCTTGGCTTGGACGACCGCGTGACGCTGGGGCTGAGCCAGGACCTGGCGTTCGAGCTCAAGGGCGGGCCTTGGGTGGAAGAGCAGCGGGCGCAGCGGGGGGAGGGGCACGTGGTGGTGTGCATGCGCAAAGACAAGGAGGGCGGGGCGAAGCTTTTGGCGCAGACGAAGGCGCCATGGCTGCCTGCGCCGATCCGCAAGCCGTTGTCGCGTCTGCGCGACCGGCTGGTGGCGAGCGGGCGGAAGAGGCTGGTGGATCGGCTGATCGAGGAGGCGGGGGTCGATCCGAAGCTGCCGCGGGTGGTGCGTGACATCTCGGTGTCGGTGGATTTCGAGGCGTTTTGCGAGGCGATCCGCGGCGCGGCGTTTATCATGGCCGACCGGATGCACGTGTCGATTCTGGGGTACTTGTTGGACAAGCCGACCGTGCTGCTTGCGGGGGCGTATCACAAGAACGCGTCGGTGCATGCGTTCTCGATGGCGCACGAGGAGAGCTGCGTGCGGTTTGTGGACCCGAAGGCGGGCGCGGAGGGCGGGGGCGGGGATGCCGGGGGTTCCGGGGGAGAAGGGACGCTTCGTGCAGCGGGATGAGAAGAGATTGGATGAGGGGGTGGGCGCGGGCGTTGAGCCGACGGTGAGCGTGCTGATCGTGGGGTATCGGTCGCGTGGGGATATCGATGCGTGCCTGTCGAGCTTGCTGAAGCACGGCGATGGTGAGCGCGACGAGGTGTTGTTTGTCGATCAGAGCGACGACGGGTCGGCGGCGTACCTGCGGGCGGCGTATCCATCGGTGCGGGTGATCGAGAGCGCGGGGAACCTGGGGTTTGCGGGGGGGAACAACTATCTGGCGGCGCAGGCGCGCGGGCGGTATCTGCTGCTGCTGAACCCGGACACGGAGTTGGAACACGACGCGATTGGCGCGTTGTTGCGGTGCGTGGCGGATCGGCCGGGCGCGGGGGCGTGGGGCGGGGTGACGGTGCTTCCGGATGGGCGGCGGGACCCGACGTCGAACCAGGCGCGGCCGGGGCTGATGGGCGAGTTGATGTTGCTGGTGGGGTTGGGGTGGCTTCGTCGAGGCGGGGTGCGGATGGGCGCGAGCGAGCCTGCGGAAGTGGCGGTGTTGAGCGGGGCGTTCATGCTGGTGGAGCGGGAGACGTGGGCGGCGATCGACGGGTTCGATACGAGCTACTTCCTGTACAGCGAGGAGGTGGACCTGTGCCAGCGCGCGGCGCGGCACACGGGCGGGGCGTGCGTGATGACGCCGAGCGCGCGGGTGGTGCATCGGGTGGGCGGTTCGGCGGCGACGAGCGGGCGTCGCGCGGCGGCGATCGCGCGGGGCAAGATGCATTGGGCGTGGACGTGGAGGGGCGGCGGGTACGCGGCGCGGCTGGGGATGCTGATCGTGGCGCACGCGTGGACGCGCTGGCTGGCGTATTCGCTGTTGGGTAAGCGGCAGCGCGCGGCGCGGTACCGGGAGGTGTGGCGTTCGGCGGCGACGTGGTGGTCGGGGTATCCGCGGGATGGGGTGGCGCAGGACCCGCGGCCGGGCGACGAGGTGGGGCTGGGCGAGGCGGCGCCGGGGAGCGGGGGGGTGGTGGCGTGATCTCGGTGGTGATCCCTGCGCACAACGAGGAGGCGGTGATCGGTCGGTGCTTGTCGGCGCTGCTGGGGGGGGAGGGCGCGCTGACGGCGGCGGACGCGGAGGTGTTGGTGGCGTGCAACGGGTGCACGGATCGGACGGCGGAGGTGGCGGCGGGGTTCGGCGAGCCGGTGCGGGTGGTGGAGGCGAGCCGAGCGTCGAAGGTGGCGGCGCTGAACGCGGGGGACGAGGCGGCGACGGGCGAGGTGCGGGTGTACCTGGACGCGGACGTGGTGGTGAGCGGCGCGGCGGTGCGTGAGGTGGTTGGTGTTTTGCAGGAGCCGGGCGTGGAGGCGGCGGCGCCGCTGCTGGCGGTGGACACGTCGCGATCTTCGTGGACGGTTCGGGCGTTCTATCGGGTGTGGATGGCGTTGCCGTATTTCGCGTCGGGCGGGATGATTGGGAGTGGGTTTTACGCGCTGAGCGCGGCCGGTCGCGGGCGGTTTGACAGGTTTCCGGATCTGATTGCCGATGATGGATTTGTACGAAGCCTCTTTTCTGCTCAGGAGCGACGGACGGTGCGATCGTCGACATTCCAGATCACGGCCCCGTCGACGCTGGCGGGGGTGGTGCAGATCAAGACGCGGGCGCGGTTCGGGAACGCGGAGCTTCGGCTTCGGCGTCCGGGCACGGCGGTGGGCGGCGAGAACGGAGCGGGGGATTTGCTGAGGCTGCTGCTTCGGCGGCCGTGGTGGATCGCCGATATCGGGGTGTATGCGTATGCTCAATGGAAGACCCGGCGGGCGACCCGCGCCAAGTTGGCGGCTGGCGACTTCGGGACGTGGGAGCGGGACGACAGCTCCCGTCGGGCTGTGGGAGGTGTGGTTGGATAAGGCGCAGGCCATTTTGAACGGGCCGGACCGGCCGACGAAGGTGATGGCGATCGCGTCGGCGGGGGGTCACTTCGTGCAGCTTTTGCGTTGCCGGCCGGCGTGGTCGGGGTGCGAGGTGTTTTACGTCAGCACGGACGCTGGGTACGCGCCGATGGTCGAGCCGCACCGGCTGATCGAGGTGACGGACGGCAACCGCAAGGCCCCGATCAAGATGCTGCGCTCGGCGTGCCACCTGGCGGCGATTGTGTGGAAGGAGAGGCCGGACGTGGTGTTCTCGACGGGCGCGGCGCCGGGGCTGATTGCGCTGGTGCTCGGCCGGGCGTTGGGAGCGCGTACGGTGTGGCTGGACAGCATCGCCAACGTGGAGAAAATGAGCCTGTCGGGCCGGCTTGCGGGGTGGGTCGCGGACCTATGGTTGACGCAGTGGTCGGACCTGGCGAAGAAGTCGACGCGCGGCGTGCGATATGCGGGGGCGGTGGTATGAGCGAGATTCCGGCGATGAAAAGAGTATTCGTGACCGTGGGCACGCAGCTGGCGTTTGACCGCCTGATCGAGGCGATGGACGCGTGGGCGGCGACGGCCGAGGGCGTGGAGGTGTTCGCGCAGATCGGGCCGAGCGACTATCAGCCCAGGCACATGGCGTTCAAGGGGTTCGTGACGCCCGGCCACTGCCACTCGGCGATGTCGGCGGCGGACGTGATTGTGGGGCACGCGGGGATGGGGACGATCTTGGGGTCGCTGGAGCTGGGCAAGCCGGTGCTGGTGATGCCTCGGCTTGAGGCCAAGGGCGAGCATCGGTCGGACCACCAGGTGGCGACGGCCAAGCGGTTCGACGGCCGGCCGGGGGTGACGGTGGCGTGGGACGAGTCGGCGTTGCCGGGGGCGCTGGCGGCGGCGGGCGAGCGGGCGGCCCGAGCGGGGATCGAGCCGACGGCCGACCCCGAGCTGATCGACGCGATCGGCGGGTTTATCCGGTCGGTGAAGCGATCGCGGTTCCTGGGGCATCGGCGGATCACGACGGACGGCCGGGACGCGGGCGGGCTGCGGCCGGCGGGCTCGCAGTAGGCCGGGTCGGGCGTCCGGTAAGGCGCGGCGGGGCTGGGGAACGGGGTTGAGCGGTCGGGAACGAAGGTTGAAGCCGGGATGCGGTGTTGCGTGGGGCCGGAATGACCGATGATTCGGGCGTGCGGGCGAACGCGGCCCGCGGCGTGGCCGTATGACCCTCGGGACCGAGGAGAAGGAGCATCCAGGCAGTGAGCGAGGCGACGGACCGGGGCTTGGCTCGGTGTTCGTCGCGCCGCGGGCCTGGTGAAGATCGAGCATGAGCGCGACGACGCCCACTTTGTCGATGCTGCGGCGCAACGGCCTGCCGCTGTGGCACCTGCCGATCGCGATCGGTCTGGCGCTGATGGCGGTCGTGGCGAACTGGTCGGCGTGGGCGGATCTGGTGCACCAGGGGTGGAAGGACCCCGAGGACACGCACGTGCTGCTGGTGCCGCTGGTGGCGGCGTGGCTGATCTGGGCGCGTCGGGTGCGGTTCCGCAAGCTGGTGCCGCGGCATCGGTGGATCGGGCCGGTGGTGGTGGCGCTGGGGTGGATGCTGTTCAGCTACGGCGAGGCACGGACGATCGACACGTTCTGGTACCTCGGCTCGGCGACGACGCTGGCGGGGGTGGCGTTGACGTTCGGCGGGATCGACTTGCTGCGGTACTTCCTGCCGGCGTTCGGGGTGCTGATCTTCCTGGTGCCAGTGCCGGGCTCGCTTCGGCCGCACGTGGCGTTGCCTCTGCAGACGGCGACGGCGGCGGTGGTGGAGTGGCTGTTCGTGGCGTTCGGCTTCCCGGTCGAGCGGCTGGGGAACGTGGTGGAGATCAACGGCCAGCCGGTGCTGATCGAAGAGGCGTGCAACGGACTGCGGATGGTGTTCTCGCTGATCCTCGTGACGTACGCGTTCGCGTTCTCGACGCCGCTGCGTCAGTACGTGCGGTTCCTGCTGCTGGCGGCGAGCCCGCTTCTGGCGATCGCGTGCAACGTGCTGCGGCTGGTGCCGACCATCCTGCTGTACGGCTACGCGGACGACGCGGTGGGCGACCTGTTCCACGACCTGGCGGGGTGGGCGATGCTGTTTGTGGCGCTTCTGATGTTGATGGGCCTGCTGCGGCTGGTCGATTGGCTGGAGCTGCCGGTGATCCGGCTGGACCGTGCGGGGAGGTCGGCGTGATGAAGGCAATGACGTACCACTTTGAGATGAAGCGAGGCGAGACCCGGTGAAGGCGCGCGACGTGGCGACCATTGTGTGGGCGGGGCTGGTGTTCGTGCTGCTGGGCGGCGTGATGGTCGAGCACCGTCTGTACCGCGAAGCGCCGGCCAACGCCGACGCGTATCACGAGCGGGTGAAGGCGGCGATCGATGCGCTGCCGTACAGCTTCGACGCGTGGGTGGGCGTGGACGGCACGGTGCCCGAGGCGGCGGTGCAGATGCTGCACGCCAACCGCATCCTGAGCCGGCGTTTCGAACACATGCCCACGGGGCGATCGGTGCAGGTGCTGATCGTGCACTGCACGGACTCGCGCGACCTGATCGGCCACTACCCGCCGGTGTGCTACCCGGCCAATGGCTGGTCGACGCGCGCCGAGGAGCCGATCGACCTGTCCCACGCGACGGGGGCGGACGTGTCGGCGACGAAGTATCGCTTCGGCCGGGGCGACGCGGTGGACGAGCAGGAGATGGACCTGTTCAATTTCATGGTCCTGCCCGACGGGACGCTGGCGCCGGACATGCGTGCGGTGGAGCGGGCGTCGCAGGACTATCGCAAGAAGTTTTTCGGCGCGGCCCAAGTGCAGATCCTGGTGCCGACCGATCTTGACGTGGACGTCCAGACGGAGTTGGCTGGGCGTTTCATCGAGTTGCTCGAGCCGGTGCTCGACGAGATCCGCAGCGGAGTGCCCGCCCTATGAGCGCAACCGATCCGACCGGCCCCGCGGCTTCGCCGTTGGGCGCGAACCCCCTGATGACGCTGCACTACACGATGCAGGGCAAGTACCTGATCGCGCTGGCGGCGGCGTCGGTGGTGGCGGCCGTGGTGGGCGTCCTGGTGTATCGCTCGCACGTCCCGCTGTACGAAAGCGAAGGCTGGGTACGGATTTCGCCGGACCGGGACGTGGTGCTGGATGAGGAAGTGCTGGGTGACATCTCGATGTTCAGCGACTACGTGCGTGTACAGGGTCGGCGGATGAAGTCGTTCCGCGTGGTAGATAATGCTTTGCGTGGGGGCACGTGGGCGGAGCGACCGAGCGGGACGGGCCCATCGAGCGTGCGAGGGTTTCAAGATCAGCTAACGGTGCGAACCGAGCCGCAGATCATCGCGGTGCGGTTCCGCGATGAGAACCCGCAAACGGCGCAGAAGGGCGTGGAGGCGTTGGTTAAGGCGTTCGCCGCTGTATACGACGAGGCCGACTCGCGGGAGGTGAACGAGCGGCTGGACAAGTTGACGAGCGTTCAGGTGCAGTTGAGCAACGAGCTCCGCGGCGTGCGGCAGCGGCAGTCGACGCTGGCCAAGCGGTACGGCTTCAGCTCGAACGACGCGGATGGCGTGTACGAATTGAAGAGCACGCGGTTGCAGTCGCTGCAGGCCCGGCTTCAGGAGGTCGAGCGGCTGATCAAGCTGCACGAGCTGCCGCAGGAAGAGCAGATCGCGGCCCGAACCGACCACACCCCCGCGCAGATCGCGACCGTCGACGCGACGATGCAGAACCTCGTGCAGCGCAAGACCCTTGCTGAGCAGGCGTATCGCGCGCAGATCGCGCGCTTCGGCGAGGCGCACCGCACGACGCGCAAGCTGGCCGAGGAGATCACGATCATCACCGACGAGATCGCGCGGCGGACCGACGCGTTCAACCGCGGCGAGCTGGAATTGCAGCTTGGCTCGGGCGCGGCCGACGCGACGGGCGCGGTGAGTCTGGCGCAGCTTCGCGGGCAGGCGGACGAGTTCCGCCGACAGGTCGCGGCCACGCAATCGGAGTTGGAAGAGCTGAACCGCCAGCGCGTGGACCTGGATGAGGTCGATCGGGAGATCTCGCTTAAGGAATCGAAGCTGCGCGAGACGGAGGCGAAGATCGACGCGATCCAGATCGAGTCGACGACCGACGGTCGACTCGAGATCGGCAACGAGGGCGACCTGCCCGGCTCGCCGAGCAACGACGCCGACCAGTTCCGCAACGCCGCGGCGGCGGGGATGGGCAGCGGCGCGGCGATCGTCGGGCTGGTGCTGCTGTGGGGCTTAGCCGATCGCCGGCTCAAGAGCTACGCGGCGGCGAAGAACATGCTGGGCGCGGACGCCTTCCTGGGCATGCTGCCGATCCTGGACGAGTCGCTGGACGATGCGCAGCAGGCGCTCGGGGCGTCGCACGCGGTGCACGAGATCCGCTCGATGCTTCAGCGGGCCCGGCCGGACGGCGAGCCGTTGGTGGTGGGCGTGACGAGCGCGACGGCCGGTGCGGGCAAGACGTCGGTGAGTTTGGCCTTGGGCCTGAGCTTCGCGGCGGCGGGCAGCCGGACGCTGCTGATCGACTTCGACGCGGTGGGCGGCGGGCTGAGCTCGCGGACGCTTCGGATCGTGCGTCGTCGGCAGGCCGAGTCGCTGGCGCGGCAGGGCGTGCTGCACGAGGCGGGGGTCGCGCAGGTGTTGGAGCTGATGGACGAACAGCCCGAACTCGGCATGGCCGAGGCGGCGGATCGTCTAGGGCTGGCGACGGCGTCGCGGGTCTCGGCGGCGTTGTCGACGGACGCGACGGGCCACACAGGCCGCGGGGCGGGCGTGTTCGAGTCGTTGGCCGGCGCGGCGCTCGAAGAGTGCGTGCTGGCGACGGGCGTGGAGCGTCTGACGGTCCTGCCGTTGGGCGAGGCGGACATCGCGGAGATCGGGACGGTCTCGCGCGGCGGGATCCGCGGGTTGATCAACCGGGCGCGCTCGTCGTACGACGTGGTGGTGGTCGACTCCGGGCCGATCCTGGGCAGCCTTGAGGCGTCGATCGCGTCGGGCGAGGTGGATGAGCTGATTGTCGTGGTCGCCAAGGGCGAGCTGGTGGGTTACGTGCGCCGGGCGATCGACCGGGCGCTGGACGCGGGCGCGAAGGTGGCGGGGCTGGTGTTCAACAAGGCGGACACGACGGACGGCGCGTTGTTTGGCTCGGCGGGGACGACGTCGCTGGTGTCGCGTGTGGTGAGCCGGCCGGACTCGCTGACGCCGGTGTCGGTGACGCTGCGTGACGCCGAGGAGTGCCCGCGGGAGTACGGGCCGCTGGCTCATGCGACGGCGGCGTGCCTGCCCGGCTCGTCGCGGCGTGGCCTTGCGAAGTCGGTCGGCCGGACGCAGGGTGCTGCGTGATCGGTGTGTGGCGTGGGGCGCTGGATCGGCGAGGATGTGCCGATTGCGTTGCGTGATGACTTGTTGCCTCTGATGAAAGGTTTGGCCGCGCCATGCCGTTGAATGCTCGCTCTCGCCGTCGGTTGATGATTGTGGGTGGGGTGGTGGTGTTGATTGGGGCGGGGCTGGGCTCGGCGTACGTGCTGACCGAGCGTTCGCAGGACCGCAAGGCGCGGGTGGCGCTGGAGCGCGGCCTCGACGCGTACGAGCAGCAGGACTATGAGATGGCGCTGGACGGCGTCGGGCGTTTCTTGCAGCGGTTCCGCAGCGAGAGCACGTCGGACCTTCTTTACAAGTACGCGATCAGCCGGCTGCACACCGAGGTGCCGAACAACCGCCACCTGATGGACGGGCTGAGCATGCTGCAGCAGATCGCCGATCGCGACATCACGCACTTCGAGGCGCGCACGCAGCTGATGGACCTGCGGCTGCGGCTGGGGCACAACCTCGAGGCGTTGTCGATGGCCGAGACGGTGCATCGTCACGACCCCGACGACGCGGAGGCGTGGCGGGCGCGGGCGATCGCGCAGCTTCGGTTGCGCGAGTTTGATGCGGCGCTGGCTTCGGCCGAGCGGTACAACGAGCTGGTGCCGGGGGACGTGGGGGGTCACGAGCTGGTGGTGCTGATCCTGCAGCAGCGGGGCGATGCGCCGGAGTCGGTCGTGGCGTACGCGGAGGAGCGCGTCGAGGCGACGGACGGGGCACTGGCGGCGAAGATCATGCTGGTGCGGGCGCTGGTTGCCGACGGGCGGGTGAGCGACGCGGCGGACGTGCTGCGTGCGTTGGAGCAGGTGGAGCTGGAGAGCGAGTCGTCGGCGGTGCAGGTGGTGACGCAGCTCGAGCGGCTGGGCGGGGCCGAGGCCGATGGGTCGCTGATTCAGTCGGCGATGACGGCGGCGGTCAAGGCAGAAGAGCGGTTCGGCAGCGTGACGATCCGGCGTTGGCTGGCGCTTCGGCTGCTGGCGCAGCGAGACTTCGACGCGGCGTTGGACTACACGACCGAGGTGGCGTCGCCCGAAGACTGGACGCCGCAGAACGAGCGGCTGGTGCCCGAGCGGGCGCTGGCGTTGCAGGGGTCGGGCGACGCGTCGCTGGAGTCGTATCGGGCGGCGATGGCCGACTCGGGGCGCTCGCTGCTGCGGGACTGGGCGGCGCTGCTTGAGCTGGTGACGGACGCGTCGGACGTGTCGGGCCAGGCGCTGGTGGCGGCGACGGACGACGTCCTGGATCGCGATCGGGATCACCCGGTGGCGTTGCTGTGGCGGGCGAACGGGCTGATCAAGCTGGAGCGGACGGATGAGGCGGTGGCGACGCTGGGTCGGCTGACGTCGCTGGTGCCGTCGTGGGGTCGGCCGCGGGTGGCGGCGATCCGTCTGCTGCTGGCGGATGGTCGGGACGAGCTGGCGTACCGCGAGGCGAGCCGGGCCGTGCGGCTGTTTGCGCAGAACGAGGAGCTGCAGGTGCTGTGGCTTCGGACGCTGATCGGCGCGGCGGCGGGTCAGCCGGCCGAGGCCAATGAGCGCGTGCTGGAGGCGGTGCGTCAGGCGCGCGAGGTGCTGCCGAAGCGCGGCGAGATCGCGCTGATGGAGGTCGAGCTGCTGCACCGGCTGGGACGGTCGGGCGAGGCGGCGGGGCTTGCCGAGGCGCTGCTGGCGGGCGGGCTGCCCGACCCGCTGGTGGTGGAGCTGTCGGGGATGAACGATCGGCTGGGGCTTGGGCTTGGCGAGACGATTGCGGGGGAAGCGCAGCGGCGCAGCGGGCCGTCGATGGTGCTGCTGGCGGCCGAGCGGTTGGTGCGGGCCGGCGACGCGGAGGGGGCGGTGGCGCGGATCGAATCGGGCATGGCGACGGCGAGCGAGGCGGAGCTGCCGGCATACGAGCTGGCGCTGGTGCGGGCGCGCGAGCAGGCAGGAGCCGAGGGCGTGGCCGAGGCGTGGGGCGGGTTGTCGGCGAAGCACGCGGGGGTGCTGTCGGTGCAGCGTGCGGCGTTGCGATCGCCGGCGGTGTGGGCGGATCGGGAGCTGTCGCGGTCGGTGATCGATCGCGTGGGCGAGCTGTTGGGCGAGGCATCGGTGCCTTGGCGGATGGCTCGGGCGCAGTGGCTGCTTCGCCACGGCGACGGGCCGCAGTCGGCGTCGCAGGCGGCGAAGGAGTTGTCGGAGGTGGAGCGGACGTCGCCGGAGTCCGTGAGCGTGTATCGGCTTCGAGCCGAGGCGTTGGAGCGGCTGGGCAACGACGCGATGGCGGAGAACGACCTGCGGCAGGCGGTGACGCTGGACCCGCGCGACGCGAGCTCGTGGATCAAGCTGGCGGACCTCAGCAAGCGGCGCGGCGACGCGGCGACGGCGCTGCGTCAGGCAGAAACGGCGGCCGAGCTGCCGCTGACCGATGCGCAGCGGCTTGCCTTGACGGACGTGTTCAATCGGCTGAGCCAGCCGGACCGGGCGGTGGCGCTGCTTGCCGAGGTGAGCGGCGACATGGATCGCAAGCGTGTAGCGCTGTTGACGGCGCAGACGCTGGTGTCGGCGGGCGATTTGGACGCGGCGATGCTGGCGATCCGGCCGTGGTCGGACGAGCGCGACGCGGCGGTGTGGGCGATCGAATCGCAGGTGCACGGGCGGCGAGGCGACACCGATGCGTTGGCGCGGCTGGCCGAGGCGATCGACACGCCGGACGCGACGGCGGCGGAGCTAGGCGTGCTGGGGTATGTGGCGACGCTGTTGGACGACGCGAGCGGCGCGGAGTCGGCCTATCGGCGGGCGATGGCGCTCGAGCCGGACAACGGGCGCGCGGCGTCGGAGCTGCTGCGCACGCTGCTGGGTGACGGCCGGATCAACGAGGCGTTGGTCGAAGCCGAGGCGATCGCGGCGTCGATCGATGAAGACGACCACCCGGCGCACGCGGTGGTGGAGTTGCTGACGCTGCAACGTGAAACCGGCAACGAGCTGCTGCGTTCGCTGGCGCACGCCGCGGCGGCGCGGTCGGGCTCGGGCACGGCGTTGGCCGAGCTTGGCCGGGCGATCGCGGAGTCGGACGTGCCGCTGAGCGCGCCGGACGCGGCGCTGCTGCGCGACATCGTGCGTGTGGCGCAGGCGTACCCGGCCGACCCGTTGATCCAGAACCTTCACGCCCGCGCGCTGCTGGGCTCGGGGCGCAGCCAGGATGCGCTCGATGTGGCGACGGCGGTGCTGGCGATCGACCCGCAGAACGCGGCGGCGTACGGCTTGCAGACCGAGGCGTTGATGGCGATGGGGCGGTACCGCGACGTGCTCGATGCGATCACGGCGTGGCGCGACACGCAGGCGTTCGACGCGGTGGCGATGGACGCGCTCGCGGCGCGGGCGGCGCTGGGGCTGGGCGATCCCGAGCAGGCGGTCGAGACGCTGACACGGCACGAGGATGAGTTGCTGGCCGGGGCGTCGGAGATGGACGCGGGGCTTCGGCTGTATGTCTCGTCGCTGGCGGCGACGGGTCGGCTGGAGCGGGTGGAAGAGCTGCTGCTGCCGCGGATCGAGGTGTCGGCGTTGGCGCGTGAGCTCTGGGCCGATGTCGCGACGGATTACGTGAAGACGGCCGAGGACGCGGAGCGATGGATCGCGGCGCTGGATCGCACGACGCCGGCGATCGACCCGGCGGGACAGGTCGATCTGATTCGCTTGAACCGCGTGCTTGGGGTTCGGCTGAACCGGTCGGCGATGGTGGAGCGGTCGCGCGAGCTGGCGGATCGTCTGGCGCAGCGCAACGACCTGCCGACGAACGTGTGGTTCAGCCTGGGTCTTGAGGGCGAGATGGCGATGGATATGGAGGCCGCGGAGTTTGCGTACCGCCAGGGCTACAGCGAGCGTCAGCGGACGCACGCGATCGCGAACAACCTGGCGATGATTCTCGCTCGGCGCGGGGCGGGCGAAGAGGCGGTGCGGTTCGCGACCAACGCGGCGCGGTGGAACCAGCGTCGGGCGGAGTATCTCGACACGCTGGCGTTTGCGCACCAGCGCGCGGGCGACCCCGCGGCGGCGGTGGAGCCGTTGGAGCAGGCGATCCAGATGGAGCCGAGCAACCCCGAGTGGCCGCTGCACCTGGCGGAAATCTACGGCGAGATGGGCCGATCGGCCGAGCGCGATCGCTACCTGCGGCAGGTCGAGCGGATGACCCTGTCGGGCAAGCAACTCCCGGCCGACCTGCGGACGCGGTACGAGCGGTTGGCGGCGCGGTCGCAGACGCTTTCCGAGGCGGGCGTGGGCGAGTGATTCCGACCCTGAAGGGTCGGGCCGCGCTTTGGGTTGTTGGTGAAGCCGCACGGTGGACTGCACGCATCGTGCTGCGCACGAGGTGTGGTACCCGTTATGAGATCCGTGTGTTGCGGCACTGCATTGCGTTGCAATGCAGCTTTCGAAGATGCGGGGTGGTTTGGAGAAACGGGCGGGGCCGCTCAGTGTTCGACGTCGCTTAGGCCGGCGGTTTGTTTGCGGGCGGTGGCCATGAGACTGCGGTGGGTGCCGAGGGACTCGGGGGTGTCGGGCGCGTCGGGGTCGGGCGTGCGTTGGGTGTAGGTGCCGTCGGGGTGCATGTCCCAGGCCTGGCGGCGGTCGGCGAGCATGACGTCCAGGGCGTGGTCGAGCGTGCGTTTGAGGTCGGGCTCGTAGACGGGGGTGATGCACTCGACGCGGTTGTTGAGGTTGCGGTACATCCAGTCGGCCGATCCGATGAAGTGGTCGGGCTGGCCGGCGTTGTGGAAGCGGTAGATGCGGGAGTGTTCGAGGAAGCGTCCGATGACCGAGACGACGCGGATGTGGTCGGACAGGCCGGGCACGCCGGGGCGGAGGCAGCAGAAGCCTCGGACGAGCAGGTCGACGGCGACGCCGGCGCGGGAGGCGGCGTAGAGCCGGTCGCAGATGCCGGGGTCTTCGAGCGAGTTCATCTTGGCGGTGATGCGCGGGCGGTTGGGGTCGTCGGGGTCGGCGCCGCGGGCGTGCCAGTCCGCGGCGTGGGTGATCTCGCGGTTGATGAGCTCGTTGAAGCGCTTGCGCATGTTGACCGGCGCAATGAGCAGGTGGTCGAAGTGGCGTTGGCGCGAGTGGCCGGTGAGGAAGTGGAAGAGCTCGACGAGGTCGTCGGTGATGCGGGGGTCGGCGGTGAACAGGCCGAGGTCGGTGTAGAGGTTGGCGGTCTTGGAGTTGTAGTTGCCGGTGCCGATGTGGGCGTAGCAGCGCATGCCCTCGGACTCGCGGCGGACGACGAGGGAGGTCTTGGTGTGGGTCTTGAGGCCGACGACGCCGTACACGACGTGGACGCCGGCCTTCTCGAGGCGGCGTGCGATCTGGACGTTGCGTTCTTCGTCGAAGCGGGCCTTGAGCTCGACGAGGCAGACGACCTGCTTGCCCATCTCGGCGGCGCGGATGAGGTTGGGCAGGAAGGGCGAGTCGTCGGCGGTGCGGTAGAGCGTGAGCTTGATGGCGGCGACGTCGGGGTCGCTGGCGGCGGAGGCGATGAAGCGCTCGACGCTGCCGGCGAACGACTCGTAGGGGTGGTGGGCCATCAGGTCGCCGGCGCGGATCACGGCGAACACGTCGTCGGCCTCGGCGAGGCGCGACGGGGTGACGGGCGACCACGGCTCGAACTTGTGCTTGGGCAGGTCGAGCTTGTGGAGCTGCCACATCGGGTTGTAGTCCATCAGCGCGGGCATCTGATAGACGTCTTTGTGGTGGAGGTCGAGCTGCTGGATGAGTACGCGGTTGAGCGGGAGGTGCGGGTCGTCGTCCGTCTCCAGCCGGCAGACGCGCGCGAAGCGGCGGTCGCGCAGCTCCTGGTTGATCATCTCCAGCAGGTCCTCGGCGTCTTCTTCGTCGCGGTCGACGTCGGCGTTGCGGGTGATGCGGAACGGCTCGACGGCGTCGATCTGCATGCCTTCGAAGAGGTCGTGCAGGTTGTGGCGGACGAGCTCTTCGAGCGCGATGAAGCGGTGGCCGCGCTCGGCGACGTCGTCTTCGGTGTGCAGGGGGATCCACCCGGGCAGCACGGCGGGGACCTTGACGCGGGCGAACTGCACGCCGGGCTGCGCGGGGTCGCGCGACGGGTCGACGGCGGCTTCGTGGTCGGTCGAGGGGTCGCAGGGCTGGCGCATCATCACGCCGATGGACGTGCTGAGGTTGGAGATGAAGGGGAACGGGTGGCCGGGGTCGACGGCGAGCGGCGTGAGGACGGGGAAGAGGTTGCGTCGGTAGTAGGCGACGGCGCGCTCTCGGTCTTCGTGGTCGAGCTGGGCCCAGGCGAGCAGGTGGACGCCGGCCTCGGCCAGGGCGGGGCGGATGTCGTCTTCGTAAGCGCGGGCCTGCTGGTCGAGCATGGGCAGGACGAGCTCGCGGATGGCGCGGAGCTGCTCGGGCGCGGTGAGGCCGTCGTAGGTGCGCGAGGGCGTGCCGGTGTCGATCTGGCGTTTGAGCCCGCCGACGCGCTTCTGGAAGAACTCGTCGAGGTTGGAGTTGAAGATCGCGAGGAAGCCGCAGCGTTCGAGCAGGGGCGTGCGGGGGTCGAGCGCTTCGTGGAGGACGCGGCGGTTGAACTCGAGCCACGACGTCTCGCGGTTGAGGAAGCGATCGTCCGAGGTGATGTCGACGGAGTCGGTAGAGTCAGCTTGTGGGTTGGGGTTGGCGGTCATCGAGTGGTGCGCGTGGGATGCGGATGGAGTTCCACAGCGTAGCGCATCGCGCGGCGGGGCGTCGTGCGTGACGCTCGCGGCGCGGGGTAGTGAGACGGGTGTGTCGGCTGCTGTCGGCGGCGTCAGCCGCGGTCAATACGCCGAGCGCGACTGCGGCGGCTGGCGGACGAGCACGCCGAGGCCTTGGAGGAGCACGCGGTCGGCGATGGGGCCGTGGGCGGCGGGGTCGATCGTGACGACGAGCTGGGTGGTCTGGTCCGGCAGGGCGACCATGATTTCGGCAGACGCGCGGGCCGAGGGCGACTCGAGATGACGCAGGCGGGCCGAGCCGAGGTCGACCGACTCGGCGGCGTCGGCGGTGAGCACGGCCCAGGCGACGGTGCAGTCGGCGAGATCGATGGCGTGGGGGGCGAGGCCGTCGGCGAGCAGGCGGGCGTCGACGGCGAGCCGGGTCGCGCCCGGAGGCAGCGCGAAGGCGAGGCGGGCCGGGGCGTGGGCGCGGTAGCCGCGAGCTTGGACGACGGGCGGCAGCACGACGCCGAACACCGGGCCGGCCTCGAGCGACACGGCTTCGAGCTGGCTGAGCGGGATGAGCCTGGCGCCGGCGAGGTCGACGCGTTCGACGCCGGCCAGGTCGAGCGTGACCTCGCGGAACCCCGAGCCGGGCAGGCGGGCGTCGAGCACCAGCCGGCCGATCGAGTCGGACGACGACGAGGCACCCAGCACCCGACCGGACGCCAGCTCGAGCCCGCGGCCGTAGAGGCGTGAGCCGTCGGTCAAGAGCAAGCGGTGCTCGTCGAGCGGCTCGGGCTCGGGCGGGTTGGCCAGGCGGATGTCGCGCACGCGGTCGAGCGGGACGGTCAGCGGCTCACCGCCATCGGGCAGCAGCACCACGCCCGACGGCGCGATGGCTTCGACGAAGCCGAGCAGGGCGTCGCCGTTCACCAGCGTCACGCGGTCGTCCACCGCATCGAACTCGGCGAGCGACGCGTCGTCCGCAAGGTCGACGCGCGGCGCGCGCGACGGGCGGATGGCGGCGATCACCTCGAGCGGGATCGTCGCGTTGCCCAGCGCGGCGTGCGTGATGTTCAGCCCGTCGTCCAAGCCCCAGACGCAGCCGTGGTAGCGCTGCCCGTCGATGAGCGTGATGTCGATGCGATCCCGCAGGCTCGGCGACGGAGGGGCGGGCTCGGCGGTCGACGAGTCTTCGACGCCCTGGGTCGCGGTCGGCTCATCAACACGCGATGCGTCGGCCGCGTCATCTGCGGCGGTCGGCGGCGCGGTCGGCACCAGGCTTACGCGCACCACCTCGTCCAGCGGCAGGCGTTCCAGCTCGCGCTCGGCGTTGAAGTAGCTCACCCCCCCCGGGCCCACCGACGCCAGCCGCACCGTGACCCGCCGCAGCTCGGCGTCGATCAGTTCGGCCTCGACCAACTGCCGGCCCGTCGCCGCGCCGGCCCAGAGCGTCAGCGCCACCGCGCCGCTCAGCGCCGCCGCGCCGCGCCCGGCCCATCGGCCCACCCCTCGTCGTCGGTTGCGCATCGTCGGGTCGCTCACTTCTGGAAGATCGGCAATAAACGGTTGGGCATTTGCAAAACAAGCAGGCCCATCGCCGTGCCGTAGTCCTTGCCGTGGTTCGACTCCCACGACCCGTCGGCCCCCTGCGCGGCGACCAGCTCGTCGCGGATCCGCGGGAACCAGCCCGCCCAGTGCTCGCCGCCCGCGAGGTACATCGCCTGAGCCGCGTAGTAGTGGCCGTAGTAGTAGTGCCCGCCGCCGCGGAACACGACGCCCTCGCCGGCGTTCTCGATGTACGCCAGCCCCAGGTCGATCGCCTCGTCGTCGTAGATGCCGGCGTAATACAGCGTCGCCACCCCCGCCGCCGACCGCGGGAAGGCCGACCCGCCCGCCGAGATCATGTAGCGAAACCCGCCGTCCGTCGGGTTCTGACACTGCCGGACGTACGCGACCGCGCGGTCGATCGTCTCGCTCGGCACGCTCAGCCCCGCGTTGCGCGCCGAACGCAACGCCTTGATCTGGCAGATCGTCACCGAGATGTCCGCCTGGAACGGCACGGGGTGGTACCGCCAGCCGCCCTCGTGGTTCTGCGTGTTCACGATCAGCCGCACGGCCCGCAGCAGCGTCTCGCGCAGGCGCGGGTCGCCCGTCATGCCGTACGCCTCGCCGAGCATCAGCGTCGCAAACCCGTGGCCGTACATCGGGCCGTGCGACGTGTCGGCGGCCAGCAGGCCGGACTCGGTCGCCGACCGCAACACGAAGTCGATCGCGCGCTCGACGTTCGGCCCGTAGCGCCCGCGCCCCGGCAGGTGGCCGTCGGCCATGAACGCCAGCGCCGCGATCGACGTGATGCCCACGTGCCGGCCATACCGCTCCTTGCCGTAGCTGCCGTCCGGCTGCTGCATCGTCGCCAACAGCTCGAGCCCGCGCTCGACCGCCGCTCGGCTCTGCGGCGTGATCTCCTCGAACGTCACCGCCCCCGCGCCGGCCAAACCCGCCGCATGCGCACCCGCAACCGGCAGCCACATCGCGCCGCACGCCACGCAGACCGCGGCCCAC
Source organism: Planctomycetota bacterium (assembly GCA_039024495.1). Taxonomy (GTDB): domain Bacteria; phylum Planctomycetota; class Phycisphaerae; order Phycisphaerales; family Phycisphaeraceae; genus JBCBUE01. The sequence goes on along the minus strand of JBCCQE010000025.1, from coordinate 3,428 downwards.
GCGCGTCGCCAATTCGCTTGCGATCGAAGGGTTTGGCTCATCACGGCTCCTGCGTCAACGCCTCGAAATAACGCTCGGTCAGCCCGCGGTAAGGCTCGCTGATCCGCTCGGTCACGCCCTCGGCAAGCTCGCGTCGCACCCGCGGCGGCAGGCTGCCCCACTCCCGCCGCGACTCGGCCAGCGGGTCGTCCGCCCCCTCGGCCTGCGGGCCCACCGACCCCGGCGACGCGTCGCCCGCGTGCTCGCCGCCGGCCCTAGACATCGGGTCGCCCGCTCGGCCGGACGTCTGCTGCGACTGGCCGGCCATCTGCTGCCCGCCCGCGTCTTCGCCGCGCTGCCCGGCCGACTGCGACGACCCGCCGCCCGAGCTCTGCTGCTGCTCGGCCGCGGCGATCGCTCGGTCCAGCTTGTCCAACGCCTCCTGCATGATCCGCTGCGTCGTCCGCCCCGCGTCGCGGTCCCGCCCCAAACGCTCGGCCGCCTCGTTCATGTCCACCAACGCCGACTCGAACGGGTTGCCCGCCATCGCCTCGCCCCGCAGCCGACGCGCGACCTCGGCGTCCAGCTCGATCGGCATCGCCGCCTCGCACTGCGCGGGCGGAAGGTCGGCCGCATCTTCGGCACCGCTCGCGTCGCTCGGCTCGCTCGGCTCGTTCGGCTCAACGGCCGGGGCCGGCTCTGCCATCGGCAGCCCGAGCAGCTCGTCGAGGCTGGCCGTGTCGTCGGCCGCCGCCGTCAGCCCGACACCCATCGCCATCACCAGCGCGGCCAATGCCCCGCACGCCGTGCGTCGCCGGGCCCGACCTGTCTGCGTGCGTCGATCCATCATCGCTCGCCTCCATCGGCGTTATCGGCCGATCCCGCCCCCGCATTCGGCGACGCCTCGCTCTCGTCGCCGGGCTCAGCCCCGCCCGCATCCCCATCCGCACCCGCGTCGCCCTCAGGCACGATAGCCGCCCCCCCCGCCGGCCCGGCCATCGACTCCACCAACGCCCGCCCCAGCTCCGCCAGCCGCCGCTGCAGCGTCGACAACGCCATCAACCGCGACGCATCGCCACCTGCCCCCGGAAGATTGGCGCCGCCGTCCGCGCCACCGCCCGCTGCCGCGCGGGTCTGCGTCAGCAGCGCCGCCTGCGTCGCCCGCATCGCCCGAAGCTCAGCCAACGGCGGGATCAACTGAGGCTCGCCCCCCGCGCCGCCGCCGCCCTCGCCCCCGCCGCGCTGCCCCTCGAACGGCTCGTCCTGCTCCGCCTCGGCCAGCGCCTCCGCCAACGCCCGCAGCCCATCCTCCGCGTCCCGCTGGCTGAACCGCACCGCCGCGTCCACCCGTCCCCTTCGAAGCACGCCCCCCGCCGTGTCGATCGACCCCTCGACCCACTCGTGCAACGCCGCAAACACCGCCGACTCCTCGCCCGGCTCCGCGCCCACCTCCGCCACCGCTTCGCCGATCGCCGCCTGCTCGCCCGACAGCTCCGCCACCGCCGCCCGCGCCCGCCGCGCGTTCCGACCCGCCGCCGCAGCCAACGCCGCCCCGCGCTCCAGCGTCGTCGCCGCCAGCGCCGCCTGCTCGTCCGCCAGCTCCAAATACCGCCGCCGCAGCTCGTCCCGCCGCCGCGCCGACTCGGCCGCCGCGTTGTCCCCCGCCATCTCCAGCGTCGCCTCCAGCGCCCGCTCCAGGTCCGCCACCGCCACCGCCTCGTGCCCCGCCGCCGACTCCCCGTCCGGCTCCCGCAGCGCCACCACCGCCGAACCCTGCGCCACCACCGCCGACTCGATCGCCGCCACCACCTCCTCGCCCGACTCCGCCCCCTCCGCGATCGCCGCCGCCGACATCGTCCCCCGGCGGATCTGCGTCTGGCCCTCCGCCAGCTCCCGCCACGCGCCCGCCTCCACGGCCGCCGCATCGTCGCCACGCTCGTTCAACCCCGCCACCACCTCCAGGTGCCCCGTCTGCCGCTCAAGCAACCGCCGCAGCACCTCGCTCAGCTCCGCCAGCCGCCGTTCGAGCAAGTCGCGCTGCCGCTGCGACCGCTCGTCCAACGCCTCCAACATCCGGCTCATCGTCGCCCCGGCCGACGCCTGCGAACCCGCCGCCCGCGACATCTGCCCCGCGCTCGCCTCCTGACCCGCCTGCTCCATCCGCTCGCTCAGCCCCTGTCGAAGCGCGATCGCCGCCGCCTCCCGCAGCACCATGGCCGACGCCAGGTCCGCGTCGTCTGCGCCCTCCTGCTCCAGCGCCCTCGCCGTCGACTGCATGTCCCGCACCAGGTCGTCCGCCTCCTGCGAAAGCTCCGCCTGACGCTCGGCCAGCGCCTCCAGCTCCGCCCGCGTGGGCGCGTCCAGCTCGTCCAGCTCCCGACCCAGCGTCTCGGCCACCAGCCCGCGCGCCTGACGCTCCAGCGCCGCCTGACGCTCGGCCAACGCCCGCAGCCCCAGCCGAAGCGTCACCGCGTCACCGCTCATGTCCACCAGCTCCGCAAGCTCGGCCAACGACTCCGCCGCCTGACGCTGCGCCGCCCCCGCCTCACGCCGCTGGGCCTCCGCCGCCGCCTCGTCGCCCGCCGCCTCCGCGGCCTCCGCCGCCGCCATCCGCTCCGCCGCCGCGCCCGCGCCCGCCGCCGCGTCGTCCGCCAGCCCGCCCGCCGCCTCGATCAGCTCCCCCAACGCCGGCTCGTCCAGCCGGTTCATCTCCAGCCGTTCCGCCAGCCGCTCGATCACCCGCCCCTCCTCGCCGATCCGCTCGCCCAGCCGAGCCTGCTCGCCCCGGCTCGCGCCCGCCGCCTCCGCCAGCCGCCGCTGCGCCGCCTCAGCCCGCATCGCCCGACGACGCACCGCCCCCAGCTCCGACCGCACCTCCCCCACCAGCGTCGCCTCGTCGATCACCCGCACCCGACGCACCGCCGACCGCACCGGCGCGTGCACCTCCCCCTCCAGCTCAAACACGTCCTGCGCCACCCCCACCACCTCCACCACCATGCCCGGCTCAAGCCCGTACCCGCTCAACTCCAGCGTCGCCCCCGCCGTCGCCCGCCCGCCCCCGCCGTCCACCGCCGCCCCCTCCGCACGAGCCAGCACCACCTCCCCCACCGTCGCCTCCGACCCCGATGCCGCCGCCCCCGGGATGCTCGCCACCAGCTCCACCCACGCCAGCCCCACGTCGTCCCGCCCGTCCGCCGCCAAAGGCACCGCCGCCCCCGCCAGCACCGACACGTCCGACGCCGGCTGCGTCACCACCGCCGTCGGCGGGCGATCCACCACCCCGCCCACCGCCACGCCCACCGGCTCGCCGCTGCGAAGCCCGTGCCGATCCACCAGCGACACCCCCGCCGACCGCCCCGCACCCACCCGCCACCCGCCCCGCCACACCCGACCGTCCGCGCTCACCTCGCCCCCCGCCACCACGTCCTCCCCCAGCCCCGCCAGCGACG
>JBCCQE010000024.1:0-47519 GCA_039024495.1 Planctomycetota bacterium | reverse complement strand
TAGGTGGAGGGGCTAAGCCGCGAGCGGCTGGGGGGGTGGTTGGGGGTGGTTGGGGGTGGTTGGGGGTGGTGCGCGCGGGGGGTGCCGGGTGGGCCTGGGTGTGGAGCGCTTTGTGACAAGAGACGGCTTAGACCTGGCAGGGTGCGGCCGGTGCGTTGCGGGGTGGTCCTGGCCGGGTCATAGAAGCGCTGCGATGAGCGGCGTGGCCGTCGGCGGCGCGGCGAGGGCGGTCCCTGCCCTGTGCTCGCGGCGTGTTGCCTGCCGCCCGGTGTGAGGCTTTTGAGTCCTGGCGCTGCGTGCCGCGGTCGACGGCGGGGCGTGGCGGGGCTTGGGGGTCGCTGATTGACAAGTTGGTGTTGGCTGGTGGTCAGGAGTTGGGTTTTGATCCACAGATTGCGCAGATGGCACAGATTTTTTGAATGGGGCTTTGGTGCGGGGTGTGTTGGTTTTGGGCGCGCATGGGGGTTGGTTTTGAGTGGTGGTTTGGGGGTAGGCTTTGGGGATGCAGGATGGGTTTGGATTTGGTGCGGGGGGTGATGAGCGCGCGATCGGGGTTGCGGAGTTGACGGAGCGGGTGCGGGGGGTGTTGGCGGCGGGGTTTGCGGGGGCGGTGGTGGTGGCGGGGGAGGTGAGCGGGTTTCGGGAGCGGAATCACTGGTACTTCTCGTTGAAGGAGCGGGACGCGGTGGTGAACTGCGTGTGCTGGTCGCGCGACATTCGGCGGCTCCCCCGGAAGATTGTGCAAGACATGTCGGACGGTACTGCCGTGGTGGTGAGGGGGCGGGTGGACTATTACCCGCCGCAGGGTCGGCTGCAGCTCTATGTGGAGCGGGTGGAGCTGGCAGGTCGAGGGCGGCTGGAGGCGGAGCTTGAGCGGCTGAAGGGCGAGCTGGCGGCGAAGGGGTATTTCGCGGTGGAGCGGAAGCGCGGGTTGCCGGCGGTGCCTGCGAAGGTGGCGGTGGTGACGAGCCGGTCGGCGGCGGCGTTGCGTGATGTGGAACAGACGGCGCGGCAGCGGTGGGCGGGGTGCGAGCTGGTGCTGGCGGACGTGCGGGTGCAGGGAGCAGCGGCGGCGGGTGAGGTGGCGGCGGCGATCGACTGGCTGAGCGCGCATGGGGCGGCGATGGGCGTGGAGGTGGTGATGGTGGTGCGGGGGGGCGGGTCGTTGGAGGACCTGTGGGCGTTCAATGAAAGGGTGGTGGCGGACGCGATTTTTCGGTGCGGGTTGCCGGTGGTGACGGGGGTGGGGCACGAGCCGGACGTGACGGTGGCGCAGCTGGTGGCGGACGTGGGCGCGGCAACGCCGACCCAGGCGGCGATGGCGGTGGTGCCGGACGGGGGGGCGCTTGCGGAGCAGGTGGATCAGTGGTCGCGGCGGCTGCGGGGGGCGTTGCGGGGTCGGGCGGAGGTGGCGGGGGCGCGGGTGGCGGCGGTGACGTGGCGGTCGGTGATGCGCGAGCCGAAGGCGCTGCTGACGGATCGGCGGCGGCTGGTGGAGGAGATGGAGAGGCGGCTGGGCCGGGGGGTGGCGGATCGGCTAAGCCGAGAGGCGGCGGGGGTGGCGGCGCTTCGGCGTCAGCTGGAGGCGGTGGGGCCGATGGCGGTGCTGCGGCGGGGGTACTCGCTGACGCGGAAGGCGGACGGGACGGTGGTGCGGGCGGCGGGGGAGGTGCGCGACGGCGAGCGGATCGAGACGACGACGGCGGCGGGGCAGATCGTGAGCGTGGTGGGGGAGGGGGGTGCGGGAGGCAGCGCGGCGGTCGGTTTCGTGAAGCGGGCGAAGGAGCGGAAGGCCAGACGCGAGAAGGGCAAGGCGATAGACGAAGGTGGGCTGTTCGGTGGGGGCTGAGGGGGCACCCCACCGCCGCCGCTCACTTCCACTGTGCCTCCGCTCTCACCCACCACAACCAAGGCTCGCCAGCCAACATGAGCGATGGTGTTGAGTGAAAAAAAGCTTATTTGCCGGCCGCCTGCGTAGAGCAGACTTCAAGCCGGCGAACCAATTTTCCATCGTGGGGGTCGTCGGTCAACTACAGCGATTGGTTAGGCCATGGAGTGGATAACGCTATTCTTCCTCATTACCAATACAAGGATTTCGGATTATCGCCAGTAGCGAAGCAACAATGAGGATGGAAGCTATGAGATTAAACAAAATGAACATCCACACTCCCCAGAGAGAGATCAAGTGGTGTTCGTAAACTTCTTTGTCAGGCTCGAGTTTCGTGAGCGTGTCAAATATGCTTTGCGACGTATCTTGAATTTTGAGTGACACCCATGCATATCCAACGAAATTCAGCCCCGTAAGTAGTACGGCGGTCCATGCCAGCCAGTGATGGGCCGAGAGGAATGCTCGGGCAGACTTAGACGTGATCAGCCAACCTACGGCTAAGAGAAGGAACGCCATTGTCGAATAGCCGCTCGATACAAAATCTTGGCGAAATGTGCCGAGCGCATCGATGAGTTCTGCGATCTTTTCACCGTCTTTCATCGATCAAAGTGTCCTGTCGGCCTAACTATGATTCGACAAAATTAATTCGGCAGAACGTCCACCGTATCCGGGATACTGACGAGTACCCTTTAATCTATCAAAGTATGTGGGCTGTTAGATCACCCTAACAAAAACTGCGGTACTGACTTCCGAGAAGTCGGAATTTACCAACGCGGTATAAAGCCCCAAACCCGGGCCATGAGACACTACAACAACAATGCAACAGTTTCCGGACGGAGCAGTCGTACGCTGGGTGGATCGGGCTGTCTCTGAGGTACCACCGTGAGGAAGCCAGGCGATGGGTGCCGCCGGAAGCGTTGGGCAAAATGGGATTAGAAGGTTCTTGATGCATTCTGCTCGTTGGTCGGGAGGTGGATGAAGGGTGGGCGTGGGTAGGGTGATTGTTGGTATGAGCGGTGAACACCCCGTGGACGCGATCGATGGGCTTTAGGGGTGATACATTGCTGATCCATGGCTGAGCAGGAAGACAGCGCGGCGGACGGGGGGGTGAGTTTTGAGGAGGCGATTGCGCGGGTGGAGGCGATTGTGGAGCGGATTGAGTCGGGGGAGGCGGGGTTGGAGGAGTCGATCGCGGAGTATGAGAAGGGGGCGGCGCTGATCAAGCGGTGTCAGGCGGTGTTGGGGCGGGCGGAGCGGCGGATTGCGGAGTTGACGACCCCGGAAGTTCCCCCGGAAGTTGAGGTTGATGGCGGGGGTGAGGGGGAGGCTAAGCCGCAAGCGGCTGGGGATGTTGGGGGGGGGAAGGCGCGAGTGGTGGGGGGGGATGCGGGGGTGTCGGTGGGTGATGAGGACTTGCCGTTTTGAGCTTGTGGGTCTGGATGGCGATGGCGTTTGTGCTGGGGGCGTGCGTGGGGAGCTTTTTGAATGTGGTGATCTTGCGGATGCCTGCGGGGATGAGCGTGGTGCACCCGCCGAGCCACGATCCGTCGACGGGCAAGCCTTTGGCGTGGTGGGAGAACCTGCCGCTGCTGAGTTATGTGGTGATTTTGCGTGGGCGGAGCCGGAGCTCGGGGGGGTGGATCAGCCCGCAGTACCCGGTGGTGGAGTTGGTGACGGGGGTGTTGTTCGCGTGGGTGGTGTGGGTGGTTTATGGGTCGGGGCTTCGGCCGGACTTTGCGTTGGCGACGGGGGGTGTGACGGTGGCGGGTTGGCCTTGGGCGTCGACGTGGCCGGTGCTGTTGGTGTGGTTCACGCTGGTGGGTTGTCTGGTGGCGGCGACGGTGATCGATGCGCGGCTGTTTGTGATTCCGATTGAGATCACGTGGGTGGCGGCGGGTATGGCGGTGGTGGTGTTGCCGGTGGCGGCGGGGTTCGGGCTGCCGACGGGTTGGGTGGTGCTGACGCAGACGAACGCGGGGTGGGGTCAGGCGCCGCGGCAGTGGTTGGTTTATGCGATGCCTCGGGCGGGGGACGCGGCGATGTGGGTGGCGATCGGTGGGGCGGTGGGGCTGGCGGTGGCGAACGGGTTGTTGTGTTTGCGGGTGCTGCCGCGGGGGTTTGATGAGTTGAGCGCGGGGTACGCGGAGGCGGTCGCGAAGGCGGAGGCCGAGGCGAAGGAAGCGGCGGGGGAGACGGAGGAAGCGGAGTCGGAGGAAGAGGGGGCGTCGGATGTGGGCGCGGTGTGGTCGGCGGTGGCGATTGCGTCGGTGGTGTGTGGGTTGTTGGCGGGGGGGTTGTTGGTGGTGGCGGGGTTGTTGCCGATGGGTTGGCGGGCGGGGGTGTTGGATGCGATTGTGGGTTGGCCGATGGTGGGTGGCGGGGCGTTGGTGGTGGGGTTGGTGGCGGTGGGCGTGGTGCTGGCTTGCTTTGTGGCGTTGATTCTGGTGGGGGTGATGGGGGACAAGGCGGAGGCGAGCGAGGTGGAGGCGGAGCTTGGGTTGTTCGGCAGGCCGCGGTGGGAGGTGGGTAAGGAGTTGATGTTTGTGGCGTGGCCGGTGGCGGGGATGGCGGTGGGCGCGGGGGTGGCGTGGTGGATGGGGCTGGTGGAGGTGACGGCGGGTCGGCCTTTGGTGGTGGGGGGCGTGGAGGCGGTGGCGGCGTTCGGGGCGGTGGGGAGCGGGGCTTGGCCTGCGTGGGCGGAGGTGCTGGGCGGGGTGGTGCTGGGGTACCTGGTGGGCGGGGGCGTGGTGTGGCTGACGCGGATCGTGGCGACGCTGGCGTTTGGTCGCGAGGCGATGGGGTTGGGGGACGTGCACCTGATGGCGGCGGCGGGGGCGGTGGTGGGCGGGGCGGATGCGTCGATCGCGTTTTTCCTTGCGGCGCTGCTGGGTCTTGGGGCGGCGGTGGTGATGATCGGGCTGGCGCGGATGGCCCGTGGCGGGGTGCGGGTGATGCCTTACGGGCCTTATCTGGCGGCGGCGGTGGTGGTGTTGATGGCGGTGCGGGTCCCGGTGCAGCGTTTTCTTGGTATCTTTTGAGGGTCCCGAACCGACGGATTTGCCGTCCCAGCAAGGAATCGAGCGATGCGGAGCGATCAGGCGCGAGTTTTGGGTGTGCGGCGTGGGCGTTGGGTGGTGGCGTTGTGCGTGGGTGTGTTTGCGCTGCTGGGTGCGGGGTGCAACAACGACTTGAAGGCGAAGAACGATGCGCTGGTCGGCGAGAACGTCGACCTGCGTGACGAGCTGGACCGGACGCGGGCGGCGCTGGATGCGTCGGAGGGGGATCGGTCGGACTTGTTGGCGCGGATCGGTCAGTTGGAGTTGCGGGCGGGGTCGAACGAGGCGCCGGTGGTGGGTGCGGGGGCGAACACGGGGTTTGAGTCGATCGCGGGGGTGGAGTCGTATTCGACGGGGGGCACGGTGAACGTGCGGATCCCGGGGGATGTGTTGTTTGAGTCGGGCAAGGTGGACCTGCGGGGTTCGTCGACGGCGACGCTTGCGCAGGTCGCGGGCGTGCTGAACGCGCAGTACGGCTCGGCGACGATCCGGGTGGAGGGGTACACGGACACAGACCCGATCCGTCGGAGCGCGTGGGACGACAACCTCGAGCTGAGTTTGCAGCGGGCGGCGGCGGTGCATCGTTACCTGCAGGAGCAGGGCGTGGCGGCCGAGCGGATGTACGCGGCGGGTTATGGCGAGACGCGGCCTCGGGGGAGCAAGGCGGAGAGCCGGCGGGTTGAGATTGTCGTGGTGCTCAGCGAGTGAGGCGATGATCGGGATCGTGGACTACGGGATGGGGAATCTGCGTTCGGTGCAGAAGGCGGTGGCGCGGGTGTCGCCCGGGGTGGCGTGCGCCGTGGTGGGGACGGCGGACGAGGTGGGTGGGTGTGACGGGTTGATCCTGCCTGGGGTGGGGGCGTTTGGCGACGGGATGCGGCAGCTTGATGAGCGGGGGCTCAGCGACGCGGTGCGGGGGTTTGCGGGGAGCGGGCGGGCGGTGCTTGGGGTGTGTCTTGGGATGCAGTTGCTGTTCGACAGCTCGACGGAGGGGGCGGGCGGTGGTGATGACGAGGTGGCGGGGCTGGGGTTGATCGGCGGGCGGGTGGTGGCGTTGGAGCCGGTGCGTGGTGGGGTGGCGGTGAAGGTGCCGCACATGGGGTGGAACGCGCTGAGTTGGTCGGGCGGTGCGGGCGAGGGGGATGCGTTGCTTGAGGGGTTGGAGCCGGGGTGCTGGGTTTATTTTGTGCACGGGTATCGCGCGGAGGTGGCGGAGCCCGCGGATGTGGTGGCGACGGCGGACTACGGCGGGGCGGTGGTGGCGGTGGTGCGTCGGGGGAACGTGTGGGGGACGCAGTTTCACCCGGAGAAGTCGCAGGCGGTGGGGCTGGCGATGCTTGGGAATTTCGTGGGGCTGGTGGAGCGGGGCGTGGCGGCGGGGGCGGGGCGATGAGCGGCGCGGGTGCGGGGGATGCGGCGGATGCCGGGGGGGCGGAGATTCCGGGGGTGGATCCGGCGGTGAGTCGGGCGGGGTATGGGGCGGCGGATGTGCACCCGTTTGACGGGGTGTTGCCGCAGTTGGCGGACGCGGCGGGGTACACGCCTTGCGGGTTGGACCTGGCGGCGGACGAGGCGGGTCGGGGGTATTGGCTGGGGTTGTTTGATCGGCATATCGCGTCGCTTGCCGAGCACGCGGTGGAGGAGGCGGCGGACGCGGGGGGCGACGCGGCGGCGGTGGGTGCGGCGATGGCGGGGGTGGTGTCGGGTTTTCGAGATTGGCTGAAGCGGTGCGCGGCGGACCCGGCGGGGATGGCGGCGCAATTTGGTGAGGGGGGGCGGCTGACGATTCTGGATATCTGTTACGAGCGGGAGCGGCGGCTGCGGGCGGCGGGGGTGGCGGACCCGTATCGGCTGGCGAAGGAGCGGGAGACGGAGGCGGCGGTCGCGGCGCTGCCGGCGTTGTTGGGGCGGCTGGACGCGATGGACGAGGCGGAGCGGGCGGATGCGGTGACGCGGGGCGTGTTTGCGGGGAATATTTTTGACCTGGGTGCGTCGGAGACGGCGACGATGTTTCGGCAAGAGCGGGTCGACTTTGCGGGGACGCTGGGTCGGTTGAAGGGTCGGCCGTGGCTGGTGGACGACGGGGATGCATGGGTGGCGGCGATGCGGCGGGGCTGGGGGTGTGCGTTGGTGTTTGTGGACAACGCGGGGCCGGACGTGGTGCTGGGGATGCTGCCGCTGGTGCGGGAGCTGCTGCGGCGATGCGGGGCGGTGATCGTGGCGGCGAACACGTTCCCGTCGCTGAATGACGTGACGATCGACGAGCTGGGGGCGCTGGTGGAGCGGGTGGCGGCGGGGGACGCGGAGCTGGCGGCGGCGCGTCGGGACGGGCGGCTGGTGCTGGTGGGCAGCGGGAACGGGGCGCCGCTGATTGATCTGAGGCGGCTGAGCCCGGAGCTGGTGGAGCTGGCGGGTGCGGGCGTGGGGGGTGCGGCGGTGGACCTGGTGGTGCTTGAGGGGATGGGGCGGGGGGTGGAGAGCAACTGGGAGGCGGCGTTTGCGACGGACGTGCTGAAGGTGTGCATGGTCAAGGACGCGGGCGTGGCGGCGGGGCTGGGGGGCGAGCTGTTTGATCTGGTGTTGAAATTCGAGCCGGCGGGTGGCAATAGGGCGTAGGGTTGGGCGTTGGACTTGAGATGATCCTGCGCATGCCTTCACGCCGACCTTCGCATCTGTGGTTTGTTTCGCGCTCGCTTGCTCGCTCCGGGGGGTGTGTGGGGTGCGGGCGGCGGGGCGGTTTTTCGCTGATCGAGCTTTTGGTGGTGATTTCGATCATTGCGCTTCTGGTGGGGGTCTTGCTGCCGACGCTGTCGGCGGTGCGGGCGCGGGCGATCGGGATCGCGTGTGCGTCGAACCTTCGGCAGATCGGGCTTGGGTTCGAGCTTTATCTGATGGACCACGACCAGACGTTTCCGCGGGCCGAGTTCATGCCCGAGCCGTTTGTGCCGCAGTCCGGCCAGCCGGCGATCAACCAGGCGCTGGACGCGTACCTGCCGACGAGCGACAAGGGCAGCCAGCGGGTGTACACGTGCCCGGGCGACGACGACATCGCGCCGCTGGTGGCTGCGGCGGCGGAGGCTCGGGGGGATGCGCCGACGGGTGTGAGCTATTACTACCAGTCGCGGCTGAGCGGGCGGACGCTGGACGCGGACTCGCGGATCATGCGTCGGCTGAACTCGATGGGGATGAGCGAGGCGGACCTGCTGGTACTGTCGGACTTCGACGGGAGTGAGTTTGTCTTTAAGTTCGACGAAGATATGGCGGCGCTGCCGGGCAATGTGTTCGAGACGACGTCGGGCGTGGTAGACGTCGGGTTTTTTCATCGGAATCGGAACGCGTTGTACGCCGACGGGCACGTGGCGTATGCGCTTGGGAACTGAGTTTTTGGCATTGTCTTGCGACGGCGGTCGCGGCTTGAAGGGATGAGGTTGATCATGGCGAGCAAGCGAGAATTGGCGGGCAAGCAGGCGTCGATGCGCAAGCGGCTGAGGGCCGGTGGGTTGGGCGTGTTGGGGGCGTCGGTGTTGGCGGGGGGCGTGTACGTGTGGTGGGTGAACACGCCGCCGGGGCTGCCGGGCACGCTGGATGAGGCGGTGGCGGTGTACGCGAGCTCGCGTTACGCCAACCTGCCCGAGAGCCGCAAGCCGGACTACGCGTTGCGGACGCAGGCGTTGCTTGCCGACGCGACGGACGAGGAGCGTCGGGCGTTTTTCAAGGCGGTGGCGAGCAACGACGACGTGCGCGAGGCGGCGTGGGACACGCGGCGGGCGGCGATGCTGGAGCGGGCCAAGGCGTACGCGCTGGCGGACGAGGCGGCGCGCGAGGCGATGCTGGACGAGGTGGCGGCGGAGTTTGCGCAGATGCGCGACGCGATGCGGGCGGCGTGGGCGGAGCGTCGGGCGCAAATGGAGGCGATGAGCGAGGAAGAGCGCGCGGCGTCTCGTGCTGAGCGCGCGGCGGAGTGGGCGGCGCGGATGGAAGAGATGGCGGCGTCGGGGAACCCGCAGGAGGGGCGGCTGATCCGCTCGATGATGCGGGACGCGCGGGGGCGGATGGGCGGCGGTGGCGGGGGTGAGGGACGCGGGGGTGGTGGTGAGGGGCGCGGTGGGCGCGGGGGTGGTCCGGGCGGGCCTGGGGGGCCGGGGCGGGTTTGAGTCCGTGCCGGTTGCGTTGTTTTTAAGGTGAGTTCGCACACCTTGCCGCGTTGCGGCCAAGGTGTGGCACCCGTTGTTTTTCGTGATGAATGAACTTACGCCGTGGCGGCGGTGCGTTCGGTTTCGGCGGGCTTGGGTTTGCTTTCGCCGTCGGGGTATTTGATGCGGGCGTGGTAGATGGCGTTGAGCGTTTTGGTGATGGAGGCTTCGACGCGGGAGAGCTCGGCGAGGGTGAGGTTGGCGTCGTCGAACTGGCCGTCCATCAGGCGTTTGGTGGCGAGGGTGTGGACGAGCTGCTCGATGCGGATGGGCGTGGGCTCGGGGAGGGTGCGTGCGGCGGCTTCGAGCGAGTCGCAGAGGAGCATGATGGCGGCCTCGCGGGTGGCGGGCTTGGGGCCGGGGTAGCGGAACTCGAACTCGGAGGGGGCGGCTTTGTCTTCGGCTTCGGTTTGTTTTTTGGCGGCGTGGTAGAAGTATTCGACGAGGGTGGTGCCGTGGTGGGACTCGATGAAGTGCCGGATGGCGGGGGGCAGGCCGTACTCGCGGGCCATCTCGATGCCGTCTTTGACGTGGCCGACGATGATGAGCAGGGACATGGCGGGGGAGAGCTTGGCGTGGCGGTTGGGCCCGCCGGCCTGGTTCTCGATGAAGTAGGAGGGCTTGTTGAGCTTGCCGATGTCGTGGTACATGGCGCCGACGCGGCAGAGCAGGCCGTTGGCGCCGATGGAGTCTGCGGCGGACTCGGCCATGTCGGCGATGCGGAGCGAGTGGGCGTAGGTGCCGGGCGCTTCCTGGGCCATGCGTTGGAGCAGGGGGTTGGAGGCGTCGTTGAGCTCGCGGAGGGTCATGGCGGTGGTGATGTGGAAGAGCCGTTCGATGAAGGGGACGACGCCCTGCATGACGAATCCGGCGATGACGCCTCCGGCGGCGGCGGAGCCTGCGACGACGAGGACGCGCATCCACCAGCCGGGGCCGAGGGCGAGGGCGGGGGTGGCGAGCTCGGCGAGGGCGGCGGTGACGCCCATGCCGAAGGCGGCGAAGAAGCCGGTGCGGACGAGGGTGGAGGTGGTGCGGACGTCGTCGAGCATGGCGACGACGACGCCGACGCCGATGAGGGCGACGAGGCACTGGCCGGCGGACTGTTCGAGGCCGATGGCGACGACGACGGCCTGGCTGGCGGCGACGGCGAGCGCGAAGCGCTGCTCGTAGACGATGGCGAGGACCATCGCGACGACGATGGTGGGCAGCGTGGCCCAGAGCAGGGCGAGGCCTGGCATCGCGGCGGCGGTGAGCACGGCGGTGGCGAGCATCGCGGAGGTGAGCGTGACGAACGCGAGGCCGCGCATGGGGTTTTCGGCGACGCGTCGGTTGAAGGCGAGGATGTAGACCCACTGGCCGATGGCGATGAGCGCGATGAGGCCGGTGAGGCCCAGGGCTTCGGCGAGGCGGGTGGCGAACGAGCGTGAGGCGTCGAAGACGACGCGCTCGCGTTCGATGAGCGCGAGCTCGTGCGAGCCGACGGGTTGGCCCATGGGGGCGACGACGTCGCCGGCGTTGAACGAGAGCTGGACGGACGGCACGGCGGCCATCGCGCGATCGCGGCGGCGCTGGGTCTCGGCGGCGTCGAAGAAGTAGGTCGGCTGGAGGTCTTGCAGCAGGACGGCGCGGATGACGGGGCGGATCGAGACGTGGAAGGTGTCGACGGCCCGCTCGAACTCGGGGGTGTTGCCGATGCGGTCGACGGCGTTGCGGGAGTAGGGGACCTCGGTGGCCTCGACCGGCAACGCGGGGTTGGGGCTGAGGGAGCCGGGGATGACGGGGCGGACGAACTGGATGGGGTTGAGGCCGAGCTCGGCGGCGCGTTCGGGGCGGATGATGGCGATGGAGAAGAAGTCGCGGAGGGCTTCGAGCGACATCTGCTCCCACTGGGTGCTGCGGTTGCCGTCGGCGTAGTGGCTTCGGAGGACCTCAAGGCCGCGGGGGGTGAGGGTGGCGTTGGGCGGGAGGTTGGCGGCGAGGTCGTCGGGTGAGCCGGCGGTGGAGGCGAGCTGGACGAGGCTGTGGAGGCGGGCGTTGAGCTCTTGGAGGTATTCCTCGTTGGCGGTGTAGACCGGGCGTTGGAGCAGGGCGGCTCGGCGGCGGTCTTCGGCGGTGGCTTCGTAGTCGACGGCGGTGAAGGCGACGCGGGCAACGACGGGGGCGTCGAGGGTGTCGCCGAGCGTGACCTGCGGCTGGTGTCGGGCGAAGAGGGCGAGCCCGCCGCCGACGACGGCGAAGACGGTGGCGTAGAGCGCGGCCCAGAGGACGTCGTGGCGCCGGATGGTGGCGGCGACCGCCGTCTGCTGCTTGGGCAGGTTGCGACGGATCTCGCGGCGGCGAGCGGAGACGGTTTTGCCTTGTGCCATGGCGGTTCGGGGGCAAGGCGGTCAGGCGGGGCGGGCGGGCGGCGGGGGCCTCAACCAGGGCACTATCGTCGAGACCGGACCGGCGGTTGCGGGGCAAAGTGTAGTCGCCCGGGGTCGCCCGATAAAGCGCGAAGGTTCGGGGCGGTGACGGCGGTTCAGGCCGGCGGCGTGGGGCTTGCGGGGGCGTCGGCCGCGAAGGCCCGGGCGCGATCGACCAGCGCGTCGGGCACGCCGATCTCGGCGACGATGAGCTCGCCCACCCACCGATCGGCTCCCTGGGCCAGCAGGCCGCGTTTGGCGTCCACGAAGGTGACGGTCGCGTCGGCGGCGACGGTTGTGGGGGCGGGGGTGCCGGTGTCGCTGTCCAGCCCCGAGGGCGTGTCGATGGAGACGACCAGCCCGGCTCGACCGCGATTGATCGCCTCGATCCACCCAGCCAGGGGCTCGCGCACTGCGTCGCCGGCAAAGCCGGTGCCCAGCATGGCGTCGACGACCAGCTCGGCCGACCACATCTCGTCGGGGGGCTCGGCATCGATCGGCAGGCCCATGGCGGCGCAGACCCGCGCGTTGGTCCCGGCATCGCCGGTGAGGTCGGCGACCGGGCGGGGGCAGGCGATCCGCACATCTGCGCCCCACAGCGACAGGTGGCGGGCGATCGCGAAGCCGTCGCCGCCGTTGTGGCCGGCCCCGCAGGCGATGGCGGTGGGCAGGCCTTGGATCGGGCGTTCGAGCCGGTTCTCGACGAGGTCGAGCAGCACGGCGGTGGCGTTGATCGCGGCGTTTTCCATCAGGACGATCCCGGGCAGGCCGAGCTCATCGATCGCCAGCCGATCGACGGTCCGGGCGGCCTCGCGCGACAGCGGCGGGGGCTTCATGGAGCGTGAATCGCTCGCGGCGTCGTGCGGGGAACTGCGGTTCATCGGCCTCGAATCGTGCGGAATGGTCTACAATCAAGTCACGGACTCAGCATCATGCGGCTCGATCTTAAAGACGACAAGGGCGATTCGGCGATCAACGTCCGCGTTCAGCTCGACGACCCCCCGACGGTCGTGGGGCCGACGCCGGGCACGCCGAGCCGGGTCAGCCTGGACTGGGACCGGGCGCTGGACGACGCGGGCAACCTGCGGCACTGCCCGGTGTGCGGCTGCCCGGACCTGTACGCCAGCAAAGCGGTGCCGCAGGTGACGGGGTTCGTGCTGCTGGCGGGCGCGGCGGTGATGGCGGTGCTGCTGGCGGGGCTGGGGCAGGTGATGATCGCGGTGGTGGTGTTCGCGCTGCTGGTGGTGGTGGACGTGGTGATCCTGGTGTCCAGCAAGCGTCGGCTGACGTGCTATCAGTGCGGCACGGATTTCACGGGCATCAAGGTGCCGGCGAAGTACCCGCGGTGGAGCGCGACGATCGACGAGCGGTACAAGCCGGTGCGCCGGCCGGGGGTGCCGGGGGTGGTGCGGGCGCGGTCGGTCAGCCGGGCGTGAGGTTGATGCGGCCGAGGGGTTGGGTGGCGTTGATTTGGGTGCCACACCTCGCCGAAGGCGATGTGTGGTTGCGGGCAAGCCATAGACGACGACACACATCGTGCTCCGCACGAGGTGTGGCACCCGGCCTGCGTAACGGTGATGCTGGGGCTTACTCGTCCGCCGGCGTGAGCAGCACGACGACGTGGCAGGCGATCGCGCGGTTCTCGCCGAGGGCGTCGACGTGCTCGTGGGTCTTGCCCTTGAGGTTGACGTTGGCGAGGTCGGTGTCGAGCAGGGCGGCGAGGTTGGCCTTCATCGCGGCCTTGTGCGGGCTGAGCTTGGGGCGCTGCAGGACGACGGTGACGTCGAGGTTGCCGATCGCGTAGCCGGCGTCGCGCATCCGCCGGACGGCTTCTTCAACGAAGATACGCGAGTCGGCGGCCTTCCACTTCGGGTCGTTGTCCGGGAAGAGCTGGCCGATGTCGTCCTGCCCGAGCGCGCCGAGCACGGCGTCGGTCACGGCGTGATACACGACGTCGCCGTCGGAGTGCGCATCGCAGCCGCGATCGTGGTCGAGCTGTTCGCCGCCGACGATGAGCCGATGCCCAACTTCAAGTCGGTGCAGATCGAAGCCGTGACCAAGGCGGAGGGGGGAGGGCGGAGGGGGGAGGGGGGAAGCGGCGGGCCTCAGTTGTGTCTGGCGGGTTGTCCGGCGAGCCGAGCGGATGCTTGAGACGACGATCGCGGTGAGTTCG
Source organism: Planctomycetota bacterium (assembly GCA_039024495.1). Taxonomy (GTDB): domain Bacteria; phylum Planctomycetota; class Phycisphaerae; order Phycisphaerales; family Phycisphaeraceae; genus JBCBUE01. The sequence goes on along the minus strand of JBCCQE010000024.1, from coordinate 33,804 downwards.
TTGGCTTCGAGAAGCAGCGGCTGGACGAGTTCGGGCTTCATGAACTCGCTGGAAATCACCAGCTCCAGCCAGTGGCAGGACTCGTCGGCCTCTTCCTCGACGATCCCAAGCTTGGCGATGAACTCCTTCTTGGATCGGGCCCGCTGTGCTGCGCGATAATTCGCCGAGACCGACGTCGCCGAACGAACCAGCTGGCGGCGGATCGCGTCCGCCTCCGGTTGGCGCGGCAGCGCAGAACAGAGCTTGAGCGTTCGTCGTGCAAATGCCTGCATTCGCGCAGCCAGCACGCGTGCTCGGTCCGCTCCCTCCGCCTTCCGCCCTCCGCCCTCCGCCATCACTTCAGCCCGTACTCTTTAAGCTTGCGATACAGCGTCCGTTCGCCGATGCCGAGGATCTTGGCTGCCTGTTCGCGGTTGCCGGAGGTGGATTGCAGGGCGTTGCGGATGGCTTGTTTTTCGAGCTGGTCGAGCGACATCGCGCCCTCGACGGCGGGGCCGGGGGAGGACGCGTCGCCGTCGCCGGCCTTGAGGTTCGGCGGCAGGTGGCGTGGCTCGATGGTGTCGCCGTCGGCCATGACCACGAGGTTCTGCACGGTGTTGCGGAGCTGGCGGACGTTGCCCGGCCAGGGCTGGGTCATCAGCGTGCGTTGCACGGCTTCGCTGACCTTGGGGGCGGGCTTGTTCATCGCCTCGGCGAACTGGCCGACGAAGTGATCGACGAGCAGGGGGATGTCGTCCGGCCGATCGCGCAGCGGCGGCAGGTGCAGGCGGACAACGGCGAGGCGGTAGAAGAGGTCTTCGCGGAAGGTGCCGTCGGCGACGAGCGCGTCGAGGTCGTGGTGCGTCGCGGCGACGAGGCGGACGTCGACGTGGCGCGGGTTGTTGGAGCCAAGCCGCACGACTTCGCCGGACTCAAGCACGCGCAGCAGCTTGGCCTGCATGGCCGCGGGCATGTCGCCGATCTCATCGAGGAAGAGCGTGCCGTGGTTGGCGTATTCGAAGCGGCCCTCGCGGTCCTTCTCGGCGCCGGTGAACGCGCCGCGCACGTGGCCGAACAGCTCGTCTTCGAGGATCGACTCGCTGAGCCCCGCGCAGTTCAGCGGGACGAACGCCTTGCCCGAGCGGTTGCTGTGGTGGTGCACGGCCTGGGCGATGAGCTCCTTACCGGTGCCGGACTCGCCGGTGATGAGGACCGAGGCGTCGGACGGGGCGATCTGCTTGAGCGTGGTCACGATCTGCCGCATGGCGGCCGAGCGGCCGATGAGCCCGTCGAAGCCGAGCGTGTCGTCGAGGCGGTCGCGCAGGCTGCGGTTCTCGGCCTTCTGGAACACGGCCTCGATCGCCTTGGTGCAGCGGGCGCGCAGCAGGTCGAGGTCGACGGGTTTCTCGATGAAGTCGAACGCGCCGCGCTTCACGGCTTCGATCGCGGTGGGCACGTCGCCGTGGGCGGTGACGACGATGGTCTCGGCCTGGGGCTGGCGGTCGCGGGCGGCCTCGAGCACGTCGAAGCCGGCGGTGTCGTCTTCCATCTTCAGGTCGGTGACGACCAGGTCGAACTGCCCGTGGCTGAGCTCTTCGATCGCGCCTGTGCGGCCGTGGACGAGCGTGCAGACGTGCCCGAGGCGGCGCAGGGCCTCGGCCATGACCTCGGCGTGGTCGACCTCGTCGTCGACGACCAGCACCTGCGCGGTCGCGTCGAGCGACGGGCCGGGGGCGGCGAGTTTGGCCGTGGCGAGGTCTGCGGGCATCCGACGAGTATAGTTGGGCGTGCCGCACGACTCGCCCCGAGCATCGCTGACTCCGACGGACGGCGCGGTCCGGGTCGCCTGCGTTTCCTACCTCAACGCCCGACCGCTGACCGAGGACGCGCTCGCCCGCTTGGCCGGCGGGGATGGCGTGCCGGCGATCGAGGTCGTTCGCGACGTGCCCTCGGCGATCGCCGATCGCGTCCGGCAAGGCGAGGCGGCGATGGGGCTGGTGCCGGTGGCGGACCTGTTGCGCGGCGAGCCGGCGCTGGAGGCGTGGCCGGTCGGCGGGATTGCGTGTGATGGGCCGACGCTGACCGTGCGGTTGTTTGCCCGCAAGCCGATCGAAGTCGTGCGCACCGTCGCCATGGACACCGACAGCCACACATCGGTCGTGCTGTCGACGCTGCTTCTGATGCGGCTGACGGGGCGGCGGCCCGAGGTGATGCCGATGGCCTGGCGGCAGGGCGAGACGACCGACGCCGGCGTCGACGCGCTGCTGCTGATCGGCGACAAGGTCGTGACGGCCGCGCCGCCAAAGTGGGTGTATCCGCACCAGCTCGACCTGGGCGCGGCGTGGCAGCAGTGGACGGGGCTGCCTTTTGTGTTTGCCTGCTGGGCCGGGCGGGCGGGCGAGGAGGTCGGTTGGATCGCCGAGCGGCTGGACCGGGTGCGCGACGACAACGCGCCGCGCCGGCTTGAGCTTGCGCGGTTGCTGGCGGATGGGCACGATTGGCCGATGGACCTGGCGGAGGCGTACCTGACGCGCGTGCTGCGTTACGAGATCGGCCCGCGCGAGCTGGCGGGGATGCGGCGGTTCGCGGCCGAGGCGCACGCGGCCGGGCTGGTCGAGCGGGACGAGCCGTTGGTGCGCGAGTTGGCGTCGCGAGGTTGACCGATGGGCCGAGCCTGGAGCCAGCCGTTTCACACCGAGTCGATGGAGGCGTTGGCCAAGCAGCTGCTGTTTGCGCCGCCCGAGACGCGCGTGCGGGAGGTCGAGGCGGCCGAGCAGTTGCACGACGAGGTGGAGGCCGAGCGGACGTACCCGCTGTCGTTCGTGGTGTTCCGCGTGACGGCGACGCGTCGGCCGAGCTCGAAATCGGAGGTGCTGATCGTGGGGGCATCGGTGGCGCACGACCTGCGGCTGCTGATCGATCGGCTGAGCCGGTCGGTGGACATGCCCGAGCCGTCGGGCGGGTGGGTGACGCCGCGCGACATGGCGGCGGAGCGCGGGATCAGTCTTAAGACGGTGACGCGGTGGCGGGCCGAGGGGCTGCGCTGGCGATGGATGCCGATGGGCCCGAAGCGGGCGCGGCGGGTGGCGATCTGTCACGAGGCGATCGCGCACTACGAGGCGCGGGGCGGGGCCGAGCGCGTGCAGCGGGCGGAGTCGTTCTCGCGGATGAGCCCGGCGCAGCGCGAGCGGGTCGTGATCGAGGCCCGGGCGCTGGCGATGCGGTCGGGCGCGACGCTGAATCAGGTGGCGACGAAGATCGCCGAGCAGGAGGGCCGCAGCCTCGAGGCGATCCGCCAGACGCTGCAGGCCTACGACCGCAGCGGCGAGGGGCCCAAGCTGTTCCCCCGGTATCGCGGGCCGATCGACCGTCGCCAGCGGCGGGTGATCGCGCGGGCGCATCGCGTGGGCGTGTCGGCCGAGCGGATCGCCGAGCGGTATCGGCGGTCGGTGTCGACGGTGTACCGCGTGGTGCGGGAGGAGCAGGCGCGCGTGCTGCGTGAGCGGCGGATCGAATGGGTCGAGGTGTCGGTGTTCGATCGCGAGGACGCGGAATCGGTGATCCGCCGTCGGGCGTTCAAGGCCGACGAACATCTGGCCGCGCCGCCGGTCGAGCCCGAGGCGGCGCACGAGCTGCCGACCTGGCTGGCGCTGGCCTGCCGTCAGCCCGCGCTCGCCGAGGCCACCGCCCGCACGCTGCTCATCCGGTTCAACTACCTCAAGCGCGGCGCGAAGCGCGGGCTCGACACGCTGCCGAATCGCGACCCCGGCCGCCGTGAGATCGACGACATCCAAGCCCGCCTGGCCGAGGCCGACGCCATCCGCAGGCTGGTGTATCGCTGCCACCTGCCGCGGGTGCTCGCGGTGTCGCGTCGTCAGTGGCTGCGCGACGAGCCGCGCCACCCGCACGACCTGCTCGGCTGGCTGGCGGCCGGCGTGGCGGTGCTCGACGAGGCGATCGAGACGCACAACCCCGCGCGCGTCCAGCCGTTCGACGGCTACCTCACGAACCGACTGCTCCAAGCCTTCGCCCGTCGCGCCGCCGCCCTGGCCGACGAGCCGACCACCGCCCGCCGGCGCGACCCCGCCGCGGTCACGCCCGCCGAGCGCGAGCTGCGTGGTCGGCTGGGTGAGGTGATGCCGTTGCGGCTTGCCGAGTCCAGCGACGCCGCGTGAATGAATTGTGTTGGTCGGGTGCCACAACTCGCCGCAGGCGATGTGTGGTTGGATGCACGCATGAAGGTTTGCACACATCGTGCTGCGCACGAAGTGTGGCACCCGATTGAAGCTGCATTGCAACGCAATGCAGTGCTGCGAGGTGAACCCTGCATTGCGTTGCTATGCAGCTTTGGGTGGGGACGCCGTTGCGAAGAGGCCTTGGTTACTCCCCCGCGCGTTCCTTGAGCTGGTGCATCAGCGCCGGCAGGTCGCGCGTGAACGCCCCGCGCGTCAGCACGGCCGACGCCCCGGCCGCCTGAGCCGCCTCGAGCGCCGCCACCGCGACGTGCGGGCCGAAGGCGACGATCGCCAGCTCTGCGTCGTGTGCGCGAGCGGCTTCGATCAGCTCGTTCGCCAGCGGTTCGCCGTCGATTTCCACGACCAGCGACGTCACCGCGTCGTTCGCCCGGCCGTCGTCCACACGCTCCAGCCGGGCCCGGAGCATGTCGACCGACCGCACCGGCCGCGCGGTGAGCCCGATATCGTCCGCCGCGGAGCGGACACGGGTGCTGAACATGAGGTCGGCGCACCGATAAACCAGCATGCGGGAAGCATATCGCCCGACCGCGCGTTAGTTTGCCCGCCGCCTCTGATTTCGCCCGAGACCCATCGCATGGCCGACCACCCACAGAACGTGCTCGACGAGCTTGGCTTCCGCTACGACCCAGACGACCTCTACCAGGGCGTCATCAACACGGTCCTCAAGGCGGCGCAGACCATCGACGCCCCGCGCCACCTGCAGCTGCTGATGGCCCAGCCGAAGAACGAGATCATCGTCCACTTCCCCGTCGAGATGGACGACGGGACGTACCGGCTGTTCAAGGGCTATCGGGTTCAGCACAACAACATCCTCGGGCCGTACAAGGGCGGCATCCGCTATCACGCGTCGGTCAGCCTGGACCACGTGAAGTCGCTGGCGGTGCTGATGACGATGAAGTGCTCGCTGGTGCGGCTGCCGCTGGGCGGGGGCAAGGGCGGCGTGCAGGTCGATCCGTATGCGCTGTCGACCGCCGAGCAGCGCCGGCTGACGCGCCGGTTCGTGGCGGCGCTGGGGTCGAACATCGGCCCCGAGCACGACATCCCCGCGCCGGACGTCGGCACGAACGCCGAGATGATGGCGTGGATGGCCGACACGTACATGAACTTCGCCGGCCCGACGCAGCGTTGGTCCGGCCGGGCGGTCGTCACCGGCAAGCCGCTGGAGTTCGGCGGGTGCCTCGGGCGCGACAAGGCGACCGGCCAGGGGTTGGTGTTCGCGCTCGACGAGCTGCTGCCCGAGCTGGGCATCGACGTGAGCAAGATGAGCTTCAGCCTGATCGGCTTCGGCAACGTGGGGTCGTGGACCGGGCGGCTGCTGAACCAGCGCGGCTCGAAGCTGACAGCGGTGATGGATCACACCGGGGCGATCTACGCCGAGGGCGGGCTCGACGCGGTGGAGCTCGCCGATCACGTCGCGCAGACGCGCGGCGTCGCGGGGTTTAAGAACGCCGAGGAAATCTCGACCGACGACTTCTATCGGCTGAACGTGGACGTGCTGATCCCCGCGGCCCTCGAGCAGATGGTCGACGAGCGCAAGGCGGCGTTGGTGGGGGCGAAGGTGGTGGCCGAGGGCGCGAACGCGCCGACGACGCCGGAGGGCGAGCGCGTGCTGATGGAGCGCGACGTGTCGGTGCTGCCGGCCGTCTTGTGCAACGCCGGCGGCGTGACGGTGAGCTACTTCGAGTGGCGTCAGAACCGCCAGGCCGAGACGTGGACGGCCGACAAGGTCGACAGCGAGCTGCGGACCCACATCCAGACCGCCGCGAAACGCACGCGCCTCGCCGCCCACCGCTACGGCTGCACGCTACGCCAGGCGGCGTATTGTGCGGCGCTGGAGAACATCAACAACGTGTACTCGATGCGCGGGATTTTTCCTTGAGTTTCGAGTTCCCCGTAGGTGCTTATTTTAAGCTCGTCCGGACGAGATGATCAATGGTTTGTGAACATGAACGAAGATGTTCCCATCTTCTAAATCTTGGGCATCTAAGCCTAGTCTCCATAAAATTTCACGTTGCACAGCAACAAGAGTTGATTTGCTTTCGGCAATTGTGGAGTAAGACAGGCCATTGATCAGGCGTTCCCAACTGGGCAATATATAAGTGTCGAATCCCTCAAGATCTCTCAGCAATCTGCAGATTCTGTCTCGGTCGGATCCGTCAATATTTATCCCAAGAAGATGTCCAAGGATGAGTGTCAAGGTACCCACCATCCGCTTAGCTTTGGGTAAAAGATCATCTAGACCTATAGCGTAGACTCTGTACGTCTGGACATCGCATGATGCGAATTCGATCATTTCTGCAAGAATGTCTTTTACAGCATCGACATACCCTCCTGACAAAAAATTGGAAATGTTGACACAGTCTCCCTCACCTGTTCTTAAGCAATGCCGCACCATCTTTGTAGCAAGGATATCGGCGTCGTATTCATCCCACAGAATCCGGGCTTGAAAGCTAAGTTCGCTTTCGAAGCTTCCGTCTATCGTTGTTTCATCGTCAGTCAACCGGCCATAACCGTTTCCATATTGACAGACGTGACCGATCTCGTGGCATAGGATGTAGGTTCTGGAGACAAGGTTGTATGCCGAATTGTCGTCCCAAAGTCGACCGTCCAATATAACGCTAGCCTGATATGCGTCAGAGCGGGTGTCGACAAGCGTTATGCCAATTCCAGTTATGAATTCACGTTCTTGCTTATAAGGGGCAGACCTGAGAATTCCATATTCTGAGTGAACCGAGTTGACTCGATCTTCAAATTGATCAGCGACGATCAGGCGTAGATGAAGGTCGTGTTTGAAGTCTTTAGCGAGTTCATGGACGAGGACGAGTGGCCCACGGAAGTCAGTCCGGATCGCTTCTGCCATGTCGAGTTTGTCTGTGTCGAGCACTACTTCTTGGTCGATAAGTCGAGAAGGCTTCATAGCACTATCTTAGCAGCAAGGTTTTTATTTGTGCTCTGTGAGATAGCGGTATTTGGGTTGTTTTACCTATAAATTCTCAATTGTACGATAAAGGCTGTTGAGTAATATGTAATTATGGACGTTAGGTTCGAGGAGATCTGTGGCAGGTGCGCCTTCAATTATTGCAGACCTGACGGCGGTGGAGCTGATGTCCATGGGTTCGATGTTGACGAGGCGGGGTTGCCAGGCGGGGCGTTGGTCGGAGGGGAGGGCGTTGAGGATTGACTCGGCGGTGTCGGGGGGGCGGACCATCACGAGGGGTTCGGCGAGGGCGATGATCTTTTCTGACTCGTGCCACTGGTCGAACAGGCGCAGTTGGTCGGCGCCGATGAGGAGGCGCAGGCGGGTCGATTCGGGGAGCTCGGCGCGGAGGGCGGTGACGGTGTCGATGGTGTAAGAGGGGCGGCCGTCGGCTGCGCGGTCGAGCTCGTCGGTGCGGAGGATGGCCCAGGGGTGGTCGGCGAGGGCGAGGCGGAGCATGGCGAGGCGGTGGTGCGCGGGGGTGGGAGGGCGGTCGCGTTTCAGCGGGGAGATGGCGGCGGGCATGTAGATCACGGCGTCGGCGTGGACGGCCTGGCGGACGCGGTTGGGCTGGGCGACGTGCGCGAGGTGGGGTGGGTCGAAGGTGCCGCCGTAGAGGAGGACCAGATCTGAGGTTTGAGGTTTGAGGTTTGAGGTGTGAGGTGAGGGGACAGGCGGTGGTTGGTTGGGGGAGTCGTTCACGGTGGGTTGACGATAGCGGGCGGGGCGATGGGTGTGGCGGGTCCACCGCTCATCGCGCAAAGCTCATCGCATCGTTCACAGCGTGCCGAAGAGTCGGTCGCCGGCGTCGCCCAGGCCGGGGAGGATGTAGCCGATGTCGTTGAGCTGGCGGTCGATGGCGGCGGTGAAGATGCGGACATCGGGGTCGGCGACGAGGAGTCGGTCGACGCCTTCGGGGGCGGCGATGAGGCTGAGGAAGCGGACGTCGGTCGCGCCGGCCTTGCGGAGGTAGTTGAGTGCGGCGATGGCGGAGCCGCCGGTGGCGAGCATGGGGTCGAGGAGGAGCACGGGGCCTTGGGCGACGGTGGCGGGGAGGTTTTCGTAGTAGGCGACGGGCTCGAGGTCTTCTTCGTTTCGGTAGAGGCCGAGGTGGCCCATGGAGGCGTCGGGGATGAGGCGGTGGACGGCCTCGGCGAAGCCCATGCCGGCGCGGAGGATGGGGACGATGCAGATGGGTTGGGCGAGGCCGGTGCCGATGTGGCGTTCGAGCGGGGTGTCGATGGGTGCGTCGACGGTGGCGAGGTCGCGGGTGGCTTCGTAGGCGAGCATCGCGCCGACCTGGCCGACGAGCTCGCGGAAGACGGGCGAGGGGGTGGCCTGGTCGCGAGCGCGGGTGAGGTAGTGGCGGATGAGGGGGTGGGCGGCCTCGAAGACGCGGGGGTGATCGGTCATGCGGGGGAGGGTTGGCCTGAGGTTGGTTGGGGTGCAGGGCGCGGCGCGAGGGTTGGCGGCGTGCGGCGCAATAAAAAACGCCGAGCCCGATGGATCCCCCCTTTGGGGATGGATGATAGCGGTTGCGGGATGGATCGCTGGCTTCGGCGTTGGGCCGTCGTTCACGTCGGCGGCCTGTTCGAGATGTCGCGCGTGGTGGGCTGGCTTCTCCTTTCTGTGTGTGGGGCTTCTTTCGCTTGTGAATTGATTATCGCAATCAATCGGGCGGCGGCCAAGGAAAAGTTGCGCGGCTTCGCACACCTTGCCGCTTTGCGGTCAAGGTGTGGCACCCGGTTAACCACGGGCAAGACGCGTTAGCCTGCGATGCGGCCGATGACGGGGTCGGTCGTGTCGACTCGGACGGGCTCGATGCGTCGGGCGGGCTTGGCGGGGTGAGAGGAACGATCTCGCACGAGGTCTTCCTGGTAGGGCAGGTCTTCGCCCTGGCGGATCAGGCGTGCGGAGTTGAAGACGACGACGATGGAGCTGACGCCGTGCGCGATGGCGGCGATCAGCGGGGTGACAAAGCCCAGGCCGAGCAAGGCGACCATGGTGACGATGTAGAGGACGACGAAGGTGATGTTCTGTCGGATGACGCGCGTGGTGGCGTGAGAGAGCTGGACGAGGAAGGGCAGGCGGTTGAGTTGGCTGTTCATCAGCGCGACGGAGGCGGCGTTGACGGCGACGTCCGACCCGGCTGCGCCCATGGCGATGGAGAGGTCGGCGGCGGCGAGGGCGGGGCCGTCGTTGACGCCGTCGCCAATGACCGCGACGACATGCCCGCTCTTCTTGAGCTGGCGAACGATGTCGAGCTTGTCGCCCGGGAGGGCCTCGGCGACGACGCCGGTGAGCGCGAGCGATCCCGCGATCTGCTCGGCGGGGCCGCGGCGATCGCCGGTGACCATGATCCGTTGCGGGATTTCCAGGGCGGCGAGCTCTTCGACCGCGGCGTCGGCACCGAGGCGGGTCTGGTCCGACAGGCCGACCCACCCGAGGCAGCGTCCCTTCTCCGCAACGACGAGCACGCTGAGCGAGCCCGCCTCATTGAGGGCGCTGGGCGGGATGTAGACGCCGCACTCACGGACCCACGATTCTCGGCCGGCGATGACCTCGCGGCCGTCGAGCAGACCTCGCACGCCGCGGCCGGGCACCTCTTCGAAGTCTTCGACCGTGGAGGGCTGGATCTTGGCGCGTTGCGAGATGGCGACGACGGCTTTGGCGACGGGGTGGCGTGAGTTCTGCTCGAGCGAGGCCGCGGTGCGCAGGAGGTCGGCGGCGTCGGTGCCGGCAATGGGGTGAAGCCTGGTGACGGTGAGGTCGCCGGTGGTGAGCGTGCCGGTTTTATCGAAGACGACGGCGGTGAGCTTGTGCGCGACTTCGATGTCGGTGGGGCTTTTGATGAGCACGCCGACGCGAGCCGCGGCCGTGAGGGCGGCGACGATCGCGAGGGGGCCGGAGATGATGATCTCCATCGGGCAGGCGATCAGCAGCAGGCTGATCACGAGCGAGATGTCCTGCGTGAAGAAGAAGATGATGCCGGCGATGCAGAGGACGACCGGGGTGTATTGGCCGGAGAAGCGATCCAGCATCTGCGTGACCGGGGTTCGGTAGTTCGCAGCGTCGAGGATGAGCTCCTGCACCTTGCCGAGGGTGCTTTCGGCGAGGGGCTGGTCGACCTCGATCTTCAGCAGGCCGCTGAGGTTGATGCTGCCGGCGAAAACCTCGCCCGCGACAGTCTTGTCGACGGGGTGGAACTCGCCGGTGATGTACTTCTCGTCCAGCGAACTGAATCCGGAGAGGATGCGTCCGTCGCAAGGCACTTGCTCGCCTGGGCGGACGACGACGTGGTCGCCGGGCTTGAGCTCGGATGCCGCGACATCTTCCTCGGTCTCGCCCTGCAGCCGGGTGGCGCGTTTGGGTGACACGCGCATTAGGGACTCGATCGTGCTTCGCGCGCCGGCGGCGGTGCGGTTGACGATGAGCGAGGCGATAAACATGAACAGGGCGATCGATGCTGCTTCCCAATACCGCGCGGCGGCGAACGACGCGAGGAACGCGAGCATGACGAGTTCTTCGGTGTGAGCGGGCCCATCGGGCTTGGTGCTGAGCATGCCGCGAACGGTGCTGATGGCCACGGGCGCGCCGAGGAGGATCGCCGCCACCATCGCGAGCATCGCCGGCTGCTCGGGCGTGTCGAACAGTTGATAAGCCACCAAGGCGGTCGCCAGCATGACGGCACCGATCGCGACGACGATGAGCTGAGTATCGAGCCGGGTGCGCACGTCTTCTTTTGCTTCGCCGAGGTCAGGGTTCACGAGGCCGGCGGCCTGTGGAAGGTCGCTCGAATTTGCGGGCTGGCTTTGACTCACGACGCGGCGTCTCCGGGTGTTCCCCAATCCCGCAAGGTATCAGGGCGCTCGTCCTGTGGCTGCCCCGGGCGGCGATCAAAAATCAAAATGAGCGGCTGAGGGGTGGCAACGAGAGGTCTTGTTTTGGGGGATAGGCCGCTGGATCGCGGCTCAAGGGTTGGTTTTGTTGGCGAGGGTTTGCATGGCTTCGAGGTTGACGGCGTCCCAGGTGCGGCCGTCGGGGGCGTCGCCTTTGGCGGTTTCGAGGACTTTGGGGACGCGTTGGAGGTTGCGGCGTCGGAGGACGGCGGCGAGGGCATCGGTGGGGATGTGGCCGTGCCCGATGTGGGCGTGGCGGTCCTTGCGTGAGGCGTGGGGGACGAGCGAGTCGTTGACGTGGACGACGCGGACGCAGCCTTTGCCGCAGACGGCTTCGAGGTCGTTGAGGGTTTTGCGTGCGCCGGCGGCGGAGGTGAGGGGGTGGCCGGCGGCGAAGAGGTGGGCGGTGTCGATGCAGACGGCGACGCGCTGCGGCGCGGCGACGGCGTCGATGATGTCGCCGAGGTGGTGGTGATGGTGGCCGAGGGTGGTGCCCTGGCCGGCGGTGGTTTCGAGGCAGGTGATGGTTTTGGAGTCGGGCAGGGTGTCGTGGACTTCGTTGAGGGCGTCGGCGATGCGGGCGATGCCTGCGGCCTCGTCGGCGGGGTCGTCCTTGGTGCCGAGGTGCGCGCCGGGGTGGGCGACGAGGTGGGGGATGGACAGGGCGTCGCATCGGCGGACCTCGTCGATGAAGAGGTCGATGGACTTGCGGCGGGTGGCTTTGTCGGGGCTGGCGAGGTTGATGAGGTAGCTGTCGTGAGAGACGACGGCGTCGGGGGCGATGCCGGTTTCGGCGAGCGTGTCGTGCCAGGTGGCGACGGCTTCGTCGCGGAGGGGCGGGGCCTTCCACTGGCGTTGATTTTTGGTGAAGACCTGCACGCAGGTCATGCCGAGGTCGCGGGCTTCGAGGGGGGCGTGGTGCATGCCCCCAGCGACGGAGAGGTGAGCGCCGAACATGGGGGGAGTTTACGCGGGCCGGTGGGGTATAACGCGTGGGCCGCTTGCACCTTTCAGGGAAGGACCCGCCATGCTCGCCCCGCAACAGGCCCGGATTCGTCAGTTTGATGTGGTTCCCGCGCTGCCCGAACCGCTGCGCCCCTTGTTGGAGATCGCGCACGACCTTTGGTGGTCTTGGCGGCCGGACGCGGTGGAGCTGTTCCATCGGCTGGACCCCGAGCTGTGGCGGGCGTGCAGCCACAACCCGGTGGCGATGCTGGGGCGGATCGAGCAGGCGCGGCTGGACCAGGTGGCGGCGGACGAGGGTTTTCTGACGACGCTTCGCAATGTGGCGGACGCGCGGCAGGCGCACCACACCGGGCCGACGTGGCTGAGCAAGACGTCGCACCAGCCGGGCGACTGGACGGTCGCGTACTTCTGCGCCGAGTTCGGCATCACCGAGGCGCTGCCGATTTATTCGGGCGGGCTGGGTTGTTTGGCGGGCGACCACTTGAAGTCGGCGGCGGAGCTGGGGTTGCCGTTGATCGCGGTGGGGCTGCTGTATCGGCACGGGTATTTCCAGCAGTACCTCAACGCGGATGGCTGGCAGCAGGAGTCCGTGCCGGACCTGGATTTTTCGAATCTGCCGTTGCAGCCGGTGACGAACGCGCGGGGCGAGCAGGTGCACGTGTCGGTGCGGCTGCCGGGGCGGGACGTGGAAGTGGGGGTGTGGAGGGCGACGGTCGGGCGGGTGCCGTTGTATTTGTTGGACACGAATCGGCCGGAGAACCGCGCGGAGGATCGCGGGATCACGGGGCAGCTTTACGGCGGCGATCAGGAGATGCGGATCAAGCAGGAGATCGTTTTGGGGATCGGCGGGGTGCGGGCGTTGAAGGCGATCGGCATTACGCCGGACGTGTGCCATATGAACGAGGGGCACTCGGCGTTCCTGGGGCTGGAGCGCATCCGCCACTTGATCGACGAGCACGGCGTGTCGTTCGATGAGGCGCGGGAGGCGGCGGCGGCGGCGCACGTGTTCACGACGCACACGCCGGTGCCCGCAGGGATCGATCACTTCCCGCCGGCGTTGGTGGAGCGGTATTTCCGCGACGAGGTGGGCGGGTACAAGCTGGACATGGAGGGGTTGCTGGCGCTGGGTCGCGAGGACGTGACGAACAAGCGCGAGGAGTTCAGCATGGCGGTGATGGCGCTTCGGCTGAGCCATTGGTGCAACGGGGTGAGCAAGCTGCACGGCGTGGTGAGTCGTGGGATGTGGCGGGGGATCTGGCCGCGGGTCCCCGAGCAGGAGGTACCGATCGGTCACGTGACGAATGGCGTGCACGCGCGGACGTGGCTGAGCCGCGACCTGGCGGAGCTGCTGGATCGGTACCTGGGCGACGGCTGGCGGGCCGACCCGACGGACCACGCGGCGTGGAAGGGCGTGGACGAGTTGCCGGACGAGGAGCTGTGGCGGACGCACGAGCGGCAGCGTCAGCGTCTGGTGGTGTGGGCGCGGCGGAAGCTGCGCGACCAGCTCACGGCTCACGGCGCCAGCGACGAGGCGACGCGGCAGGCGTGCGATCAACTGAACCCGGCGGCGTTCACGATCGGCTTTGCGCGGCGTTTTGCGACGTACAAGCGGGCGACGCTGCTGATGCGTGACGCCGATCGGCTGGTGTCGCTGTTGAATCGGGCCGAGCAGCCGGTGCAGATCTTGATTGCCGGCAAGAGCCATCCGGCCGACGGGGGCGGCAAGGATTTGATCCGCGAGATCGTGCACTTTGCGCGCGAGCGCGGGGACCATCGGATCGTGTTCTTGGAGAACTACGACATGCACGTCGCGCGGTACCTCGTGCAGGGATGCGACATCTGGCTGAACACGCCGCGGCGGGGGATGGAGGCGTCGGGCACGAGCGGGATGAAGGCGGCGATGAACGGCGTGCTGAACGTGTCGATCCTGGATGGGTGGTGGGACGAGGCGTACGCGTCGGAGATCGGTTGGGCGATCGGCCGGCGGGAGAACTACGACGACCCGACGTACGCGGATGACGTGGAGTCGCGGGCGTTGTACGAGCTGTTGGAGCACGAGGTGATCCCGATGTTTTTCGATCGCGATCACCTGGGCGTGCCGCGGAAGTGGGTGGCGGCGATGAAGCGTTGCATCGGTCGGCTGGCGCCGGTTTACAACACGAACCGGATGTTGCAGGAGTATGCCGAGCAGTTCTACCTGCCGGCGTTGGATCGCGGGCGGGCGTTTCGGGCGGACAAGATCGGCCCGGCGATCGCGATGGCGCACGAGAAGCAGGCGCTGCGGCAGGGCTGGGGCGGGCTTGACGTGGACGACGTGCGGGTCGACCGCGAGGGGCCGATTGGCGTGCATCAGACGCTGCAGGTGACGGCGCGCGTGCGCCTGGGCGACTTGAAGCCCGAGCAGGTGCGCGTGCAGGTGTACGCGGGGCGGGTCGGCAATGACGGCGAGCTGATCGACGGGCGGGCGATCGATATGACGCCGACGGGCGGGGCGAGCAAGGCGGGCGAGGCGGAGTTCAGCGCGCCGGTGCAGGCGGGGAACAGCGGGCGGCACGGGTACGCGATCCGGATTGTGCCGGGCGACCCGCGGCTGGCGCAGCATCCTGAGCCGGGGCTGATTTATTGGGAGCCGGACGCGGCCCCGGCGGAGACCGCGGAGAAGCCGGTGGCGGCGGCGGCGAAGTGATGGGGCGTCGCGGCGTTACCCTGCGGGCATGAGCGGCGACGGATTGTTTGGCGAGGGGGCGACCACGCAGGCGGCGGACGCGGCTTTGGTCGAGGCGTATCGCCGGGCGGATCGGACGCTGGACGACCTGCCGTACACGGAGGCGTTTGTGTCGCTGTACGGGGAGGTGCGCGAGGCGTTGGGCGGGGCGAGCCGGGCGGAGGTGTTTCATCGGCTGCACAACCTCCGCAAGGCGGGCAAGCTGCCGCGGCTGGGGCGGGCGTCGAGCAGCCCGCCGCGGCTGGACGAAACGCACGAGGCGTTGATTGTTGAGTTGGTCGAGCGCGAGGTGGGGCGCTTGAGTTTGCGGGATCGGTTGATTTATGAGCCGGGGTTCGACGCGATTGTCGAGGCGTTTAACGCGGAGACGGGGCTTGGGCTGACGCACCACGACGCGTGGCGCGTGATCGCGAAGCTGGCGAAGTAGCACCCATGGCGGACTGGATCACCACGGATCACGCGAACCTGCTGTCGGGCACGAGGGCCGAGGCGGTGTTCACGCTGGGGTACTCGCGGGACCGGATGCTGCACGCGCTGGGGCAGTTGAGCGACGAGCAGGTGTGGTGGCGGCCGCACCTGGAGATGAACGCGGCTGGGAACGTGGTGCTGCACGTGTGCGGGAACCTGCGGCAGTGGGTGGTGGTGGGTGCGGGGCGGGGCGGCGTGGGGGACGAGCGCGATCGGCCGAGCGAGTTTGCGGCGCGGGGCGGGCATGGCGGCGACGCGTTGGCGGAGATGCTGCGCGGGGCGGTGGGCGAGGCGATTGCGGCGATCGAGAAGATCGACGAGGCGGAGCTGCTGGCGGCGCGGCGGGTGCAGATGACGGAGGTGACGGGGCTGGGCGCGGTCTGGCATTCGGTGGCGCACCTGGAGGGGCACGCGCAGGAGATGATTTATCTGGTGCGGTTGCAGCTTGGCGCGGCGTATCGGTTTAAGGACGTGTATTGATGGCGGCGAGCGAGAACGAGTTGTTGGGGGCGATTTATGGTCGGGCGGCGGGTGCGTTGCCTGCGGAGGTGGTGGTGGGGCCGGGCGATGACATGGCGGTGGTGCGTGTCGGCGGGCGGGCGGTGTTGATCGGCGTGGACCAGGTGATTGAGGGGGTGCACTTCGCGCTGGACCGGGAGTCGATCGATCGGGTGGCGTACAAGGCGGTGGCGCGGTCGGTGTCGGACGTGGCGGCGATGGCGGGTGAGCCGACGGCGGCGGTGGTGTCGACGATGTTGCCGCGCGGCGCGGGGTATGGCGACGAGCTGGCGGCGGCGGTGCATCGGCACGGGCTGGCGATGGGGTGCCCGGTGGTGGGGGGGGACATCGCGATGGTCGATGGGCCGTTGCAGTTGAGCGTGACGGTGATCGGCGCGTTGACGGGTGGGCGGGCGATGCTGCGCAGCGGCGCGCGGGTGGGCGATGCGGTCTGCGTGACGGGGGTGTTGGGCGGGTCGTTGGGCAGCGGGTGGCACGCGGCGTTTGAGCCGCGGGTGGCCGCAGGGCGGGCGCTGCTTGAGGCGTTGGGCGACGGGCTGACGGCGATGATGGATTTGAGCGACGGGCTGGCGATGGATTTGGGGCGGCTGGTTGAGGCGAGCGGCGTGGGCGGGGCGGCGGTGGATGCGGAGCGGTTGCCCTGCCGGGCGGGGTGCGGGTGGGAGGCGGCGGTGGGCGATGGGGAGGACTACGAGTTGTTGTTCACGGTGGCTGATGGGGTTGAGGTGCCGGGCGAGGTGGGGGGTGTTGCGGTGACGCGGATTGGCGAGGTGACGGCGGAGGGCGGGGCGGTGGTTCGGCTGGGTGGTGGTGTGGTGTTGTCGCTTAAGGGGCGGGGTTGGGAGCACGGGCGGTGAGTGCTGCGGTGGTTGAGCTGGTGAGCGAGGGGTTGGAGCGGACGGTCGCGATCGGCGCGGCGGTTGGCGGGGCGTGCGCGGTGGGGGACGTGGTGCTGCTGGATGGCGAGCTGGGCGCGGGGAAGACGCAGTTCGTGCGGGGGATGGCGCGGGGGATGGGGCTGGACGTGGCGCAGGTGAGCAGCCCGACGTTCGTGTTGATGCGTGAGTACGAGGGGGAGGGGGCGGGGGGCGATGCGCTGCTGGTGCACATCGATGCGTATCGGGTGGGGTCGGCGGCCGAGCTGGCGGACGCGGGGTTCACGGCCGAGCTGCGCGGGCAGGCGGTGACGGCTATCGAGTGGGCGGACCGGGTGCCGGGCGTGGTGGCGCTTGATGAGCGGGTGCTCGGGGTGCGGCTGTCGCACCTGGATGGCGGGCGGCGGGCGGTGGAGCTGCGCGGGCGGGCGGCGCTGGTCGACGCGGCGCGGCTAGCATGCGGCGATGGCTGAATCTTTCGATCCCATACGTCGGGTGCGTCCGAGCGGGCAGCGCTGTCGGCACTGTCGCAAGCCGATCACGCCCGAGGTGGAGCACTTCCCGTTTTGTTCGGAGCGGTGCCGCACGGCCGACCTGGCGAAGTGGGCGACGGAGCAGTACGTGATTAGTCGGCCGATTGAAGAGGCGGACTTGGATGAAGGGGAGTGACCCCCGGAAGGGGTGGCGCTGGTTGTCTTGGGGCTTGCGCGGGCGTCGGCACACATCGTGCTTCGCATGAGGTGTGGCACCCGGTCAAAGATCAGTCAAGACGCTCTAGCCTCGATCGCGGAGCGTTGGGTTGTGCGGGCTTTCGCGGATGATTCCTCACACCTCGCCCTCCCGTTGGTCGGGTCAAAGTGTGGCACCCGGTGGAGATGGGTGATTGAGTTATTCAGCCGTCGTCGTCGTCGGTGGGGCGGCTGGCGTGGATGACGAGTCGGCAGCTGATGGGTTCGACGCCGTGTTCTTCGCAGACGGCTTTGACCATGTCTTCGATGGCGTCGAGTGGGAAGTCGATGACTTCGCCGGTGTTGCTGACAGCGACTTGGCCCGAGGGGGGGCGGCCGTAGCCGACGCGGTAGTGGGACTGGCGGGCGTCGAGGACGATCTCGTCGATGATGCCGGCCTCGGTGAGGTGCTTGAGCGTTCGGTAGACGGTGGCCCGGGAGACGGGGGGCGTGGCGGAGGCGACCCTGTCGGCGATGGTGTCTGCTTCGAAGACGCCTTCTTCGCTGAGGACGGCGTCGAGGATGACGGCGCGTTCGACGGTGAACTTGAGGCCGTGCTTGCGGAGGAAGCGGCGGAAGATGGCGCAGAGGGGCGGCGGGACGGCGGCGATGGCGTCGGCGGGGGGCGCGGGTGGGGGCGCCTCGGCGGCGGGGGGGTTGCGGCGTTTGGCGGTGGGCGTGGTCTTGGTTGCCATGGGTGCATCATAGGGCGGGGCGGCGGGGGGTCGTTATCTTTCGGCGGGTCGGCGACGGGCCGGCGTGACGCGATGGCGATAAGACCGGGCGAGAGGAGCGAGACGTATGGCCGAGGGAGCGCTGCGGGTGGCGATGCTGGGTTGCGGGACGGTGGGCGGTGGCGTGGCGGCGATGCTGGCCGAGCACGCGGAGCTGTACGCCAAGCGGGCCGGGCGGCCGATCGAGCTGGCACGCGTGATGGTGCGGGACGTGGACGCGGCGGTCGGGCGGACGGGGCTGGACCGGTCGCTGTTTGTGGGGTCGGTGGACGAGCTGCTTGAAGGCTGCGATGTCCTCATTGAGGTGGCGGGGGGGACGACATTTGCGGCGGATGCTACGCGAAAGGCGTTGGGCGCGGGCTTGCCGGTGGTGACGGCGAACAAGGCGATGCTGGCGACGCACGGGCCGGAGCTGTTCGGGCTGGCGCGCGAGCATGGCGCGGCGATCGCGTTCGAGGCGAGCTGCGCGGGGGGCATCCCGTGCGTGACGGCGCTGATGTACGGGCTGATGGCGAACCGGATCGACGGGCTGTACGGCATCCTCAACGGGACGTGCAACTTCATCCTCACGGCGATGACCGCCGATGGGCGGGCGTATGGCGACGTGCTGGCGGAGGCGCAGGAGCTGGGTTACGCCGAGGCGGACCCGGAGCTGGACGTGTCGGGGCGGGACGCGGCGCAGAAGCTGGCGATCCTCGGGTCGCTGGCGTTTGGTGCGCAGCTCAGCGACGAGGCGATGGTGGTGTGCGGGATCGACGGGCTGGCGTTGGAGGACATCCGGTTCGGGGCGGAGCTTGGTTACGAGGTGCGGTTGCTGGGGATCGCGGAGCGCGGGGGGGACGGGGCGATCGGCGCGAGCGTGCAGCCTTGTTTTGTGAAGAAGGGTTCGGCGCTGGCGCAGGTGACGGGCGCGACGAACGCGGTGGTGGCGTCGGGCGACGCGGTGGGGACAGTGGCGATGACGGGCGCGGGCGCGGGGCGGGGGCCGACGGCGTCGGCGGTGGTGAGCGACCTGTTGAACGTGGCGTCGGGTTGGTACGGCCGGGCGTACGAGGCGATGCGGCTGACGCCGGACGCGCAGGAGCCTGCGGAGCTGCGGGCGGCGGCGGAGGAGGTGTCGCGGTACTACCTGCGGCTGTCGGTGCTGGACAAGCCGGGGGGGATCGCGGCGATCGCGGCGGCGCTGGGCGAGCGGGGGATCTCGATCATGTCGGTGCTGCAGCACGAGGTGAACGCGGGGTCGTTCGTGCCGGTGGTGGTGACAACGCGCGAGGCGAAGCGCGGGGATTTGGACGCGGCCATTGAAGTGATCGAGGCGATGGACGCGATCGACGGGGCGGTGGTGGCGATGCGGGTTGTGGATTTGGGATAGCTGCGGCCGGTGGTGTGAGGGGGGGTGTGGATTGTGAAGACAGATTGTCGCGCTTGTAGGCCCTCGGGATGGCTCTGAGGGGCTGTTATCGGTAATGTCTAACTGCTTTTTAACACAGGAGGGACACATGAATCGGTCTTTATTCGCGGGTTGGACGGGCTGTGGTGCGGGTGTGGTGGCGGCGATCGCGCTGACAGCGGGGTCGCCGGCGGTGGCGGGGTTTGTGGATGTCGTGGGGAGCAGCCAGGAGACGGACGCGGACTTCACGCGGCGGGAGTTCTTCCCGGTCACGTCGCTGGACGAGGCGGCGAGCGATGTGGAGACGGTGTTTGTGAATCGGGTAGGGACGCCGGTCGAGGTCGACGGGTTTCCGATCGGGTATCAGGCGGCGAACCGTGTGACGGCGCAGCCGGGCCTTTCTTCACGAGCGCGACGGGGAACCTGAACGTGGGCGGCGAGCTGACCTCGGGGGCGGCGTCGGACGTGCAGCGGGCGCGGGCGATCCTCGAGGAAGACCTGACGTTCGTGTGGGTCGACGGCGGCGACGCGGCGCGGCCGATCACGGCGACGCTGCGGCAGCGCGTGACGGTGGTGTCGCGGCAGGCGTCGCTGTTCGGCGGGTACAACATCACGGCCAAGGCGATCGTCACCGGCGGGACCGGCGTGTTCATGCGGTACGACGCGGACCAGAACAACTTCAACTCGACCATCCCCGACCTGATCATGGGAGAGGAGTTCACGGTCGGCGGTGGTGGGACCGTGACGCTCAACATGGAGCTGCAGACGCGGACGACTTATGCCAGCGCGATCGCGGCGTTCGGCGGGTCCGAGGCGTTCGCGACGTGGACGATCGAGCTGCCGGCCGGCGCGGCGGTGCTGTCCGAGAGCGGCCATGACTACACGTCGGTGCTGGCGATCCCGGAGCCGGCGGGGCTGGCGGCGGTGGGGTTGGCGGTCGTGCTGGGTGTGCGCCGTCGGCGGATGGGGTGAGGATTCAACACAGAGGGCCACGAGAGGGCCACGGAGGTTGATGGGGGTTAGCCAACGACGCGGCGGGTGATGCCGTCGGTGAGTTTGGTGACGTTGAAGTTGATGAGTAGGCCGGTTCTGATTCCGGACAGGCGTAGGTAGGTGTGGAGTTGTGCGATGTGGACGGGGAGGGTGCGTTCGACGGCTTTGAGTTCGAGCACGAGCTTGTCTTCGACGACAAGGTCTAGAAAGTAGCCCGCGTCTACGGCTTCGCCGCGGTACTTGATTGAGATCGGAACCTGTCGGCGAAATCGCAGGCCGGCGTGATTTAACTCGGCGGCGAGACAGGCTTCGTAGGCCGATTCAAGCAGTCCGGGTCCGAGTGCTTTGTGCACTTCGATCGCGCAGCCGATGACTCTTCGCGATAGATCGTCTTGGCCGGAATCCGTCATCTCGGTGGCCCTCTCGTGGCCCTCTGTGTTGAATTCTGTTTGGTTGCACGGTCAAACGCGGGGCCCTGCGGGCCGCCGGCTAAACGCGGTCACACATCGTAGTACATGCAGAATTCGTAGGGGTGGGGTCGGGCGTTGAGGGCTTCGACTTCTTCTTCGCGTTTGTAGGCGGTCCAGTAGCGGATGACGTCGTCGGTGAAGACGCCGCCTTCGAGCAGGAAGTCGTGGTCTTGGTCGAGGGCGTCGAGGGCGGAGGCGAGGTCGTGGGGGGTTCGGCCGATGGTGGCGTATTCCTCGGGTTCGAGGTCGTAGAGGTTTTTGTCGAGGGGCTCGCCGGGGTCGAGTTCGTGGCGGATGCCGTCGAGGGCGGCCATGAGGATGGCGGAGAAGGCGAGGTAGGGGTTGCAGGAGGGGTCGGGGCAGCGGAACTCGACGCGCTTGGTGGCGGGGTTGTCCTGGTACATGGGGATGCGGATGGCGGCCGATCGGTTGCGTGAGGAGTAGACGAGGTTGGTGGGTGCTTCGTATCCGGGGACGAGGCGTTTGTAGGAGTTGGTGGTGGGGTTGGTGAAGGCGCAGAGGGCGGGGGCGTGCTTGAGGATGCCGCCGATGGAGTGGAGGCCCATCTGCGAGAGGCCGGCGTAGCGTCGGCCGGCGAAGAGCGGTTGGCCTTGTTTCCAAAGGGAAAAGTGCGTGTGCATGCCCGAGCCGTTGTCCATGAATAGTGGCTTGGGCATGAAGGTGGCGGTCTTGCCGTGTCGTGCGGCGACGTTTTTGACAACGTGCTTGTAGGTCATGCAGAGGTCGGCCATGTGCAGGAGCTTGTCGTATCGGAGGTCGATCTCGCCCTGGCCGCCGGTGGCGACTTCGTGGTGGTGGGTTTCGACGCGGATGCCCATGTCGATGTGGGCGGCGCACATCTCGTTGCGCAGGTCCGTGCCGGAATCGACGGGGGGGCAGGGGAAGTAGCCCTGCTTGAGCTTGACCTGGTTGCCGAGGTTGGGGCCGGTCTGTCGGCCGCGGTTCCAGATGCCTTCTTCGGAGTCGATCTCGTAGCCGGCGTGGTTGACGCCCTGGTCGTACTGGATGCGGTCGAAGACGAAGAACTCGAGCTCCGGGCCGAAGTAGGCGGTGTCGGCGAGGCCGGAGGCGACGAGGTATTCCTCGGCCTTGCGTGCGATGGAGCGCGGGTCGCGGGAGTAGCGTTTCTTGGTGACGGGGTCTTTGATGTCGCAGATGAGGCTGAGGGTGAGGCGTTCGTAGAAGGGGTCGAGCCGGGCGGTTTCGGGGGCGGGGACGATGAGCATGTCCGACTCGTTGATGGCCTGCCACCCGCGGATGGAGGAGCCATCGAAGCCGAAGCCCTCGGTGAAGGAGTCTTCGTTGAGCTCGGCGGCGGGGAAGGTGGTGTGCTGCCACGAGCCGGGGAAGTCCATGAATCGGCAGTCGACGAACTCGACGTTCTGCTGGCGGATGAGCGACATGATTTCGATGGGGGTCATGGCTTGGCTCTTGGGTGTGGGTGTGTGGCGTGCGTTACTTGCGTTGCGCGGCGCGGGCTAGTCTTGCGGGGCGCCTTCGGGGTAGCGGTGTTGGGGGTCGTAGCCGAGGAGGTCGCGGCTGGGTTGGAGGTCGTACTTGGGGTCGGCGTCGTCTTGAGGGCGGCTCATGGCGAAGAGGACGTGGAAGCCGGACCAGTCGGCGTCGACGCAGGCGGTGAAGAATCGTGCGGCGTCTTCTTTAGAGAGGAAGGCGTCGCGTTCGTCGGCGTGTTCGATGGATTCCTTGCCGCGCTGATTGACGAGGAACCAGCCGATGCGGGCGGCGATGACGTCGATGCCGTGGCGGTCGTGGGCGAGTCGGCCGGCGTGCTCGGCGAAGACCTTGGAGAGGGCGTACCAGTTCTTGCCGCCCTGGTGCTGGATGCTGGGGATGGCGGGGCGGGTGGCTTTGCTGGAGGCCTGGACGGACGAGGCGAGGATGAGGCGTTTGACCGAGGCGAGTCTGGCGGCGTTGACGATGTTGTGGACGCCGATGAAGTTGGGCTCGGCGAGCTGCGAGGTGAACTGGGCGTGCGACCACGGGTTGGCGGCGAGGTGGATGACGTGATCGACGCCCTGGCAGGCGGTGTGGAGGGCGGGCTCGTCGGCGAGGTTGCCGAAGGTGGTGGGGCAGGCCATGGGTATGCCGCTGCGCGGGGGTCGGTGGTCGAACCCTCGGACGTCGTGGCCTGCTTGGACGAGCGCGGCGGCGACGACGTGGCCGAGGTGGCCGGAGGAGCCGGTGACGAGGATGGACTGCGGGTCGTCGGTGGGCATGGGCGAACCTTAGCGGACCCGGGGTGGGGTGGTGGATTGACGGGCGGCGGCGGCCGATAGAGGGGGAGCGTGGACGACGTTTCTCTTCTTTGCGTTCGCGAGATTTGGAGGCTCCTGTGAGACGCACGCTGCGTCCGTCGGTGCGCCGACGGCGTGCCCGCCATCGCTACGCCGGTCACACGATCGCGCACGACGCGGGGGTCGATGTGCCGGTCGAGGTCGAGCTTGAGGCCGAGGTGGCGTCGGCGATGCGGGACGAGGCGGACCGCCTGCTGTTCGAGGCCGACGCGTTGCTGGCCGAGACGCACGCGCTGGTGGAGCGGCTGGCGGCCGAGGCGGTGGCCCGTGCGGCGGCCGAGTTGGAGCGTGGGCGTGAGGCTGAAGAGCCTGCCGAGGTGCGGGTGGTGATCGGGAAGATCACGCCGCGTTATGCGGCGGGGCGGCCGCTGCGTTGGCTGCCCGCGGCGGCGTGAGGGTGGAAGTGGGGCGGGTCGATCGAAGGTCAACGGCACACATCGTGCTTTGCACGAGGTGTGGCACCCGGCGTGGAACCAGTTTGCGTTTGCACGCCTTGCCGCGTGCGCGGTCAAGGTGTGGCACCCGGCGTGAGGGAGGGGGTTATTGCTCTTTGCCGAACTTGCGGTGGCGTGCGGCGAAGTCGCGGAGGGCGGCGTGGAGTTCGTCGACGCCGAAGTCCGGCCAGCACGCGTCGACGGTGCAGAGCTCGGCGTAGCTGACCTGCCAGAGCAGGTAGTTGGAGAGGCGTCGCTCGCCGGCGGTGCGGATGAGCAGGTCGGGGTCGGGCAGGCCGGCGGTGTAGAGGTGGGCGGCGATGTCGTCGGCGGTGATGGCTTCGGGGTCCAGCGAGCCGTCGCGGACCTGGCGGGCGAGGGCGCGGACGGCGTCGGTGATTTCGGTGCGGGCGCCGTAGTTGATGGCGAGGACGAGGGTGAGGCCGGTGTTGTCGGCGGTGGCTTGCGTGGCCTGGTCGAGCCGGCGGAGGACTTCGTCGGGCAGGCCCTCGCGGCGGCCGATCTGGCGGAAGCGGACGTTGTTGTCGAGCATCGTCGGCAGCTCGGCGGCGAGGTACTCGACGTAAAGGCCCATGAGGGTGTTGACCTCGTCGGGCGAGCGGCTCCAGTTCTCGGTGGAGAAGGAGTAGAGGGTGAGCGCGTCGAGGCCGAGGCGGGCGCACTCGGTGACGACGGCGCGGACGGTTTTGGCGCCTTCGCGATGGCCATCGGATCGGGTCAGACCTTTGGCGGTGGCCCATCGGCCGTTGCCGTCCATGATGATGGCGATGTGCCGGGGCAGGCGCGCGGGCTCGATGCCGAGCGACTCGATGGCCTCGGCGGAACGCACGGCGGCGGGCGGCGGGGTGGCGGCGGTGGGGCTGGGCATCGTGGGGCCGATCGACAACGGTGCGGTGGGTGAGGTTAGCCGCGGCGGATGACCTGATCGCGTCGCGGACCGACGCAGACGATCCGCACGGGCACCCCCACGAAGGCTTCGACGCGCTCGACATAGGCACGGGCCTGGTCGGGCAGGCCTTGGTACGCACGGACGCCGCCGGTGGGTTCGCTGAAACCGGGGAGGTCTTCGTAGATGGGTGTGGCTTGGGCGAGGGTGGCGGCGTCGGGCGGGAAGTCGCCGAGGCGTTTGCCGTCGAGCTCGTAGTCGACGCAGACGCGCAGGGTGTCGAGGCCGGCGAGGACGGAGAGGCCGGTGAGGACGAGGGCGTTGACGCCGTTGAGCTGGGCGGTGTAGCGGACGGCGGTGAGGTCGAGCCAGCCGACGCGGCGCGGGCGGCCGGTGGTGGTGCCGAACTCGCGTCCGGCCTGGCGGATGTGCTCGCCGGTGGCGTCGTCGAGCTCGGTGGGGTGGGGGCCTCCGCCGACGCGGGAGGTGTAGGCCTTGGCGACGCCGATGACGGTGTGGAGCTTGCGGGGCGCGAGGCCCGAGCCGGTGGCGGCGCCGAGGACGGAGGTGGTCGAGCTGGTGACGAAGGGGTACGTGCCGTGATCGACATCGAGCAGTGCGGCGTTCGCGCCCTCGAAGAGGATGGCCCGGCCGGCGGACTCGGCGTCCCAGAGCGTGCGGCGGGTGTCGCCGATCATCGGCGCAAGGCGTGCGCCCCACGCGGCGACCTGCTCGAAGAGATCGTCGGCGTCGAAGGGCTCGAAGTCTGCATCGCAGACCTCGGCGAGGGCGCGGAGCACGGCGTTTTTGATCGTGACGTTGCGCTTGAGCTTGCCGTGCAGCGACTCGGCGTCGAGCAGGTCGACCATGCGGATGGCGCTGGAGCGCAGGGCCTTATCGGCGTAGCAGGGGCCGATGCCGCGGCCGGTGGTGCCGATGGGGTCGTGGTCCCAGGCGGCGGCGACGGCGGAGTCGTAGAGCTTGTCTTCGGCCTTGTGGTACGGCAGGACGGCGTGGGCGCGGCCGCTGACGATGAGATTGGTGGCGTCGACGGTGACGCCGCGGGCGGCGAGGGTGTCGATCTCTTTGAGCAGGCCGGTGTCGGGCGAGGGGTCGACGACGACGCCGTTGCCGATGACGCTGAGCTTGCCGGGGTAGGTGATGCCCGAGGGCAGGAGGTGCAGGGCGAATTTTTCGTCGCCGATGTGCACGGAGTGGCCGGCGTTGTTGCCGCCGTTGAAGCGGACGATGACGTCGTGGTCGGCGGTGAGCAGGTCGACGATCTGGCCCTTGCCCTCGTCGCCCCATTGGAGCCCGACGACGGCGGCGTGGCCGTGGCCGGTGAGCGGCGAGGCGGGCGGAGCGGGGGCGGACGCGACGGGGGCTTGGGGCACGGCTGGGCTCGGGAGGGTGGCGGGTCGGCGGCGGGGGACGGGCGCAGATGCGGGGGATGTCGCTTCTTTTGTGGCCCTGGCCGACAAATTTTCCGATACTAAGGCGGTTGCTTGTATCGCCGGGTGCCTATCGTATATAGTCCGGCTCCACAGGGGTAAGAGCAAAACCAAAGTCCCAGCCCTTCTCTTGGCAACGGATGTGTTCTTCTTCCTGATCGTGTGACACGTGGTCACGAATCAGCCGCCGGCTGGGCCGGTGGTGGTGTGCCGGGTGGGTCCGGCTTGAACCGAGGTGGTGATGAAATTCAATGCAGATGACCGGGTCGTGCACCCCAAGCGCGTCGAATGGGGCGTGGGGACGGTGCGTCAGACCAATCGGATCGATCACGAGGGCAAGCCCGCCCAGCGCGTGACGATCGACTTCCCTAATCGCGGGCGCGTGGTGATCAACACCGGCGTGGTCCCGCTGGAGCTGCGTGAGGCGGCCGACCCCGCGGCGTCATCGACGGTGAAACGCTCGCCCCGCACGCGGCCGGTCTACGACACCATCCCCAGCAACGGCAAGGTCGCCGCTTCGGCCCCGGCCACGCCCGCCAAGGCGCCCGCCGTCGCCGCCAACGTCGCCGCCGGCGAAGCCGATTCCGCCCAACCCGACAAGGGGTGGCTCAACACGCTCGAGACCGGCGACACCCACGAGCTTTGGGCCCTGCCCGAGCGGCTGTCCGACCCGTTCCTCAGCCTGGCCGACCGCATCAAACTCACCCTCGAGATGTATCGCTATTCGACCGAGCCCAAGGCCCTGATCGATTGGGCGATCGCGCAGACCGGCCTCGACGACCCGCTGACGCGCTACACCCGCCAGGAGATGGAGCACGCCTTCCCGCGCTTCGCCCGCAACCGCGATCAGCACCTCAAAGACCTCGTCCGCCAGCTCAAGCGCGAGGGCAAGCCCGAGCAGATCAAAAACGCCCGGCGAGGCGCGAAGTTCGCCGCGGCGCAGTCGGCGTTCGACCGCGCGATGCGCTGAAGTTGCCGCCGGGCCATCGGCCGTCACGCCTCTTCATTTTTCATTGAGCGACGCGGCTTCGCCGCGTTCAAGCAGCCATCCGCGGCGCTTCATGCGGACGCAGGGGACGCGGCGCGAAGTTCAACCTCATAAACTTCGCAGCATGCCAGCCGACTCCGAGGCCGCTCAACGCGTCCAACGCCTGCGCGACGAGCTTCAAGAAAGCAATCGTCTTTACTACGCCGGCATCGCCCCGGGGCTCAGCGATTTCGATTACGACAAGCTGCTCGCCGAGCTGCGTGAGCTCGAAGAACAGCACCCCGAGCTGCACGACCCCGACTCGCCGACCCAGCGCGTCGGCAGCGACCTCAACGAGGGGTTCCAGACCGTCGCGCACGACGTGCCGATGCTGTCGATCGACAACACGTACCTCTTCGAGAGCGACGACGACGGCGAACGCAACACCCTGGCCCGCTGGCATGAGCGCACGCGGCGCGACCTCGGCCTGGACGACGGCGACGACCTGCCGCTGATCCTCGAGCCGAAGGTCGACGGCGTCGCGCTCAGCCTGCGCTACGAGGGCGGCCGGCTCGTTCGGGCCGTCACGCGCGGCGACGGCAGCAAGGGCGACGACATCACCGCCAACGCGCGAACGATCCGCGCCATTCCGCTGCGGCTGGAGACGGACGACCCGCCGGCGGTGGTCGAGCTGCGCGGCGAGGTCGTGATGCCCGGCGACGTGTTCGACGCACTCAACGCCGACCGCGCCGACGACGAGAAGTACGCCAACCCGCGCAACCTCACGGCCGGCACGCTCAAGCAGAAAGACCCGGCGAAGGTCGCGTCGGGCTTGCTGTTTCTCTGCCACGGTAGCGGCGTGCTCGAGGGCGTCGACGCCGAGTCCGAGTCGGAGCTGATGGCGATGGCCCGGCGGTGGGGCGTGCCTGTTGCCGAGCACGAGGTGGTTTCGTCGTTGGCCGACGCGCAGCGGTTTATCGAGGCGGTGCACAAGCGCCGGGCGGAGCTGGCGTTCGAGATCGACGGCGTCGTGGTGAAGTGCGACCGCTTCGCCGACCGCGAAGCGCTGGGGGCGACGAGCAAGTTTCCCAAGTGGGCGGTGGCGTACAAGTACGCGGCGGAGCGCGCGACGACGGTGCTGCGCGAGGTGCAGTGGATGGTGGGCAAGAACGGACGGATCACGCCGCGCGCGGTGATGGACCCGGTGGTGGTGGCGGGGACGACCGTGCGTCACGCGAGCCTGCACAACGCCGGGATGCTGCGCAAGCTGGATGTGCGGATTGGCGATGAGGTGGTGATCGAGAAGGCCGGCGAGATCATCCCCCAGGTGGTCGCGCTGGCCGACGGCGCGACGAAACGCAAGCGCAGCAAGCCGATCGAGCCGCCGGCGACGTGCCCGGACTGCGGGACGCCGCTGGTGATTGAGTACGACAGCAAGCGGCTGAACGACATCGAACGCTGGCCGGCGCGTGTCGAGCGCGAGAAGAAGAAGGCAGAGGCCAAGGGGCGTGAGCCGGAGCCGATCCCGCAGCCGCCGCCGATCGGCCCCGAGGACGAGTCGGGGCGGTACTGTCCGAACCCGCAGTGCCCGGCTCAGCTGCGCGAGCGCATCAAGTGGTTCACCGGCCGCGATCAGATGGATATCGACGGGTTAGGCGAGAAGTCGGTCGATCAGCTGATGGATGCCGGGCTGATCGGCGGGTTCGCGGACATCTATCGCCTGCACGAAAAACGCGAGGCGTTGCTCGGCCTGGAGCGGATGGCCGAGAAGAAGGTCGACAACCTGCTGGCGGGGGTGGAAGCCTCCAAGTCGCGCGGTCTCGCGCGCGTGCTGGCGGGGCTGGGCATCCGGCAGGTGGGCAGCACGGGGTCGAAGCTCTTGGCTGGGCACTTCGGCGACGTCGCGGCGCTACGCGCGGCGTCGATCGAGGAACTCGAGGCGATCGAGGACGTTGGGCCCGCGACGGCGGCGAGCGTGAAGTCGTTTTTCGAATCGCAAGCCGGCCGTGCCGTGATCGACGCGCTGGCCGCGGCGGGCGTGGACCTCACGGCGCCGAAGGTCGCAAGCGTCGAGCCGCCGGCCGACTCGCCGTTCGCCGGCAAGAAGATCGTGCTGACCGGCACGCTGGAGGGCTATACCCGGCCGCAGCTCACCGAGAAGCTTGAGGCGTTGGGCGCGAAGGTCAGCGGGTCGGTCTCGAAGAAGACGGACCTGCTGGTCGCCGGCGAATCGGCCGGCAGCAAGCTGGACAAGGCGAACAAGCTCGGCGTCGAGGTGTGGGACGAGAAGCGGCTGAACGCCGAGCTCGGCTAATGGCCGGCGTGACGGGCCGACACGAAACGGTCTAAGCTCGGCGGCGGTGAGCGAGACGCCTAGCGAAGTGATCGTGGTATCCGGCCTGCCGCGTAGCGGCACCAGCATGGCGATGCGCATGCTTGAGGTCGGCGGCGTGCCGCCCGTCACGGACGGCGAGCGCGTGGCCGACGACAGCAACCCGCGCGGTTATTACGAGCTGGAAGCGGTGAAGAAGCTGCCCGCCAACGCTGAGTGGTTGGAGAAGGCCGACGGCAAGGCAGTGAAGATTGTAGCGCCGTTGCTCGGCAAGCTGCCCACGGCGGCGGGGCGTCGGTACCGGGTGATCGTAATGCGGCGCGAGATCGCCGAGGTGTTGGGCTCGCAGGCGACGATGCTCGATCGGCTCGGGCGGCCGAGTGCATCGATCGACCCGGCGCGGCTGGGCAAGGCCTTGCTCGGGCAGCTCGATCAGGCCGCGGCGTTGTGCGACAACCGATCGGACATGGATCGCCTCGATCTGGCGTACGCCGATGCGGTGTCGGACCCGCGCTCGGCCGCGGAAGCGATCGCCGCGTTTCTTGGCCGGCCGATGGACCTCGACGCGATGGCGGCGACCGTCGACCCCGCGCTCTATCGCCAGCGCGGCAGGTGAGGGGCGTTTGACCTGCTTTGTGCGCAGCGATGGGGCGTGCGGCACAGAACGATCGCGGCAGGATTCGAACCTGCGACCTGCTGCTCCGGAGGCAGCCGCTCTATCCAGCTGAGCTACGCGATCAAGAGAGGGCGGCTTGTGCCGCAGCACGAAAGTGTACGGGATTGGGTGGTCGGGAGCGGAGCGGTGGTTTGCGGGCGGTCACATCACGGATTGAGTCAGCTTGACCATGGGCAGGAACAGGGCGAGAGCGGCGATGGCGCCGGCGAGGAGGGCGGCGAGCAGGGCGAAGATTGAGGCCGCGGCGACGAGGCCGGGGCGGTTGCGGAAGACGATTGCGAAAAGGGCGAGCCCCAGGGCCGCGACGGCGATGAGCAGGCCGGTGATGGGGCCGGAGAAGGCGATGACGGCCGAGGTCACGGCGGGGAGCTCGGTGTCGAAGTCGGCGAAGATGTCGGTGAAGCGCGGCGCGACGAAGGCGAAGAAGGCGGCGATCGCGAGCAGGGCCAGGACGGCAAAGCCCGTGGTGGCGTGGGCGGCGACCGCGGCGATGAGCATCGCGGGACTGGGCTTTTGGGGCGGCGATGGCTGGGGCGGGTCGGCGAGGGGTTCGGGGGTGTGGGTCATGGCGGGACGGGTCCGGTGGGTTTGAAGTTGAGGATAAGCGGCGAGCGGCCGCGGGGGTGCGAAGGGCGGGGCTTGGGGTCCTAGGATTGGGGCCATGGCTGATGCGTTGGTCGAGGTTGGCGAGCGGGGGATGTGGTGCGAGCGCGGGGGGTTTCATGTCGACCCGTGGGTGCCGGTGGAGCGGGCGGTGATCACGCACGCGCACGCGGACCACGCGGTGGCGGGGTGCGGGGCGTATGTGTGTGCGGAGGAGGGGGCGGGCGTGCTGGCGCGGCGGGTGCAGGCGGGGGCGAAGATCGAGACGCGGGCGTACGGGCAGGCGTGGGACGAGGGGGCGGCGCGGGTGAGCCTGCACCCGGCGGGGCACTTGCTGGGGTCGGCGCAGGTGCGGGTGGAGGCGAGCGGGTCGGCCCCGGGGGGCGGCGGGGTGACGGTGGTGAGCGGGGACTACAAGGTGGAGCCGGACGCGACGTGCGCGGCGTTCGAGGTGGTGGCGTGCGACACGTTCATCACGGAGAGCACGTTCGGGCTGCCGATCTATCGTTGGCCGGACGCGAAGGCGGTGTTCGCGGAGATGGTGGCGTGGTGGGCGGAGAACGCGGCGGCGGGGCGGACAACGGTGGTGTATGCGTATGCGCTGGGCAAGGCGCAGAGGCTGCTGGCGGGGTTGGCGGCGGGGGTGGAGCGGGGGCTTGGGCCGATCCTGGAGCACGGGGCGATGCGCGGGTTGACGCAGGCGTATCGAGAGGCGGGGGTGGCGCTGCCTGAGACGGGGCACGCGACGGCGGAGGCGGTGAGGGCGGCGAAGAAGGAGGGGCGGGGGCTGCTGGTGATCGCGCCGCCCTCGGCGAACGGGACGGCGTGGGTGAAGAAGCTGCGGCCGATGTCGTCGGCGCTGGCTTCGGGGTGGATGGCGGTGCGGGGGCGGCGGCGTTTTCGTGCGGTGGACCGGGGGTTTGTGGTGTCGGATCACGCGGACTGGCCGGGGCTGCTGGCGACGATCGAGGCGACGGGTGCGAGCCGGGTGGGGGTGACGCACGGGTACCGCGAGGAGCTGGTGCGGTACTTGAACGAACGCGGCGGGGTCGAGGGGTATGTGGTGCCGGCGCGGTACGAGGGAGAGCTGGGGGAGGAGAACGCAGAAAAACAGAAAATCGAGAAATCAGAAAATTTAGAATTAACGGTTGGCGAGGGTGGGGTTGAGGGGGGTGAGGGGTGAGGCGGTTTGTGTGGTTGTTTGAAGAGCTGGATGCGAGCAACTCGACGGCGCGGAAGGTCGCGGCGTTGCGGGGTTACTTCGAGGAGGAGGATGCGCGGAGCGCGGCGTGGGCGGTGGCGGTGTTGACCGGGCGGAAGGTGGTGCGGGGGGTGGCGTCGCGGCTAATGCGGGGCTGGGCGGCGGAGGTGACGGGGCACCCGGCGTGGCTGATCGATCGGTGCTATTCGGTGGTGGGCGATCTGTCGGAGACGCTGGCGTTGGTGCTGCCGGACCCGCAGGCGGGGGGCGGGCTGGATGAGGCGTTGTGGGAGACGATCGAGGAGCGGGTGTTGCCGCTGGGGGTGCTGCCGGAGGCGAAGCGGAGGGCGGTGGTGATGGCTGCGTGGTCGGCGATGGACCGGCGGGAGCGGTTTGTGTTTCACAAATTGATCTCGACGCACCTGCGGGTAGGGGTGTCGAAGAAGCTGGTGACGCGGGCGTTGGCGGAGGTGGCGGGGGTGGAGCCGGCGGTGATGGCGGCGCGGCTTGCGGGGACGTGGACGCCGAGCGCGTCGGCGTATGAAGCGCTGATGTCGGGGGAGGGGGCGGGGGATGACAAGGGGCGGCCGTACCCGTTTTGCCTTGCGTATGCGTTGGATATGCCCGCGGAGCAGCTCGGGGATGTGGGCGACTGGCGGGTGGAGTGGAAGTGGGACGGGATCCGGGCGCAGGTGGTGCGGCGGGGGGGGAAGACGGCGGTGTGGTCGCGGGGGGACGAGTTGGTGACCGAGGCGTTCCCGGAGGTGGTGGCTGCTGCGGCGGGGCTGACGCGGGACGCGGTGTTGGACGGCGAGCTGTTGGCGTGGGATGGCGATCGGCCGGGGACGTTCGGCGATCTGCAGACGCGGATCGGGCGCAAGCGTGTGGAGCTGTCGCTGTTCCCGGAGACGGCGGTTCGATTTGTGGCTTATGACTTGTTGGAGGAAGACGGCAAGGACCTGCGGGGGGAAGGGACGGACGCGCGGAGGGCGCGTCTCGAACGATTGATCGCGGACTCGGAGGGTGCGGGGGAGGTGGGTTCGGCGATTGGTGTGTCGAAGCTTTTGAGGGCGGCATCGTGGGCGGCGGTGAAGGCGATGAAGGATTCGGCGCGGGAGCACGGGGTAGAGGGGGTGATGCTGAAGCGCCGCGATGCGGCGTACGAGGTGGGGCGGGTGCGGGGCGGGTGGTTTAAGTGGAAGGTGGACCCGTACACGGTGGACGCGGTGTTGGTGCAGGCCGAGCAGGGTTCGGGGCGGCGGGCGGGGTTGTTTACGGCTTATACGTTTGCGTGCTGGCGGGGGGAGGAGTTGGTGCCGGTGACGCGGGCTTATTCTGGGTTGACGAACGACGAGATCGAGGGGGTGGATCGGTGGGTGCGGAAGCACACGGTGGGGCGGCACGGGCCGGTGCGGGTGGTGGAGCCGATGCGGGTGTTTGAGATCGGGTTCGAGGGGATTCAGCGGAGCGATCGGCACCGCAGCGGGGTGGCGCTTCGGTTCCCGAGGATGCTTCGGGTGCGGGATGACAAGGATGCGAAGGAAGCGGATCGGCTTTCGGTGTTGGAGGGGATGCTGCGGTGAGCGTGGATGCGGACGCGGTGGTTGCGGAGGCGGGGGCGTTGATGCGTGCGCGGGGGATGGAGTCGGCGGAGTTTCAGGAGGCGGCGTGGCGGGCGTATGCGGGGGGTGGGTCGGGGTTGGTGCACGCGCCGACGGGGACGGGGAAGACGATGGCTGCCTGGTTGGGGGCGGTGGCTGAGGGGAAGCTGGAGAGCTTGAAAGCTGGGGAGCTTGAGATTGGGAAAGCAGAAAAGCAGAAAAATAGGAAAGCAGGAAATGATGGCTTGGGGACGGGTAAGGTTGGTCGCGGGCGGGTGGTGGGGGTGGGGGTTCGGGCGTTGTGGGTGACGCCTTTG
>JBCCQE010000023.1:0-49825 GCA_039024495.1 Planctomycetota bacterium | reverse complement strand
GAGGTGATGTGGTCGTAGCCGGGGAAGACGTCGGTGACGAGGGGGCCGAGGACGTAGAAGGGGGCGCCGTGGCAGAGGTAGCGCTCGAGCTTCATGTTGAACTCGATCTGGTCGAGGGGGACGTGGCCGGGGCCTTCGACCATGACCTGGACGCCCTTGCGCCAGGCGCGTTCGGTGAGGCGGCCGATCTCTTCGAGCTCGGCGAGTTGGAGCTTGTCCGAAGCGTCGGCGAGGCCGCCGGGTCGGCAGCCGTCGCCGATGCTAAAGGTGACGTCGTGCTCGCGGAGGATGTCGCAGATGTCTTCCCACGCGGTGTTGAAGGGGTTTTGCTGGTTGTGGTGGAGCATCCACTTGGCGAGCAGCGACCCGCCGCGGGAGACGAGGCCGATGAGGCGGTCCTTGGCGAACTTGAGGTGTTCCTTGAGGACGCCGGCGTGGATGGTCATGTAGTCGACGCCTTGCTGTGCCTGGTGGCGGACGGAGTCGAGGATGAGGTCGCGGTCGAGGTCTTCGATCTTGCGGCCGATGATCATGGAGTAGATGGGCACGGTGCCGATGGGGACGGTGCTGTGCTCGATGATGGCGGCGCGGGTGGCGTCGAGGTCGCCTCCGGTGGATAAATCCATGCACGTGTCCGCGCCCCATCGCTCGGCCCAGCGGACCTTCTCAACTTCTTCGTCGATCGACGAGGCGACGGGGGAGGCGCCCATGTTGGCGTTGATCTTGGTTTTGCTGGCGCGGCCGATGCACATGGCGTCGAGGTTGAAGCCGAGGTGTTGCTTGTTGGCGGGGATGACCATGCGGCCGGCGGCGACCTCGTCGCGGACTTGCTCGGCGGTGAGGTGGGGCTCGCGCTCGGCGACGCGCTGCATCTGGGGCGTGATGTGTCCGAGGCGGGCGTGTTCGAGTTGGGTAGAGGCTTGGAAGTTGTGGGGGTGGGTGACCCAACGGGTGGAGCCGTCGGCTTGGGTGAAGGTGGTGACGGCGTGGCCGTTGTTTTGGGGGAGACCCGAGGCTTCGTCGCTTTGCTCCTCAGCCCCGGCGTGGCGGGTGGCGGTGGTCCAGCCGTCGGGGAGGAAGTCCCAGGCGGTTTTGGTGGGCAGGGGGGGCATGCCGGGGGTGTCGGGCGAGCTGTAGGTGGCGGCGCCGTCGGGGCCGGGCTTGATTTTGCTGGGGTTGGCGAAGGTGCCCGGGGTGGTGGCGGTGGGGGTGGAGCCGGGGTTGCCGCCGATGGGGGGGAGGGACCAGGGGAGGTCGTGACCCAAGGCGGCGCTCGTGCCTTGCTCTGCCTTGGCTTGGGTGGTGGTCGTGGAGGGGTTGGGGTGGGTCATGGTGCTTGCCGTTGGAGAATCGGCGCGGGGCAAGCGGGTGACGACGTGTCGGTTCGCTTCCCTCCGCCGGTGTGAGCCGGATCAGGTTCGACGGGTGCTTCTCAGTCCGCGGTGCCATGCGGCGGCGAACGCCCCGAGCGTGGAGCCACGATAGAGGCGGGGGTGGTGGGTCGCAAGGGTGGCGCGGGGCGGGCGATCGGGCGCGGTTGTAACGGTTGCTGCGGGCGGGATCGGTGGGTGGCGGGCGGATTGCCGGAGCCGGGGCGGGCGGGCCTTTAGCGTGGGGCGGGTTGGGGCGATCACGCGAATCGGACACCTCTTAGCCGGGCGCTGAGGAGCGAGACCTTCGATGTGGTGGCTTGCAGTTGCGTATTTCGTGGTTCAGACGCTGACGGTGGCGTACCTGATGGCGATGTCGGTGCATCAGCTCTGGCTGACTTTGCAGTACCGGCGGCATCGGGGGCCGGACCCGGAGCCGAGCGGGCGGTGGCGTGACGACGAGCTGCCTTTCGTGACCGTGCAGCTTCCGGTCTACAACGAGGGCCGGCTTGGCGAGCAGGTCCTCGGCCACGCGGCGGCGCTGGACTATCCGCGCGACCGGCTGGAGATCCAGTTCCTCGACGACTCGACGGACGGCGTGAGCTCGGAAATCGCGCTGGCGAAGATCGAGGCGTTGCGTGCCGAGCAGCCCGACCTGGACGTGGCGTACCTGCGGCGGACGAACCGGCATCACTACAAGGCGGGTTCGCTGGCCAGCGGGTGTGCGGTGGCCAAGGGCGAGTTTCTTGCGGTGTTCGACGCGGACTTTGAGATCCCCTCGGACTTTCTTCGCCGAACGGTGCACCACTTCCGCGACCCCGAGGTCGGGATGGTGCAGGCGAGGTGGGCGTATCACAACCGGTTTGCGTCGTTCTTCACGCGGCTTCAGGCGGAGAAGCTGGACGCGCATCAGATGTTCGATCAGACGGCGCGGATGAAGGTCGGGCTGCTGCCGTTCTTTCACGGGACGGCCGGGCTTTGGCGGGCGAAGACGATCGAGGACGCGGGGGGCTGGGTCGGCACGTGCGAGAGCGAGGACGTGTGGCTGACGATTCAGGCGTCGGTGCGGGGGTGGCGATTTGTGTATCTGGACCACCTGCGGGTGCGGTCGGAGCTGCCTGAAGACATGCTGTCGTTCATGGTGCAGCGGATGCGGTGGAAGCGGGGGTGGACGCAGATCGCCAGCGCCTTGTCGGGGAAGATGATGGGGGCGCGGAGCGTGTCGGCGTGGCATCGTGTGGATCTGTTGATGCGTGCGCACACGACGTGGGGGCACGTGGTGGCGCTTGTGATGACGCTGGGCGTGCTGCCTTACTTCCTGGCGGCGGCGTGGCTTCGGCTGGTGGTGCCGGCGGCGCTTCTTTATCTGTCGCTGATGGCGTTGAACCTTGTGATGCGGGCGGTGGAGGGGCGGACGCTTGCGGAAGACGCGGCGACGCCGCGGTCGCCGAAGCTATTGCGTTGGCCGCTGTCGTGGGTGCCGCTGGGTTATCTGCTGGACGTGGGGATGGCGTGGGCGATGACGCAGGCGACGTTCGAGAGCTTCCGGTCGGGCGGCCAGTGGCCGGTGACGCCGAAGAAGGGGTCGGGCGTGGCGGCGGAGAAGCGGCCGCGCAAGAAGCTGCCGCGTTGGGTGGTGGGGACGATCGGCATGGGGGTGGCGTCGCTGGCGCTGGGGGGCGTGTCGCTGTGGGTGCTGCACCCGCTGGCGGCGGCGTTCTATGTGGCGCAATCGGCGGGGTCGCTGTGGGTGGGGATGGCGTGTTGGCGGGACCTGCGGGCGTTGAATCGACCGGGCGGGGTGGAGGGGGCCGAGCGTGAGGGCGTGGAGGATCGGGGCGGGCCAGCGGATGCGAGCGGGGGCTTGCGACCGGGGTTGGCGGCGGCCTCGGCGTCGGGCGTGTGATTGTGGCGTAGATTGCGGGGATGAACGACACGCTGGCAGCCGAGAAGGCGACGGATGCGGGGGTGGGCGAAGCGGGTCGCGCTGATGCCGCAGCCGAGGCGGGGGGTGTCGGGCCGACGCTGGCGGGTGAGCGGATCGTTGGGCTGGATGTCGCGCGGGGATTGGCGCTGCTGGGGATCCTGCTGGTCAATATCCACTCGATGGGCGACGCGATGGGGACGTGGATCACGCCGGACTATCGGCTTCAAGCGACGGGGCTGGACTCGGCGGCGTGGTGGTTCACGGGCGTATTTTGCGAGGGAAAATTCTACCCGTTGTTTTCGTTGCTGTTTGGCGTTGGCATGGCGTTGCAGTTGGAGCGGGCCGCGGCGCGGGGCGGGGGGTTTGCGGGGCTGTATGCGCGACGGATGGGGTTGTTGCTGCTGATCGGGCTGGCGCACGCGTGGCTGCTTTGGCATGGCGACATTCTTTTTTATTACGCGCTGACGGGATTTGTATTGATGGCTGTGGCGGGGCTGTCGGCGCGGACGCTGACGATCCTGGGCGCGGCATTAATGGGGCTGACGCTGCTGCTGGTGATGGGGTCAGGGGCGTTGGGCGTGATGGCGGAGTCGTGGGGGGGGGAGGTGACGACATCGGACGCGGCGGCGGTTGCGGCGGCTTATGACCCGAGTCGGTCTTCGTTGATCCAGCTTTTTGAGTGGATTGGTGAGCACTCGGTATCAGGGCCTGATGACCCGGCGTGGCTGTTCTTTGAGCGGGTGGCGTATCGGGAGGGGCCGTTTCTGGATGCGCTGGGCTTTCGGGTGATGACTTGGTTGCTCATCGTGTTCTTCTGGTTGTTGCTGGTGTCGTGGCAGATCTTCGGTCTGTTTTGCCTGGGCGTGGCGATGGTAAAGGCGGGTTGGTTGCGGGGCGAGATGACGAGCCGGTGGCGGGTGATGGGGCTTTGGCTGACGACGATCGGGCTGGCGTGCAGCGCGGGTCTGGTGACGCTGGGCGGCTGGCTGGGCGGCGCGGCGGGGGAGATGGTCGCGGGCGTGGGGACGATGGTGGTTGGGCCGGTGATCGCGGCGGGGTATCTGGGGCTGGCGATCGGCTGGGTGGCGCGGTCGCGGGCGATGGGGTGGATGGCGGCGGGGCTGGCGGCGACGGGGCGGATGGCGCTGACGAACTATCTAACGCAGAGCGTGCTGGCGTACGCGGTGTTCTGCTGGTGGGGGCTGGGGTTGTTCGGCGAGCTGTCGGCGGCGCAGCGTGTGGGGCTGGCGGTGTTGATTTTTGGCGTGCAGGTAGCGTGGAGCGTGGCGTGGCTGCAGGTGTTTGCGATGGGGCCGATGGAGTGGGCGTGGCGGTGCGCGACGTACGGGCGGGTGATTTCGATCGAGCGTGGGGCGGGGGCGGGGGGCGGGCGGGGCGGGGGGGGACGGCGGTGGTGCCGAGCGTGCGCGACCCGCGGCGGGCGACGATCCGCGTGGGTGAGGCGGGGCGCGCGGGCAAGGCGGTGGGGACGGTGTCGGAGCGATTGATCGGCGAGCTGGGGATTGCCGAGGGGGATGCGTGGACGGACGAGCTGGCGGCGCGGGTGGCGGGGGCGGTGGAGGAGGACAAGGCGATCCGGGACGCGATGGCTCGGCTGAACCGGCGAGCGTTGAGCCGGCGTGATCTGGATCGCAAGCTGCGGGAGCGCGGGCACGAGGCGGTGGCGCGGGCGGCGGCGCTGGATCGGCTGACCGAGCTGGGGCTGATCGATGATGCGGCGTACGGGGCGGCGCTGGCGGACGAGGTGGTGCGGCGGAAGGCGGCGGGGCCTCGGCTGGTGGAGCAGAAGCTGCGGGCCAAGGGGGTGTCGGGCGACGTGGCGGGGCGGATCGCGCGCGACGCGGCGGGGGATAAGGACGCGCAACGCGCCGCGGCGCGGGCGGCGGCGGAGAAGAAGCTCGGGACGATGCGCGGGGTGGACCGGGCGACGCAGCGGCGGCGGCTGTATGGGTTGCTGGGTCGGCGGGGGTTCGACTCGGAGGTGATCGCCGAGGTGATGGACGCGGTGCTGAACGCGGCGGATGAGGGGGAGGCGTGAGTGGATTGCGGTGTTTCGAGATTTAGCCCCCGGCGAGTCGCCGGGGACTGCCTTGGGTCATTGACCCGGGGCTCAATCAAACGACACGCACACATCGCCTTCGGCGAGGTGTGGCACCCGGATGGGGTCTGCTGACTCATAGCTTCCGGGGGGCGATATGCTGGGGCGATGATCGATCGGTTGAGGTTGGCGTTGGTGGTAGGCGTGGCGGCGGGGGCGCTGGGGGGGTGCGTGGAGCGGACGATCACGATCACCAGCGAGCCGGCGGGGGCGTTGGTGCATCTGAACGACGAAGCGATCGGGCGGACGCCGGTGACGGTGCCGTTCACGTTTTACGGCGAGTACGACGTGCGGCTGGACCTGGCGGGGTACGAGCCGTTGTGGACGTCGCAGCGGGCGGACGCGCCGTGGTGGGAACACCCAGGGCCGGACCTGATCGGTGAGATGATCCCGGGCAACGAGGTCGGCCTGGCGTGGCACTTCGAGCTGGCCGAGCAAGAGCCCGCCGAGGCGGTCGACCCCGACGCGCTGGCGGCCCGGGCGCACGAGCTGGCCGATCGGTTGAGCGATACGCCCGAGTCTGGCGACGACGCGAAAGCCGCGGACGGGGCGGGCGATGGACCTTGAGGCCGGGGAGATGGCGGTGGAGGGCGGGCGGGTGCTTCGGCCGGAGCATTTGGACCTGGACCGCGAGCGGGCGCTGACGGTGCGGTGGTCGGACGGGCGGGTGTCGATCTATCCGGTGCGGTACCTGCGGAAGATGTCGCCGTCGGCCGAGGCCAAGCAGCTTCGCGAAGAGATCGCCAAGAACCCGCTGACGGTGCTGCCCAGCTCGGCGGTGTCGGACGGGCCGCTGAGGGCTGAGGCGTTGGAGCTGGTGGGGCATTACGCGGTGCGCGTGCGGTTCTCGGACGGGCACGACACGGGCATCTACTCGTGGCGGTACCTGCGGGAGATCGACCCGAGCAGGCACGCCGCGGCGAACGCATCGCAGGCCCAGCCCGCCGACTCGGACAAGCCCGAGGGCTGATAACCCATCTTTTAAGCAAGCCCTTCGCTTCGGCGCTCATCTCGACTGGGGCATCCGCCGATACCTCGCCCGCCCCCCCAACGCGGAGGCGGCGTGACTCCGTTTCTCAAGCGAGGCAGATCGGCATGGTTCAGGCACTTACTCAGCGGGCGGCCGGTGCGGCGCTTCTCGTCTCCACCCTTGGCCTCGTCCCCGCGGGTTCGGTCCTGGCCGACGCCGAGCTGGGCGAAGAGGTTGCACGCCTCCGCGCCGAGGTCGCCGAGCTCCGCTCGGAGCAGCGCGAAGACTGGATGACCGAGCGCCGTGCAGAAGAGGTCAAGGCCCTCATCAACGAGGTGCTCGCCGACGCCGACACGCGTAGCTCGCTCCACGGCGGCGGCGTGACCGCCGGGCACGACGGCAAGTTCTTCATCGCCTCGGCCGACGGCAACTACCGCCTCAACGTCGGCGCTTTCCTGCAGACGCGCTACATCCTGAACATCAACGGCTCGGACCCGGACAACACCGGCCCCGACGGCACGTTCGATACCTCCGGCTCGGGCAACATCACCAACGACGGCCAGGGCTTCCAGCTCGCCCGCACCGAGCTGACGTTCTCCGGCCACGCCGTGGTCCCCGAGCTTGGCTACAAGGTCGTGCTCTCCGGCGATCGCGATGGCGACGGCAGCGCCTTCTCCGACGACGCCTACGTCTCGTACGACTTCCACAAGTTCGTCAAGGGCCTCAAGGTGAAGGTCGGCCATCAGAAGCTGCCGTTCACCCGCCAGACGCTCATCAGCGACGGCTACCAGCTCGCGGTCGATCGCTCGTCGGTCGATTCGCTCTTCACGCTCAAGCGCCAGGTCGGCGTCGACATCGGCTACAAGACCGACGCCTACAAGCTGAACTTCCAGGTCGGCAACGGCGCCAACACGAACATCTCCGACTTCAACGGTGACGACGCCGGCAACGACGCCGACTACGCCCTGACCCTCCGCGGCGACTGGAACGTCTTCAAGTCCGACTGGAAGCAGAGCAAGGACGCCATCGCCTGGTCCGGCAAGCCCACCGCCCTGTTCATCGGCGGCGCCGTGCACTGGCAGGAGGGCGGCTCGGAGACCGACGACGGCTTCCCCTTCGGCGACGAGTACCTCGGCTGGACGGTCGACGGCATCTACAAGACCGGCCCGTTCAGCGTCCAGGCGGCCTACATGCAGGGCCTGCTCCACGCCGAGGACCAGAAAGACACCACCCCCTGGGGCGTCCTCGCCGAGGCCGGCTACATGCTCTCGCCCGACAAGATCCAGCCCTTCGTCCGCTACGAGGCGTTCGACACCAACCTCAAGGGCGGCGCGACCAACCACCTCGCCACCGCCGGCTTCAACTGGTTCATCAAGAAGCACAACCTCAAGTTCACCGCCGACGCGGTGTGGGTTGTCCACGGCGAAGAGCTCAAGAAATTCGCACCCTTCGGGTCCGATCCGTTCTCCGACGGCCTGGGCTTCACCGATGGCGAGGGCGGCGGCGGGACCAGCGGCGACGGCCAAGTCGTGCTGCGAACGCAGCTCCAGGTGCTGTTCTAAGCCTTATAATCGGCACGACTTATCCAAACGCACCGCCCACGCGGTGCCGTGTTCGACAAACGCTTACTTCGCTCACGTTTCTAATGAAACGCTAATAATGTTCGCTTAGCCTGCGGTCCCACCCGGAGGTTTACCAGATGCGAACAATGGCAATGCCCGGCCCCTCGACCCGTCCGTTTATGCCCGTCGAACCCAGCAAGGGCGTGTCCGTGCTCGTCGTGGAGGACGAGGAGGACCTGCTCGATCTCCTCCACTTCAACCTGGCCCGCGAGGGCTTCTCGGTCCGCACCGCGACCACCGGCGAGGAGGCTCTCCGCGAGATCCGCGAAGGCCTGCCCCAGCTCATGCTGCTGGACCTCATGCTGCCCGGCATGGACGGCCTCGAAGTCTGCCGCACCATCAAGACCGGCCAGGAAACCTCCGAGCTGCCCGTCATCATGCTCACCGCCCGCGGCGAAGAGTCGGACGTCGTCCAAGGCCTCGAGCTCGGCGCCGACGATTACATCACCAAGCCGTTCAGCCCCCGCGTGCTCATGGCCCGCATCCGCGCCGTCCTCCGCCGAAGCGAGGCCGACGCCAACGGCGAGTCGAACCGTGTCGTCGTCCTCGGCGGGATCACCATCGACCCCGATCGCCACCAGGTGAAAGTCGAAGACGACACCATCGAGCTCACCGCGACCGAGTTCAAGCTGCTGTCCCTGATCATGAGCCGGCCCGGCCGCGTGTTCACCCGCCAGCAGATCATCGAGTCGATCCACGACGGCTTCGCGGCCGTGACCGATCGCTCGGTCGACGTGCAGGTCGTCGCCCTGCGGCGCAAGCTCATGCACCGCGGCAAGAACATCGAGACCGTCCGCGGCGTTGGGTATCGCTTCCGGGATTAACCCGGGGCCGCCGCCCGGGTGTCGGTGCGGGGGTGGGTTCGTAAGTAGGATCAGTTGTTCATGTGGTCGGAAACGACGATCTACGTGACGGTCGCCTGCGGGGTGATCGCTCTCTTGATGGTGATCGCGGGCGCGGCTCAGGTCCGCACCCGCCGGGCCATCGATCGCGTCGGCCGCGCCGCCGGACGCCTGGCGCGAGGCGATCTCTCGCAGCGCGTGCCCGAGACCGGCCCGTCGCCCGTCCGCTCGCTGGCACGCATGCTCAACCAGATGGCCCGCCAGCTCCAAGACCGGCTGTCGACGGTCGTTCGCCAACGTAACGAGCTTGGCGCCGTGCTCTCGTCCATGGTCGAGGGCGTCGTCGCGATCGACAATGACGAGCGCATCATCAGCCTCAACGCCGCGGCCGCGACGCTGCTGCGGCTGGACCCGGCCAATTGCATCGGCCGATCGATCCAGGAGGTCATCCGTAACACCGCGCTGCAGAAGCTCGTCGCCGAGACGCTCGAGTCCAACGACGCCGTGCAGAGCGAGCTCACCCTCCGAAGCCACCGCGACTCGGACCCCGCCGGCGGAAGCGAGACGCACATCCAGGCCCAGTCCGCCCTGCTCCGCGGCGAGGCTGGCGAACGCCTCGGCGCCGTGCTCGTGCTGCACGACGTCACCAAGGTCCGCAGGCTCGAGTCCGTCCGGCGCGACTTCGTCGCCAACGTCTCGCACGAGGTCAAGACGCCCGTCGCCGCCATCAAGGCCGCCATCGAAACCCTCATCGACAGCCCCGAGATCGATGACGCCCCGCGTGACCGATTCAGGTCGATCATCGCCCGGCAGGCCAACCGCCTCGACTCCATCGTCGAAGACCTGCTCAGCCTCGCCCGGCTCGAGCAAGAGCAAGGCGTCCGCTCGGACCTCGAACCCAGCCCCGTCGAGCCCATCCTCCGATCGACCGTCGAGAGCTGCATGGCAAGGGCGAACGAGAAGACCACCAGCGTCGCCGTCGAGTGCGACCCCGACCTGCGTGCCTGGACCCACCCGATGCTGATCGAGCAGGCGCTGGTCAACCTCGTCGACAACGCCATCAAGTACAGCCCCGCCGAGACGACCGTCCGCGTCGTGGGCGAGCGCGTCGAAGACGAGGTCGTCATCAAGGTGATCGACCAAGGCCGCGGCATCGAGCCCGAACACCTGCCTCGGCTGTTCGAGCGCTTCTACCGCACCGACCGCGCACGCTCCCGCGAGATGGGCGGCACCGGGCTCGGGCTGTCCATCGTCAAGCACGTCGCCGAGGCCCACGGCGGGCACGTCGGCGTCGACTCGGTGCCCGGCAACGGCTCGACCTTCCGCCTGCACCTACGCCTCGCGACCGAGCCGGACGCGATCCAAGCCGCCGCCGACCCCGACCCCATCGTCACGCACCGCGAGCTCGACGCTGACCGCCGCCACAAAGCCCCTCCAGACCGCCCCAACCCCGCCGAGCCCGACGCCGAGCCGCAGATGTCCGCCGCCGGCCCGCCCAACGCATGACCCCGCCGCCATCGTCGCCCGCTGACTTGCTCCGATGAACCACCTGCAACGCCAGATCGAAAAGCTGACCCGCATGCTCGTGCCCTTGGGCGCGCGTGTCGAGGAGTCGCTGCATCAGGCCGTGCAGGCCATCCGCACCCGCGACCCCAAGCTCGCCCGGCAGGTCATCGCCGCCGACCGCGAGA
This sequence comes from Planctomycetota bacterium, assembly GCA_039024495.1. Lineage (GTDB taxonomy): Bacteria > Planctomycetota > Phycisphaerae > Phycisphaerales > Phycisphaeraceae > JBCBUE01. Next base: position 39,284 of record JBCCQE010000023.1, on the reverse strand, counting down.
TCGATGCGCTCGAGGTCGAGCTCGAAGAAGAGTGCCTGCACACCCTCGCGCTGCACCAGCCGGTGGCGTACGACCTGCGCTTCGTCGTGGCCGTGCTGAAGATCAACAACAACCTCGAGCGCATCGGCGACCTCGCCGCCAACATCGCCCACCAGGCCGAACGCCTCGCCGCCCTGCCCGAGGTCCAGCCGATGCCGTTCAACCTCTCGCGCATGTGCGACGTCGCCGCGAAGATGCTCAACGGCTCGCTCGACGCCCTCGTCGAGGTCGACCCCAATCGCGCCCGCGCCGTCCGCAAGCTCGACGACGAGGTCGACGAGATCCACGCCCAGATGTACGACCGCATCACCGCCGCGATCGTCGAACGGCCCGAGCAGTCCGAGCCGCTGCTCATCCTCACGACCGTCTCGCGCCACGTCGAGCGCGTCGCCGACCACGCGGTGAACATCTCCAAAGACGTGATCTACATGGCCGAGGGCGAGATCGTCCGCCACGCCCGCACCCGCCGCGAACTCGCCGCCGAACGCGACGCCGGCCCCCCCGACCCGCCCATCCGCCTGGCCGACGGCTGATTCGACCAAGCACCCGCCACGACGCACGATGTAGCACGGGTGTCGCGGATCTTGCTGCCTTCACGACACATCCGTCAGTCCAGGTCCCACTGGCTCTCAACGGGTGCCGCGGACGGACCGCCGCGCCCGCCCGTGCTGACCGGGGTGTTGGCCACCTCGTCGTCGGTCAGCTCGTCTTCCTGGTACGGGTTGGCGTAGTGGGCGATCTTCAAGGACGAGGCGTGGCCGTCGGCGTACGCCACGTTGATCGAGCTGCCGCCGGGGTAGTTCTGCCAGGTGTTGCCGTGGTCAACGAAGGCTTGGTACGCATCGATCGCGCGGCCGTGGCGGGCGTCGGCAAAGCCGAACTGAATAAACGGATCGTCGTAGTCCGGCCAGAGATAGGGCACGCCGGTGCGCGCGGTGCCCGCCCCCCCGTCGATCAGCAGCCCGTAGTCCATGGAGTCCATGAAGGCGTTGGTCTCGCTCGGCCGCTTGATCTCTGCCAGAAGCGGCGTGCTCTCGCTTTGAGGCGTGGGCGTGCCGTTGAACGTGAGATAGTCACGCCCAAGACGCGAACCGAGATAGGCGTAGTTGTAGCCGTAATCACTCCTCGCCCACTCGGGCTGGCGCAGCGCGGTGTCGTCCTCGGCACTGGCGTCCAGGATCACGTCGTCGTCGTCCGACGAAGGGCAGTCGAAGAAGCTGCCGCTGCTCAGATAGTTGCCATCGACCAGCCGCGCGGTCCAGAAGTACCGGCCCGAGAGCAGCGTGATGTCGCGCGGACGTGCGTCGAACTCTTCGACAAACGGAATCGACCGGCCCTGGTTGTCCGCCGCCCAGCTGTAATAAGCCGTGCCGATCTGCCGGACGTTCGACAGACACACCGAAGACTTCGCCGTCTCGCGGGCCGCGCCCAAAGCCGGCAGCAAGATGCCGATCAGCAGTGCGATGATCGAAATGACCACCAGCAGCTCGATCAATGTAAACCCCCGCTCCGTTCCGACGCGTCGAATCTTCAAACGATTGCCCCTGTTTCGTAGGCATCGCAGGCATCGCAGGCATCGCAGGCATCGCAGGCATCCGACACCATACCACGTTTTTCCGGTTTTCCGCGTTCGGCACGCACATCATTCGAGACTCACTCGAAGAATCGCGGCCGGAGGCACGCGACACGCCCATGCGGCCGCAAAACACTGGCGATCCCGCGGCGGCCCCTTAGAATCGCGGGGTGGATTTGCTGCTCTTCCGGCATGGCATCGCTCAGGACCGCTCGGCCGAGGTCGACGACAGCGATCGTCCGCTCACCCCCCGCGGCATCGAGCGCACCCGCCTCGCGGCGGTCGGCCTCGCGCGGATCGCCGAGCGACCCGAGCTCGTCCTCAGCTCGCCCAAGACCCGGGCCGTGCAGACCGCCCACATCGTCGGGCAGGTCTTCGAGCGCGAGCCGGAAGTCTGGACCGAGCTCGCCGACGACACCATCGACCCGCTGATGCACCGCCTCCGCGACCGCGGCGAGGACTCGGTCATGCTCATCGGCCACGAGCCCACGCTCACCTCGCTGATCACCCGGCTGTGCTTCCGCAACGTCGCCGGCGGCGCGGCGCTGGGCTCGATCGAACTAAAAAAAGCAGGCGCCGCGCTCATCGAGGCGGGCATCGGCCAATACGAACCCCGCCGAGCCGGCTGCCTGCGCTGGCTCATCCCGCCGCGCGCGTTGCGAGCGCTGGGCGAAGTACAGGTGCCCGTATGAACCACACCACCGCGAAGCATCCCAGACCCACTCCGCGCTGGCGTCGGCCGATCGACGCCGTCGGCCGATGGTCGATCGTCATCGCCGTCGGCGTTTATCGCGGCACGCTCGGCCCGTTCATGGGTGGGCAGTGCCGCTACCACCCGACGTGCAGCCAATACATGCTCGACTCGGTCGCACGCTACGGCCCGTGGCTCGGGGCCTACCGAGGCATCCGCCGCATCCTGCGCTGCCACCCCTGGGCCGCCGGCGGGCACGACCCCGCGTGACGCTCAACCTGACACCCGCACCTATAAGTTTGCTGTGGCTTTGCAATTTTGATTGATCTCACATCACTCGCAGGGTTAGGATGGGTAAGTGAGGGAGAGGGATCACCGCGGCATGGGTCGCGGAGGGGCCTAGGCGTCCTGCCCGTCTGTAGAGGGCGCCACATCGCCGCGATTGCGGCGGCGAACGGTTCATCTCGTAGTTCCGACCGTTCGTTCGACCAACGCAGGGGGCGCGACAGCCCAGCACATTCGTCAGGCGGACTCTCCAAGCAGTACCCCGGCGTTCCTCTGCGAACCCGGCGCCCCGACGAGCTGTCACCCGCACTCCTGCAACGGGAGTTTGCCATGCCGATTCAGGGGCAGGTCAAGTGGTTCGACGCCAAAAAAGGCTTCGGTTTCATCCTCGGGCCCGAAGGCCGCGACGTCTTCGTGCATTACACCCAGATCCAGGGCGACGGCTTCAAGTCGCTGCGTGACGGAGAGACCGTCGCCTACGAGCTATCGCAGGGCGACAAGGGCCTCCACGCCGTCACGGTCAACCGCGTCCGCGACCAGGCCGAGGCCGAAGCCGCCGCCGACTGACCGCCGGCACCTTCGCGCGACATCACGCGTCTCGCATAAGCTCCGCCGATGACCGCCTGGATCACCTTCTGGGTCGGGCTGGCCGTTGGGTGCCTGCTCGCCGTCCCCGCCGCGTGGTGGTGGGGCCGCCGCATCGAGCACCGCGTCCGCGACGCCGAGGCCCGCGCCCGCGCCGCCGAACGCCTCGCCGAGATCGGCACCATGACCTCGGGCCTCGCGCACGAGATCAAAAACCCCCTTTCCACCCTCGGCCTCAACGCCCAGCTCCTCGAAGAAGACCTCGACGACATCGCCGCCGCCGTCGACAACCCCGACGCCCGCGACCGCCTCGCCCGATCGCACCGCCGCTTCGAGACCCTCCGCCGAGAGCTCGCCCGCCTCCGCGAGATCCTCGAAGACTTCCTCCGCTTCGCCGGCCGCATCAAGCTCGACCGCCGCCCCGCCCGCCTCAACACCGTCGTCGAGGAGCTCATCGACTTCTTCGAGCCCCAGGCCCAGGCCGACGGCATCCGCCTGCAAACCCAGCTCGACGCCGACCCCGACGCCGCCGACCTCGACGCCACCCTGCTCAAACAAGCCCTGCTCAACCTCATGATCAACGCCGTCCAGGCCATGGCCGACGCCCGCGCCACCCATGAGCCCCACGGCGGCGCCGACCTGCTCATGATCCGCACCGACCGAGAACGCCGCGCCGGCCAAACCCTCCTCCGCATCGACGTCATCGACACCGGCCCCGGCATGCCCGATGACGTTCGGCAACGCGTCTTCGAGCCCTACTTCTCCACCAAAACCGCCGGCACCGGCCTGGGCCTGCCCACCACCCGACGCATCGTCGAAGAACACGGCGGCACCATCGCCGTCCACGCCGAACCCGGACAAGGCACCGACTTCTCCATCACCCTGCCCTGCGACCTCAACGACACCCAACCATCAACACCCGCATAGCCGGCGACGCGCAGCGTCCCGCTTTCCCGTCCCCCTTCCCCACCTCACGTCCTCACCGAACTAAGCAGCCACGCCGACACCGGCGCGATCACAAGCACCGGCAAAAACGCCGCCGCCAACGGGTTCAACAGCTCCCCCCCGCCCTGCAGCGCCACCACGCCCCCCGCCCACGCGCCCAAACACACACCCGCGCACTTCACCGACTGCACCAGCGCATTGTTCGGCCCACGTGTCAAAAAAAACGGCAACCCCATCACCAACACGAACACATTCAGCAACACCAGGCTGAACCGCGAATACACGATCCGAAGCAAACGCTGCGACTGCACCACCCCCACCGCCGGGTCCGCCGCCACCTCCTGCAGCCGCCAGATCGGCAAGAAAAACGGATACGCCGTCGCCTGCCGCACCCGCAGCACCGTCGGCGACAAACTCGTCTCGTACAACGCCGACGACGCCGGCAACATCGGCACCGCCAGCGGGTCCGCCCCCCGCACCACCGGCAGCACCCGCTCGCCAAGCAGCTCCCACGCGCCCTGCGCCTCCAGCCACAACGCCTGGTCCGCGCGGATCAGCCGCGTCATCTCCCCCGCCTCGTCACGCTCCACGATCGACACGCCCGACAACTGCGGCGGGTCGGTCGTCGGGTCAAAGTCCGCCGCCGTCAGCACCACGCCCGAACCATCCGACGCCATCTCCACCCGGCTCGTCTGCGGCCGCAGCTCCTTCAGCTCCGCCTTCCCGCGCGCCAACTTGCCCGACAGCTGCGGGATCACCAGCTCCTGCACCGGCAACGCCGCCGCCGACAAAACCGCCCCCGTCACCACCAGCGGCAACGCCACCCGATAAAGGCTGATCCCCGACGCCACCATCGCCGTCAGCTCGCGCTGCCGCGACAACGCCGACAGCGTGAACCCCATCCCCGCCAGCACAATCAGCCCCGAGAAAAACACATAAATCAACAGCATCAACGGCACGTAGTAATCCACGATCACCCACACCGTCCGCGCCGTCACCGCCACAAAACCCACCTCCATCGCCGACGCGATCGCCTCGCCCTCCTCCGCCGTGAACCCGTGCCGCTCCACCGCACGCTCGGCCACGTTGCCCCGCCCCAGCAGGTCGTCCAACTGATTGATCGACACCGCCGCCCCGATCGGCTCGTCCATCAGCGCCGCCCGCTGCGCCTGCCGCTCGCCCGCCTGAAAAAACTCGTCCATGTCGATCACAAAATCGATCAACACAAACAGCAGCATCAGCACAGTCAGCAGCACCGCGAAGTTCACGACGAACTGCGTCACGATGTATCGCGTCAGCGTCGGCACGCGTCACCTCGTTTCGCCATCGACCTCGATCGATTCAGTCCAACGCGCATCAATGCCTCGCCACCTTCGCATACAACAGCCCGAGCGCCGCCACTAGCGCCGCGTTCCCCGACCACAGCACCGCCAGCCCCACGCCCAGCGAAGCGTTCGCGTCCCCCGCCGTCCGCTGCCCGATGTTGACGATCACCACCACCGCGATCGCCGTCAGAAACGACCAGAAATACACCACCAACGGCATCCGCCCCTTGTTCAAAATCGCCAGCAGCGCCCCCATCAGCATCAACAACAAGCACGCCACCGAAGACGCCGCCCGCTCGTTCACGTGCCCCATCACCCGCCGCCCCAGCAGCCGCACCCGCTCGACCATCCGGTCCGCCGCGTCCACCACACGCCGGCTCCCGTCCTCCCCCGCCATCGCCAGCGCCTCGGCATAACCAATCTGCTCCGCCGGCCGATCGATCAACGCTTCCGCCACCGTCAGCCGAGGCAACGCCTGCTCCCGCCGCGCGTTGTCCAAACGCCCCGCCCGCGCATCCACCGCACGCACCTCCGCCAGCGTCCCCGTCAGCACCACCTCCTCCGGCCGCGTGTCGTCCACCACCTCAAACGATCCCGACATCGCCTGGAACCGCCGCGGCACCGCGCCCGGCAGCCGACGCACCAGCCGCACCGGCTCCGCCTCCGTCCCCCGCACCACAAAGCCCCCGCTCACCCGCTCCACCTCCGGCGCGCTCAGCCGATACCGCTCACCCTCCAACGGCCCCGCCAATTCAATCCCGCGCTGCGTCCCCAGCTCCACGCGAAGCCGCTCCCACAACCGACGCTCCACCAGCTCACGCACCACCGCGTCCCGATGCCGCGCCACCGCCTCGAACCGCTCGGGGTTCTCACGCAGCCGCCGCAGCTCGGGCATCGACAAAAACTTCGGCTTGTCGCGGAAGAACCCCGGCACCCGGATCATCTGCAGCGGCATGCTCTCCAGCCGCGACGGCGCCCCCATCGCCGGGTCGTACGCCCACACGTCCTGCAGGTTCATCTGCACGCCCGTCCCGTCCACCAGGTCGTACACCAGCACGTCCGCCCGCCCCGCCGTGCCGGTGAACGACGCCGCGCCGTCCGCGCCCAGCCGGTGCACCGTCACCCCCTGCAGCATGATGTGGTCCCGCGGCGAACCCACCGCCTCGGGCAGCACAGCCACATCGCCAAACCCCGCCCGGTCCGCGCTGATGAGCACATCACCAAGCCCGAACGCCTGGTCCTCGTTCAGCCGCGACACCAGCGCGGTCATCACGTCCGCCTCGATCGTCCGCGCCGCCCCGCGATAAAACCCCGGGATGACGTAGTTGGCCATGAAAAACAGGCCCATCGTCAGCGCCAGCCCGATCGCCGCGACCGGAAACAAAATCGACCGGTAGCTGATGCCCGACGCCGAGCACGCCTGCACCTCGTTGTCCCCCGCCAGCCGGATGAACAGCAGCGTCGCCGCGAACGCCCCCGAGAACGGCAGCGCAAACGTCAGCATCGTCGGAGCCGTGTACGCGATGAACTTCACCATCGCCCACGGGCTCAGCAGCCCGTCCGACAACGGCTTGATCGTCGCCGCGAAGCTGATCACCAGCACCAGCACCGTCGTCGACAGCGCCAACAGCTTCAACAGCTCCCACCCGATGTACCGGTACAACGTGAACGGCATCGCGGAAGTCTAATGAACCCCAACCTTCTCGACCCGTTTAGCCGCACGCCCGCAGGGCGGCGGACGTCCAACGGAGATCATCCACAGATTTCACAGATGACACAGATTCAGCAATCGACCACTCGCCCCCCAAAATCTGTGTCATCTGTGAAATCTGTGGATCACTTCCCCTGAAGCGCCCCCTTCTGCACCTTCATCAGCTTCCTGATCCCCTTGCCCGCCAGGTCCAGCAGCGCGTCGAGCTGCGCTCGGTCAAACGTCCCGTCTTCGCCCGTGCCCTGCACCTCGACGTATTGGCCCTTGCCGGTCATCACGACGTTCATGTCGACCTCGGCCGCCGAGTCCAGCGGGTAGTCCAGGTCCAGGCACGGCTTGCCATCGACAACACCCACCGACACCGCGGCCACCTGATTCGTCAACGGGTTCTTCTCGATCATCCCCTCGGCCCGCGCGAAGTCGATCGCCTGACACAGCGCGACGTACCCGCCAGTGATCGCCGCCGTGCGCGTCCCGCCGTCGGCCCGCAGCACGTCGCAGTCGACCGTGATCGCCACGCCCGGCAGCTTGCCCAGGTCAACCGCCGCCCGCAGCGAACGCCCGATGAGCCGTTGAATCTCCGTGGCCCGCGAGTTCGGCCCGCGCCGCATCCGATCGGGCGTCGAGCCCGGCAGCATGTTGTATTCGGCCGTCACCCACCCGCGCGTGAACGCGCCCGTCTCGGGGTCCCGCGGCAGCCACCGCGGCGGCGTGTCGGCGATTGACGCCGTGCACAGCACCCGCGTGTCCCCCGCCGCGATCACCACCGACCCCGCGGCATTCGTCTCGAACGGCTCGATCGTCACGTCACGGAGTTGATTGGCTTTTCTCATTTGGCGACTTAGCGATCTGGTGATGGGTGATTGGTTTATTCAAGACAGCGCTCGTGCAAGCAACCGCGCACGCCACGCTCCGATGTCTAGCTTTTCAGCTTTTCTGCTTTCCTGCTTTCTCCGCCGCCCCGAGCGGCGGGATCGTAAGACAGCACGCCGCGCTCGGCCGACCGGATAAACGCCACGAACTCCCCCACCAGCGGGTCGTCCCCGAGCTGTTCTTCGATCGCCGCGCACGCCGACGCGTTCGACAGCCCCCCGCGGAAGAACATCTCGAACGCCCGCTTCATCGGCTTGATGTGATCCCGATACCCCGACCGCCGCAGCCCCACGACGTTCAGCGACCCCACCGTCCGCGTGCGGTACGTCATGCAGAACGGCGGCAGGTCCTGCGAGATCCCCGCCAGCCCCGAGATCATCGACAGCCGACCCACCCGGCAGAACTGGTGCACCATCGAGTGCCCGCCGAAGATCGTCCGATCCGCGATCCGCACGTGCCCGCCCAGCAGCGTCCCGTTCGCCAGCGTCACGTCGTTGCCCACCACCGCGTCGTGCCCCGCGTGGCTTTGGGCCATGAAGTAGTTGCGATCGCCGATCGTCGTCGGCGTGTCCCTCGTCGCGCGATGCACCGACACGCCCTCGCGGAACAGGTTTTCATCGCCGATCACCGTCCCCGCGCCCGGCGTCTCCGGGTCGAACGACCGATCCTGCGGCGGGTACCCCAGCGTCGTCCCCGGATAGCACACGGTCCCTGCGCCCATCCGCAGCGGGCCCTCGATGTACACCCCGGCCTTGAGCTTCGTGCCTTCGCCGATCGTCACCCGCCCCTCGATCACGCACCCCGGGCCCACGACCACGCCGTCGCCCAGCTCCACCTCCGGCCCCACCTCTGCGCTGCGATGCACGTCCGCCATCGGCCTAATCTAACCCCATGGCCCAACCGCCATCGCCAACCCCGCCCGCCACCACCCTCACCGCCGTCGACCTCGGCCGCGACGTCCCCTACCCCCACGCCCTCAACCTCCAACGCGCCGTCCAGCAGCAGGTCATCGACGGCCACCGCGGCCCCACGCTCCTGCTCCTCGAGCACGCCCCCGCCGTCACCCTCACCCGCCGCCCCGGCGTCGCCGACCACCTGCTCGCCTCGCCCGAACAACTCGCCACCCTCGGCATCGCCGTCCACGAGACCGACCGCGGCGGCGACATCACCTACCACGGCCCCGGCCAGCTCGTCGCCTACCCGATCCTGCCCATGCGCCCCCTCGGCCTCAACCTCGGCCGACACATGCGCCTGCTCGAACAGGCCGTCGTCGACACCGCCGCCCGCTTCGGCATCACCGCCCACACCGAGCAAGGCGCCACCGGCGTCTGGGTAGACACCCCAACAACCGGGTCGCTACGCGACCCCGGCAGCAACCAACCCGCCAAGCTCTGCGCCATGGGCGTCCGCATCCGCCGCAACACCACCATGCACGGCCTCGCCCTCAACGTCACCACCCACCTGCCCCACTTCGACACCATCGTCCCCTGCGGCCTTCATCAACGCCCCGTCACCTCCCTCCACGCCCTGCTCGGCGACGCCTGCCCATCGATGCCCCAAGTCAAATCCGCCCTGCGGGAACAACTCGCCGCCGCCACCGGTCTTACCCCCGTCGCCGCCGACCCCGCGTCCCTGCCCGACCCGTCTCCCATAGCTCCCAACCCATGACCGCCGACCGCCGCCGCTTCCCCTGGGCATCCGCCGCCGCCATCGTCGGCCTCGCCCTGCTCGCCCGGCTGCTGGTCGTCGTCACCACCGCCCCCGTCCTCTCCGACGACGTCTACCGCTACGTCCACGACGGCCACCTCATCGCCGCCGAGTTCCGCTCGCCCTACGCCACCCCGCCCGCCGAGCACAACCCGCTCGACCTGCCGATCAACAACCCCGAGCTCGGCTCGATCTACCTGCCCGTCTCGCAGGCCGTGTTCGCCGCCGTCGCCGCCATCTCGCCGACCGAGCGGGCCTTCCGCGTGGCGTTCAGCGCGTTCGATGCCGCGGCCGTCGTGCTGCTCATCGCGTGGCTGGCGTCGCGCGGGGCGTCGCCGTGGTGGGCGGCGCTCTACGCCTGGCACCCGCTGGCGATCGCCGAAGTCGGCAACGCCGGCCACCAGGACGCCATCGGCCTGCCGCTGCTCATCGCGGCGCTGTGGCTTGGCGATCGAGCCCTGCGAAGCGCACGCGACCCATCGCACCGCGCCGCGTGGTCGGCCATCGGCTGCGGCGTCGCGCTCGCGCTGGCGTGCCTGGTCAAGCCGATCGTCCTCCCGGCCGCGCTGTTCGTCGCCGTCGCGGGCGTCCGCGCCGGGGGCCTGCGTTTCGCCGCACGATCCGTCGGCCTCGCCGCGCTCGGCGGGCTGGCCGTCGCGCTGCCGCTGCTCGCCTGGCCCCTCGCCCTCGACGGCGGCCACGGCTCGTTCGACGCCACCGCCCAGCGCTTCGTCGCCAAGTGGGCCGCCAACGGCTCCATCCATCCCCTGCTCGAATCCATCACCGGCACCAAAGCCGCGGCCGACCTGCTCTGCGCCGCCGCCCTGTTCCTCGTCACCGCCGCCCTCGCGTGGTGCGCCAAGCCCGGCCGCGTCGACGCCGCCACCGCCACCTTCTTCGTCGCCGCCCTGCTGCTCAGCTCCACCGTCCACCCCTGGTACCTGCTGTGGGCATTGATCTTGCTCCCCATCGCCGCCACCCACCCGACCACCGCCACCCCAGCCCCGCGTGGGCTTGCCACCGTCGTCCTCGCCACAACGCTCGCCTGGTCGCTGGTCGTGCCCCTCGCCTACACCTCGATCCCCCGCTCCGCCGCCGGCGGGCCGTACCAGCCCTACCCCTGGGCCGTGGCGATCGAGTACGCCGTGGTGTACGCGACGCTGCTCATCTCCGCCGCCGTGGCGTGGGTCGCCGCCCGCGCCGCCCGTCAGAAGATGCGCACGATGAACGAGGCGACCGGCTCGTCGGATAGTCGATTGCCCTCGCCGTCGATCTTGAACTGAGGGTAGCCGTTCTGCAGGTTGTAGGGGAACTGCTCCTGCAACGCCTTGATCCGCGGGCCGTAGCCCTCGACGCTCTCCCCCAGCGGGCCCTTGGATTTGACGAAGTCCACCTCCCGCGTGAACAGCCCGACCAGCACCATCGAGCGGTGCGGGCCGTGATAAAAAAACGCCTCCGCCCCGTCCTCGCGCAGGTGCCTGGCCGCCGACTCCGCCGCCTCGCGATACCCCTCGCCGAAGTCCGCGTCGTACATCGCCACCTGCAGCGACATCATCCGCCGGTGCGCCCGCGCGTCCAGCGGGTCCGTCACCGCCTCCTCCCCCCGAGCCAGCGGCACCAGCACCGCCAGGTTCGCCTGGTCCACCCCCGACGTCCGCACCGTCTCCAAATCGCCCAACGCGCCCGGCCCGGTCGGGTCGGTGTATCGCCCGTAATAAACCGTCAACAGCCGCCCCGTGTCGCGCACCCACGCCCCCTCCAAACCCGTCGCCGCCTCCAGGTCCTTGATCAGCCGCCGCGCCTGCAGGTCCCGCCCGATGCCCACGAACTCCGCCAGGCGGATCGCGAACACCTCGCCCGCCACCGGCCCCGACGCCCCGCCACGCCCGCCCCGCGCGTCGCCCCGCATCACCTGCGTCGGCTTCGGGTCCGCGATCTCTCGAAAACCCGAGAACGAGTCCTTCACGACCCGCTCCTCGTAGCACCCGCCCAAAACGGCCACGCCCATCAGCCCCAACACCATCACCACAACCGCCCAACCGCCGCCCGGCCAACCCCGCCACCCGCACATCTTCCGCCGCGCGACAAACATCACCCCAAATCGTCTCCGCCCCTCTTGTGCGCTGTCAACCCCCATGCTACGTTCCATCATGCCCCCATCGACCAGCGACCGCCTCGAAGAAGCCGGCCACAAGTCCCAAGACAGCGAGTTCTTCAACGCCATGCCGCCCGGCTACAAGCCCGGCAGGCATAAGTACGTCGTCGTCCTCGGCACCGTCATCTCCGGCCTCGGCAAAGGCATCTTCTCCTCCTCCCTCGCCAAGCTCCTCAAGGACAAAGGCCTCAAGATCGCCCCCATCAAAATGGAGGGCTATCTCAACATCGACTCCGGCACCCTCAACCCCTATCGCCACGGCGAGGTCTTCGTCCTCGACGACGGCCTCGAAACCGACATGGACTTGGGCACCTACGAGCGCATGCTCGACCAGCCCCTCGCCCGAGAAAACTACACCACCTCCGGCCAGATCTACAGCCGAGTCCTCGACAAAGAACGCGACGGCGGCTACCTCGGCCGCGACGTGCAGATGATCCCGCACGTCACCGGCGAGGTGAAATACATGCTCCGCGAACTCGCGATGAAGCAGAACGCCGACGTCGTCTTCGTCGAGGTCGGCGGCACCGTCGGCGACCACGAAAACGCCTTCTACATCGAAGCCCTCCGCCAGCTCGAGTTCGAAGAAGGCGAGGGCTCGGTCGTCTTCGTCGCCCTCACCTACGTCATCGAGCCCCCCGCTCTGGGCGAGCAAAAATCCAAGGCCGCCCAGCTCGGCCTCAAAAAGCTCCTCGAAGCAGGCGTTCAGCCGGATCTCATCGCCGTCCGCGCCCAGAGCGAGGTCCGCGACTCGGCGCGCGAGAAGATCGCCACGTTCTCCAACGTGCCGCTGCGGCGCGTCTTCTCCATGCACGACCGTGACTCGGTCTACACCATCCCCGACGCCATCCGCCGGGCCGGCTTCGACCGCGAAGTCCTGTCGATGCTCGACCTGCACTCCCGCGTCAACCAGCAGAACGAAGACGAAGCCCGCGACCGATGGTCCGGCTTCGTCTCCCGCCTCAAGGCCGACCGCCGCTTCCACGTCCGCATCGGCATCACCGGCAAGTACGCCTCCCTCCGCGACGCCTACGCCTCCATCGACAAGGCCGTCGAACACTGCGGCGTCGCCCTCAACACCAAGATCGAGATCGACTGGATCGACACCACCCAGCTCGAGCCCGCCGCCGCCGCCGCCGCCTGCGAGCCCTTCGACGGCGTCATCGTCCCCGGCGGCTTCGGCCACCGAGGCACCGAAGCCAAGATCGCCTGCATCAAGCACTGCCGCGAAAACCACACGCCCTACCTGGGCATCTGCCTCGGCTTCCAGATGGCCGTCATCGAGTTCGCCCGCCACGTCTGCGGCCTCCCCGAAGCCGGCTCCTCCGAGTTCCACCGCGACTGCCCCGACCCCGTCATCGACATCCTCCCCGAGCAAAAACGCATCGAAAACCTCGGCGGCTCCATGCGACTCGGCGGCCAGGACGTCCAGCTCGAGCCCGGCTCCCTCGCCGCCCGACTCTTCGACAACAAGCCCCTCATCCGCCAGCGGTTCCGCCACCGCTTCGAGGTCGACCCGCAATACATCAACACCCTCGTCGAGCACGGCCTCATCTTCTCCGGCCGCCACCCCCAGCAGCCCATCATGCAGGTCCTCGAGCTGCCCGTCGCCGACCACCCCTTCTTCCTCGGCGCCCAGTTCCACCCCGAACTCACCAGCCGACCCCTCCGCCCCCAGCCGATGTTCATGGGCCTCATCGCCGCCGCCATCGAACACGCCTACCCCGACGCCGCCTCCGACCCCACCACCGCCCGCTGGCTCGCCCCCCGCCCCCCCGCCGCCCCAGCCGGGACGTAAGCCAACCCCTCGCGACACCAGCTTCGCAACTTCCACCGCCCGCCACGCAAATCATCACTCGATCGGTCGTGCAAGTTGCCCAGATTCCGTCGCGACATTGGTTTTCCGAGACACTTTCAGCTAGCTGCCAATAAGTTGGCATGGGGATCACCAAAACCTCACACTCTGAAACAAGCACGCCGCTATTCTGTGTCCGCCTGCTCTGAGAGGGAACCCACAACCCAGCCGCCGCCATCACCTTCACCCGGGGGATATTGCCCATGCATCGCGCCACCTCGCCCTTTTCGCTCGCCAAGGCCGCCCTCAGCGCCCTTGTGCTGGCAGCTCTGACCCCGAACTTCGCCTATGCCTCCGACGCACCAGCCCGCGACACCGACCAAGCGCCCAAGCAGAATATCGCTCACGAGAATCAAGGCTCACCCAATCAGGCACAGCCCTTTATCAACGTTGGGCTGACCCAACTGGCCAACCTCCTCCGCGGGCCCGACGGCCGCATCCGCATGCCGATCGACGTCTACGACCCCGATCGCAACTACAAAGCACTGACCCGCAGCCACCTCAAAGTCAAAGCGCCCGCCAAACGCAGCATCCAACGCGAGGCCGCCGGAGAGCCCACGCTCTTCCGCGTCAGCCTCGGCGGGTTCAACCACTCCACCGAAGCGCAGCTCAAGGACACTTGGTGTTGGGCCGCCGCCATCCGCAGCAGCGAGCGTTACATGTTCCCCGAGCACGCGGACAGCTACGACCAAGAATCGGTGGTCCGACGCATCCACAAACAACCGCTCGACGACGAGACCGCCGTCTCATTCCAAGTTGTCCAAGCGCTCGCCTTCGAGCCCGGCGTCACCCAACCCGAGCAGGTCGAGTACGTCGCCACGCTCGGCGCCGCCCTCGAAATCCTCGGCCCAGGGTCCGAAGTCAACGCGCTCGATCTCGCCGCGGAGTTTCTCAACCAGCGTGTCGGCACCAAAGAAGCCGTCGAGTCGATCGGACGCGGCGAGCCCGTCCTCGTCTGCTTCCGAGAAGAAGGCTTCCGCCACATCTACGTACTCAACGCCATCGACTTCATCCGGATCGAAATGATCACGTCCGATGAATTCAAGCTCCGCGCCGTTCAGGCCGTGCTCAATCGAGACGTCAAGCAGTTAAAGCTCAAGAAAAACACCGGCCTTCTCGACCTCAACAATCTCCCACGCATCAAGCTCCCCAACCTTTTCAACCGCAACTACTACGCAGGCGTGACCTTCCACATGTTCGATCCGCTCGGAGGAACTCAAGGCCGACCCGAGTTCGTGTCCATCGACGGGGCCGAGTTCAAGGACCGGCTCTTCTTCATGATTAATCGCACCAAAGCGCTCGACATCATCGAGGAAGCGATGAAAAAGTCGCAGGAAGCCATCTCCAACACCGGTCTGCCCTCCAGCTAAGTACACCGCCCCAAGACCCCGCCCCCTCGCCGCACCACTCGGGCACTCCCCAGCCCCCCCATGGACTCACCCGCCCACAACACCCCGCTATGGAAGCCGCCGCTGGACGCCGTGATCAACGGCTGGCAGCAGAGCCAACAGCTTGTCCGCACGGCGCTGGGGTTTACGTGCGGTCCGTGCCACAGGTTTGTAAAGAAAAACCAGCAGGACGACGCGATCAGGCTCGCGATCCTGGCGATCTCGATCGCCACAGCTCTCGCGACCATCTACCTCGTCGGCCTCGCCTTCCGCTGGCTGATCTACAACCCCGATGCGCCCCCCACGATCGACTCCGAAGCCGTCGCGCTCGTCTGCGCCGCGCTCTTGGCCGCCGCCGCCGCACTGATCACCCAGCGCTTCGTCGGCAGCCAGCTCCAAGAGCGCCAGGCCGCCGTCCAGCAAGCCGACCTCGAACTCAAGCTCTACGACCTCAAAGTTCAGGCTTATGCCCGGTACATGGACGTGCTCGAGTGGTACCACACCACCGCGTTCACGATCGGAGCGCTACGCGTATTTATCCACTTCTACCCGCCCAGCAGCAGCCAAGACCACCCCGACGTCAGCTTCGACGCCTACGGCAGGATCACCCCCGAGAACGCAGTCGAAGAGTGTCGGCGACGAGAGGACGAACTCCGGGCTCAGCCCTCGCTCGAAAGCGCCGGCGAACTCTTTATCGCTCAGCTCATCGCCGGCGAGTCCGCCCACCACAAACCCGACGAAGAACCCAACACACCAGACAAACCCGACAAGACCAACCCCAACACCCAAGAGATCGAACTTGTCGAACAGCTTAAGTTCGATATCGAGCGCGTCTCCTTACTGGTGTATGGCCCACTGCTCAACCCGGACTTCGACAAGAACGAGGCCATCGAAGCCGCAGAAGGCGACAAGCGAGCGGCTTACAGACAGGTCGTCGGCGACATGAAGCAGCACGCCGACGACCTTGAACGAGCAGAGAACGACATCATCACGAACGCGCGCAAATACTTCCGCCTAACCTGCAATCGGCTTCGCGCCTCCATGCTTCCCACCGACCCACAACCACTCAACCCTGACTAAGGAACCCAAATGAACCCAACCCAAAGCAACGCTCCGCTCTCCGCCCTGCGCAACTTCTCGCTTGCCCTTGCCCTTGGTTTGGCCTGCGCTGCGAGCGTCCTCGCCGGATGCCAGGGCGCCGGCGGCAAGAAGGGCGATAGCTCCGCGCCGCAGCTCGGCGCCCATGGCGACACCACCGCACCCGCGATGGAAGCCAGCCAAGACGCCAAGCCCGCTTCCAGCGGCTACGTCGAGTAAGAACCCCCTCTGATTCCGGCGACCCCCGCCGACCCTCGGCCCGCAGGGCTCGAGCCACTCGCTCGGCTGGCATCTCAAGGCCGTTGATTTCCGCTGCGCCCACACCCGCGGCCATGCGCCACAACGCACGACGGGTTAACCTGTCTAATTCTCATCGATCAGGAAATACACACATGAACACCCGCCACCCCGCCCTCACCACCGCAACGCTGCTCATCGCCACCCTCGCCGCGCCCGCGGCCTTTGCCGAGCCCGTCATCGTCCGCCTTACCAACGGCGACACCCTCCGCGGCGAGCTCGTCGCCCGCACCGACGCCGGCGTCGAGATCAACCACCCCTACCTCGGCACGATCACCATCCCCGCCGACCAGATCGCCAACTCCGCCGAGCTGCCCGCCGCCCTCGACCCCGCCTCCCCCGAGGCCGCCGACGTCACCGTCACCACCGAGAACACCGTCGCCCCCGCACCGGCCGTCACCCCCGAGGCCCTCGCCCCCCCCGCCCCAGAAGAAGAGATCGAAGAGGTCAAGCCCGGCATCTTCGGCACCGACCTGCTCACCGGATGGGACCGCACCTTCAGCCTCGGCCTCTACGGCTCCGAGGGCAACACCCAGGAGCTCGACGTCACCGCCCAGGTCGACGCCGCCTACGAAGACGACCTCCACCGCTGGCTCTTCAACGCCAGCTGGTTCTACGGCACCCAAGACAGCGAAACCACCGACAACGAAGTCCTCCTCTCCCTCCGCAAAGACTGGCTCATCCCCGACTCCCGATGGTTCGTCTTCGCCCTAGGCACCTACGAATACGACGACTTCGAGGCCTTCCAGCACCGCGTCACCGCCAGCGTCGGTGTCGGCTACGACTTCATCAAGGAAGACGACCTCGCCCTTCGCGGTCTCGCCGGCGTCGGGGCCCAACGCGAGTTCGGCTCGGACAACGAAAACATCACCCCCGAAGGCCTGCTCGGCGTCGAGTTCATGTGGAAGCCCTTCGCCGGCCAACGCCTCACCGCCTCGCACTTCTTCTACCCCGAACTCGAACGCTTCGACGAGCTCGGCAACCGCAACGTCTCCAAGGTCGAATACACCATCGACATCGACCGCGACTACGGCCTGTCCTTCAAAGTCGGCGCCATCAACGAGTACGAGTCGCAAACCGACGACGACTCCTTCCACAACGACTTCGACTACTACGCCGCCATCGTCTACGGCTTCTAACCCATCCAAAAATCCAACGTCACCCCAATCCGCGTAGCGGGCGACGCGAAGCGTCCCGCGCCGGTGTCCCTATGGCCACCAGCCACCCCGTTTAGCCCAAGACGCGAAGCGTCGGGCCAGGCACCACCATCCGCATCGCCAGCCCCCGCCGATCCACCTCCCCAGGCGAGGGCAACGCCTCCACCTCCCGCCCCGGCCGCGACGCCACCCACGCCAGAACCGCCGCGTCCAGCGCGTCGTCATCCGCAACCACCCCGCGCCCCACGCACTCACCCACCCGCCACGCATCGATCGCCGCGAGCACCTCGCCCCCGCGCGCCAACTCATCGATCAACCCTGCCCGCTCCGCACGCCCCTCCGCCGACCGCTTCTTCGTCTCCATCGGCTCACCGCTCAGCAACGCAAACACCAACTCCGGGTGCGACTCCGCGAGCAACCCCGCCCGCTTCGCGTCCGTCTCGCCGCCGCCCGGCCGCAGCCACGCATCCACCTCCGCCACCTTCGGCACGATGTGCCACGCCTGCAACGACATCGCCCGACCCACCACCCGCCGATTCACCGCGCACGCCGCCGCGTAATCCCCCGTCGACAGCGCCTCCCGGCACGGCGGCGTGAACACGCTGCTGCTCCGCCGACCCAGCAGCCGCCGCGCCGCCACATCGCACCCGCGCTGCACACCCTCCACGCCCTCGCCCTCGCCCTCGCCCTCAAGCAAACCGATCGGCATGTCGATCAATGTCAGCCCGGCCCCCCCGCCACCCCGCCGCCGACTCCGCCAACCCCGGCTCACCCCCCACTGCTCCAGCGTCTCAAACAAACCAAACGCCCACCCGTCCCCCGACCACCGCGCCGCCACCCAACCCCCGCGACACCCATCGATCCCAACACCGCAAGCCCCAGCCATCAACTACACACCCACAACGACCGACCGCTCACTTCACGCTCTCCAGATACGCCGCGACCAGGTCCCGCGCCGCGTGCATGTCGTCCTTGTGGATCGTCTCGGTCACCGTGTGGATGTAGCGCGTCGGCGTCAGCAGCGTCACCACGCGGTGCCCCCGCCCCGCCCGCTGGATCGTCCCCGCGTCCGTCCCGCCGCGGTGCAGGATTGTTCGCTGGTGCTTGATCTTCTTCTTCTTCGCCACCGCCTCGATGTCGTTCAACAGATCCACATCCACGATCGCCGCGCCGTCCGCCACGTTGATCCCCACGCCCTCGCCTTGCTTGGTCACCGAATCGTTCTCCGGCACGCCGGGCGTGTCGCAGCACAGCGTCGTGTCCAGCGCCAACGCGATGTCCGGCTCCGCCACAAACGTCGCCGGCCCCGCGCCCCGCAAGCCCACCTCCTCCTGCACCGTAAACACCGCGTGCACCTCGCACGCGTGCTTCTTCAGCTTCCGCAACGCTTCGATCAGCTCCCAGCACGCCACCCGGTTGTCCAGACACTGGCTCACCACCGCCCCGCCCACCTCGTGCAGCGGCGCCTCCAGCGTTACCATCGAACCCACCGTCACCCTCTGCTTCACCTCGTCCGCCGGCAGGCCGAAGTCGACAAAAAACTCGCCCACCTCCGGCACCTTCTTGCGATCCTCCGGCGTCGCGATGTGCACCGGCCGCCCGCCCGGGTTCAACACGCCACGCAGGTCTTGCTCCGGGTCCTTCACGTCCGGCGCCACGTTCACCACCCGCGCAAACAGGTTGCGCGTGTCGAACCCGCCCACCGCGCTCAGCCACGCAAAGCCCTTGCTGTCGACGTGCCGCACCATGAAGCCGATCTGATCCATGTGCGCCGCGATCATCACACGCGTCGGCCGCTTACCGCGCGAGCCCGCCGCCTTGCCGGCCTTCTTCTTGCCCTTGCCCGACGCCCCGCTCGGCCGCGCGTGGATCACGCCGTGCAGCGAGCCCATCGCGTCGACGTGCGTCTCGTCGAACAGACCCTTGGTCTGCTCTTCGATGAATGCCCGAATGCGGTGCTCCCGCCCGGCGATGCCCGGCACGGTCGCGAGACGGTCCAATAGCTCGATCCCTTTCAGCATCGCCGCATGCTAACGCCGCCCCCGCCCCGCGCCTTACCGGACGCCCCGCCGCGACCACGCACGTCCCAGCCCGCACAGCCCGCACAGCCCGCACCGCTTCCGCGGGTTCGTCGAAAGTCGATTTCGACGATTGGCTCGCCGCCCCCTCGCTTGCGTCACTTCTCCCGACCCGGTGAGGCGTTCGGCCCGGGTGCTCGCCCCACGCCCACGACGCGCGATCCAGGAGACCGCCATGCCCCCCATCATCGACGACCACGGCCGCCACGGCCAAGCCGCCACCCGCGCCAAACGATCCTGGCTCCGCATCGCCTTCCGCGCGACCGGCATCGTCGTCGCGATGACCCTCGCCGCCGCCATCTACGTCGTGGTGCAGGTCCGGGCCGTGCCCGAGCACTACCAGCGCCACCTCGCCTTCATCGAAGCGACCGCCGCCGACGAACGCCGCGCCCTCGCCGCCGAAGCCCTCGCCAAGTTCGACGCCGCCGTCGCCCTCGCCTCCGGCGGACGCTTCGGCACCGCCAACTCGCTCGACCCCCACGGCCAGCTCGGCGACCGCAAACGCAACACCGACACCACCAACCCGCTCGATACCGACACCGTCTACACCATCGAAATGTCCCCCGAAGAGCTCAACGCCCTGCTCACCGAAGAGCTCGACCACTTCCTCGCGCAGACGGGCGAAGCCCTGCCCGACGGCGTCTCCTACCCGATGCTCGCCCACGACGACCAACGCCGATTCGTCGTCACCTTCACCGCGCAGATCGACGAAGTCAGCCAGGTCGTCTCCGCGTGGTTCGACCTGCAGTTCACGACTCAGGGCGACGCGCGCGTCCGCGTCACCCGCTTCGACGCCGGCCGCATGCCCGTCCCCGCCGGCCGCATCGGCGAAGCCATCGCCGAACGCACCACCCGCGACGAGGTCCAGCGCGTCGGCCAGTTCCTCGCCGACCTCGAGAACTACACCTTCAACCCCGTCCTGGCCACCACCGACGGCCACCGCCTGCGCGTCATCGACTTCCGCGTCGTCGAGGCCGGCTTCGCCTTCGACGTCCGCGTGATCGACGCCAGCGAAACCAAACCCCGCATCGCCAAAGCCAAAAAGCGCAACTAACCGCGTTCGCTGGAAACGTGTGGTTTAGCCGGCGAGCTCGCTCGCCGCGACTCACCCCTCACCCCGTCCACGCAAACGACTCGATCGCCCGCGCGAGCTTCACATCCAGCTCCGTCACCTTCCCGCCCGCGTCGTGCGTGTTCAGCGCGATCTCCACCTTGCTGTACACGTTGAACAGCTCGGGGTGATGCCCCAACGCCTCGGCCTCGAAGCCCACGCGCACCATAAAACTCATCGCCTCCTTGAACGACCCGAACGCGTAAGCTTTGTGCAGCTTTTCGTCGGCAAACGACCAGCCGGGCAGGTCTTTCAGGGCGGTCTCAATCTGATCGGCGGGCATGGGCTCGGGCATCGGTCGCTCCTTGATTAAAGAAACCAAGCCTAGGCGCTGCCGAGCGGTCAGTCCTGCCCATCCGCCCACGGCGCGACCGCGTCGCCGATCCCGCTCGCCAGGTACCCGCCGTCCACGGGGATCGTGACGCCGTTCGTAAAGCTCGCGCCCGGCGACGCGAGGTAGATAAACGCCCCGACCAGCTCGTCGTTCGTTCCGAAACGCCCGCCCGGCGAGTGCTCGAGGATCCGCCGGCCGCGGTCGGTGCCCTCGATCATCGGGCGGTTCAGGTCCGTCGGGAAAAAGCCCGGCGCCACCGCGTTCGTGCGGATCCCATACTTCGCCCACTCGTTCGCCAGCGAGCGGGTCAGCCCGAGCACCGCGTTCTTCGCCGCCGCGTACGCCGCGACCTCCACGAGGTCGACATAGCTCGACATCGACGCCAGGTTGATGATGCAGCCCTCGTGCTGCTCGCGGAAGATGTGCCCCGCCGCCTGCGCCGCTCGCAGCGAGCCGGTGACGTGGATGTCGTACAGCCCGTTGAAGTCGTCGTCCGTCAGATCGAACGTCGGTTTCTTGCACATCACGCCGGCCGAGTTGACCAGCACGTGCAGCCCGCCGAACACGTCCATCGCCTTGCGCACCGCGTGATCGATCGACGACCGGCTCGTCACGTCCAACGCAACCCCCGCCGCCACCGGCTCGTCCTCCGTCGCATCGGCGTTGAGCGCCGCCACCGCGTCCGCGACCTTCGCCTCCGTCCGCGAGCCCACCACCACCTTTGCGCCGTGCTTGACGAACCCCTCCGCCACCGCAAGCCCAATCCCCGACGCCCCGCCGGTGATCAGCGCGACTTTGCCGGAGAGGTCGAAGAGTTCGGTCGAAACTGTCATGCCGTATGCTCCAGTGGCCTGCGAAAGCCCCACTCTACCGGGAGATCAGCCATGTCGTGGACCACTGGGCTTCTGGGCGGTATTCCGCTGGCGATCCTCACACTGGTGGCGATCGCTTACCTCGGCCTGCCGCTTCTGATCTGGAACATGTTCCGCTTCGACCTCGGCGAGATCGACGAGATCCCACCCGACGCGATCGAAAACCCTGGCGATCCCGACGACCCGACCTCCCTCGCCGGGATGATCACCGCGCTCGACCGCATCGGCTTCGTCGAAATCGCCCGATGCAACGCCTCGTTCCTGCCGAACGTTGACTCGATGTTTGCCTTGTTCGCGCTAGAAAACGGAAGTCATCTCGCGATGGTCGCCGAGATGACGCCTCACGCGAATGAAACGATGCCGGCCCCAGAGACCAAGCGCTACGTCGAATTCTCCACCGAATACACCGACGACCGCGAGGTCAACACCAACAACTCGCCGGACCTGCCGAGCGCCGACTCACTCAAGTCGAAGACCACCTACGGACTGCCCGACGTGGCCGACCCCGAAGAGCTCTGGCGCCTCCACCAGACCGCCGTCGACCTGCATCGGCAGCGAGCCAGCATCCGCCCCGCACCGATGGATCGCGACCCGGTCGACTTCCTGATCGATCAGATGCGTGGCGAATTTCAGAAGAAAGTCGACAAGGGCTTGTACGTCACACGAGAAACCGACGTCTACACACCCACACTCCGATGTGCTTACCTCATGACCCTCGGCGAACTCCCCCCCTTCAAACAGCTCCGCCGAAGTGCCGCCAACCGCCGCGCCCGCAATCTCAAGGCAGAAGCCGAACGCCGCGGCGGATGACGCTTACTCACCGCTCGCGCTTCGAGTTCTCGTACGTGTAGTCCGTCGGCTTGCGGAAGTGCGACAGGTCCAGCGACCGGAAATACTCGATCGTCCGCGGCAGGCCCTCGTCCAGCGAGATCGTCGGCTCCCAGCCAAGCTTGGCCTTCGCCAGCGCGATGTCGGGCTTGCGCTGCGTCGGGTCGTCCTTGGGCAGCGGCTTCTCGACGATCTTGCCCTTGCCGCCGACCAGGGCGAGCACCTTCTCGGCGAGCTGGCGGATCGTGAACTCGCCAGGGTTGCCAAGGTTCACCGGCCCAATAAACGCATCCTCGCCGGGCGAGCCGGGCTGCTGATCCATCATCGCGATGATGCCGTTGACCAGGTCATCCACAAAGCAGAACGACCGCGTCTGCGACCCGTCGCCGTAGACGGTGAGGTCTTCGCCCTGCAACGCCTGGACGATGAAGTTGGTCACGACGCGCCCGTCGAACGGGTGCATCCGCGGGCCGTAGGTGTTGAAGATGCGGATGACGCGGACGTCGACACCGTTGGACCTGTGGTAGTCGAAGAACAGCGTCTCGGCGACGCGCTTGCCCTCGTCGTAGCACGCGCGCGGGCCGATGGGGTTGACGTTGCCGCGATAGCTCTCCGGCTGCGGGTGGACGTCCGGGTCGCCGTAGACCTCGGAGGTCGACGCCTGCAGCACGCGGGCGTTGCAGCGCTTGGCCATGCCCAGCACGTTGATCGCGCCCATCACCGAAACCTTGGTCGTCTTAATCGGGTTGTACTGGTAGTGGATCGGTGAGGCCGGGCAGGCCATGTTGTAGATCTGATCGACCTCCAGCCACAGCGGGTGCGTGACGTCGTGGCGGATCAGCTCGAAGTTTGGCTTGCCGATGAGGTGCGCGACGTTGGTCTTCTGGCTGGTGAAGAAGTTGTCGACGCAGATCACGTCGTGGCCCTTGTCGACCAGCCGATCGCACAGGTGCGACCCGAGAAAGCCCGCGCCGCCCGTGACCAAAATTCGCTTGATGGTTCCCGCCACGCTCACGCCTCCGTCCCGCAACCGCCGACGCTCACGCCGGCTCCAGCCGCGCACCGCGCAGCACGTCAAAGCTCACCAACTGGCCGACCGAAAAGTCCGCCAACGATTGCCGCGGGTCGGTCAGCCGGCACACCAACGTGCCCACGCCCGCCCGCACCACGATCGACCCCGTCGACCCCTCGCCCCCGACGATCCGCCCCTGCACCCGTCGCGGCCGGCCGATCACCGGCTCCACATATCGCCCGCCACCCGTAATCACGTCCACCCGCTTCGCGTCCGCACGGATCACCCCGCGCAGCTCGCCACGCTCGTCCGCCACCAGCCCCTCGGCCGCCACCAGGTGCAGCCGATAATCCGTGTCCGGCACCGCCATCACCACGTCCCGACCGTCGCGCGAGACCTCCATCCCCTCGATCGCCCAGCCCGTGTCGCTCGCCGTCGATCCGCTCATCGTCTTCTCCCGCCCGGACTTCGGCGACGCCGCCGATGCAACCCCAGCCGAGCGGCCATAACATAGCGTTTCACCCCACTCCGACCAGCCCGACACGCCCCGCCGACCGCGTGTCGACTCCACCCCGCCGTCATAACCCCACCCCGCCCCACCGCCCCGGACGTCCCGTGTCCGAACGCCGCATCAACAAGCAGCACTGCACCAACCGCCTGCGCGTCGACTACGCGCACGTCGGCCTCTACGACGTCGCCGACCGGTCGCTGTGGATCGCCCGCAAACGCTGGGGCGTCACCCCCGTCCGCGTCTCCCACGCCAAGCTCCTCGTCGGCGGCACCCAGGACACCTCCACCGCCGAGAAAGACCGCTTCATCTGCTACTGGTACCACACCCCGGGCACCGGCGAGGGCTACGTCCACGGCTACCCCATCGAGTGGGACGAAGCCCACCTGCTCGTCCGCCTCGACCCCAACTGGAACTACCAGACCCAGGCCTTCATCCCCTCCACCGACGCCGCCCGCGTCGAACACAACATCGAACAGCAATACAAGTGGGGACGATCCATCTTCGAGGCCTACGCCTCGCGCAACCCCGGCTTTCCCATCTCATGGCACATGGTCGGCCCCCGCGCCGCCGACTCGATGTTCTACGTCCAACGCGTCGAGGCATAAGCCCTCAACGACACGCGTACCCACACGCCGAGGCTGAGCGAAGCGAAGCCGCGGGTCGCGCTCACCCCAACACCAACCCCATCGTCGGCAGCTCGCGCCCGATCAACTCGCGCACGTAACTCGTCAACAACCGATTCGCCCGGCCGACCGTCACCCCGGCCGCACCCGCGTCGATCGACTCGCCACCCGCCACGCCACGCAGCAACGCCAGCGTCTCCCCCCGCACGCGCCAACGGTCGTCGCCGCGCTCGGCGGTAAACCCGCCCGCCTGCGGGTCAAACGTGTATCGCCCGGCCTCCGTGAGCGCCAGCTCCGCCCCCGTCCGCACGTCCGCCGCCAGCTCCGGCCGATACCCGACCTCGCTCAGCAGCGCCCACTGGAACGCCAACAGCCCCGCCGACCCCGCGACCGCATCGCTGTCGTCATCGCCACCCCCGCCGAGCACCGCGCGCACCGCGTCGTACAACGCCTCGTGCGGGTCTTCGTCGGCCGTCAACGCATCGACGTAGCTCGCCGCCACAAAGCCCACCCGCTGCCGCGCGAGCGATCGCCGCAGGTGCGGGTGCGCGTCGAGCAGGTCCCACTCGGTCACCGTCGCCAGCTCCGTGCTCGGGCGCGTCGTCGCCGTCACCTGCCCGACGGTCAGCAGCTCGAACCCGCCGGTGAACCGCTGCACACTCGACGGGCTCTGCCGCTTGCTGCCCTTGGCCAGCCCGCGCACCTTGCCGTGCGTGCGCGTCAGCAGCGTCACGATCTGGCTGGACTCCGACCACTCCACCGCCCGCAGCACCACCGCTTCGTCCTCAAACCTCGGCACGCCCGCATGCTATCGCCCACCGCTCAACGCTCGCCGCGCCGTGACCCACTTAGCCCTGGGTCAACGACCCGGGGCCACCCCCGTGGCTTCGCTCAACCCAAGCATCGGCAACCAATGCCCCATCCGCGTTAGGTGCAGCATGTGCGCCGCCGCGTCGTCGCCCGCCCCGCCGATCAGGTGCAGCCCGCCGACCGTCGCCCGCCGGTCGATCCGCATCCCGCCCGGCCCCTCTTCGTCCACCGACTCAAACGCAACGCCCACACGCTCGGCCAGGTAGTCCGCCGTCTCGTGCGTCCCCGCGTAGCCCGGCGGCACGATGTACGAGTGCGTGACCACCATCACCCGCTCGCCCGCCGCCGCCCGTTCGGCAAACGCCGCGAACCCCGCCATGTGCGCCGGGTTCACCGCCCGCTGCTCCGGGTCGCCGACGTAGCCGGCGTAGATCGAGTCGGCCATCTGGATCGCGTCGATCCGCTCGGTGTATCGCTCGTGCTTGAGCAACTCACGCACCGCCCCGAACCCCGCGCTGAACGACGTCACCGCCACCCGCCCCCAATCGCCATCCTCCGCCACCACGCCCTCGGCCTTCAGCAACGCCAGCGCCCCATCCAGCGTCCGACCGAACCGGTCCGCATCCTCGAACGGCACACGATACGCCGAGCTGAAACCACCCGGGCTGAACACCACCAGCACCGCATCAATCTCCGCCGCCACCATCTGCCCGCACACCGCCCGCGCCCCGCCGTGGAAGTGAAACACCAGATCGACCTCGCTCGCGCCCTCCGACACGAACGACTCCGGCACGATCACGCGCGCCCCTTCCACCTCACCCAACGCGCGACCCGCCAGCCCTTCCTGCGCAACTGCAGAACACGCCAGCACCCCAGCCATCACGCACACGAACGTGCAAGCCCACCCCATCGCCGCGCGACGCCCGCCGATTACTCCAGCTCCTCGAGCTGCGCCACGACCGACGCCAGCTCCTGCTGCCGCCCCGCGAGCTGGTCGCGCGTCTCCTGCACCTTGTCCGCCGGGGCTTTCTCGACGTACCCCTTGTTGCTCAGCCGACCCTCAAGCTGCTTGACCGCCTTGGCCAGCTCCTCGCGACGCTTGTCGAGGCGCTTGCGCTCGGTCTCCTCATCGAGCAGGTCGTGCACGTAGATCGTGATGTCGCCCACGACCGCCGCCGCCGAGCCCTTTGGCCGCTCGACGTGCGGGCCGAACTCGCGCCCCTCGTACCCGGCCAGCGTCTCGGCGTACTGCCGACGGGTCATCGTGTGACGCGCGTGCTCGGTCGGCACCTTGCTGCTCACCTGCACCCGCTGCCGCGGCGGCACGTTGTGCGTCGCACGCACCTCGCGGATCGCCGAGACGATCTGCTGCAGCAAGCCCCACTCGCGCTCGGCCTCTTCGCCAATCAGCGACGCCTCCGCCCGCGGCCACGCCGCGTGACAGAGCAGGTCCCACCGCCTCAGCTCCAGCCCGGGGACCGAGCGATCCGGCCGCTTCTCGTCCAGCGCCTCCCACAGCCGCTCGGTGATGAACGGCATCGCCGGGTGCATCAGCCGAAGCGACGCGTCGAGGCACGCCGCGAGGGTCGCCTGCTGGCCGGCGTCGTCCCGCACCGTCGGCTTGATCGCCTCGATGTACCAGTCGCACAGGTCACGCCAGAAGAAGTCGTACACCGCCGTCGCGTACGGCGCAAACTCGTACCGATTCAACGCGTCGTCGCAAGAACGGATCGTCCGGGCCAACCGCGACAAAATCCACTTCGACGCAAGATCGGGCTCAACCCCCTTAGCCCCCGGCTCCGCCGAGGGTGACGAACCTTGCGCCCCTTCCCCCGCTTCCCCAAGAAACTCCAACGCAAACCGAAACGCGTTCCACACCTTGTTGCAGAAGTTCCGCCCGAGGTCGAACTTCTCGGAGGTGTTGCGCGCCAACGGCATGTCGCCCGTTGGCGCCGCCTGACCCGACGCGACCCCATACGACGAGACCATCTTCTTGCCGTTTCGTTCCTGCGTCGGCGCAGCCACCTTTACGCCGCCCGAGCCGGTCACGAACTTGGGCGTAAACGTCTCCCCCGAATGAGGGTCAATCATGTCGACCGGCATGCGCACGTCCTGCGTGTGCGTGGTCATCGACGTCAGCGTGTAGCGCATCGCGTCGGCCCCGTGCGAGTCGATGATGTCGAACGGATCAACGCCGTTGCCCAGCGACTTGGACATCTTCTGCCCGTGCCCGTCCTGGATCATCGCGTGGATGAACACATCGCGGAACGGCAAGCGCTGCGGGGAAGGGGCCGAGTGGTCGAGTGGCCCAGTGGCCGAGTAACTCGCTTGCGCTGCTCCCCCTTGATCACTTGGCCCCTCGGCCCCTTGGCCACTGAAATAAAGATTGAACATCACCATCCGCGAGACCCACAGCGTGATGATCTCCCGCGCGGTGCAGAGCACGGACGTCGGGTTCCACGCCGCCAGCTCGTCGGTCGCGTCCGGCCAGTTCATCGTGGACAGCGTCCACAGGCCCGATGAGAACCATGTGTCGAGGACGTCGGGATCACGCTCGAAGCCGACGGCTTCGAGCTGACTGGCGATCTGATTATTGTCAGATTTCAGACAAACATAAATATCTGAGTGGAAGACGTGAGATACACCTTCTTCATCGGGTTCTGATGAAATTAGGCGATTGTTTACAGCCTCAGCGACATCAAATGGCGGACGTTGAGTTGGCGTCACTTCCCATGCGCCATTGGAGGCAATCATGTCAGGGTATTGCTCGCTAAGATCACGGCGAACTCGAAATGCCTCAAGGTCAGCATGACTAAGTCTGGCTTGCTGCACCGCTTGATCGCTTAAACGATATCTCCACACCGGAATCCGATGTCCCCACCACAACTGCCGCGAGATGCACCAGTCGCGGATGTTTTCGTGCCAGGTCTGGAAGGTCTTGGCGTAGCGCGGTGGGTGGAAGCGGAGTTCGCCTTCCCAGTCGGCGGGGGCGTCGCCGCGATGGGGGTGGTCGCCCGTCCACGTGCACTGCGTGTCGGGGGTGCGCTGGTCGGGGGCCATCGCGCGAAGGGCGGCGCCGGCGAGGCGGTCGTCGGTGACTTTCACGTACCACTGGTCCGACAGGTACGGCTCGATCGGCACGTGCGAGCGGTAGCTGTGGCCGACGGCGTGGCGGTACGGCTTCTGGTCCGAGAGCAGGTCGCGCTCCTTGAACCAGCGGACGATCGCCTTGCGGGCGTCTTCGCGTGCTAAGCCGACGAGCGGCTTGAGTTCGTTGTTTTCCTCGGGCTTTTCTTCCGGGGGCCAGCCGTGGTCGATGGAGATCGACGCGTCGGGGGCCATGACGTTGATGGCCGCGAGGTCGTGGCGCTGGCCGATCTCCCAGTCGTTGGGGTCGTGCGCCGGCGTGACCTTGAGGAAGCCCGACGCCATGCGGGCCTTGCTGTCGTCCGAGTCGGCGTCGGGGATCACGACGTAGTCGTCGCCGACGATGGGGATCACGCGGTTGGCGATCGGCAGCTTGACGAACCGGCCGATGTGCTTGGCGCGGTCGGGGTCGCCCGGGTTCACGGCGACGGCGGTGTCGCCGAGCATCGTCTCGGGGCGGGTGGTCGCGACGGTGACGTGCCCGCCGATCAACTCGCCGCCGCCGTCGCAGAGCGGGTAGTCCATGTAATAGAACTGGCCATCGATGTCCTTGGACTCGACTTCGTCGTCGGCCAGGGCGGTCTGCGAGACGGGGTCCCAGTTGACCAGACGCTTGCCGCGGTAGATCAGCCCGTCTTGGAACAGGCGGAAGAAGGCCTCGCGCACGGCCCGGGCGCGGGGCTCGTCCATCGTGAACGCCTGGCGGGCGTAGTCGCACGAGCAGCCCATGGCCTTGAGCTGGTCGGTGATGCGCTGCTCGTACTCGTCCTTCCAGGCCTGGACCTTCTCGATGAAGTGTTCGCGGCCGGGCTTGCCTTCGAGCTCGTCGCGCTTATAGTCGATGAGCGACTTGTCGCCGGCCTGCTTGAGGCGTTTGTCGACGACGGTCTGCGTGGCGATGCCCGCGTGGTCGGTGCCGGGGAGCCAGACGGCGTTGTCGCCGAGCATGCGGTGGTAGCGGGTGAGCACGTCCTGGAGGGTGTTGTTCAGGGCGTGGCCGAGGTGCAGGGCGGCGGTGACGTTGGGCGGGGGGATGCAGATGACGAACGGGCTGCGGGCGCAGTCGATATCGGTGTGGGGCGTGGCGTGGAAGGCGTCGGCGGCGTTCCAGCGCTCGGCGACGCGCGGCTCGACGGCGCGGGGGTCGTAGGTCGACGGGAGGGCGGATTCGGCGGCCTGGGTGGCGGACATGAAGGCAGTGTAGTGCGTGGCTGGTGGGGCTTTGGTTGAGTCGACCAGCCGTTTGAGATGGGCGATACCCGGGGCGGCGCTTCGCTCTGCCCCGGCTTGGGAGGGTGTGGTAAGCGTCGGGCGGTTCAGGCGGAGACGGCTTGGGCGGAGGGCTCGTCGAGGTCGCGGTCGCGGACGCCGATGAGGTAGAGGATGGAGTCGAGGCCGAGGGTGGAGATCTTGTAGCGGGCGGAGGCCTGGACGTTGGAGGGGGCGTGGAAGGCGATGCCCAGGCCGGCCGAGGCGAGCATGGGCAGGTCGTTGGGCCCGTCGCCCACGGCGATGACTTGGGCCATGTTGATGCGTTCGATGGAGGCGATGCCGCGGAGCAGGGTGGCCTTGCGTTTGCCGGTGACGGTCTGGCCGACGACGCGCCCGGTGAGCTCGCCGCCGGCGATCTCGAGCTTGTTGGCGGCGTGGTAGTCGATGTTGAGGCGTTGCTTGAGGCGTTCGGCGAAGAACTCGAACCCGCCGGAGATCATGGCCGTTTTGTAGCCGAAGCGTTGGAGGTGGTTGATGAGGCGTTCGGCGCCGTCGGTGAGCTCGAGGCGGTTGTAGACGCGGTCGAGCGCGACGGACGAGAGGCCCTCGAGCTGGGCGACGCGCTGCTGCAGGGCGTCGGTGAGCGAGAGGTCGCCGGCCTCCATCTGGTCCATGAGGCGGCGGTCTTCGTCGGCGACGCCGTGCTCGACCGCCAGCTCGTGCAGCACCTCCTGGCGGACGAGCACGCGGTCCATGTCGAAGGCGACGAGCCGGCGGTTGCGGCGGTAGGCGTTGTCGCGCTGCCAGGCGAGGTCGATCTGCTGCTCGCGCGAGACTTCGAGCAGGCGTTCGCGGAGGCGGGCTTCGTCTTTCGGCTCGCCGCGGAGCGACATCTCGATGCAGGCCCGGCGGGGGTCGTCGCCGGACTTGAGCGACGGGCGGCCGGTGAGGCGGGTGATGACGGCGATGTTGAGCTCGGACTCGGCGACGGCGCGGCTGACGGCGGCGACGTGCCCGGCCGTCAGACGCGGGGCGAGCAGCGTGATGATGAAGCGCGGCAGGCCCTGGCGGTCGACCCAGCTCTGGTATTCGTCGGCCGAGACGGGCGACATGCGGATCTGCAGGCCCAGCTCGTGCCCGGTGCCCAGCAGGCGTTGGAAGAAGTCGCCGGCGTCGGGCGCGTCGTCGGGCAGGCGGACGAGCATGCCCAGCAGCAGCGTGCGGTGGATGACCGACTGGTTCATGTCGAGCATCTGCACGCGGTACTCGGCCATCACCTCGGTGAGGCGCGCGGTGATGCCGGGGCGGTCGTCGCCGCTGACGTGCAGCAGGATGGCTTCGTCGTGGTTCACAGCGGGGTCCGGAGGCACTTCATTCCAGGGTCGCCGAGGCGGCGGACGGGCACGCCAGCCTGAGGCCGAAGACGGGACGCGTCCGTGCGTGACCGCGGCTGCGGTCGCTCGCAGTGTAGCTGAGGCGGGGTCAGCGCCGCTTGCGTTTTCTCTGTTTAAATCCGGATTTTTGTTGGCTGGCCTTGGTCGAGCCCTTGCGGCCGGGCATGCCCGGCATCCCGGGCATCGCCGGCACCCCGCCCACCCCCGCCATCGACTTCATCCGGCCCATCATCCCCGCGCCCGTCATCTGCTTGCTCATCTGGGCGACCATCTCAAAGCCCTTGACCAGTTGGCTGACCTTTTCAGGGCCTTGGCCGGACCCGGCCGCGACACGCCGGCGACGCGAGTTGTTCAAGAGGTCCACGTCTCGCCGCTCGGCGGGCGTCATCGACTGGATGATCGCCTCGGTGCGGTCGATCTCCTTGTCGTCCAGCGGCAGGTCCTTGAGCGCCGAGCCCACGCCCGGGAGCATGCCGAGCAGCTGCTTCATGTTGCCCATCCGCCGCAGCTTGCGCAACTGGCTGAGGAAGTCTTCCATCGTCAGCTTGCCCGCGGCCATCTTCTCCTGAAGGGCCATCGCCTCCTCTTCGCTCACCTGCTCCTGCGCCCGCTCGACCAGCGACACGACGTCGCCCATCCCCAGGATCCGCCCGGCCATCCGGCGCGGGTGAAACGCATCGAGCGCGTCGAGCTTCTCGCCCGTGCCGATGAACTTCACCGGCTCGCCGACGACACGCTTGGCGGTCAGCGCCGCGCCGCCGCGGGTGTCCGAGTCGAACTTCGTGAGGATCAGCCCGTCGATCTCGAGCTGCTCGTGGAACGCGCGGGCCGAATTGATCGCGTCCTGCCCGGTCATCGCATCGATCACGAGGTAGACCTGATGCGGGTTGAGCGACGTGTTCACCCGCCGCAGCTCGCCCATCAGCTCGTCGTTGATGTGCAGCCGGCCGGCGGTGTCGAGGATCACCACATCGGCGCCGGTCGATCGGCCGTGCTCGACCGCTCGCTTGCAGACGTCGGCCGCCACGCCCACCGCCTGGCCGTACTCGGCGACCTTGTCCGGCTCGCCATA
Source organism: Planctomycetota bacterium (assembly GCA_039024495.1). Taxonomy (GTDB): domain Bacteria; phylum Planctomycetota; class Phycisphaerae; order Phycisphaerales; family Phycisphaeraceae; genus JBCBUE01. Next base: position 6,599 of record JBCCQE010000023.1, on the reverse strand, counting down.
GAACGACACCTCGCCCCTGCCGTCCGCCGATTGCGACAGCTCGGCCTGGGCCTGCTCGGCGACCACGCGGAGCTGCGTCACCGCCGCGGGGCGCTGCAGGTCGGCCGCCGCCAGCACGACGCGCTTGCCACGCTTCTTCAGCCAGCCGGCGAGCTTGCCGCACGTCGTCGTCTTCCCCGACCCCTGAAGCCCGCACATCATGATGATCGTCGGCCCCGGGTCGACGAACAGCACGGGGTCGGCCTCGGCTGGGTCGTCCTGATTCTCCGGGTCGCCGCCGAACAGCCGCACGAGCTCGTCGTGCACGATCTTGATCATCTGCTCGCCGGGGTGCACGGCCTGCAGCACCTCGGTGCCGACCGCGCGCTGCGTCACCTCCTCGACGAACGACTCGACCACCTCGTAATGCACATCGGCCTCGAGCAAGGCCTCGCGCACCTGGTCCATCGCGTCGCGCACGTTGCCTTCAGAGATCTTGCCCCGCCCGCTGAGCGAACGCAGGGCCGACTCGAACTTCCCGCTGAGATTCTCAAACACACCTGGCTCCGGTGAAGATCACCGCGTCAGGCCTTGACCGGCCAATAGTTTAGCGGGTGCACCTTATTTAAGCTTCACCGATGGCTCGGCGGATTTCTTTTTGGCATCGCGACATGGTCCCGGCAAGGCTGCGGCCGGCCGTGGACTGGGCGCGTCCGTTCGTGCAGCTATTGCTCGGGCTCGGGTGTGTGTGGCTGAGCGTGGCGAGCGTGTCGACGATGATTGCGGAACAGGCGTGGCTGATCGGCGAGATCGTCGGGCTCTTGCTCGCTGCGGCGGGCGTGTGGATTTTCCTCGGCGACATGCGGTGGGGCGCATGGCAGGCACGGCGCAGACAAGCTAACACTCGCTACGAGTCCATGGCCAAGCAGCCAGAGACGGAGTGATGCGGGGGCCCGGGCGTTATCAAGCCACGCGACGCCGCCGGCCGACCACCATCGCCAGGCCTGAGACGATCAGCCACGCCGCGGCCGGCTCAGGGACGAAGAAGCCGTAGTCGGCGACGACAGGCAGATGGTCACTGACCGAGTTGAACACGCCGGTCGCGCGCAGCGCGGCGTAATCGGGCCCGTTGCCGAAGGCGCGGTACGAGCCATCGAGGTACTCCCAGCCGAGCAGCGCATCGTCGAAGAACTCGGTCGACGCGAGCTGGAGGTCAAAGCGGTCGTCGAAGGCGCGGCCAGGACGGGGGTCCTGCGTGAACGCGGCGGGCGAGAAGGCGGCGTTGCCGTCCTCGACCCAGGGGTCGTTGAAGCTGGCGTTGCCCGGGCCGAGCGGCTGGGTGTAGGCGCTCTCGAAGTTGCGGACGTTGAGGTCGCCGACGAAGAGGATGTTGGCGTCTGGGCCGAGGGCGTCGGCGTTGTTGAGCAGGGCGGTCATCTCGCTGGCGCGGCCGGCCGCCCCGCCGCCGGAGGTGAGGTGGAGGGAATAGACGTAGAGGTCGTCGGCCGGGTCGGTCGAGCCGACGGGGCGGAACTGCGTGCGGGTGTGCGGGTTGGTCTGGCCGGGCAGGCCCGAGATGCTGACGGAGGAGAGCCGGGTGAGCTCGGTGGTGTCGTAGATGATGGCCGTGCGGTCGCCGCCGCCCGAAGCCGAGCTGAAGTCGCCGGCGAACGAGCCGTCGCCGAGGCTGTTGAGCAGGGCGAGCGTCTTCTGGTACGACTGCGTGCCGCCGGTGTCGGTTTCCTGGAGGGCGAGGATGTCGATCCCGTCGGCAAGGCCGTTGACGGTTTCCTGGTTAATGGCGTCGAGGATCGCGCGGGCGTCGACCTCGTCCTGGGCGCTGTTGGGGCGGTTGAAGATGTTCCAGTTCACCACGCGCAGGTTGAGGTTGTCGGCGAGCGCGGGGGAGGCCCACGCCATCGACACGGCTGTGCACAGCAGAGCAACGATTCGAATACCAGCCGGAAGCGTTTTCATAAACGCGACCGTACCGTCGGCGGGTTAGCTGCATGAGTTTTGCGGGTGAGAAACCCGTCAAGCTCACCGCAAATTCAGCGAAACCGTGATTCGAGGGGCGTCCCCCTGATAGCTGTCGACCGCGTGCGTGAGGAACGACGGAAAGACCAGCATCGTGCCGGGCTTGGCGTCCATACGCACCTGCTGCATCATCGGCCACGGGCTGAAGGGGTGGCTGATCGTCAGGGCACCGGCGCGCGGGTCGGTGAAGCGTGCCTCGCCGGCCTTGCCGGCCTCGGTGGCGACGAAATACAGACCCGTCCACGGCGAGCCGGGGTGCACGTGCGCCGGAACGGACGCGCCCTTGTCGAGCACGGTCGCCCACGCGTCGACGCGGTGCTGGTCCTGCTTGGGCACCGGGGCCTGCAGGGCCTGCATCCCCGCGGCGACGAGGTTGAGGAACAGCCGCGCGAGCGTGCCCGAGTACGGCTCGCCGACCTTCTGCAGCAGGTCCGGGTTCGACCGCCACGCGGGCAGGTCGGCCTTCTGCTCGGTCGCCACGGCCTGGCGCATCTCCAACACCTTGTCCCGCAGCTCGGCGTTGAACGACTCCGTACCCTCGATCGCGCCGACGAGGATCGGGGTGCAATACGTCATCTGCGCCTGCACCTTCATCGCGCCCACAGGCGAGTCCGGTTGAGCAGGCACGACGCCGGGCTGAGCGGCGGGCGGGTTCGAGGCGGGGGGCTGCGGGTCGGCCATGGCGGGTCCTCCGGGAGATAAGGCTTGGAAATCGGTCGCGAGCGGGTGAGCCTACTGCATCGGCGTGCGGAGGGCGTGAGCGAGGCGTATCGCCCGCCGAATCACCCCTCGACCGCCACGCCGTTGAGCATCACCGCCTCGTTCTCCGCGGCGTCCAGGTCCAGCGGCGTGCCCAGCTCCACCCGCACCGCCCGGCCGTGGTCGTGGTCCGAGTTGATCACCAGCGCCCGCTCCGCCAGCCGCTCCACCCCGAACTCCGCCGGCTGATGCCCCAGCAAGAACGCCTCCACCCCCCAAGCCTCGGCCAGCGCGTCGCACGTCGCGTCGTCGTGGTTCCGACCCCACACGATCTCGTACGCCCAGCCCCCGCGCTTCACCGCCAGCGGGTCCAGCTCGGCCTCCAGCACCGCCGGGTCGAACTTCGCCATCTTCCGCGGGGCCGGCAGCGAGTGGGCGCACATCACCCCCGCCTGCGTCCCCCGCCCCACGCGCACCGCCAACGGCAACGCCAGCACGTACGCCCGGATCGCGTCCGCCACCGTGTCGGCCTCGTCGCCGTACAGGTACTCCAGCCCATCATTAAAGCTCTGCGACGTGCTCAGCCCGCCCTTGGTGATGTCCGCATCGGTCACCTGCGACAGCTCGTGGTTGCTCAATAGCTGCCAGACGCGCGTCGGGTGGGCCAGCTTGAGCGCCGCCGCCTGGGCGAGGATGCGGCCGGACAGGTCGGCCCCGTTGATCCGCGACGGGCCGTGGATCAGCTCCTGCAGGATCAGCCCGCCCCCGGAAGTGGGGTCGCCCAACTTCGCGACGTGCGCCAGCCGGCGGAAGTTCACGCGGTGGTCGTGCAGGTCGCCCGAGACGAGCAGCGACCCCGGGGTGTGCAGCGCCGTCTCGTCGGCGTCCGCGGCGACGGGCGTCGGCAGGTCGATCACCCCGCCGGTGCGGTGCGGGTCGTCCCGATAAGCCTCGGCCGCGTCCTCGAACAAGTCCGTGACAACCGCCGCGTCGTGCAGGTCGTAGGCCGCGCAGGCGTCCATCAGGGGGTCAGCCATGCCCGAATGCTACCCCGCCGCACCAATCCAGCCCCAAGGTGCGCCCCGGGGCCGATTTGCGTCGATATCGGCAATAATCGCAACCCCGACTCGTTCTCCCCTCGGCAAACGCATGGCCGACCTCACGCCCGCCAGCCCGCCCGCGGCCGCCCGCGCCGTCCCCGACGACGCACGCGCCGCCGCCGAGGCCCTGGCCGCAACCGTCGCCCAAGCCGTGGCTGGCGACGCCGACGCCTGGACCCAGCTCGTCCACGCCTACACCCCCCGGCTGTTCGCCCTGCTCAAACGACGCTGCGGCGACGCCGAACTCGCCGAAGAACTCACCCAGGTCGCCTTCGTGAAACTCGTCCGAACCTTCCACGACCCCGACAAAGCCGCCTCCTACTCCGAGCGCGGCAAGTTCGAGCCCTACCTCTTCCGCATCGCCACCAACGCCCTGCGCGACGAGATGCGCCGCCGCACCCGCCAGGCCGACACCATGGACACCACCCCCGGCGCCGCCTCCGCCGACACCGCCTCAGCCTTCGCAGCCGCCGAGGCCCGCCTCGCCACCGACGCCGCACCCGCCCACGACCCCGCCAACCGCATGCTCGCCCAGGAACGCCGCGCCGACCTCGGCCGATGCCTCGCCCAGCTCTCCGACGCCGAACGCGAGGTCCTCGAATACCGACATGCCGCCGGCCTCAGCTTCGCCCAGATCGCCGAGACCCTCGACCAACCCCTCGGCACCGTCCTCGCCCGAAGCCACCGAGCCGTCAAAAAACTCCGCGCCATGATGACCGAAACCGACCCCGCCGCCGCCTGAACCAAGAGCGCCGCCATGACCACAAACCCAGACAACAACCCCACCCCCAAGCCGCGGCAGAGCGAAGCGCCGCCGCGGGTATCCCACGAGCACCCCGCAGCAGACGCCGTGGTCGACCACGACCTCGACGCCCTGCTCGACCAAACGCTCGGCTCCGACGACGCCCCGCCCTACCTCGCCGACCGCATCGTCGAAGCCACCCTCCCCGAGCTCCACACCCTCAACTCCCCCGCACCCGTCCTCGCCCGCATCGGCCCCGCCGTCCACATCGCCTGGCGCGCCGCCGCCATCCTCGCCCTCGCCGCCGTCGTCGCCCTCGCCGTCATCAACGCCCCCACCAACAACTCAAACGACACGCAACTCGCCAACACCACCCCCACGCCGGGGCTGAACGAAGTGAAGCCGCGGGTCAACGACACCAATCCCACCGCCCCCACCACCGACGCCCTCGCCCAGCTCGCCGACCTCGCTGACGACTTCTCAGCCGCCGTCGACGTCGACCAGCTCGCCGCCGCACGCACGCCCACCGACACCATCGACACCGAGCTCGACATGCTCGCCATCCGCGTCGAGCTCGCCGCCGCCGACCCATCGCTCACCGACCCCCAGGCCGTGCTCGACGCCTCCGTCACCACCATGCAGCTCGACCAGGCCGCCGACACCGCGTCGCTGTTCTTCTAACCCCGCCGCACCCGAGGGGACCCGCCATGACCCGCAACGCTCCACGCACCACCCACCGCCTCACCACCCTCGCCGCCCTCGCCGCCGCGCTCGCCGTCGCCTTCATCGCTTCGCCCGCGCTCGCCCAAGACGGCCCGCGCGAGCACGAGGCGCGCGAGCCTCGTCAAGAGCGCCCGCGCTTCCTCGATCGCGAACGAGTCGAAGCCTTCCGCAACGCCCGCGGCCAAAACCGCCCGTTCGCCGAGCCCCGCACCCTCACCGACGAAGAGTTCGACGTCGCCGCAGGCGTCCTCGAAACCTTCCTCGGCCCCGAAGCCGCCGAGCGCCTCCGCGCCGCCGCCGACCAGGACCCCCACGCCGCGTCCAACCTCATCTTCGAACGCTTCCCGCGCATCGTCGCCCTGCTCGAGATGCGCCGCCGCGACCCGCTCACCTTCGACCTCCGCCGCGACGAGCTCCACCTCACCCGCCTCGCCCGCGCCCAGGCCGAGGCCATCCGCCAGGCCGTCGCCAATGACCAACCGCTGATCATCGAAGCCCGCACCGCCGAGCTCCGCGAGACCGTCAGCCTCCAGCTCGAGATCCGCCGCGAGCTCCGCGCCGTCGAGCTCGACAAGCTGCAAGCCCGCATCGCCGAGCTCACCGACGAGCTCGCCCTCGACGCCGCCGAACACGACGCCCGCGTCCAGGCCCGCGTTGCCGAGCTCACCGACCCCGACCGCCCGCTCCGCGCCACGCCACGCCCCTTCGACAACCCCTTCGGCCCAACCCCCGACGACACCCGAAACGCCGCGCCCGCCACCCTCAACCTCGACGGCCCGCCCCCCCCGCCTCCCCCGGCCGAGTGACCTCCACCGCCTCGCGCGTCACCACCATCCGCCAACCCTCGGCCAACGCAAACACCCGCTCGCCCCCCGCGCCGTCCCGCACCGCCCGCGACATCGCACGCGTCGCCTCCGCGTTCACCGATCCCATCGGCACGCCCGCTTCACTCAACCCGCCACGCAACGCCTCGTCGCCATCCACCGCAAGCGCCGCCGACAGCCGCGCGCGGCCCACCCGCCAGCCACGCCCGTCGTGCATGGGAGCCCAGCCCAGCTCCACAACCCGCGCCGCGCGCCACTGCGCCGCCGCGTCCGCCAGCCGACCCGCCGCAGCCTCCGCCCCCGGATAAAGCTCCGCCAACACCGGCAACACGTCCCGCCGAAGCCGCGCGCGCGCCCGACGCTCCGCGTCTTCATTCGTCTCGTCCTCCCGCCACCCCTGACCGATCGCACCCAGCAACGCCCGCACCTCCTCCCGCCCCACCCCCAACATCGGCCGCGCCACGTCAATCCCCTCGCCCCCACCACTCCCCCAAG
>JBCCQE010000022.1:0-49841 GCA_039024495.1 Planctomycetota bacterium | reverse complement strand
CCGCGACATAGCAGTGTAACACCGGCTTTGCGGCGTCGGCAAGTGATGCGTGGGGCGGCGGATGTGGGCGGCCGGGCCTGGAGGCGGCGGCCGGGGCTCAGGAGAGCGGGGCGGGGGTGTCGCCGGGGCGGGCGGGGGCTTCGGGGCGGCGGCCGTGGGGGGCGGCGGGCTCGTCCTCTTCCTCGCCTGGAGGCGTGGGGTCGTCGTCGGCGGGTATTTGCTGGGCGGCGGCGGCGCGGGCGGCGATCTTGGCGGCGGCGGGGTCCTCGCGGGCGGCCAGGGCGCGGGCGACCTTATAGACGCTGACGAGGATGAAGGCGTAGATCACGGCGAAGATGGCCATGATGTAGCGCCACTGCATGTCGGTGGCGACGAGGACGACGCCGATGACGGCGAAGGCGATGGCGGCGAGGTAGAGGATGCCGACGGACTGCTTGACCGAGAAGCCCGAGCGTCGGAGCAGGTGGTGGAGGTGCTCGTTGTCGGGCGAGAAGATGGGCTTGCCGCGGAGCTTGCGTCGGATGATGGCCAGCGACGTGTCGGTGATGGGCACGGCGAAGACGATGAGGCTGACGGTGGCGAGCTTGAGGGCCTCGGCGCCGGTGTCGGCGAAGAGGAGGATGGAGGTGATGGCGAAGAAGCCGAGCAGGAGCGAGCCGGCGTCGCCCATGAAGATGGTGGCGGGGTTGAAGTTGTAGGGCAGGAAGCCGAGGATCGCTCCGACGACGGCGACGGCCATGACGATGCGGGTGGGGTCGGTGTCGAGGGTTTCGGGCAGGGCGAAGGGGTCGTTGGCGGCTTCGATGGCGACGAGGGTGGCGATGGCGAGGAAGCCGAGGGTGGCGATGGCGCAGACGCCGGAGGCGAGGCCGTCGAGGCCGTCGATGAGGTTGACGGCGTTGCACCCGGCGACGACGAGGAAGCCGAGCAGGACGGTGCCGAGGATGTAGACGATCGGGTCGGGGACGGCGCCGAGGCCCAGGAGGCGGAGGCTGTTTTCGACGAATCGGAAGCCGATGTCGTTGAGGGCGAGGCCGGCGGCGGCGAAGAGCTGGCCGCCGATTTTGACGCGGGGGGAGATGCCGTAGATGTCGTCGAGCATGCCGGTGATGACAATCGCGGCGGCGCCGATGACGATGGAGATGGGGAAGTCGACGGCGATGGGCCCGGCGACGGGGACGGTGTGGGGGTCGATGAAGTGTGAGGCGAGGACGGCGACGAGCCAGCCAACGAAGATGGCGACGCCGCCGAGATAGGCGATGGGCTCGCGGTGGTTTTTTCGGAGAAGGTCGGGGACGTCGACGATGCCGTTGGACAGGGCGAGCCGGCGCATGACGGGGGTGGCGACGAGGCTGACGAGGAAGGCCACGAAGAAGATGCCCATGTAGGGCGCGAGGATCGCGGAGGCATCGAGCTGTGGCGTGGTGGCCGTCATGGGTGGCGGGGGCCGCGCGGGGGGTGGGCGTGGGCTTGGTTGGCGGCTTGGTTGGCGGCGGGGGTTAGTCGTTGGCGGCGGTGGTGGTGGCCTGGGGCTCGGACCGCTGGAGGGGCTGAGCGGGGGCGGGTCGGCCCTGCTGGGAGTAGCGGTAGAAGTCGCGGAAGTTCTTGCGGAAGTAGCCGCCGGCGGCGCTGCGGACGCCGTTAAGGACGACGCCGAGCAGGTCGGCACGCTGGCCGTCGATCTTGCGGATGACGCGTCCGGTCATGCCGCGCTTGTCGCGGTTGGCGCGGGTGACGACGACGGCGGCGTCGACGTGCTTGGCGAGGATCTGCGCCTCGCTGGTGAGCAGGGCGGGCGGGCAGTCGATGAGGACGATGTCGAACTCGGACTCGAGCTTGCTGAGCAGCTCGCGGAACTGCTTGGACTCGAAGGCCTCGGCGGTAAGTCGCGAGGGGTCGGTGCCGCAGGGCAGGACGCTGAGCGGCAGGTCGCTCATGGTGTGGACGACCTTGTCGGCGGAGGCACCGTCGTTGAGGTAGTCGGCCAGGCCGGGCGTGGCGGGGGCGCCGAGGCTGTTGGGCAGCGTGGGCCGGCGGAGGTTGGCGTCGATGAGCAAGACGGAGCGCGCGTTGTTGGCGAGGCTGAGGCCGAGGTTCTGCACGACGGTGGTCGCTCCGGACTCGGCGGACGAGCCGACGATGAGGACGGTGCGATAGCCGCGTCGGTCGACGCGGGCGAGCAGGTCGGTGCGGAGCTGTCGGTAGGACTCGGCGAGCAGACCGTTGGGGGCGCGCTGGACGATGCAGGTGACGTCGGCGAGGCCGGAGGGGTCCTCGGCGGCGTGGGGGAGGGTGGCGAGGAGGTCGGCGTTGGGCAGCAGGGAGATGTCGGCGGGGCTGGTGAAGCGCTGATCGAGCATCTCGCGGACGAAGAGCAGGCCGCCGACGCAGCCGAGCATGAAGATCATGCCGGCGCCGCCGAGGACGGTGAGGCTGGGGGGGAAGGACATGTTGGCCGACTGGGGCGCGACGAGCGTCTCGACGCGGACGGCGTTGGGCATCTCGCCTCTCATGCGCAGGGTGTCGAGCGCTTTTTGGGATCGGTCGCGGACGGTCTGCTGGGCGCGGAGGTCGTCCTGGAGCTGGTCGTACCGGGCGAGCGTGGCGTTGAGGTCGACGACGCTGCGGTTGGCTGCTTCGACCTTTTCGCGCAGGCTGTCGATCTGGCCTTCGATGGCTTTGACGGCGGACTCGGCGCCCTGCACGCGCTGCTGCGAGAGTTTTTCGAGTTGGCGGTTGATTTCGAGGTCGCGTTCAATCTGAGCGGCGGAGATCTGGGCGTCGAGGCGGCGGGCGGTGTAGCTGTTGGGGCTGCCGAGCTCGTCCATCATCGTGCGTTGCTCTTTGAGCGACTGGATGCGCTGGCTGTGGCCCATGACCAGCGGGAGGTTCTCGACGGCGAGGCGTTCGTCGAGCGAGGGTGCGTAGGTGCCGGCCTCGACCTGCTCCATGATGGTGGCGGCCTGGGAGCGTGCGCTGGCGAGGGCGAGCTCGAGCTGGGACATGGTGGCCGAGAGGTCGCGGTAGCGGATGCTGGCCTGGCTGTAGCGGGCGTCGAGCGAGTCGATCTCGTTGGTCTGCGTGAAGGCGCTGACGCGCTCCTGGAGGAGGCGGATGGTGTCATCGGCGCGGTTGATCTCTTGCTGGTAGACCTGACGGTTATCGCGGTTGTTGCCTTCGCTTTCCTGGCGGAGCAGGTCGGTGTAGACGGCGATGAGGTTGTTGAGGATGGTGCGGGAGTCGTCGCCCTTGCGGGTCTCGGCGGCGAGGTTGATGATGGCCGAGTCGCGGCGGGGGGTGATCATGAGCACGTCGTCGCGGAGGCCGGCGATGCGATCTTCGGTGGTCTTGATGCTGGCGTACCACTCGGTGTCGCGGACCTCTTGGCGGTCGAGCACGCTGCGGAGGACGGGCTCGGACTGCATGCGGGCGATCTCGGTGGCGACGGCGAACTCGACGGCGGTGGCGTCGAGCTCGCTCTCGGTGCCGGGGCGGATCCACGGGTCGTCGGCCTGGCCGGAGACGATCATCTGCGCGATGGAGGTGAAGTACGCCGAGGTGTAGGCGAGCGTGAAGCGGAGCCCAATGCCCATGCCCAGGCCCAGGGTGCCGGCGATGATGAGCACCCACATGTACTTGCGGACGAAGCGCATGGGATCGACCGGCTTGAACTTGCCGGAGGCGGCGCCGGGGTTGCCGGGGATGGCCCCTTGGGGGACGCTGGTGGGGTTGAGCTGAGGGATCATGTCTTCGTCCTCAAGGGGTGTTTTGCAGTTCCTGGATCAGGGTGGCGGCTCGTTCGGCGGCGTCGGCCTCGGAGGGCCCGGCGTCGCGGCCGATCTGGATGGCGCGGTTGAAGGCCTCGGCGGCGTCGGCGTTGCGCCCGACACGGCTGTAGGCCATGCCGAGGTGCAGGTTGTTGATCGCGAGCGACTCGCGTTGCACGCTGGTCTCGAGGGTGGTGATGGCATCATCGACCAGGTCGAGCTTCAACTCGGCGAGCCCGACGGTGTCGAGGATCTTGGCGTTATCGGGCATCTGCGCGGCGGCGCGTTTGGCCATTTCGAGCCCGGTCTGGGCGTCGTCGAGGTCGGCGATGAGCATGAAGGCGTAGTTGTTGAGGACGGTGGCGTCGGCGGCGTTGGCGTCGACGAGGGTCTGGTAGGCCTCGCGCGCGGCGGTGAAGTCGCCGATGGAGTAGGCGGCGAGCGCCATCGTGCGCGTCCAGGGGATGGCGGTGGTCTCGTCGGCCTGGGCGGCGTCGGCGATCGCCTGGAGGCGGTCGTGGGCGGCCTGGGCGTCGTCGCCGAGGGTGAGCATGCTCAGCGCGATCTCGAAGTGCAGCCGACGGCGTTCGTCGCTGGCGGCCTCGAGGGTCGCGAGCACCTCATCGGAGGGCATCACCGCGCCCATGCGGCGGGCGACGCCGATCAGGGTGTCGGCGTCTTCGACTTTCTCGAGGGCGCGGTCGAAGGTGTCCTTGCCCTCCTGAGTGCGGCCGAGCTGCATGAAGGCCTGGGCCTGCGCGGCTTGGATGCTCGGCAGCGAGGTGTCCAGGCCGGTCTCGATCGACAACGCGGCGAGGGCCTGCTGGGGCTGACGGTTGACGAGCAGGGCGTCGACCAGGCGGCGCTGGTCTTCGGGGTCTCTTGAGATCTGCAAGGCCGAGCGGAAGGCGGCGATGGCGCTCTCTGCGTCGCCGCGGCGCTGGGCGATCTGGCCGATCTGCCGCGGCCAGCTCGGGTCGTTCTCGAACTGCTGGGCTGCGGTCATGAGCACCAGCTCGGCGTCGTTGGCGCGGCCCATGGAGGCGAGCTCGTTGGCGAGCATGCGGTGGCCGGCGGCGTACTCGGGGGCGCGGGCGACGAGCCGCTGCAGCTCGGAGATGACCGACGCCTGGTCGCCCTGCTGGCGGTGCAGCCGCACGAGCGTGATTCGGCCGAAGACGCTGTCGGGGTCGAGGCTGAGGGCGCGGTTGACGTCGGTCATGGCCGCGGTCATGCGGCCGTCCTGCATGGCGAGGGTGACGGCGCGGTGGATGTAGAGGTCGGCCCGTCGGGGGTCGGCGGTGATCATCTGGTTGATGAGCCGCATGGCGGTGGTGACGTCGCCGTCCTGCCGGGCGATGAGGGCGCGGACGAGCTTGGCGGTGTCGGACTCGCCGATCTCGCCGGAGTCGACGACGCGCTTGGCGTCTTCGATCTGCTGGAGGCGGAGGTAGGTCTCGGCGAGGCGGAGTCGGACGCTCTGGTCGTCGGGGCTGGCGGTGAGGACTTCTTCGTAGAGCAGGGCGGCCTGTTCGTTGAGGCCTCGGTTGAACAACAGGTCGCCGAGCGTGCGGGACGCGGGCATCAGCTCTTTGTCTTCGAGCTGGCGTGCTCGCTGGAGCGCGGCGGCGGCCTGGGAGGGCCTTTGGTTGTCGAGGAAGAACTGGGCGAGGACGAGGTAGTCTTCGGCGGTGGCGTTGTCGCCCTTGGCGCGGAGGTAGCCGACGATCGTGTCGAGGCCGCGTTCGGGGTCGCCGGACTCGGCGTAGAGCGCGGCGCGGAACTGAATGAGCTTGAGCGGTTCGTCCTCGTCGGTGATGGAGCGCTCGAAGACCTCCATGGCTTCCTCGCCTTCGCCGCGCTGGGCCAGGGCCAGGGCCATCTGGCGGAGGTTGGTGAGGTCGTCGGGGAAGCGCTCGGCCCACTGCCGGCGGGCGGCGAGCGCGGCGTCGGCGTCGCCGTACTCCTGCTCGAGCGCCATGGCGGTTTTCTGGAGGGCGTCGTTGTTGGGCTGCTGGCGGGCGGCGCTTCGGATGGCGGTGAGGGCTTGCTCGGGCTGGCCGAGGGCGAGGCGTGTCTGGGCGAGCAGGGTTTGGGCGCGGACGTTGGTGGGGTCCTGCTCGACGGAGGTCTGATAGGCCTCGACGGCGGCGTCGAGGTCGCCGAGCTCGGTCTGCAGCTTGCCCATGCGCATCCAGCCCTGGCTGAAGACGGGGCGCCGCTCGAGGGCGCTTCGCAGGGTGATCAAAGCGCGTTCGGGCTCGCCTTGCGCTTCGAGCAGGGTGGTGCGCAGGAACAGGCCCCCAGCGAGGTCGATGTCGAGGCGCTCGGCCTGGCTGACGAGGGACTCGGCGAGCTGGAAGTCTTCCTGCTGGATGGCACGGATGAGGCGGTAGTTGACGACGGCGGCGTTGTCCGGGGCGGTTTCGATCAGCTCGTTGAGGGCGGCCTGGCCGCGGGCGGCGAGCTCGGGGTCTTCGTTGTCGATGAAGAGTCGGGCTTCGAGCAGCTTGGCCTCGACGGGGTCGGTGCGTTGGGCGATGAAGTTGTTGACGAGCTGCTCGCGGGCCTCGGGCGAGTCGGAGGCGGCGGTCTCGACGGCCTGGAGCATGAGGTCGGCTTGGGTGGATTCGAGGCCGGCGTCGGCGGCGCGGTTGATGAGCCGGCGGCGGGTGTCGACGTCTTCGGTGGTGGTGACGGCGAGGCGCAGGGCGCGGATGTCGGCGGGGGCGATCTCGAGGGCTTCGAGTGCGATCTGGTGGGCTTCGTCGTTCTGCTTGGCCTGGGCGAGGCCCGAGGCGAGGGCGAGCTTGTCGCTGAGGCCGCCATTCTCGGCCTGCTGGCGGAGGGTGGCGATGGCGGCTTCGACGTTGCCGCCGGGCTCGCGGAGGGTGGCGGCGGCGAGGAGGCGCTTGGCGATGGCGTTGTCGGGGTCGGTGGCGACGATGGGCTCGAGCAGGGGTCGGGCTTCATCGGCGCGGCCCATCTCGATGAGCAGGCGGGCGTACTCGATCTGGATGGCGGGGACGCCGGGGCGCAGGCTCATGACGCGCTCGTAGCGCTGGGCGGCGGCGCCGGGTTGGCCGGCGAGCTCGCGTGCCTTGGCGGAGATCATGAGCAGCTCGAGGTTGCTGTCGTTGGCGCGTTGGCTGGCGCGGTCGATGTGGAAGATGGCCTGGGCGTGCTGGCCGGAGAGCATGAGGGCCTTGCCGCGGATGATGTCGACGAAGGGGTCTTCTTCGCCGCGTCGGCCGGCGAGCTCGTCGGCGATGGACTCGACCTTGGCGATGCGTTCCTGCATGGCCTCGCGGCCGCCGGACTCGAGCTGGGCGATGAGCAGGTCGGCGTGGCCGTAGAGCGCGCGGGCGGCGTAGTTGCGGCCTTCGAGGAAGGTGACGAAGTTGCCGGTGTCGCTTGCTTCGACGACGCGCTGGTAGAGGGCGATCGCCTCTTGCGGGCGTTCGAGTCGTTTTTCGATGTCGGCGAGCGCGAACAGCAGCGGCGGCTGGGGGGGCTTGTCCTCGCCGGCGCGGGCGACGGCTTCTTGAGCTTTTTTCAGCCCGGGGATGGCGGCCTGGGGGTCGGGGTTTTCTTTGGTGTCCTGGCGGTAGATGCCGGGCATCTGGTTGACGACGGCGAGGAAGACTGTCATCTCGGCGTCGGCGGCGGCGCTGGCGTTGGCGACGATCTGGTCGGTGACGGGGATCGCGAGCTGGGTGTTGGGGTGGGGGATGTCGGAGTCGGGGTTGAACGCGGGGTCGAGCAGGAGCTGGACGTAGCGCATCTTGCGCAGCGGGTCGTCGGGGTCGACGGCGAGCATGTCCTTGGCGAGGGTGAGGGCGGTGTCGCGGAGCTGGCCGGCCTCTTCGGGGCGGTCGCCGGCGTTGTCGCCGGGCTGGTCGATGCGGTCGGCCTCGCGGAGGTACCAGCGGGTGAGGGCGAAGGCGGCGTCGGTGTCTTGCGGGAGGGCCGCGACGGCGAGCTGGAGGTCCTCGGCGGCGCGGTCGCGTTCGTCGGCGGGGGTGTCGCGGCCGAGCAGGGCGACGGTGGCCATGCCGCGGTATTTGCGGGCGATGGTGGTGTTGGGGTTGGAGGCGATGCGGTTGCCGGCCTCGCGGGTGATCTCGGAGAGGAAGCTGGGGTCGCCGAAGCGGGTGTAGAAGCCGTAGAGCGTGCCGAAGTAGTCCTCGAGGCGGTCGTCGGGGTAGTCGAGGAGGTTGGCGACCTCGCGACGACCGGCCATGTAGTCGCGGAGGTAGTCTTGGGCGGCGGGGCGGGTCTGGACCTGCACGCGGGGGATGATTTCGAGGAGCTGGTCGCGGACCTCGACGTTGTCGGGTTGCTTGCGGGCGGCGCGGCCTAAGTAAGACACGGCGCGGCGGAGGTCGCCGTTTTCTTCGGCCTGGCCGGCGAGGGTGATGTAGCGGTCGGCGCTGCGCGACTCGATGACGACGTAGGCGGCGACGACGGCGCCGACGAGCAGGACGAGGACGCCGGCGAGGGCGAGGACGAAGGTGGTGTTGACGCGGGCTGCCATGTGGATCGGCCTGGGGGTGTTGGTTTCGGGGTGGGTCGGTCGTGGCGGCCGCGGGCGCTTCGGCGCGGCGCGTGGGGTCGGGGGTTGGGTCGGGGGTCAGGGTTGGTCGGGCTGGGGCCACTTGCCTTCGCGGACGTCCTGCCAGTCGGGCAGGCAGGCCATGATCTCGGGCAGGGCGTCGGCGAGGAAGTTCTCGGTGAGGCGGACGGCCTCGTCGGGGTCGGCCACGCGGTGCCAGCGCATCTCGACCTTGTGGTAGTAGCTGTATTTCTCTTGGATGGAGAAGCCGTGAGCGCGGACGGCGTCGGGCGTGGCGAGGGCGCGGTTGTTGGCGATGAAGAAGTAGATGACGGTCGAGACGGGCTCTTCGGGTCCGCCCTGCCATTGGAAGAGGGTGACGTCGAAGTTCTTGGCGGGGAGGGTGACTTCTTGTTTCGCGAGGGCCGAGGGGGCGACGACGCGGGAGGTGCCGTCGTCGAGGGTCTCGGTGAAGTACATGGGCGAGTCGAGCGCGACGGGGACGACGTCGGGCGAGGCGACGGCGAGGAAGCCTCCGCCGACGAAGCATCGCTCGGGCACGTGCGGGACGGTGTCGGGCGTGCCGGTGTAGTAGGCCATGTGCAGCGAGACGAAGGCGCCGGGGGCGTTGGGCTCGGCCTGGGTGTCGGCGTAGATGCGGGTGAGGTAGTCCTCGGTGCCGAGCTCGTCGATGATGTCTTTGGAGAGGGCGGGCTCGTCGCGGACCATCTCCCAGGCGCCGACCTGATTGGGCAGCATGAACAGGTGGTGCCGCAGCGGGACGGGCAGCTTGACCAGCCGGGCGTCGAGCGTGGCGAGGGTGGTGAACTGAGCGGTGGCCATCGAGCCGAGCAGGGCGGCGGCGAAGGCGACCGTGACGATGCGCTGGGCCTTGGCGGTCACGCCTTGGGCGTGCGCGGGCACGGCCAGGGCGGGCAGCAGGCGGGGGACGGCTCCGAGCAGCAGGGCGGCGGCGGCGACGCCGGTGATGAGCGGCAGGGCGACGATGACGACCATCGCCTGGAGCGTTTCGTTCAGGGCCGTGGGGATGCCGGGAATGACGAACTCGGGCTTGGGCATCGGCAGGGCGTAGCGATAGGCGAGCGCGGCGGCGGCGGCGACGAGGACGCCCGACAGGCAGGCCCAGACGACCGAGGCGACGCTGGGTCGCGAGGCGGGCTCGTGGGTGAACGAGTCCGGCCGATCGACGGGGATCAGGCGCTTGGAGGCGGCGGACTTATCGACGATGACGATGCGGTCCATGATCCACCAGATGAGCATGAACAGGCCGAACGCCGGGCCGAGCCAGAGCATGCCGATCATGGTGTGGAAGTCGCCCGAGGCGTAGTCGGGGTGGATCTGATAGAGCAGGCCGAGGCTGGTGACGCGGCAGCAGTTGATGAAGATCGCGACGGGGACGGTCGAGCCGATGAGCACGAGGCGTCGCCACCAGGAGAGCTGCATGAGGAAGGCGAAGGAGCTGCCGAGCACGATGTAGATCATGAGGCTGCGGAGCCCGGCGCAGGCCTCGGCGACGTTGAGGCTCTCGGAGACGATCGTGCCGTTTTTATAGAACTCGAGGACGATGACCGAGCCGTTCTTGTTGGCGTCGTAAAAGCCGGGGATCACGAACGAGAGCATCTGCAGGGCGCGGGTCGAGAGGTCCGCGGCGATGTGCTGGAGGTAGAGGGCCAAGGCGGACCAGATGCGGTCGGCGACCTTGACGCCCAGGAACAGGAAGAGGACAGGGATCGACAGGATCGACATCGACCGGGTGCCGCAGATCAGCCAGACCAGGCCGAACAGGGCGATGACCATGCTGTAGCCCTGGAACATGTCGTTGCGGCCGGGGTGGACCCAGAAGGCGTAGCTGGCGACGCCGGCGATGAGCGGGACCAGGCCGAGCCACGAGGGGCGGATAGGCAGGGCCTTGAGGCGTTCCCACCGCTGCCAGAGCAGGACGGCGGAGATGGCGGGGATGATGACGATGTGGCCCCAGTCGGCCATGTCGGCCCATGCGAAGAGGGCGCTGCGCCGCAGGAAGTTCCAGAAGAACAGGCAGAACAGCACGCCCAGCAGGCCGGCCAGGGCCCACGCGGCGAGGTGGGACCGGTCCGTTGGCGAGAGCGTGCGTTGCCCCGCGGCGTCGAGGTTGGTGGTTTGTGCGGTGGTCATCGCCCTGGGCCAGTTAAGCCGACGTGCATCGAAGTCCGAACGCTCCCTGCTCGTGGGCGACCCGTGCCGCCTCTCCTCCATCCGATCGGTAGTGCGCCGTTTGGGCTTTACGTCCGATCAGTCGTCGCAGTTCGAGGCCCGGCCCCGACCGCATCGCAGAATCGCAAGAGTATCACGCGATCGGGCTTGGGCCAGCGAGGCCGGTGTGTTCGGCCGAAGCGGCGGATTCGCGGCCTCGTGAGCCGGTTGGGCAACTTAGGCAAGGCCGAAGTGGGGCTTCCCGCCGGTTTAGGTGGCGGGCTGGGCCGGCGGCTGGATCGTTAGAAATGGGTCAGAAGAGCTGGCCGCCGAAGTTCTCATCGATGATGAAGCCCATACCGTAGGTGAACCGCAGGCCGTTGCGGAACACCGCCAGCGGCGTGGCGACGAAGTTGGTGCCGATGTTGATCGTGTCGTTCTGCTTGAGGAAGAAGTCCGGCTCGACGCCCTCGAAGATCGCCCGCAGGTTCAGCCGGACGATCGCCTCGCGGTCCGGGCTGACCCGGCGGATCAGGTCGACACGCTCGGGGATGGCCAGGCCCGACAGGTTGCCGGCCGAGAAGATGAGCTGCTTGAGCGTGAGGTCCTGCTCGCCGGGCACGGAATACGCGCCGGGCCGGGCGATGGCCCCGCCGATGTAGACGAAGCCGGCCGTCGGGTCGGGGACCTTAATGAGGTCGCCGGGGCGGATGATGATGTTGTAGCTCATGTCGCCGTTGATCAGCCGGTCGTACGGCACCTCGACGATGCGCTGGGTGATCAGCGAGCGGAGCTCCGCGCGGCGGGCGTCGTCGGCCTCGCTACCGTCGAGGGGAATCTCTTCCTCGGTCCGGGGGCGGACCTGCACCCACCGGCCGCCAACATAGACCCACTGGGCGGCGTCGGCCTCGGGCGTGAGGCCTTCTTCCATAGCCGACGGGGCCGGACGCTCCGAGGGCATCTCGGGCGTGTCCACCGGCTCGGGGTCCGGCTCGATGCCCTCGAGCAGGCGATCGATCAGCTCCGAGGGGTCTTCGGGGGCCGGCTCGACCGGGCCGTCGTTGGCCGAATCGGTCGCGAGCGCCAGGTCGCCGGGCAGCGGCTCGCCGGCGACCTCGGGGGTCAGCGCGGTCTGCCGGATGATCAGCAGGGTCTTGGTGCGGCCCGGGACGCCGCGCGCCAGCGCGATCGCGTCCAGCAGGCGGAAGTCCGGCCGGGGGATGACATACGTACCCACCGCGATGCCGCCCTGCGACGGCGCGGCCAGCACGCTGAACGTGTTGCGCTGCGAGATGTTGAGCAGGACGGACACCTGCGCGTCGCGCAGGATGCCCTGGCGCTCGAGCGTGTCGCGGATCTCGTTTTCGAGCTGGATCGCCGACAAGCCCTGGGCGCGGATGGTGCCGACGTTGGGGATGCGGACGGTGCCGAGCTGCTCGACCTGGCGGGTGACGATGTAGTCCTGGCCGATGTTCAGCAGCTCGAAGATCGAGATGGTGATCGTGTCGCCGGTGCCGATGACGTACTCCCGCTTGTCGGGGATGAGGTCTTCGGGGCGGACGGGGGTGGTCTCGAGGGCGAGGTCGTCCTCGGGCTCGATGATCTCTAGCCGGCTGAGGATCGGCAGGGTGATGGGCGTGTGTTACCAGCGGCCCGGGATCGACGGGTCGAAGAATGAGTCGGTTTCGCAGCCGCCGCCGACCCAGAGGGTCGAGCCCGCGATGACGCCCAAAACCGTGCCTCGCATCCATCTCATCATGGCTTTCGCTCCTGTGCGCCCTGTCGATCGATGAACTCGCCGGAGTCTAATCGAAGCCCCGAGGCTCCGCAGATCGGCCTTGCTCACGCAACGACTTATCGGCAGACCGACCGCCCCACGCCACCCCGCTTGGACGCCGCCGCCCTCGCGGCCCACAATGGCCGCATGCCCCAGGTCCACCTCGCCGGCCAGCCCGACCCCGCCGCCTCGCCCCCGCCCCGCGTCGCCATCGTCGGCACCGGCGCCATGGCCACCGTCATGGCGCTCATCCTCGACACCCGCGCCGTCCCCGCCACCCTCTTCGGCCACGACCCCGACCACGTCGACGCCCTCGCCCAGACCCGCGAGAACACCCGCTACCTCCCCGGCCACCGCTTCGCCGATCGCACCGTCTTCACCGCCGACCCCCAGGCCCTCTTCGACCCCGCGCCCGCGCTGGTCGTCAACGCCGTGCCCACGCAGTACGTCCGCTCCGTCTGGGCCGGCCTCGCGCCGCACTGCCCGCCGGGCACGCCGATCGTCTCGGTCACCAAAGGCATCGAGACCGACACGCTGCTGCGCCCCACGCAGATCATCCAGGACGTCCTCGCCGCCCAAGGCCCCGACTCGCCCGACCACAAGCCCCGCCCGCTGGGCGCGCTGCTCGGCCCGACCGTCGCCGACGAGCTCGCCCGCTGCCTGCCCGCGACCATCACCGCCGCCGCCGAAGACCCCGAACTCGCCGACACCCTTCAGTCGACATTCACCACGCCGTGGTTCCGCGTTTACACGAACGCCGACCTGCTCGGCGTCGAGCTCGCCGGCGCGACCAAGAACGTCATCGCCCTCGCCGCCGGCATCCTCGACGGCCTGCAAGCCGGCAACAACGCCAAGTCCGCGCTGCTCTCCCGAGGCCTCGCCGAGATCACCCGCCTCGGCGTCGCCATGGGCGCCAAACGCGAGACCTTCTTCGGCCTGTCGGGCGTCGGCGACCTCGCCACCACCTGCTTCTCGCCCACCGGCCGCAACCGCTCCTGCGGCGAACAGCTCGGCCGCGGCAAGAAACTCAACGACGTCTTGAGCCAGATCCCCGGCGTCGTCGAGGGCGTGGCCACCACCAAGGCCGTCGTGCAGCTCGCCGAGCGCTACCGCGTGGAGATGCCGATCACCCAGGGCATCCACGCCGTCCTCTTCGAAGGCCTCGACCCGCTCGACGGCATCACCGCCCTCATGACCCGAAACCCCAAGGCCGAGCACGTGGGTTAGGTATTTTGCGATTTGGCGATCGCGCGATTTCGTGATCGCGGCGCGGCCAATCACCAAATCACCACATCGCGAAATCACCCAATTGCAATCCGACACCACCTACACCTCCCCCCTGGCCACCCGCAACGCCTCGCCGGCGATGCAGCTCGTCTGGTCGCCCCGCACCAAGTTCACGACCTGGCGCAGGCTCTGGCTCGCCCTGGCCGAGGCGCAGCAACGGCTCGGGCTCGACATCACCGACGCCCAGCTCGCCGCGCTGCGTGCCGCCGTGGACCAGCCGATCGATTACGACAACGCCGCCGGCTACGAGAAAAAGCTCCGCCACGACGTGATGGCCCACGTCCACGCGCTCGGCGACGCCGCGCCCGACGCCCGGCCGATCGTCCACCTCGGCGCGACCTCGCAGTTCGTCGTCTGCAACACCGAGCTCATCCAGCTCCGCGACGGCCTCACCCTCGTCACGCAGAAAACCGCCGCCGCCATCGACCGCCTCGCGACCTTCGCCGCCGAGCACCGCGACCTGCCGACCCTCGGGTTCACCCACTACCAGCCCGCCCAGCCCACGACCGTCGGCAAACGCGCCACCCTCTGGGCCCACGACCTCGCCATCGCGCTGGCCGAAGTCGAGCACCGCCTCGACACCCTGCGCTTCCGCGGCGTCAAGGGCACCACCGGCACGCAAGCCTCCTTCCTCGCGCTCTTCGACGGCGACCACCACAAGGTCGACGAGCTCGACCGCCTCGTCACCGAGAAGATGGGCTGGCCCGCCGACCGCCGCTTCGCCGTCACCGGGCAGACGTACCCGCGCCTCGTCGACGCGCTCGTCCAGTCCAGCCTCGCCGCCGTCGCCGCCGCCGCCGCCAAGTGCGCGACCGACCTCCGCCTCCTCGCCAATCGCAAAGAAATCGAAGAGCCCTTCGAGAAGAACCAGATCGGCTCGTCGGCCATGGCCTACAAGCGCAACCCCATGCGCTCCGAGCGCATCTGCGGCCTCGCCCGCTTCGTCATCGGCCTCACCCAGGTGCCCTACACCACAGCCGCCGAGCAGTGGATGGAACGCACGCTCGACGACTCGTCATGCCGCCGACTCACCCTGCCCGAACCCTTCCTCGCCACCGACGGCCTGCTCGACATCCTCGGCAACGTCGCGTCCGGCCTCGTCGTCTACCCCAACACCGTCGCCGCCAATCTCGCCGCCGAGCTGCCGTTCATGGCGACCGAAAACCTGCTCATGGCCGCCGTGCAGAACGGGGGCGATCGACAAACGCTCCACGAAGTGATCCGCGGGCACAGCCAGGCTGCCGCGCAACAGGTCAAGGCCGAGGGCAAGCCCAACGACCTGCTCGACCGCCTCGCCAACGAGCCGAGCTTCGCCGGCATCGACCTCCACGCCACCCTCGACCCCGCGCAATACGTCGGCCGTGCGCCCCAACAAGTCGACGCCTTCATCGCCGAGGTCGTCACCCCCATTCGCGACCGCTACCGCGCGAGGCTGGACGACCAAACCGAACTCAAGGTTTAACGCCCCCGGCTTCGGAAGTGGCCCCAGACATCGCGATCACGTCAACGCAATTCCCCCATTTAGCGAAGCGGCTTGCCGCGTTGCCGCCTGTCCCACAACCCACTCACCCAGGCATCGCCTCGACGCTCACCGTCAACCGCGGCCGACGCCCCGCATGAATCCCAGGGTCGCCCGTGCGCGAACTGATCTGCTCCGCCTTCAACTCGGCGTGTTCACGCATCCCCGACCAAACGACCGCCCGGCCGGTCTCGTGGACCCGCGTCACCAACTCGGCCGCTCGATCAGCCCCAAACCCGAAGACAACCCGCAACGTGTCGAGCGCGAAGTTGATGTCGACCGACTCGTCGTTGTGCAGCACCACCGCATAGGGCGGCTGCCGTCGCGGCCGAGCCGCCGACTCCGCCACATCCGTGAGCCCATCCGCCACCGGCACAGCCATCGCCTGAGTCATCTCAATCTCCAAAAAGTAGACGGGTCCGCAGGAGGATTCCCCGACAGACGCACCCTACCCCGCGCGCTAGGAAACAGTCAAGAAATTATGAGCGTTCGATGAGGAAAATGTGGGCTCACCACGCTGGCATTTCTCAATCCACCCGCAGCGCCCAACTTCACACCCCGTTAGCCCCTGGCTTTGCCGGGGGTGAAAAACCCTCCACGCCCGCCGCCTCACCACCGCATGAACCACACCACGCCCCGTAGTTCACCCCCGGCAGAGCCGGGGGCTAAAGGGAGGGAATCGTGCGATTGCCGCGATGCCTCTGAATGTACGCCCGCCGCGTGAGCACCTCCGCCTCGGAAAAGCAGTACCGCTTGTCGTACCCCTTCGCCCACACCCGCCCGCGGCCGATCGCCTGTCGCATGCGATTCTTCAACCGGCCCACAACCTTCGTCACGCTATCGCCGCCGTGCGAAAGCAGCGCGTGCGCATGCCACGACTCGATCGATACCGCGATTAAGCGGTAGCCGAACTCTTCGCACGCGGCGATCAAACCACGCAACGCCGCGTCCTGCTCATCTTCGTCCAGATACACCGCACCCGATCGCATGATGCGTTTCGATTCGTTCGCACGAAACGGATCACCCGGCAACACCCGCCCATCTTCGACATACCCCCGCACATCACCCGGCAACCACGTCCCGTACGTCGTGGTTGTCACCATCGTCGCGAGCAGGTTCAACCCCGTCGACAACTCAACCCCCATTAGCCCCCGGCTCTGCGGGGGGTGAAAAATCACGCGTCTTAAGACTTCAACGCCGTTGCCGTCAGGACCCTTCTTGTGGTCCACCCCCGGCAGAGCCGGGGGCTAACGGGCCGACTTTGTCGGCGGATGACCGACCGCTTGGTCGATCATTCCTCAAACTTTTCGACCAGCCAGTACTCCAGCTCCACCGGCGTGGCGCGGCCGAAGATGGTGACGATCACGCGCACCTTACCCTGGTCGGGAAGGAGGATGTCGACCGTGCCTTCGGTGTTCTCGAACGGGCCGGAGACGATCTTGACGTGGTCGCCCGGCTCGAACTCCATCTTGACCTCGGGCTGCTCCTCGGGCGGCTTGGCGGCGTTGATCATCTTCTCGACCTCGGGCATCGACATCGGGCTCGGGCGCCCGGCCGTGCCGATGAAGTCGCCCACGCCGGTCGTCTCCTTGATCAGGAAGAAGATGTCCTGCGGGATGCGGCCGTCGTCTTCGAGCTTCATCTCGACGAAGACGTACCCGGGATAGAGCTTGGTCTCGATGATCTTGTGCTTGCCGGCCTTGATGGTCTTCTGCTTCTCGGTCGGCACGAGGATGCGGTTGACCAGGTGCGGCTTGTCGGGGTGCTCGCCGTCGAAGCCCTCGATCTTGATCTTGCGCAGCAGCGTCGCGCGGACCGAGTCTTCCTTGTTGGAGGCGACGCGGAGGACGAACCAGTTCATCTCGGGATGAACCAGGGGCTCGCCCTCGCCGGGCAGCTCGGAGGTGGTGAGGTCGGTGACGGGGGCGTCGAGTGCGGGGTCGGTCATGAGAGGTCTCGCGGGGCGAGGGGAGTGGGTGGCGATCGGCGGCGGGCTTGGCTTGGCCGAGCGCGGCGGGGTCAGAAGCCGGCGGCGTCGGAGCTGGTCTCGAGCACGCCGATCCACTGGAAGAACAGGGCGAAGACGATGTCGACGACGAAGAGCAGGCCGGCCATGAGGAACGTGCCGCCGATGACGACGAGGGTCGAGCCGATCACCTCTTTGCGGGAGGGCCAGTTGACCTTGTTCATCTCGGCTTCGGTGTCGATGCAGAACTGCACGATGCGTTTGTTGACGCCGAAGAGGTAGTAGAAGAGCAGGCCGAAGAGCAGGATCGTGCCGGCCGCCATGCCGCCTTGCCAATAGAGCAGGTTGTCGGCGCTGAGCCACGCGGAGAATCGGCCCCACAGCCAGCCGACGCCGGCGAGCACGACCGCGCCGAAGCCAGCGGCCGAGAGCCAGCGGGTGTAGTACCCCTGGCCGGGCTTGTAGAGGCTCAGGAAGCCGCCGCCGGAGGTCGAGCCGGGGCGGGGGTCGGCGGTCTGACTGGCGCTGGGCATGGTGATCGGTTCGGGGCGGTGCGGGAGACGCTCACGGCTGCGGCCGCGGCGGGGAGGGATCGAACACGGGCGGAGGGACTTGAACCCACGACCTGCGGATTTGGAATCCGCTGCTCTGCCAACTGAGCTACGCCCGTCCGGAGGGCACGCGTCGGAACGGCCGGGCCAACCTATCACGCCGCCAAGGCGACGCCAGAGGGTGATTCCCGAATAACAACGCCCCCGCGGTTGGCGAGGGCGTATGGGCATTAAACCCCGGTCGGCCGGGACCGTCAAGGCGGGGCTGGGCGGGGTGGGGCCTGCCAAGAAGGGCGGTAAAGTGAAGCGATGCTACATCGACGCGACTTTCTGGCGGCCTTGGGCGTGGGGATCACCGGGCTGGGCACGGGGGTCTGGCCGGCCTGGGCCGAGCCCGCGGTCGCTGGCGAGGACGACGCGGGGCGGGTGCTGCCGACGCGGCCGTTCGGGCGGGCCGGTGAGCCGGTGACGGCCGCCTGCCTGGGCGGGTGGCACGTCTCGCGGTGGTTCGACGACGCCGGGGCGGCGCGGATCATCGAGGCGTCGATCGAGCAGGGCGTCCGCTTTTTCGACACGGCCGAGCAGTACGGCCAGGGCGAGAGCGAGCTGCGCTACGGCCGGCACCTCGTGCCGCGGCACCGCGATCGCGTCTTCCTGATGACCAAGACGCAGGCTCGTTCGGCCGAGCAGGCCCGCGTGCATCTGGACGAATCGCTGCAACGCCTCGCGACCGACCGGGTCGATCTCTGGCAGGTCCACGCGATCGAGTCGCCGCAGGACGTGGACGCGCGGGTCGACGCCGGCGTGGTGGACGTGCTGCTCGAAGCCAAGGCCGCGGGCAAGGCACGGTACATCGGCTACACCGGGCACAGCTCGTTCCGGGCGCACCTGCGGATGCTCGAACGGCTCGAGGGTTTGGGCGTGGAGATGGACGCCGTGCAGATGCCCGTCAACGTGCTGGACCCGAGCTACGAAAGCTTCATCACCCACGTCCTGCCGCCGGCGGTGCAGCGCGGCTACGCGGTGCTGGGGATGAAGGCGCTGGCCAACGGCCGGTTCACCGATAAAGGCGGCGTCGGCCGGGATGCGCCGATCGTGCCCGATGCGGTGAGCGTGGACGACGCGTTGCGTTACGCGTGGTCGCTGCCGATCGCGTCGCTGGTGATCGGCGTGGACGACACGGCACAGCTCACCGAGAACTGCGCCGTGGCGCGGCAGCAACGCGTGATGCCCGAGGCGGAACGCGACGCGCTGGTCGCACGGCTGGCTCAATACGCCGGTCGGCAGCGTGAGTACTACAAGTCGGGCGTGTGACCACGCGGTTGCGGCAAGCGTTGCGGGTGCCACACCTCACCGCAGGCGATGTGTGGTTGTTGTCCGTCGGGTGATTCGCACACATCGTGCTTCGCACGAGGTGTGGCACCCGGAATGGCAAAGTTCATTTCGGTTTCTTTACCAAAGAAAATCGCCTCGCCGAGTGGGCGAGGCGCGGGAAAGTCACAACTACAGCGGCGGTCGGCCGTTCTAATTACTTGCGCTTGATCTTGTGCAGCGTGTGCTTGCGCAGGCGGGGCGAGTATTTCTTGAGGCCCTCTTTGAGCTTCTCGGGCATGCCGCCCTTGACGTTGACGGGGGTGCGGTAGTTGAGGTCGCCGGTTTCGGTGCACTGCAACCAGACGTCTTCGACGGCATCCTTGGATTTCTTGGCCATGGCTCGGGTCTCGCTTGGCGGGTGTGGGGTGCCGGGGCTGGCCCGGGGAAGGGTCGGCCCGGGTTTTCACCTGGGCCGACCGTGAATTCTTGCTAAGCCGCAAGCGGCTTGGACCTACTCGAGGATCTTGGTGACCACGCCGGAGCCGACCGTGCGGCCGCCCTCGCGGACGGCAAAGCGGGACTGCTCTTCGAGGGCGATGGGCTTCTCGAGGGTGATCTTCATCTGGATGTTGTCGCCGGGCATGCACATCTCGGCGCCGCCCATGAGCTCGATCGCGCCGGTCACGTCCGTGGTGCGGACGTAGAACTGCGGCTTGTAGCCGGAGAAGAACGGCGAGTGGCGGCCGCCCTCTTCCTTGGTCAGGACGTAGACCTCGCCCTCGAAGACGCTGTGGGGGTTGATGGTCTTCGGAGCGGCGAGGACTTGGCCGCGCTCGATGTCGCTCTTCTCGATGCCGCGGAGCAGGCAGCCGCAGTTGTCGCCGGCGATGCCCTCTTCCATGGACTTGTTGAACATCTCGACGCCGGTGATGGTCGTCTCCTTGGTGTCGCCGAGGCCGACGATCTCGACCTTGTCACCGACCTTGACGGTGCCGCGCTCGATGCGGCCGGTCGCCACGGTGCCGCGGCCCTTGATGGAGAACACGTCCTCGACGGCCATCATGAACGGCTTGTCGGTCTCGCGATCCGGCTCGGGGATCCACGTGTCCAGCGCGTCCAGCAGGTCCTGGATGCACTTGGACTTCTCGGGGTCCTCGGGGTTCTGCAGGGCGGGGAAGGCCGCGCCCTTGATGATCGGCGTGTCGTCCTCGAAGTCGTACTTGGCCAGGAGCTCTTGGACTTCGAGCTCGACGAGGTCGAGCAGCTCTTCGTCGTCGACGAGGTCGACCTTGTTGAGGAAGACGACGAGCTTGGGCACGTTCACCTGACGGGCGAGCAGGACGTGCTCGCGGGTCTGGGGCATCGGGCCGTCGGCCGCGGAGACCACGAGGATGCCGCCGTCCATCTGGGCGGCGCCGGTGATCATGTTCTTGACGAAGTCGGCGTGGCCCGGGCAGTCGACGTGGGCGTAGTGCCGGTTCTCCGACTCGTACTCGACGTGCGAGGTGGCGATGGTGACGATCTTGGTCGCGTCGCGACGGCCGTCGGAGGCCGAGGCCTTGGCGACGTCGTCGTAGGAGATGCCCTCGGCCAAGCCCTTGGCGGCCTGGACGGTGGTGATCGCCGAGGTGAGGGTGGTCTTGCCGTGGTCGACGTGGCCGATGGTGCCGACGTTGACGTGGGGTTTGGTACGCTCGAAAACGCCCTTGGCCATGGTGGTGATCCTCCGGGATCGGGGGTTGTGGGTCGTGGGACCGGGGGGAAGACGAAGTCGGGCGAAGTTGCCGACGGACGGTGAGGCCGCGTCACGCGACGCGGTGGGCCTGCACGAGGCAGGGAGTTTCAGAAGCCACCCAGGGGACTCGAACCCCCGACCTCACCCTTACCAAGGGTGTGCTCTACCAACTGAGCTAGGGTGGCCAAGCCCGGGCGGGTGGCCGGGGGCTCGCGGGGACCGGCGGTTGGGCCGGCCGCGTTGGTGGTTGAATTGTCGGGCGGCCGAGGGCTCGGCAACGCCCATCGCGCCAGGGGGCCGAGGCCGCCCTTGAGCGAGCCACGAAAAGTAGCAGCCGATTCGGGGAGCGTCAAACGCCTGGGCGCGACTTTGGGTCGGGCCGCTATGCTGCGGGCATGCCTGAAACTTTCCTAACGATCGGGCTGGTGGCGATGACCGGGCTCGCGATCGCGGCCGCGGCGTGGGGCCTGACCCTCCGCGCCGAGGCGGCCCGCCTGCGCGAGGCCGTGGATCAGCGCGACGCCGCACTCACCGAAAAAGATGCCGCTCTGGCCGAGACCGATCGCAAGGCCGAGGGGTATCGGGCCGAGGTGCTCGACCTGGGCGAGCGGCTCAAGCGAGCGGAGGTCGCCGTCGCCGAGCTGACCGAGCGCGAGCGCGGCTTCGACAAGCGGCTGGCCGACCAGCAGCAGGCGTTCGACCAACGGCTGGAAGACCAGGCCAAGGCCGCCGCCGAGTCGCGGGCCCAGGCCGAGCAGGCGTTCAAGGCGTTGGCGGGCGACCAGCTCAAGGCCGCCAGCGAGCAGTTCGTCACGCTGGCCAAGAAGACGTTCGAGGGCGAGCAGAAAGACGCCGCCGCTCAGCTCGAGCAGCGCAAGCTCGCCGTCGAGCAGCTCATCAAGCCGATCCGCGAGGCGCTGGACAAGCAGGAGTCGGCGTTCAAGTCGATGGACCTGCGCCACCGCGAGGCCCACGGCGGGCTGACCGAACAGGTCCGCGGGCTGCTCGACGCCCAGCACCGGCTCAGCGACACGACCAGCAACCTCGTCAAAGCCCTGCGCCGCCCCGAGGTGCGCGGGCGGTGGGGCGAGATGCAGCTCCGCCGCGTCGCCGAGGTCGCGGGCATGATCGCCCACTGCGATTTCGACGAGCAGGTCAGCCTCGCCGACGGCCGCCGGCCCGACATGGTCGTCCGCCTGCCGGCCGAGCGGTCGATCGTCGTTGACGCGAAGAACACGATCGACGCGTATCTCTCGGCGCTCGAATCGAGCAGTGACGACGAGCGCGAGCAGCACATGGGCGATCACGTCGTGCAGCTCGAGCAGCAGGTCGGCGCGCTGGCGACCAAAGGCTATCAGGCACAGTTCGAGCGCAGCCCGGACTTCGTCGTGCTGTTCGTGCCGGTCGAGTCGGCGTTGCAGGCGGCGCTGGAGCGCAAGCCGGGGCTGATGGAATCGGCGATGACGCGCGGCGTGGTGATCGCGACGCCGTCGACGCTGATCGCATTGCTCAAGGCCGTGGCGATGGGCTGGCGTGAAGAGCGCGTCGCCGAGAACGCCCAGCGGATCAGCCAGCTCGGCCAGGAACTGCACGAGCGGATCGCCACGCTGGTCGAGCATTTCGAGAAGCTCGGGCGCACGATCGAGGGCTCGGTCAAGGCGTACAACCAGGCCGTCGGTTCGCTGGAGAGCCGCGTGCTGGTGACGACGCGGAAGTTCAAAGACCTCGGCGCCGACTCACCCAAGGAGCTGCCCGCCGAGGCGGCGCTCGGGTCGGTCGAGACCGCCGTGCGCGAGATGAAAGCGATCGACGCGGAGTGATTCGCGCTCGCAATCGCATCCACGCACAATTTATTTAGCGACGCGGCTTGCCGCGTTTGAGCGCGCTTTGGTTCACGCCACGCGGCAAGCCGCGTCGCTAAATCACAAAGCAGCGCAACCACCCCCAACCGACCACGCGTCACTCACCCTCTTCGATCCGAAGCGACTGCGACTGCACGCGCTGCGTCGTCGTCCGCACCAGCGTCCCGCGATTCTGCGGCAGCCGCGTCGTCGAGCGGATCACGTCGTTCTGCACCGTGTTGCGGCCCACCGCCTCCCGCCGCAGCGTGTCGAACAACACCTGCCCCTCGATGCTGCCCGACACCAGCCGCACCTGCGTCTGCGGGGCGTCTGCGGGGATCGCGTCGTCGCCCAGCTCCAGCGTCAGCTCGCCCGTCACGTCCACCACCGCCAGCCCGATCCCCTCGACGTCCTCCACCTCGCTGAGCGTCCAATTCAAGTCGTGCCGCATCGTGCCCAGCTCGTGCGACCAGTCGTGCGTCGTCGACCACCGCTGCCCCGGCACCACCATCGCCGGCACGCCGGTCAACGCCGCGAGGTCGGTCGCCGTCTCCACAAAGTCGCGCTCCTCGAGCGGGAACTCGTCGCCGCCGTACTTGGCCGTCATCTGGTTCATCCCCTCGACCGACGCCACCGACCCGTCCGCCGCGACCTCGATCATCAGCGGCACGCCCGCCACCGCGTCCAGCAGTTGCTTGTACGCCGGGATGTCCCCGCCCGCCCGCCGCGAGTCGACCTTCATCGTGCTGCCGTCCGGCTGCGTCACCGTGATGACGATCCACTGCAGCGTCATCGTCCCCTTCGCCGAGCCGTCGTCGCCGACCTCCGTGACCACCCACTCGGTCTGCCCCTCGCTGCTCAGCGTCGTCGACACCGTGCGCGACCGCCCGTCGAACTGCATGTCGATCTGCCGCTCGCGCTGCGTCCAGAACTCATACAACGCACGCTGCCCCACCGCCCACGCCGGCCGCAACGCCACCCCCTCCGACTCGGCCGACTGCGCCGCCGCGCTCCCGACTCCAACAGCCCCACCGATCGCCAAAGCCACCACCCACACCACGCAAAGCCCGGCCGACACGATTCGCTTCCTCATCCCCAAAGCCTAACCCAATCCCAAAATCACCAAATCACCAAATCACCAAATCGCCAAACCACCTCAAGGCATCATCCCCCGCACGGGCGCCTGCCCGTTCACCCGCAGCAGCCGCAGCTCCTCCACCACCCACGCCCCCTCGGCGATGTCATACCGCCACGCCAGCCGCCAGTCCGTCCGGATCGTCGGCAGTCCCCCGCTCAGCGGCGTCGCTACCCGCACCACGCTCACCGCTTCGCTGCGATCCACCACCGCGTCGATCCCCCGCACCTCCTGGCCCTCCACGCCCTGGCTCTGCACGATCGTCGGCAGCCGCCGCGCGATCAGGTGAAACGCCGCCCACGCCTCGCCCCCCGGCCCGACGATCCGCGCGTCCGCATCCACCATCGCCTCCAACGCCGCCACATCCACCGACGCCGCGCCGCCCTCGGTTGCGCCGCCCGCCGCCATCACCAGCGCCCGCGTCCGCTCCATCAACGCCTCGCGCGGCGTCGTCACCCCGCGAGCCGCCAACACCAGCCCCACCGCCGCCGCCAGCCCCACCAGCCAGCTCGCCCGCATGCCCACCCGCTGTCCGCGTGCCGCGCACGCCTGCCGCACGCCCAGCCCCACGAACACCGCCACCACCGCCATCGGCCACGGGTTCTCCAGCGAATACCAAAGCCAAGGCTCGATGCCCATGCCTCATTCATAGGTGAACGCCGTCCCCTCGGTTCGCGCCGCCTCGTTTTCATCCCCGCCCCGCGCCGGGCCCGATAACGACTGACTGCCATGCCCGCCCCCTCCGCGCCACCTCCGCGCCCGTCGGCAACCCCGCCCGGCGACCCCGACGCCGCCCGCACCCTGCGGCGCAACCTCGACGCCCTGGCCCGCCATCAGCCCGCCCTCGCCCAGCGCCTCGCCGACGCCGCCCCCGCCGCCCTCCAATGGGCGACCAGCAAGGCCGGCGGCATCCCCGTCGCCGACTTCATCGCGCCCGACGGCCGGCCCGCCGCGCTCGCCTCCAAGTACGACCCGCTTAAAGAGGCCGACCGCCTCATCGGCGACATCGATCACGGCCAGGTCGCCGCCGTCGCCGTCCTCGGCGTCGGCCTCGGCCACCACGTCGCCCGCCTCGTCCAGGCCCAGCAGGGCAGCGGCGTCGTCATCGCCTACGAGCCAGACACCGCGCTGCTCCGCGCCGTCCTCGAACGCATCGACCATTCCTCTTGGCTCGGCCGACCCGACGTCCTCCTCGCCGACGCCGAGACCGATCGCCCCGCGCTGCTCGCCTTGCTCGAGACCCGCGCCGGCACCGTCACCCAGGGGATGCAGCTCGTCACCCAGCCCTTCGCCGCACGCCGCCACCCCGAAGCGATCCGCGCCTTCTCCGAGATGCTCACCGAGGTGCTCGCCTTCTGCCGCACCAACGTCGCGACCACCCTCGTCAACGCCTCGCGCACCGTCCACAACGTCACGCACAACCTCGCCCACTACGCCGCCGGCCACACCACCGACGCCCTCATCGACGCCGCGAAAAACACCCCCGCCGTCTGCGTCGCCGCCGGCCCGTCCCTCGCCAAAAACGTCCACCTCCTGCTCGACCCCGACGTCCGCCGCAAGGTCGTCGTCATCGCCGTGCAGACCGCGCTGCGCCCGCTGCTCGACCGAGGCATCCGCCCCGACTTCGTCACCGCGATCGACTACTCCGCCATCTCCGCGCGCTTCTACGAAGACCTCCCGCCGTTGCCGGACGTTACCCTCGTCGCCGAACCCAAAGCCCACCCCACCGTCCTCGACGCCTACCCCGGCCCGATCCGCTGCGTCCGAAACCCCTTCGACGACCAGCTCCTCGGCGACCTCGCCCGACCCATCACCCCCATCCGCTCGGCCACCACCGTCGCCCACCTCTCGTTCTACCTCGCGCAGCACCTCGGCTGCGACCCGATCATGTTCATCGGCCAGGACCTCGGCTTCTCCGACGGGCTCTACTACTGCCCCGGCACCGCCGTCCACCGCGTCTGGTCGCCCGAGCTCAACCCCTTCAACACCGTCGAGATGATGGAGTGGACCCGCGTCGTTCGCATGCGCGGCCACCTCCAACGCGCCGAAGACTGGCACGGCCGATCCATCTTCACCGACGAGCAGATGCTCACCTACCTCAAGCAGTTCGAGCGCGACTTCGCCGACGCCCCCCAACGCGTTATCGATTGCACGCAAGGCGGCACCGTCAAACGCCACACCCATCGCCAACCGTTCGCCGAGGCCCTCGCCGAGTTCGCCATCAACGACGCGCCCGACCTGCCCGTCCCCCGCGCCGAGCACGACGCCGCGCGACTCGAAAAAGTCGTCGCCCGCCTCGAGTCGCGCATTGAAGAGGTGCAGGGCGTCCGCCGCGCGTCCGTGCAGTCGATCGAGATCCTCCGCCAGATGCTCCGCCACCAGCGCGACCCCGCGCGCATGCAGCGACTCTTCAAGAAGCTCGACGAACACAAACGCCGCATCGACGGCGACCTCAAGACCGCCTTCCAGCTCGTCACCCAGCTCAACACCGTCGGCCAGTTCCGCCGCGCCAAGGCCGACCGCGCCATCGCCCACGCCGCCCACGACGATTACGCCCGCCAGGCCGCCCAGCTCGAACGCGACATCGGCAACCTCGAAGTCACCGTCGAAGCCTGCGACGAGGGCCTCAAGACCTTCCGCTCCGCCCTCGACCACACCCGCGCCCACGCCGAACGCGCCGCCGTCGCCAACGTCTACGCCGGCTCCGCGACCGCCCCCACCCAACCCGCAACGCCCGCCGCCGCCTGAGCCCGCCATGCCGCCCGCACTCGTCGTCGCTCGGCCCCAGCACACCTTCCTCGGCCTGCCCGCGCGCCTCGCCCACCCCCTCGCCGACACCCTCGGCGACCGCACCGTCCTCGCCGCCACCCTCACCCGCCTCGCCGCCGCTGAGCACGTCGACCGCCTCGTCGTCGTCCACCCCGCCTCGCAGCCGGTCGACAGCCTCATCGCCCCCGTCCGCGACACGCTCGGCAAGCCGATCGACACCTTCGCCGACCCCGCCGACCTCGACGACCCCATCGTGAGGCGCTGGGCCGTCGCGCGGTCGTTCGCCCTCACCAGCTGGCGCGGCGGGCTCGGCCAGGCCTCCTGCTACGACGAGCTGCTCCCCGCCGGCCCGCTCGTCGCCGCGATGGAACAGCTCGGCGCGACCTCCGCGCTGCTCTGCGGGGCCGACTGGCCGCTCGTCGACCCCGCGCTCGCCGACGCCGTGATCGAGCGCCACCTCTCCGCCCCCACCGACATGAAGCTCTGCTTCACCCAGGCCCCGCCCGGCCTCGCGCCCGTCGCCGCCCACATCGACCTCCTCCGCCAGCTCGCCACCAACGACGGCGCAGGCATCGGCCCCGTCCTGGGCTACAACCCCCAGCACCCCGCCCTCGACCCCATCTCCAAAGACGTCAACGTCGCCGTGTCGCCACGCGTCCGCGACACCTACCGCCGCTTCGTCGCCGACGCCCCGCGCACCGCCGACCACCTCGCCGCCATCATCGCCCAGCTCGGCCCTAATTGGCTCACCGCACCCGCCGACGCCATCGCCGATGCCGCCGCCACCGTCGCCCTCAACGCACAACGCGCCGACCCCCCGCGCCTCCCCCAGCAGGTCACGCTCGAGCTCACCCCCCGCCGCCTGCCCCACGGCCCCATCACCCCCCAGCACCACCACGCGATCGACCGCCCGCCGCTCGACGCCGACGCGGCGCTGCGCATCATCGATCAGCTCGAGCCCGACACCGCGCTACGCCTCGGCGGGCTCGGCGACGCGCTGCTCCACCCCCACTGGCACCGCATCGCCGACCACGCCAAGCCCCGCGTCCTCTCCGTCACCCTCGACACCGACCTGCTCGCCGACGCCGCGCACGACCCCGCCGCCCTCGATCCCTCGCGCCCCGTCCCGCCGCTGTCCGACGACACGCTCGCCGCCCTTGCCGACGGCCCGATCGACATCGTCACCGTCCGCCTCAACGCCGACACCGCCGCCGTCTACGAAGAACTCATGGGCGTCGACGCCTTCGCCAACGCCATGGAAAACCTCCGCCGCCTCCACGCCGCCCGCGCCGCGACCGCCCAGCCCCACCTGCCGTGGATCGTCCCTCGCCTCGCCAAAGTCACCGCCAACCTCAAAGATATGGAGACCTTCTTCGAGCGCTGGCTCCAGCTCGTCGGCTCCGCCGTCATCGAGCCGTTCACCGACGGCGCAGGCCTCATCCCCGACCTCTCGCCCGTCCCCATGCACCCGCCGGCGCGCGTCCCCTGCCGCCAGCTCGGCAACCGTATGACGATCCTCTCCGACGGCACCGTCGCGCAATGCGATCAGGACTGGCTCGGCCGCGCGTCCCTCGGGCCCGCAACCTCCACGCCGCTGCTCGAAACCTGGTCCCGCGTCGGCCAGCGCTGCCGCGACCACCACGCCGGCCGCGCCGCCGAACTCACGCTCTGCCAATCCTGCACGCACTGGCACCGCCCATGACGCCCGCTCCGCCGCCAACCATTCACGCCGACGCGCTGCTCCTCGTCCTCGCCCGCGCCGGCTCCAAGGGCCTGCCTGACAAGAACGCCCGCCCCCTCGCCGGCCGCCCGATGCTCGCGTGGTCTCTCGCACACGCCGTCGACAACGCCGCCGCCTGCACCCTGCCCGCCGCCGTCGCGCTCACGACCGACAGCGAGCGCTACGCCGCCCTCGCCGCCGACCACGCGCCGGCCGCGCGCGTCGTCCTCCGCCCGCCCGACCTCGCGTCCGACACCGCCACCGTCGACGCCGCCGCACGCCACGCCGTCCAAACCCTCGAAGCCGACGGCGCCCGCACCTTCGCCGCCGTCGTCCTGCTCTACGGCAACGTCCCCGTCCGCCCGCCCGACCTCGCCGCCCGCGCCCTCCGCAAGCTCCTCGACACCGGCTGCGACTCCGTGCAGTCCGTCTGCCCCGTCGGCAAGCACCACCCGTACTGGATGAAGACCCTCGCCGGCCCCGATGGCGACGCCCTCCAGCCCTACGCCGACAACACCGTCTACCGACGTCAAGACCTCCCGCCCGTCTACCAGCTGGACGGCGGCGTTCTCGCCGTCACCCGCGACGCGCTCTTCACCACCGCCCCCGACCAGCCCCACGCCTTCCTCGGCCAAGACCGCCGCGCCGTCGTCACCCAGCCCGGCGAAGTCATCGACATCGACGAACTCAACGACCTGAGACTCGCCGAGTCCGTCTTGAAACCACGGTGAATGCATCCCACTCAGACTTCAGACCTCATACCTCATCGCTCATAATCCCCCCATGCCCGCGACGCTGATCGTCTCCGACCTGCACCTCGGCCGGCCCGAGGATGACCAGCCGCGTGCCGAGCAACTCCGCCCGCTCATCGCCCACCCCGGCCTCGACACGCTCATCGTCAACGGCGACGCCGCCGAGACCGCCAACCCCGCCTATCAGTCCGCCGCCATCGACGAGCTCAGCCGCCTCTCGGCCATGTGCGACGAACGCGACGTCCGCCTCATCCTCCTCGCCGGCAACCACGACGCCGATCTCACCGACACCCGCTACCTCCACCTCGCCGACGACCGCGTGCTCATCACCCACGGCGACGCCTTCCACCCAGGCATCGCGCCGTGGTCCGAACGCGCCCGACACATGCACCGCGAGACCGTCCGCGCCCACGCCCGCCTGCCCGCCAGCCACCGCGACGACCTGCACACCCGCCTGGCCATCTCCTCGTGGGTCGCCGAGCGCGAGTTCAAGGGCGACTTCGGCGACACCCACGACAAGCACGAGAGCTCGCTGCTCACCAACCCGCTACGCATCGCCCAGGTCCTGCACTACTGGGCGATCGTGCCCGGCCTGGCCGGCGAGTTCGTCGAACGCTACGCGCCGGACGTCCGCGTCCTCGTCTTCGGCCACTCCCACATGCCCGGCGTCTGGCGACGCGGCGGCCGCGTCATAGTCAACACCGGCTCGTTCTCCTTCCCCCGCCTGCCCCACGCCGTGCTCACCCACGACGACGCCACCTTCGCCTATCACCGCGTCGTCCGCCGCCGCGACGGCTACACCCTCGACCCCACCCCACGCATCACCCTCGACCCCGCCCGCCGTCGGCCCTAACTCTTTGCACGGTCGCCCTGAGCGTGCGTCGGTGTGTCGAGCGCGTGACCGCACTCCGGGCACGTCTCCGAGGTGAGGCCACGCAGGGTGTATCCGCACTTCGGGCAGAGCCCGAGCTGTCGATACACGAGCCATCGAAGCCGGATCCAGTCTTCGTCCGAGCCGAGCATCCGGCGGGTGAATACGTGATGTTGCGCCGTGACGCCCATCTTGAGGATGACCGCGTGGCGACGCAGCAGATACCCGCTCGCCGCGTCCCATGTCAGGTCGGTCGTCGCATCGGGCTCCTCTTGGCGTACGCCGCGTTCGCTCAAGCACCAGCGGTACTTGCTCAGTCGGTCGCCCAGTTTGCGGTGCAGCCACGAGCCCACGATGAATCCTTGCAAGTAATACGCATAGTCGAGAAAGAGCAAGTAGCAGAGCACCGCCAGCGGAAGCAGGATCACTACGACGCTGCTGCCGCCGCGCCACGCCGCGAACCCCTGCGCCAGCCACGCGATCGCGACTACGTGAAAGAAGAACAGCACGAAGGTGCCGCCGTAGGCATACACGACAGATCTTTGGCCGCGGGTGATGGACAGATGGGCACGCCCGATCTCGGCGACCGTCGGGAACCCCTCGGTGTAGATCGCGCCATGGTCGGGGGTTTGCGGCGTGTCGGGAGCTCCCGGCTGCATCACCCCACACATCGGCGATCCGGCGCGACCACCCGTACACTCCTGCGATGAACTCACTGCCCGACCTTCCCGGACTTTCCTTCCCGACCGACGGCGCGCTCGGACGCGCCGAGATCGACACCTCGCTGTGCTGCGCGACCGTGTATCGCCACGGCGCGCATGTCGCCGCGTGGAAGCCCGCCGGGCACGAGCCGGTGCTGTGGGTCTCGCGCGACGCGGTGTATCGGGATGGCAAGGCGATCCGCGGGGGCGTGCCGATCTGCTTCCCGTGGTTCTCGGCCAAGGCCGGCGACCCGGATGCGCCGGCGCACGGCCTCGTCCGCGCGGTGTCGTGGTCGTGGGCCATGTCGGCCGCGCTGCCCGACGGGTCGATCGAGCTGAGGCTCTTCCACGACGACGCGGTCGACGGCTTCGACGTCGTCTATCGGGTCGTGGCCGGCGCGACGCTCACCACCGAGCTCGCCGTCACCCGCCCGCCGGACGCCGACGGCCCCGCGACCTTCGAGGCTGCGCTGCACACCTACTTCACGGTCGGCGACGTGCGCGAGATCGCGATCGAGGGGTTGGAGGGCACGCCGCACACCGACAGCCTGCGCGAAGGCACACGCGTCGATCCGACCGGCGAGCCGATCCGCTTCGCCGGCGAGGTCGATCGCATCTACCAGGGCACCGAAGGCCCGATCACGCTGACCGACCCCAAGCTCGCCCGCCGCATCCGACTCACGCGCGCCGGCTCGCGCAGCGTGGTCGTGTGGAACCCGTGGATCGACAAGGCCGCCCGGCTGGGCGACATGGCCGACGACGAGTGGCCGGGCATGTGCTGCATCGAGACGGCGGCGATCGGCCCGCACGCGATCGAACTCGCGCCAGGCGCAACGCACATGGTCGGCGCGACGGTCGCGGTCGAGGCGGTGTGATTCAGCCCGTCGTGCGCAGGCCCGCGGCGATGCCT
Organism: Planctomycetota bacterium; assembly: GCA_039024495.1. Classification (GTDB taxonomy): domain Bacteria; phylum Planctomycetota; class Phycisphaerae; order Phycisphaerales; family Phycisphaeraceae; genus JBCBUE01. The sequence goes on along the minus strand of JBCCQE010000022.1, from coordinate 18,478 downwards.
TGGACGGTCATGCGCAGCAGGTGGTCGATCTGTTTTTGTGCGTCGGGGTCGGACTCGGCGCGGCGGCGTTGCATCAGCTCGGCCTGGAGGTAGTTGAGCGGGTCGACGTAGCGGTTGCGGACCTGGATCGACCGCGCGAGCCACGGCGTGTCGGCGAGCAGCTCGTCGCGCTGCGTGATGGCGAGCACGGCGGCGCGGGCGGTGCGGTGTTCTTCGATGAGCAGGCGCAGGACGCACTGGCCGACGGTGGGGTCGTCGGTCAGCTCGGCGTAGCGCTTCGTGATCGGCAGGTCGGCCTTGGCGAGGGCGAGCTCGGCGTTGTCGATCATCGCGCGGAAGAACGGCCAGTCGCGGTACATGGTGCGACAGAGCGAGAAGTCGCAGGCGTCGACATCGGGGACGGCGCCCTGCGCGGCGGTGCCCGAAGCGGCGGCGACGAGGCCGTGACCCATGCCGAAGAACCCGGTGATGAGCGAGCGGTTCTGGGTCCAGGCGAAGGTGTAGGGGATGGCGCGCAGGCCGGAGAGCTGGCGTTCGGCGGCGCGGCGGCGCGAGGGGCGCGAGCCGATGGGCAGGTCTTCGATCGTGTCGATCGGCGTGGCTTGGGAGAAGAACTCGATGAAGGCGGGGTCGGTGATGAGCCGGCGGTAGGCGAACTTGGCGGCGTCGGCGGCGCGGTGGGCGAAGTCGTGCCACTCGGCGGGGGTGTCGGCGGCGGCGCGGCCGGTGACGAGCAGGGTGGCGTAGCTAACTTGCTCGAGGTGGCGGCGGGCGATCTCGGGGTCGTCGTAGCGCTCGGCGAGGACCTCGCCTTGCTCGGTGATGCGGATGCTTCCGCCGACCGAGGCGGGGGGCAGGGAGAGGATGCCGCGCGCCGCGGGGCCGCCGCCGCGCCCGAGCGAGCCGCCGCGGCCGTGGAAGAAGACGAGCTCGATGCGGCGTGCGTCGGCGAGGTCGGCGAGGCGTTGCTGGGCGTCGTGGAGCGCGACGTTGGCGGCGAGGTAGCCGCCGTCTTTGGTGGAGTCGGAGTAGCCGACCATGACGTGCTGGCGGTTGCCGTGGTGGTGCAGGGCGGCGGCGTAGTCGGGCTGATCGAGCAGGGCGGCGAGGGTGTGCGGGGCGTTGGCGAGGTCGTCGAGGGTCTCGAAGAGGGGGGCGGTGGGGAGGGGGCAGAAGGTGGTTGGGGGAGGGGTTGTGTTGGAGTCGGTACCCGGGGCGGCGCTGCGCTCTGCCCCGGCTTGCGGGTTGGGGGTTTGCAGGCGGGCGGCGGCGATGCGTGAGAGGCAGTGGACGGCGAGGACGTCGCTGGGGTGGTGCGTCATCGAGACGATGAAGATGCCGAAGGCGTCGGGGCCGAGGCGGTCGATGGCGGTGTGGATGAGCTCGAAGAGGGCGAGGGTTTCGGCGCAGCGATCGGTGAGCGAGGCGGGGTCGATCGCGCGGGCGGCGGCGGGGTTGATCGGCAGGGCGAGGAGGCGTTGGCGGGCGGCTTCGTCGGCGGAGGCGTAGACCGCGGCTTCGGGGTTGGATGGGAAGAGGGCGAGGGCGGCGAGGGTGTCGTGGAGCTGGGCGGAGTCTTCGCGGATGTCGAGGCGGGCGAAGTGCAGGCCGAAGACGGCGGCGCGGTCGATCCAGGCGCGGACGGTCTGGCCGGCGAGGTCGGCGTGGTCGTTCTTGGAGAGGCTGTCGGCGATGAGTTGGATGTCGTCGAGCAGGGCTTGGCCGTGGGGGTAGGCGGCGGAGGGCAGGTCAGCGAAGGGGTCGGCGTCGCGCGTGGCTCGGAGGCGGTGGCGGACGATGCGCAGGAAGTGGCGGTAGCGCTCGGCGGGGTGGGTGGTGTCGAGGTAAGCGGCGAGATCGGGGAAGGCGTCGCGGCCGGCGGCGATGGCGGCGTCGAGCGCGGGGCTGACGGCGTGATAGGCCGAGGAGAGGGTGAGGGTGGAGAGCAGCTCGGCGCAGTCCCGAAGGTGGCGGTCGACGGCGGCGCGGCGGAGGTGCAGGAGGGTTTGGCGGGTGACGTCGGCGGTGACGAAGGGGTTGCCGTCGCGGTCGCCGCCGATCCACGAGCCGAAGCGCAGGGAGGGCTGGGCGGCGAAGCGGTCCTCGGGGTAGACGCGTCGCAGGGCGGCGCGGGCGGCGGCGGCGAGGTCGGGGACGACGGCCCAGAGGGTGTCGGCGACAAAGAGCGAGCGGTCGACCTCTTCGAGGACGGTGGGCTTGGCGGGGCGGAGGGAGTCGGTCTCCCAGAGGCAGGCGAGGTCGGTGCGGATGCGGTGGAGCAGGCGGTCGCGCTCGCGGGGGAGCAGGTCGTCGGACTCGAGGTCGATGAGGTCGTTGCGCAGGCGTCGGAGGGTGGCGCGGACGGTGCGGCGTTTGGCTTCGGTGGGGTGGGCGGTGAAGACGAGGTCGACATCGACTCGGTTGAGCAGGGCGTCGACCTCGGCGGCGGTGCGGCCGGCGTCGCGGAGCTGCTTGAGGGCGTCGCCGACGGATTCGCGGCGGGGGTCGGGGTGGCGGTCGCGCTCGCGCTGGCGGAGGACGCGGACGCGGTGGCGGTCTTCGGCGAGGTTGGCGAGGTCGAAGAAGCAGCTCAGGGCGCGGATGAGGTCGCGGGCCTGGGTGAGCGAGAGGTTGGCGATGAGGTCGCGGAGGCGGGCCTCGGCCTGGGGGTCGCCCTCGCGGCGGGCGAGCGCGACGGCGCGGACGGTCTCGACCTGCTCGTAGAGGCCGGGCTCGCCGAGGTCGCGGAGGACGGCGCCGAGCTCGTGGCCGAGCATGCGGACGTCGTCGCGGAGGGCGTCGTGGTCGGGGGAGATCGGGTTGGCGATCGTCATGGGCGGGGCTTGCGGGTGGGGTCTTGCGTCGTGGCGATGCAATCTAGGTCACGCGGGGGTGCGGCGTCGCGCGAGGCTTTGATTCAAGGGGAATGAGCTTTATCAGAGCACTGCATTGCGTTGCAATGCAGCTTTGGATGGGGCGTTTCCCGCGCAGAAAAACACCCGCCGATGTGGCGGGTGCTTGAAGAGCGTTGGGTTGTGGCTCGCCGATTACTTGCGGCGGCGGCCGACGAGGGCGATCAGGCCGAGGATGCCGAAGCCGGCGGCCGTGGGCGAGGGCACCACGGTCAGGCGGAAGTTGTCGATGGCGAAGTCATCGGCTTCCGAGTTGGTGGTGATCGTGAGAAGAATGTCGGTGATGGCGGTCTCGTCGACGGCGGGATCGTCGAACAGGCCGGCGAAGTCGAAGAGGAAGAACGAGAGGACGCCCGACCCGCTGGGGTCGCCGAAATTGTTGGTCAGATCGGCGAAGGTCACGCCATCCGAGGACACGGCGACGGTGAAGTCGACGTTGGGCTCTTCGCCCTCGCCGGTCAGCGAGAAGATGTCGAGCTCGAAGTCGGTGAAGTTGGTGAGGTCCAGCGGCTCGTCGAGCTCATAGGCGAACACGAACGAGGGTTCGCCACCGAAGTCTGCCGAAAGAGCTGCGACCTGCGAGCCGCCGTCCATCGCACCCTCGACGCTGGCCTCAACCTCGGGCGGGATGGGCGAGACGGTCACCGTGACGGTCGAGCCGATGCTCGCGGTCGACGGGACATACGTGTCAGAAACGGGCACAAGGCTGCCGCTGGTCGTGACGTCGGTGACGTCTTCGAAGCCGTCGATCAGGACGGTGCCGGCGTTGGCCTGCGTTCCGACGAAAAGGGCGGCGGCCGCGAGGGCGGTGCCAAACATCGAAGCTCGGAAAGTCGTGTTCGTGTTCATGATCTCTCTCTCCTGTCCGTACTGCGGAGTTGTCTGCAAATCGAACTTGGCGACTGGGACCTGATGTCCAGTACTCGCCGCATCCTTGCAGACGGTTGTTTCTCTGCTCCCTGCCCACCACGGGCTAGCAGCGGGGGATGCTGCTGAGCTGCGACAAGTGTACCTCGAATCGGGCGAACCGCCAGTGGTGCAAGCCAAAAATCGGAAAAAGTTTGAGGGGGCTGTCAATCTGTGATGAATGTCCGATAACCCAACTCGCCGATGGTGCCGCAAGCGGCGGAATCGCAGGTGCTTACGGCATCACCACCTGCGCGGGAACACGGCGGCTGGCGGAGCCTCGGGCGGGGCTTGCGGGGGTTGCGGGGGTTTGAGCGGCTCGGGGGCGGGTCAGGCGGACCAGCCGGCCTTGAATTTCTCGATCTCGGTCTTGAGCTTGTCGGCGAGCCCATCGGCCTTTTTGATCGACTGCTTCTCGGTGAGCTCGTCGAACACGGGCTTGCCGGCGGTGTGGAAGTACTCGATCAGGGCGTCGGCGAAGGGGGTGACCTGGTCGACGGGGACGTCGTCGAGGAAGCCCTCGCCGGCGGCGAAGATCTGGATGACCTGGTCGATGACGTCCATTGGCTTGTACTGGCCCTGCTTGAGCAGCTCGACCATGCGCTCGCCGCGGTCGAGCTGGGCCTGGGTCGCCTTGTCGAGCTCGGTGCCGATCTGGCTGAAGGCTTCGAGCTCGCGATAGGCGGCGAGGTCGAGGCGGAGCGAGCCGGCGACTTCTTTCATGGCCTTGATCTGGGCGTTGCCGCCGACGCGCGACACGGAGATGCCGACGTTAATCGCGGGGCGGACGCCGGCGAAGAAGAGGTCGGGCTCGAGGTAGATCTGGCCGTCGGTGATGGAGATGACGTTGGTGGGGATGTAGGCGGAGACGTCGCCTTCCTGCGTCTCGATGACGGGCAGGGCGGTGAGCGAGCCGCCGCCGTTGTCGTCGGAGAGCTTGGTGGCGCGTTCGAGGAGGCGCGAGTGGAGGTAGAAGACGTCGCCGGGGTAGGCCTCGCGGCCGGGCGGGCGACGCAGCAGCAGCGAGAGCTGGCGGTAGGCGACGGCCTGCTTGGAGAGGTCGTCGTAGACGCAGAGGACGTGCTGGCCCTGCCACATGAAGTGCTCGCCCATGGTGCAGCCGGAGTACGGCGCGATGTACTGCATGGGGGCGGGGTCGGACGAGCCGGCGACGACGACGGTGGTGTACTCCATCGCGCCGTTCTCGGTGAGGGCGTCGACGACGGATGCGACGGTCGAGTCCTTCTGGCCGACCGCGACGTAGATGCACTTCATCTCGTTGGGCGTGCCGAGGAACTTGCGCTGGTTGATGATGGCGTCGATGGCGATGGCGGTCTTGCCGGTCTTGCGGTCGCCGATGATGAGCTCGCGCTGTCCGCGGCCGACGGGGATCATGGCGTCGACGGCCTTGACGCCGAACTGCATGGGCTCGGTGACGGGCTGGCGCTCGGCGATGCCGGGGGCGATGATGTCGACCTTGCGCGACTCGTTGGATTGGATCGGGCCCTTGCCGTCGATGGGGCGGCCGAGGGCGTCGACCACGCGGCCGATCACGGCGTCGCCGACGGGCACGGAGAGCAGCTCGCCGGTGGAGCGGACGGTGGTGCCCTCTTCGACCTTGAGGTAGTCGCCGAAGATGACGGCGCCGATGATGCCCTGCTCGAGGTTCATGGCCTGGCCCATGACGGTCTGGCCCTCGCCGATGTCGAAGGCGAGCATCTCGCCGGCCATGGCGTTGGAGAGGCCGTAGACGCGGGCGATGCCGTCGCCGACTTCGACGACGGAGCCGACCTGGCTGACCTCGAGCTGCTCGGAGAAGTTGGCGACTTCCTGCTTGATGACTGCGGTGATTTCGTCGGAGGCAATTTTCATGGCGTTTGAAGTGGCCGAGGGGCCGAGGGGCCAGGTGGCCAAGGGTTGGGGGTCAGGCTTGTTTGCTCCGCAGCGAGCGGATCAGGCCGTTGAGGATGCGTTCGACTTCTGCGGTTTGTTCCAAGGGTTGCGTGTCAGTCAGGAAGCCCAGGTCGTGGGCGAGGCGGAGCTGGGTTTGCAGTTCATACGTCGAGCCGAGCGCGATGTCGAGGAATCGGAGGTAATCGGTCCGGGTGTTGCGTCCGAACCCCTCGGCGATATTCGATGGGATGGCGACGGCGGCTCGTCTGGCTTGCGAGGTCAGCCCGAATCGTTCGTCGGGCGGGAACGCCTTGGTTGCTCGGTAGACCTCCAGCACGAGCTGGTAGGACTTCTGCCAGGCGATCAAGTCTTCGTAGCGTTTGACGGCTGCCAATCACTCGGCCCCTTGGCCACTTGGCCCCTCGGCCCCTGCGAGCACGCGTGCTCGCTCGCGGCCGGCGTCGATCATGTTTCGCTTCATCAGGTTGAGCCGGGTGGCGACGGAGCCGTCGATCATGGTGTCGCCGACGCGCAGGGCCAGGCCGCCGATGAGGGCGGGGTCGACGCGTTGGGCGAGGTTGACGGTTTTGCCGGCGAGGCGTTCGCTGAGGCGGCCCTTGATGCCGTCGGCCTGGTCGGCGGGCATCTCCTGGGCGACGACGGCTTCGACGTCGATGACGCCGCGGCGTTCGTTGATGAGCCGGCCGAAGGCGATGAAGACTTCGCCGAGGTGGGCGATGCGCTTCTTGCGGTTGAGCGTGAGCAGGAAGCAGCGGAGCGTGTCGGTGATCTTGTCCTTGAAGAGGCGATCGATGACGCCGGCGCGTTGGTCGGCGTTGATCATCGGGCTGGTCATGAGCTGGCGGAAGTCGGCGTCGGAGGCGAGCAGGTTGCCGAGCTGGAAGCACTCGTCGGCGATCTCGTCGAGCTGGCTGCGCTCTTCGGCGAGCTCGACGAGGGCCTGGGCGTAGGCGTCGGCGACGGGGCTGGGGGCGGCGTTGGGCACGGGGTGTTAGTTCTGGCTGGACTGGTAGTCGTTGACGGTCTGCTCGACGAGGTCGCGCTGGTCGTCGGGGTTGATGGATCGGCCGAGGATCTTGCCGGCGGCGTCGGTCGCGAGGGTGGCGGCGGCGGCGTAGACCTCGGCGAGGGCGGCCTCCTTGGCGGCGGCGATCTCGGCCTTGGCGCGGGTGCGCTGGGCGTCGATCTCGCGCTGGGCGGTGGCCTTGAGCTCGTCGGCGGCCTGGGAGGCGGTGGCCTTGGCCTGGGCGATCGTCTGCTGCGACTCCTGACGGGCCTCGGCGAGCTGACGCTCGAAGTCGGCCTTCATGGCTTCGGCTTCCTCGCGGGCGGCCTTGGCCTGGTCGATGTCCGAGCGGATCTTCTCTTCGCGGTCGCGCAGGCCCTTGAGCACGGCTGGGAAGACGTACTTGAGCAGCACGGCTAGCAGCAGCAGCCACATCAGGAAGTTCCAGACGTACGGCATGACGTCGGACTCGAAGATGTCGAACGGCGAGGGGTCCTTGCTGGCCGAGTGACCGTCACCGCCGGCATACTCGTCGGCGGCGTGATCGCCGTGGTCGTGACCTGCGTGGTCGTGATCGTTGGCTGCTGCGAGCACGTGCGTGCCGTGGTGGTCGGCGTGGGCCGACGGCGCAGCGACGAGCGCGGCGGACAGCGTCGCGGTGAGGACGAACGTGAGAAGGCTTCGCCAGAGGCGCATGCGCGGGCTCCGAGGTTGCGGGCGTCGCGGGTCGATCAGGCGATGAGCGCGAGGATGAGCGCGATCACGGTGACGCCTTCGATGAGGGCGGCGGCGATGATCATGTTGGTGCCGATCGGGCCGGTGGACTCGGGCTGACGGGCGATCGATTCAACGGCGGTCGCGCCGATGCGGCCGATGCCCAGGCCGGCACCCAGGATGATGATGCCCATGCCGATGCCCTTGCCCATGGAGGCGAAGCCGGAGCTGGGGTTGGCGGCGGCCTCGATCTGAGCGGCTTCGTCGGCGTCGGCGGCGGCGTAGCCGGCCCCTGACTGAGCCATGGCTTCGGGGGCGAGGACGATCGCCAGCGAGAACAGGGCGGCGAGGGCGGTGAACTTGAGGGCGTTACGCATCGGGGGTTCGTCTCCTGCGAATCGTTGGGGCTTGAGGTTGCCCGCGGGTCGGGCGTGGGGAGGGAAGGATACTGATTTGGTCGTGGGGGTGTCGGGCCGTTAGGCGGGTTGTGCGCCGCCGGGGGTGTCGGGGGCGTCGGCGACGCGCTCGTGCATGGGCTTGTGCTCGAGCCAGTCGGTCTCGTCGCTGTGGTCGTGGTCTTCGTCGTGGTGGCCGACGGCGCCTTGGGCGATGAACAGCGTGGTGAGGAAGGTGAAGATGAAGGCCTGGAGCAGGGCGATGAAGAGCTCGAGGGCCATGATCGCAAAGCCGATGAGCGTAAACCCGACGCCGACGAACCCGCCGAGCGCGGCGGAGGCGGCGGTGGCGGAGGCGATGAGCGAGAGGAACACGGCGATGACGAGGTGGCCGGCCATCATGGTGCCGAAGAGACGCATGGCTAGGACGGCGGACTTGATGAACAGGCCCATGACCTCGAGGGGCACGAGCAGCGGGGCCATGAGCGCGGGGCCGGGGTTGAAGTGGGCGAAGTAGTGGTTGCCCTGTTCGCGGTAGCCGATCCAGTTGATTGCGATGAAGGCGGTGATGGCCAGGGGGATGGTGAGGGCGAGCGTGCCGGTGGCGGTGCCGCCGAGGTAGGACCAGCCGTAGGCGGTGTAGGAATCGGCTCCGGCGAAGGAGGCGATGATCGCGGCGATGGGCCCGGAGGGGATGAGGCCGAGCACGTTGGCGAAGAGGATGAAGAGGAAGACGGCCCAGAGGTAGCCGACGTATTTGTCGGTGAGCTTGCCGAGGTTGGGGCGGGCGACCTCTTCGCGGATGAACTCGAGGAGGGTCTCGAAGAGCTGGGCGAGGCGGCCGGTGACGATCTCGCCGCGGGCGGAGGCTTTTTCGATTTTTGCCTTGTAGGCAAAGGCGGAGACGAGCAGGAGGAAGGCGGCGACGGCCGTCATCATCATGTGGTTGGTGATGTAGAACGGGCCGAACTCGACGAGCGGCTTGGAGATGACGTGGTTCAGGGGGTTGGAACCGGCGGCGAGCGTGTTGATCGTGCTGCTTGTGAGCATGGGCGGAGTGTAGCGATCGGGGCGTGGGCTGCAGGGCGGGCGGCGCGGGGTTTTGGTGGGGCGCGGCGGGGCTTAGCGTTTGGGGGGTTGGGCGGCCTGGATGAGTCGGTAGAGGCCGCCGGCCATGCCGAGCAGGGCGCCAACGACGACGCCGATGGGCGTGGAGCGAAGGAGGGTGTCGACGCCGTAGCCGAGGGCGGCGAAGAGGAGGATGCCGCCGGCGAACTCGAGGCCGGCGGTGGCGAGGCGGCGCTGCTGCCGGATGTGCGCGTCGGCGGGCTTGGGATCGGGGGGGCGATCGGTGAGGCCGAAGAATCGGTTGCGGAATCGGGAGACGCCGCCGCGGGATGGGGGGTTGGGCGGGGGCGCGGGGGCCGGCTTGGGCGGCGGGTCGCCTTGGGGCGGGTTCGGTGGATCGGGCGGAGCGGGGGTCACGCGGGGCTCTGGTCGGCGGCGGTGTCGGCTGCGGGTGCGGAGGTCGGCGCGGCCTTGGCGTTGTAGGTCGCGACGGCGTGGACCTCGACGACGAGCACGACGAGGTACCAGCCCATGACCCACAGGGGCAGCGAGGTGGAGTCGAGCAGCCGCCAGGCGGCAACGGCGAAGAGCAGGCAGGCGGCGAGGCGGAGCGTGGTGCTGGCGAGGAAACCGGGCACGACGCCGGCGGGCCCTTGGGTGCCGACCATGAGGGCGATGGGCATCAGCGCGACGACGCCGACGACGAGGCAGCCAGCGGCGGTGAGCGCGGCCTCGGCGGCGAGGCGCGGCTCGCCGAGTAAGAGGGCGATGGCGGCGGCGAGGCCGGCGAGGGGCAGCAGCGCGGCGGCCATCACGGCGGCGGCGCGGCCGAGCGGGAACGGCCGGCCGATGGGGGGCGTTGCGGGCATGCGGGCAGGGTAGGGGTGGCGAGGGCGCGTCGGGAGTTGATACCCAAGGCGGCGCTGCGCTCTGCCTTGGCTTGTGGGGTGGGTTGGGGTTGCGGGTCAAGACGACGCAGAGCGTAGCGCCGCGTCGGGTATGGAGGGGGTTTCGTCGAATCGCCAGGTCCATGCGCCTTGGTTGGCGTGGCTGAGGATGTAGTTGAATGCGTTGCGGTGGTGGCTGCGATCGCGGATGGGCAGGTAGCTGCCGCCGGCGGCCCAGATGCGTCCGGGCAGGGCGTGGCGGGCGGCTCGGCTGCTCTTGCGTTTGGCTTGTCCGACAATGCGTCGGGTTTGGGCGGTGTCGGCGGGGAGCTTGGCGAGTGCGTGGAGGTGTTGGCCTGCGACGGCGATCGCGAGGAGTTGGGGTGTGTCGAGGTGTTGGATGAAGGCGCGGCCGATGGTGCCGCGAAGTTGGGTGGGGATCGTGATCGGCGTGCCGCTCTGCGCTGAGCGTTGTTGAAGGCCAAGGTGCTCGCCGGGTGGGGGCGGAGTGCGATAGTCGCCGGAGCTGTGGGTTTTGTGGTGGCGGGTGTGGAAGCCACGGGGGTCGCCGGGCAGCCAGGAGCGGTGGGTGCCGAGGGTGAGGTGGCGCCAGATAAGGCTTGTAGACATTTGGGAAGTGTACGGGGGTGGGTTGGGGTGTGCGATACCCAAGGCGGCGCTGCGCTCTGCCTTGGCTTGGGGTTGTGAGTGGGGAGGTGGGGTTGGTCGTCAGGCGACGGAGGCGGCGCCGGCGATGATTTCGGAGAGCTCGGTGGTGATGGCGGTCTGGCGGGCGCGGTTGTAGCGGCGGCCGAGCTCTTTCTTGAGTTTGCCGGCGGCGTCGGTGGCGGCCTTCATGGCGACCATGCGGGCGAGCTGTTCGCTGACGAGCGCCTCGTTGAAGCACTGGAAGAGCGTCGTCCGCACCGTGCGCGGCAGCAGCTCCTTGAGCAGCAGCTCGGGCTGCGGGCTGAACTCGTAGAGCGTTTCGCCTCCGGCGCCGGCGGTGTCTTCGTCGGCCTTGGGCGGTTCGATCGGCAGCAGCTGCAGGACATGGGGGGTCTGGCGGCTCATCGTTTCGAAGTGCATGTAGACGACGCGGACGGCGTCGTATTTGCCCTCGATGAACTCGGCCATGAGGCGGTCGGCGAGGGCTTCGACGGCGGGGTAGTCGGGGCTGTCGCCGAACTCGGCGTGGAAGGCGTCGACAGGGATGTCGTTGAACTGGAAGAACGATCGGCTCTTCTTGCCGACGAGCTCGGTGCGGACGTCGCCTTTGTCGCTGGCGGCGCGGTGGGCGGCGAGGGCGGTGCGGAGGACGTTGGCGTTGTAGGCGCCGCAGAGGCCGCGGTTGGACGAGATGACGATCAGGGCTTCGCGGCCGACCTTGGGGGCGGGGGCGGCGAGCAGGGGGTGATCGACGGAGCCGGAGGCGGCGGCGAGCTCGGCGACGACCTCGGCGAGCTTGCGGGAATAGGCCTGGGCGTCGGTGGCGGCCTTCTGCATGGCCTGGAATCGGGCGGTGGCGATCATCTGCATCGTCTTGGTGATGCGTTGGATGTTGCCGACCGCTTTTTGCCGGGCGCGGAGCTGACGAGTGTTGCCTGCCATGCGCGGGACTGTAGCAAAGCGGCCGGCCGACGTGGGAGGGTCGGCCGGCCGCGCGGGGGAACGGTGGGAGGGGGCCGGAAGGGCGGGGGCTCGGGGCGGTTGGGGTTGAGGGCTTGGGTTTGGGGAGGCCCACGGACTGAGTCCGTGGGCTTCGGGGGTGGTGGTGTGGGGTTGGGCGTTACTTATTTGTTCTTGCCTTTGCCCTTGCCTTTGTTTTTGTTCTTGCCTTTCTTGTTTTGGTTTTTGGGGCGGTGGTCGTCGAAGCGGTTGACGGTTTTGTTTCGGTTGATGATGGTGCCGGTGGTGGCGGGGCATCGGTAGACGGGGGCGTGATAGGTGCGGCGGGGCTGGTTGAAGGGCTTGATGATGGTGACGTCGCGGTGATGGTGGACGACGGGCGGGCGGTGGTGGACGATCGGGCGGTGGTGGTGGGGTCGGTGGTAGCGCGGCGGGTGGTAGACGCGGACCGGGTGGTGGTAGGTGGGGTAGCCGCGGTGGTAGGAGGTGACGGTTCGGGTGACGACGCGGGCGTGGCGGTGGTGGTGGTGATAGCCGTGGTGGTGTCGATCGCCGAAGCGGAAGCCGAAGTCGACGGAGAACGAGCTGCTGGACCCGGCCAGGGCGGCGGGGGCTGGGGCGAGGAGCATCGCGGCGGCGGCCAGGGCGGGCAGCGCCAGGGCGGCGAGGCGGAGGGGGGCGTTGCGGGTGGGGCGACGGGTCATGACAGACTCCTGGATCAAGACAACGACACGCGGCCGCGCGGCCGCTCACCCCACGGGGCGGCAACCCCCGCAAGCCCCCCGGAAGTTGGGTGAATGAGGGGTGTCATTGCATCGCAAGTCGCTTGGCTTGTACGGCTTAAAAAAATCTTGTGGGCGGCGTACCCCCGTTTGGGGCGGGTGGGGGGTGATGCGCGGGGGGGGGATTTTTCTTCGGGCTGTAAACGATTGTCAGTACATTGGTTGCGTCGGATGTGCGGCCGTTGGGCGTGCTGTGTGGCCGGAAAGCCGGCGATCTTGGCTCGTCTGGTGGACGTTGTGTTTCGAGCGGATCGAAGCGGCGTCGCCGCGGAACGCGTTCTGCCTTTTGATGGAGATGAGTGGAATGACACGCATGGACAAGAAGACCCCCCGGAAGCTCGGCCACGGCCGGGCGAGGCTGCTGCGCCGCGGCTGGCTGATCGGCGGGGTGCTGGCGTTGGTGGCCGGGCTGCTGCTGCCGGCGGCGACGGTGTCGGCCGAGTCGGGCTGCCACAACCGCCCGCCGAAGACGCACGACGTCGGGATCGAGCCGCGGCGCGACTGACGCGCGTCGCTGGGCGTTTCTTTCACCCCCTGCACGGAGCGTGGCGATGCCGCTGGCCCGGAGCACCACCGCAGACCCGCTGAGCGTGGCCGATCGTCGGCCGCGGGTGGTGTCGGTCGATGCGTCGGTGCTGGACGCGGTGGTGGTGGCGGACGCGCCGCGGCGTCGGGCGATGGGGGCGACGGTGATCCGGATCGACGATGCGGTTCGGCCGTTGCGGGCGGACGTGCGGGACGCGGCGCGGGCGCTGCTGACGTGGCTGGCGGTGGTGACGGACCACCGGGCCCCGACGCCGGTGACGCGGTCGGCCAAGCAGGACGGCGGGCTGGATCGTCTGCTGCGTCGGTGCGTGCGGCCGGGCGCGGGGGTCGATGGGCTGGACTACACGGCGCTGGCCGAGGAAGTCGCGGCGGTGACGGGCACGCGGCTGTCGGCCAAGCGGCTGCAGACGGCGGTGCGTCACCTGCGGGCGGCGCGGGTCGAGTTGGGGCGGGCGTCGGCAAATCGCGAGGGGGTGCGTGGTGCGTCCGAGCTACTGGAAGAGGTCGCGGGGTACGAGCTTGGCGGGGACGGGCTGGCGGACTGGCGGCTGGGGGTCGCGGTGCTGGCGGAGGTGCGGGCGGCGGTGGGGCGGTTGATTACGCATGATTTCGCCGAGGGCGTGGAGGCGGGGCGGCTGCCCGAGCCGGGGCTTGCGGCGCGATTTGTGGAGCGGGGTGCAGGTGATGGAGTTGACGGGTGGCGGGGTGATCTGGTGCGGGCGATCGAGCGTCACGACGGCACGGCCGAGGCGGATGTGCGGCTGGTGCTGAGCGGCGCGGCGGCGGTGCGTCGGCTGACGGGCGCGGGGTCGCTGGCGGACACGGTGGGGCAGTTGAACGTGGCGGTGGCGGGGCGTGACCTGTTGGAGACGCGGGACTACCTGCGGCGGATGCTGCGGGTGGCGCGGGCGGCCGACCGGCTGTCGACCAGCGCGGCCGGGCGGACGGAGCTGCAGCGGGCGCGGCGGCTGAGCGACGAGCGGCATCGGCTGCCCAGCCCGACGCGGGTGATGAGCTACGCGTTGAACAACGCGGCGACGCGGGCGATGGACCGGGTGTTCCTGGGACAGACGCCGACGGGGCGGATCGACGGCCGGCTGCGGCTGGCGGCGGCGTGCGTCGGGCGGATGCGGCGGCGGGACTCGGGGTTTGCGCTGCTGAAAGTGACGGCGGCGATCCACGCGACGGTCGCGGGTCGGCAGGCTGATGATGGGGGGGCGGCGGATCGGTTCTGGGCCGAGCTGGACGGGGCGGGCGCGGCCGAGCTGCTGGAGCGGCTGGCGCGTCACGAGAGCTGCGGGCCGCTGGTCGATGCGGTGTACGCCGACGCCCGGCGGACGCACCCCGCCGCGGCGGACGGGATCATCCGGGTGTGAGATGGGCTGCGGAGTCTGAGATGGGCTGCGGGCGGGGGTCGATATGAATCGCGGGTGTTATTAAACTGTGCGGATGAATCAAAACACGCTGCGGGCCGTGATGGCCGTGATGTTGGTGGGTTCGTTTGTCGCTTGCGAGGTTTTCGCGCAGGGCGGCGGGCGGTGGCGGCCGGGCTTTGACCCAATGCCCGGGCCCTTGGACAAGCCGGACGTGACTTGGCTGCCGAGCCCGAACTTCAGCAGCCGCAACGCGGGGGTCGCGGTCGACTCGATCGTGATGCACACGACCGAGGGCGGGACGTCGGGCACGCTGGCCTGGCTGCAAAACCCCGTCTCGCAGGTGAGCGCCCACTACGTCATCTCGCCGGGCGGCACCATCTACGAGATGGTCGACATCACCGACAAGGCGTGGCACGCGACGTACTACAACAGCCGATCGATCGGCATCGAAATGGTGGGCTTTGCGAACCAGCCGAGCACGTGGAACGACGACAACCTCGCGGCGTTGACCGAGCTGTTGGCGTGGCTGTACCAGACGTATCCGACGGTGCCGCTCGAGCAGCCGACGGGCAATGCGTATGACTATCCAAACGACACGTACAACGAGCCGGGGCTGGTGGCCCACGCGCAGGTGCAGCCTTGGAACAAGTCCGACCCCGGGCCTTATTTCCCGTGGGACGACGTGCTGGCGGATGTCGATGCGATCCTCAACCCGCCGCCGGACCCGGGCGACTTTGACGCCGATGGCGACATCGACATCGACGACGTCGACCTGCTGCTGTCGAACATGGGCAACGCCGACTACGACCTGACCGGCAACGGCGTGACCAACACCAACGACGTCATGCACATGCTCGAGGACATCCTGGGCACCAAGTCGGGCGACGCGAACCTCGACGGGAAGATCGACACGGCCGACCTGGCGATCCTGGCGAGCAACTTCGGCGGGGCGGCGGCGTCGTACGCCGAGGGCGATTTCAACGGCAGCGGGACGGTCGACACGGGCGACCTGGCGACGCTGGCGGCGAGCTTTGGCTACGACTCGGCGGCCGGTGCGGCGATCGCGACGGTGGCGGTGCCCGAGCCGGCCGCGGCGGGGCTGGCGGCGGTGGCGCTGGGCGGCGTGTTGCTGCGGCGGCGGGCACGGGGGTGCTGAGCCGCGAGCGGCTTTGGGGGTAGCCCGTTTGCGGTTGATTTCGATGAACTGTCTGCGGATTTAGCCCCCGGCGAGTCGCCGGGGGCGGCCCCGGGCCACTGACCCGGGGCTAAATGTCAACCACCAGCGGTAGACGGGCGGCCTTGACAGGCGGGGGTCTGGGCCGCATCATGCTCGGCTCGCTACTTCGAACGACCCCGGGTCCACTTATGCCCACGATCAACCAGCTCGTCCGCAACCCCCGCGTCTCGCCCAAGGCCAAGTCGAAGGTCAAGGACCTCGATGCCTGCCCGCAGCGGCGTGGCGTGTGCCTCCAGGTCAAGACCGTCACCCCCAAGAAGCCGAACTCGGCCCTGCGGAAGGTCGCCCGCGTGCGGCTGTCCAACGGCAAGGAAGTCACGGCCTACATCGGCGGCGAGGGCCACAACCTGCAGGAGCACTCGATCGTGCTCGTGCGTGGCGGCCGTGTCCGCGACCTGCCGGGTGTGCGGTACCACGTCGTCCGCGGCTCGCTGGACACGCTGGGCGTCGACGCCCGCAAGCAGGGGCGGTCGAAGTACGGGGTGAAGAAGGGCAAGTGATTCTCGAAGTGGCCAGTGGGTAGTGCCCAGTGGCCAGTTTTACAAGTCAACGGCGAGTAATCCGCGGCTCCGGCCGGTGTCGCGGGTGAAGCAAGGCGGGCACGTGCCCCGTCGACACGCCGACCGTCATTCCCGAAGGGAGCCAGACCGATGGCAGGCCGCATCACCGCATCCGAAACCCAGCTCAAGCCCGACCCGCGTTACCAAGACAAGGTCGTGGCCCGATTCATCAACTGCATCATGCAGGACGGCAAGCGCACCGTCGCGCAGCGGATCGTCTACGGCGCGTTCGACGAGATCGAGAAGCGCACCGAGGGCAACCCCGCGGCGATCGAGGTGTTCCACAAGGCCCTCGAAAACGTGCGGCCGTCGGTCGAGGTGCGTTCGAAGCGCGTCGGCGGTGCGAACTACCAGGTGCCGATGCAGGTGAACCGCAAGCGTCAGCAGTCGCTGGCGTTCCGCTGGATCATCAAGGCGGCCCGCGCGGGCAAGGGCAAGCCGATGCACCTCAAGCTGGCTCGTGAGCTGTACGAGGCGAGCAACAACGAGGGCCAGGCCGTGAGCACGCGCGACCAGACGCACCGCATGGCGGACGCGAATAAGGCGTTTGCCCACTTCGCGTGGTAAGCGCGTTGGCGGCGTGACGCTGCACGGCGACGCGATCAATCGCGGCGCTTCATGCGACGCAACGCGTCGTGTCACACAGGTAAAAAAAGACGAGCGCCTCCCGAGCGGGTTAGTCCGCGGATTCGGTGAGGCGTTTTTCTTTGGGGGGGGTGATCTTGAGGTTGTTCTCGGCCATGGTGACGGTGTGGCCGGCGGGGATGGAGTGGGTGATGAAGACGGAGCCGCCGATGACGGCGTCTTTTCCGATGACGGTTTGGCCGCCGAGGATGATGGCCCCGCCATAGATGGTGACGCCATCTTCGATGGTGGGGTGGCGTTTGCGTCCGGCCCATCGCTCGTGCCCGCCGCGCAGCGAGAGGGCGCCGAGGGTGACGCCCTGGTAGAGCTTGACGTTGCGGCCGATGATGCAGGTCTCGCCGACGACGATGCCGGTGCCGTGGTCGATGCAGAAGCCTTGGCCGATGGTGGCGGCGGGGTGGATGTCGACGCCGGTCTCGTTGTGGGCGTACTCGGACATGATGCGCGGGAGCATCGGCACGCCCAGGGCGTGGAGGCAGTGGGCGACGCGGTGGGTGAAGACGGCGTCGATGCCGGGGTAGGAGAAGATCAGCTCGTCGGTGTTGGCGGCGGCGGGGTCGCCGTCGTAGGTGGCCTGGACGTCGGCGGCGAGGAGGGCGCGGACGTCGGGGAGGCGGTCGAGGAACTGTTCGGTTTTTTCGTGGGCGACCTGGTCGCAGTCGTCGCAGTCGTCGCCGACGCCGGGCTGGGTGCGGTTGAGTTCGTAGCGCAGCGACTGGCGGGCCTGCTCTTGGAGGAGGGAGTAGAGCTGGGCGAGGAGGTCGGCGGTCCGGTCGCGGACGTTGTCCTGGGTGAGGCGGAGGTCCTCGAAGTAGCCGGGGAAGAGCAGCTTGCGGAGGACCTCGATGATGTCGATGGTGCGGGCGCGGGAGGGCAGGAAGGGCGAGTCGAGGTGGCGGGTGCGTTCTTCTGCGTGGTAGCTGTCGATCAGGGCGTCGGTGGCGCGATCGACGGCGGGGAGGGCGCGGGCGTCGGCGGGGGTGATCGGTTCGGCGGGGGAGGCGTTGCGGGAGGACGCGGGCATGGGGGCATGCTAGTCGCGGGCTTGATTGAGGGGTGGGGTTTGAGGGGTGAGGTTTGAGGTGGGGGGACGCGATGAATCGCGGCGCTTCATGGGCGCGGGGCGGGGTGCGTTGTGGTGTGCACCCATCGCGCGGGGGGGATGGGGGTGGGGTGTTGAGAAAAACTCCGCGAGAGGCCGCTCGGCGGCGAGGCTCGAACCCCGCCGTGAGGTGGGGGCATTGCCGGATCATCCCGGCCTTCCACTCGATGGAGGCTTGGCCTTCGCGCCCGATCGTTGTCCCCTAGGGGGATTCGTGCATCGGTTCGAGGCACTTTGCCGCCGTGGTAGCGGACCTCGCGGAGTTGTCGGGCGTGTGGCCCGTGGGGAGATTGTACGCCTCGGGGGGCGGGGCGGGCGAGCGAAAGTGAGCGTTGTTTGGCGGTGCGACGGGGTGGCGCGGGTCAGTCGGTTTCGATGGGCAGGGGGGGGATGACGATGACCATGCCGGCGCGGATGGCGTTGGGGTTGTTGCCGAGGACGTCGCGGTTGGCGTTGAAGAGGGCGCGCCACCGGCCGGCCTGGCCGTAGTAGCGTTGGGAGATCGAGGAGAGGTTTTCGCCGGATTGGATGGTGTGGCGGAGCTCGGCGCGGGGGGCCTCGACGGCCTCGGCGGCGCGGTCGTCGGAGGCGCGCTGGACGGTGGGGGCGGGGAGCTTGAGCTCCTGTCCGACGCGCAGGCGGATGGGGTCGATGGTGGGGTTGGCCTGGGCGATGTCGACCCATCGGGACTCGTCGCCGAAGAGGCGGACGGCGATGGAGCTGAGGGTGTCGCCGCGGCGGACGGCGTAGGTGGTGGGCGGGGCGGGGCGGGGTGCGGGCTCGGGGGTGCGGGCGTCGG
>JBCCQE010000021.1:0-50335 GCA_039024495.1 Planctomycetota bacterium | reverse complement strand
CTCATCCTCGGCTCGGGCCCGATCGTCATCGGCCAGGGCTGCGAGTTCGACTACTCCGGCACGCAGGCCTGCAAGGCCCTCCGCGAAGAGGGCTTCCGCGTCGTGCTGGTCAACTCCAACCCGGCCACGATCATGACCGACCCGCAGTTTGCGGATCGGACCTACATCGAACCGATCACACCCGACGCCGTCGAGCGCGTGATCGTCAAGGAGGCCGAGCTCGGCACGCCGATCGAAGCGCTGCTGCCCACGCTCGGCGGGCAGACCGCGCTCAACTGCGCCTGCGCCCTCGACGAGGCCGGCACGCTGGCCAAGCACGGCATCGAGATGATCGGCGCCAACCGCGAGGTCATCTACAAGGCCGAAGACCGCATGCAGTTCAAGGAGGTCGTCGCCTCCGTCGGCCTGCAGTCGCCCAAGTCCGGCGTCGCCACCACCTACGAGGAAGCCCTCGAGATCTTCAAGGAGACCGGCCTGCCCGCGATCGTCCGCCCGGCGTTCACGCTCGGCGGCACCGGCGGCGGCATCGCCTACAACCTCGAAGAATTCGAGGACATCGTCCGCCGTGGCCTGGACGCCTCGATGAACTCGCAGGTGCTCATCGACCAGTCGCTGCTCGGCTGGAAGGAGTACGAGTTCGAGGTCATGCGCGACCGCGACGACAACTGCGTCATTGTCTGCGCCATCGAGAACCTCGACCCCATGGGCGTCCACACCGGCGACTCCATCACCGTCGCCCCGGCCCAGACGCTGACCGACAAGGAGTACCAGCGCCTCCGCGACGGGTCGCTGGCGATCATGCGCGCGATCGGCGTCGACACCGGCGGGTCCAACGTGCAGTTCGCGGTCAACCCGGACAACGGCGACGTCGTCGTCATCGAGATGAACCCGCGCGTGTCGCGGTCATCAGCGCTCGCCAGTAAGGCCACGGGCTTCCCGATCGCGAAGATCGCCGCCAAGTTGGCCGTGGGCTACACGCTGTGGGAGCTGCCCAACGACATCACCGGGCAGACGGTCGCCTGCTTCGAGCCGTCGATCGACTACGTCGTCACCAAGCTGCCGCGGTGGACGTTCGAGAAGTTCCCCGAGGCCGACGAGACGCTGACGACGCAGATGAAGTCCGTCGGCGAAGCCATGTCGATCGGGCGGACGTTCAAGGAGAGCCTGCAGAAGGGCATCCGCTCGATGGAGGTCAAGCGGTTCGGGATGGGGCTGGACCACGAGGACCGCTGGCTGATGGGCACCCGCGACCCGCGGGCGACGGTCACCAACCCGCGCACCGGTGAGGAGCCGGCCTGGCCGATCTCCGACGACAAGCTCTCGCGCAAGCTCAGCGTCCCATCGCAGGGCCGGCTGCACTACCTGCGGTACGCGTTCAAGGCCGGCTGGTCGATCGACAAGGTGTTCGAACTCACGAAGATCGACCCGTGGTTTCTCGATCAGGTCAAGCAACTCGCGACCTTCGAGGACGAGCTGTTCAAGTACGCCAAGCTCGAAGACGTCCCGCGCGACGTGCTGTTCGAGGCGAAGCAGCTGGGCTTTTCCGACGGGCAGCTGGCGTGCGTGTACCACGGCAAGATCAACGCCGAGACGATCCTGGCGGTGCGGTCGTACCTGCGATCGATCGGGATCGCGCCGGTGTACAAGCTGGTCGATACCTGCGCCGCCGAGTTCGAGGCGGCGACGCCGTACTACTACTCGACGTACGAATCGCCGATTCACTCGGTCCCATTAGCCCCCGGTTCTACCGGGGGTGATGCCGGTCCGCACGATGATTCACCCCGGGTAGAACCCGGGGCTAACGGCCACGCAGACGACGAAGTCCGTGTTACCGACAAAAAGAAGATCGTCATCCTCGGCGGCGGGCCCAACCGCGTCGGGCAGGGCATCGAGTTCGACTACTGCTGCGTGCAGGCCGCGTTCGCCGCGAGCGAACTGGGCTTCGAGTCGGTGATGATCAACTCGAACCCCGAGACGGTATCGACGGACTACGACACGTCGGACCTGCTCTTCTTCGAGCCGTTGACGCTGGAGGACGTGCTGAACGTCGTGGAGCGGTTGAACGGCAAGCCGTTCGAGCCGAGCCTCGTGGGCGTTTCAGGAATGTCAGTAGACATCGAGTATGTCAGTGGTCCCCTCGCCAGGGCTTCAAAGCTCTCAACTTCCGGGTCAGCCTTGCTGGCGGTTTACTGTGACGAGTATGGCGGTGATCACAATCTGATCTTCAGCAGAACAGAGCCTCCTTTTCTCTTGAAGGTCAATCGAGACGGCGATTACGAGAAAGTCACATCTCCAGTTGCGGTCGAGCCTTACTTGAAATGGCTTGAAGGCAATCCCGAACGACAACAAGGAGTCGAAGCTTGGCAACACGGTACTTCTGGTCTTGTCCACGGCGTGATCGTGCAGTTCGGCGGGCAGACGCCGTTGAATTTGGCGAAGGGGCTGGAGGCGGCGGGGGTGCCGATCATCGGGACGCCGGTGGCGTCGATCGACCTGGCGGAGGACCGCGACCAGTTCGCGGCGTTGTGCCGGGAGGTGGGCGTCAATCAGCCCGACAACGGCATCGCGCACAACGTCGAAGAGGCGGTCGAGATCGCCAACCGCATCGGTTACCCGGTGCTGGTGCGGCCGTCGTTCGTGCTGGGCGGGCGGGCGATGGAGACGGTGTTCGACGATGCGCAGCTGCGCAAGTACATGGCGATCGCGATCGGCGCGAGCGACCTCGCGGACCAGCCGATCCTGATTGACAAGTTTTTGTTTCAAGCGACGGAGTGCGATGTCGACGTCGTGGCGGATTTCCCGCGGGGCGATGCGAGCGCGATCGTCTGCGGGGTGTTGGAGCACATCGAGGAGGCGGGGATTCACTCGGGCGACTCGGCGTGCGCGATCCCGCCTTATTCGTTGCGGGCGGACGTGGTGGACGAGATCAAGGCGAAGTCGCGGGCGATGGCCGAGCGGCTGGCGGTGAACGGGTTGATGAACGTGCAGTGGGCGGTGCGTGCGAACCCGGAGACGAACGAGCCGGAGGTGTTTGTCATTGAGGTGAACCCGCGGGCGTCGCGGACGGTGCCGTTTGTCGGCAAGGCGACGGGCGTGCCGTGGGCGAAGGCGGCGGCGAAGGTGATGATGGGGATTTCGCTTGCTGAGCAAGGGATTGTGGGCGAGGTGGCGCCGTCGCGGGTGGCGGTGAAGGAGTCGGTGTTCCCGTTCGGCAAGTTCCCGGGGGTGGATGTGATCCTTGGGCCGGAGATGCGGTCGACGGGCGAGGTGATGGGCAGCGACCCGGACTTCGGCGTGGCGTTCGCGAAGGCGCAGATGGGCGCGGGCCAGACTTTGCCGACCGAGGGCAAGGTGTTTCTGAGCGTGCGGTCGGACGACAAGCCGGGCGTGCTCGAGGTCGGCCGCGAGCTGGTGGAGATGGGTTTTGAGGTGTGCTGCACGGGGGGCACGCACGACTTCCTGGCCGATCACGGCGTGGCGACGACGCGGCTGATGAAGATCAGCGAGGGCCGGCCGAACGCGGTGGACCTGATTAAGAACGGCGAGCTGGCGTTGGTGCTGAACACGCCGACGCGCAAGGGCGCGGGGACGGACGAGGGCAAGCTGCGTGCGACGGCGGTGCGGTTTGGCGTGCCGATGATCACGACGCTGACGGGCGCGAGCGCGGCGGTGCGGGCGATCCGGGCGCTGCGTGCCGAGGCGTGGCGGGTGTGGGCGCTGCAGGACGCGTGAGGCGCGTATCGCGCGGCGCCAAGCGCAGGCGTTTAGTCGTCGACCTCGACTTCGTGCGGTTGCAGGAAGGCTTCGTTGGCCTCGGGGTTGGCCGTGGGCTGGCTGGGCGTCATGGTGGTGGAGCGGTGGAGGTGTCGGGCGTCGACGCCGAGCTGGAGCATCAGGCCGGTGGGGATGACGACTTGAGCGCCGTAGAGGTACAGGCTGGAGCCGACCTGGCTGCCGTGGCGGATCTGGCAGGCGAGCTCGCCGATGACGTAGCCGCTGTCGAGGAAACAGCAGCGCCAGAGGCTGCCGGTGACGAGCGGCTGGTCGGCGATGAATCCAAATCCGCTGTGGCTGAGGTCGCGGAGCTTGATCTCGACGGGGACGGGGTCGAGCATGCTGCGGTTCATGGGGTGCAGCTCGGCGTCGCGCCGGATGACGAATCGCTCGAAGGCTCGTTTTTCGCGGGCGTCGTGCTCGGGGTTGCGGATGGCTTCGAGCCGGTCGAGCTCGTCGAGCATGCAGGTCGTGGCGGTCGTCTGTTTCATCGGTCGGGCCCCAGGTCCAGAGACTTCCCCGGCAAGTAACGCGACACGGACGTGGTGCCGCGTGTCCGGATTTAGACCGGATATCGTCGCGGCTTGATAGCCGCTTTATTGGGAACGACCCGAGTGACAGGAACTGTCACTAAGACATTATCGGTCGTGATCCCTGCGCGGCCGGTCAGGCAACGGACGGGGGGTGCGGGGCCGAGTCAGCGACTCAGGGTATGGCGTAGGGCGTTAGGCGGGACGCGTCCTTGAAGAACATGAAGCGCGAGACGTCGTCGCGGAGAGCGCGAAGGTTTTGATCGCGGTTGATGGTTTCTCGGAAGCGATTCTGCTGATTGGAGTTGCCCAGGGTGCCGAGCTCGGGGGTAGGGTTGCTGAGGAGCTCGTTGAGCGTGACTCGGTCTCGGTTGACATCGGTGGCGCAGCCGGTGAGGGCGAGCGTGCCGCAGATGGCGAGGGTCGAGAGAAGAAGACGGGACGTGGTCGTCAGACGCATGGAACACTCCTAGGGTGAGCAGTGATTCTCACGGCCGGGCGTGTCGGTTGTCAACTCGGGCGGTTGGGTCAGTCGACGGCGGGGCCATCGGCGGGCCGGAGGGTGAGGGTGACGGCGGTGCCGTTAGGGGGGACGGCGGCGGTGGGGCGCAGGGCCTGGCCGTCGGTGTCCTGGGTGAGGGAGGTGAGCCGGGCGACGGTGTCGTCGCCGAAGTGGACGAGGGAGATGACCGACCCGCTGAGGTCGGCGAGGTAGTGGGTGGTGCCCTCGTGCGTGCGGGTCTGGCTGCCGGTGAAGAGGAAGGTGTCGGGCGGGGCGGCTTGCAGCGTGGCTTCGGTTGGGTCGTCGAGCGGGGCGGCGGTGTACCAGGCGTCGATGGGCGTGGTGGTGGGGCCGTCGGGCCCGGGGGAGGTGACGTCGATGCGGACGGCCGGCCCGCGGGCGGGGAGGACTTGCCATTCGCCGGGGCCGAGCCGCTCGGCGGTGCGGGGCGAGCCGGGCTCGAGGCCGATCATGGTGAGGGCGAGGTGGAGGTGCGAGGGGCGGGCGTCGGTGACGACGAGGGCCTCGTGCTCGCGTGAGCGCGGCACGCAGGCGATCAGTTCGAGCCACTCGGCGTCCTGGCCGATGACGGTGGCTTCGATGGCGACGGTTCGGGCGTCGAGGTCGACGGCGACGCCGGGCAGCACGGCGGAGGCATCGGCGACGCTGGCAGCGGGCGGCGCTTCGGCCCACGCGATGGGCGAGGCGAGCGCTAGCAAGGCGGCGGGCAGGGCGAGCAGCGGCGCGGCTTGGGCGAGCATCGATGCAGAATACGCCAGGGCGACGACCTCACGGCCGAGCAGCGTTGGCGTGGCGCTGAGTCGTAAAAGTTCGACTAAGAAAAAAGGCCCGGCCGGGAAAATCCCGAGCCGAGCCCTTCCGGGGGCAAGAGTGAACTGTTCAAAGCGAAAGAATAGCATCTGATCGTTGGGCAGTAAAGTCCACCGTCCAGAACTTGGCAAAATTATAGAAATAACCCGCGCCGAGGCAGGGAAAACGCGATATTGAGACCCCCAAGATCCACTATTCAGCACAACCCGACCTCGGCGCTGGGCTGGCCGGCGTGGCTGTCGGGCGTGCTGACCGTGATTTCGGGCTGGGCGGCGGGCGGCTGGGACCCCGCGGAGCGTCGCCGTCGGGGGCGGGCGGCCGGGGCGGTGCTGGGGCTGCGGGCGGTGCAGGTACGGCTGCCGCGTGAGGCCAGGCTCGATGGGGAGGAGGCGGGTTCGACGGAGCCGCAGCGACTGGACGCGTACGGGCTGGATCGGCTGGCGGCGGAGGTGGGCGTCCACGCCGACCGGATCGTTGGGGTGTATGCCGAGGCGGGGCTGCCGGGCGAGCTTGCCGAGCTGATCGACGACTGCCGCGATCGGTTGGGCGCCGCCCGCGCGGCGTTAGCCGCAGACGGACAGGTAACGCCGGACGGTGTCGGCGATCCCGAACCGCAGCGCGTCGGCGGCGAGCGCGTGGCCGATCGAGACCTCGGCGACGCCGGGCACGACGCGTAGGAACAGCGGCAGGTTGTCGAGCGTGAGGTCGTGGCCGGCGTTGACCCCGAGGCCGGCGGCCCGTGCGACCTGCGCCGCCTCGGCGAACCGTGCGGCCGCCTCTTCGCCGCGACCGGCGTCGAACGCCTCGGCGTAGGGCTGGGTGTAGAGCTCGACACGCTCGGCGCCCGTCTCGGCCGCGCGGGCAAGCAGGTTTGGTTCATCGGCATCGACAAACAGCGAGACGCGCCCCGCCCCGCGCCGCCGCACCTCGGCGACGACTTCGGCGAGGCGGTCGAGGTTGCCCGACAGGTCCCAGCCGTGGTCGGAGGTGGATTGATTCGGATCGTCGGGGACCAGCGTGGCCTGGTGGGGCTGGGTCGCGGCGATGTGTTCGAGGTAGCGGCCCTCGAAGGGGTTGCCCTCGACGTTGAACTCGCGGCCGGCGTGGGCGGGCTCGGCGAGCAGCGCGGCGATGGTGCCGACGTCGGTCGCGCGGATGTGCCGCTCGTCCGGCCGGGGGTGGATGGTGATGCCCGCCGCGCCGGCGTTGAGGGCGAGGCGCGCGAGATCGGCGGGGTCGGGGTAACCCAGCGGCCGGCTGTTACGCAGCAGGGCGACCTTGTTGACGTTGACGGACAGGGCGGTCATGGGCGGGATCGTACGCCCCGCGGGCCCACCGATAACTCAAACGTCCGCCGCGGCTGCCCCGCCGCCGGTCGCGCGGCCGATGCGATCGACCCCCGCGGACGCGCCGCCCTTGGGCCGACGTCCGCCGTTGACCGAGTTGTCCCGCCCGGAGCCTACCGATGATCGCCGCCGCCAAACGCCTGAAGTGGTCCGTCGAACGCCGCCTGGCTGAGCGCCGCTGGCCGGCGTGGCTGCGCCGCACGATGGCGGTCGAGGGCTGGCTCAGCGAGCCCGAGGCGCAAGCCCTTTATCGCTTGGCGGGGGAAGTCGCCGACGGCTGCATCGTCGAAATCGGCTCGTACCGCGGGCGGTCGACCGTCGCGCTGTCGGCGGGCGTCGAGGCGTCGGGCCGGGACACGCCGATCTTTGCCATCGACCCGCACGAGACGTTTGAAGGTCCGTTGGGCGGGTCGTTCGGCCCGCCGGATCGGGCGGCGTTCTTCCGCACGATGCTCGATTCGCAGGCGTTCGAGCGCGTGCGTCTGGTCAACCTGTCCAGCGAGGTGATTACCGCCGGCTGGACGCGGCCCGTCGGCCTGCTGTGGATTGATGGCGATCACGCCGAGGCCGCGACCCGCCGCGACTTGGCGGTCTGGGAGCCGCACCTCACGCCCGACGCCGTGGTGTGTTTTCATGACGTGACGCCCGGCACCGGCCCGACGGCCGTGACCGACGAGCTCGCCGCACGCGGGCTGTACGAGCCGATCTTCAAGGCCCACCGGTTGCTCGCCATGCGCCGCGCCGCGGCGACGCACAAGCTCGCCGAGCCGCTGCCGAAGGCGGCTTAAACCGGGCTTCGCTTTGACGACTGCGCCAACTTTTGATGGGTGCCACACCTCGTGCGCAGCACGATGTGTGCTTGATTCATCGATCGCCCATCGGCACACATCGCCTTCGGCGAAGTGTGGCACCCACGCAACCCACGGCGGGGTGATCCGCGTCAAGCCGACGCGCGGATCGGCTCGGCCGGCGCATTGGCCTGGGCGGCTTGCGGTTCGCCGATCGGCGTGGTGTCGATCGGGCGGCGGCGCATCGCCATCCAGCGCACGGCGAGCAGGTCGATGAGCCCGGGCAGTGCGCGGTTCCACACGCCGAACTTCGCGACGCCGGCGGTGCGCGGGCGGTGGTGCGTGGCGTAGTTGGCGACGGCGAATCCGTTCATCTTCAGCCACGGCGCGATGAAGCGGTGCATGCCCTTGTATTGCAGCGGCAGGGCGTGGGCGGCCCGGGCGGACATGACGCGCAGGGCGCAGGCGGAGTCGGGCGTGTCGTCCTGCAAGACCCACGATCGAAACGCGCGGCCGACCTTGGAGCTGACGCGTCGGGTGAGGTTGTCGCGGCGGTTGGCGGTGCGGTCGCCCTGGACGAGGTCGAGCCGGTCGCGCTGCAAGAGGTCGATCATGGCCGGGAGGTCGGCGGGGTCGTTCTGCCGGTCGGCGTCGAGGGTGGCGATGACGGCGGCGCGGGTCGCGGCGATGCCGGCGCCACAGGCGGCCGAGGGCCCCAGCCCGCGCAGGCCGTGGCCGGTGGCGACGAGGCGGACGGGGCGGAGGCGCGGGTCGGCGGCGGCGAGTTGTGCGAGGATGCGGGGCGTGTCGTCGGTCGAGCGGTCGTCGACGACGATCACGTGGTACGAAAGGCCGGTCGGTTGCAGCGCGTCGTGGATCTCGGCAAGCAGTCCTTCGAGGTTGTCTTCCTCGTTGTGCGCGGGCGTGACGATCGCCAGGTCGGGCGCGTCATCGGACGCGGCCTGCGGGTTGGGCGGGGCGGTGTCGGGCATGGGCGGGGGGCCGGGCGATGAGCCGAGGCGAACGGAAAGGACGTGCGTGCATGGTAGTGGCGATCGCGGTGGTCGCCGCGATCGGGCTCGGCCGGCTGTTGGAGCCCAGCGACCTGTACGACAACGAGCAGCCGCTGACGATTAGCTACACGGCCGACATGCTGATCAACGGCAACTGGCTGGTGTATCGCGGGACCGGCGGCGAGCTGCTGACCAAGCCGCCGCTGTTCAACTGGGTCGCGGCCCCGTTCGTGGCGGCGGCGGGGTTCGGGGCGGAGTGGGCGCACAAGGCACCGTCGTGGCTGGGGGCGCTGGCGACGTTCGCGGTCGTCGTGGCGATGGGGCGGCGGGTGTTTGCGGCGATGGTTGAGACGGGCGGGCCTGCGGCAGCGTTGCGGCGGACGGCGGGTGATGGGGATGGGTATCCGTATGCGTTCGTGGGTGATTGGCGGGCGCTGGCGTGGGTCGCGGGGCTGGCGTGGGCAGCGAGCTACCCGGCGATCAAGCTGGGGTACCTCGCCCGGCCGGACGGGGTGCTGGTCGCGTGCCTGGCGGCGGCGTGGTGGGTGGGGACGATGGTCGTTGATGCGCAGGACGAATCGCTCGACCGCGAAGGTCGTGCGTCGCGCCGATCCCTCCGCCTTCCGCCCTCCGCTCTCACCCTTCTGTTTTGGCTTGCCGTCGGTCTGGCGGCATTGGCGAAGGGGTTGCCGGCGTTGATCCCGGTGATCTATGTCGTGCTGCTTGGCGTGTCGCGGAGTCTCTCGCGCGGCGAGCGGCTGTCGATGGGTCGTGCGTGGCGGGCGGCGAAGGCGTGGGGCGTGCCGTGGGGTTTGCCGTTGGCGTTGGCGATGATCGGCGCGTGGTTGATCGCTGCAGAGCTGAGGCAGCCGGGGCTGGTGTGGGGGCGTTTGATCGTCGACGAGGTGGGCGGCAAGGCGTCGAGCGGCGGGTGGTGGACGCCGCTTGTGGGCGTGGCGATGAGCCCGGGGCTGTATGTCGCGCGGTACCTGCCGTGGTCGGTGCTGTCGTTGCTGGGGATCGGGCACATCATTTGGCATTGGCGCGGGTGGCGGGCCTGGGTCGCGCACCCGCTTTGGCCGGCGGCGCTGTGGGTGGGCGTGGTCATCGTGTTCTTCGTGCCGGCGGCGGACCGCGGCGACTACCTCGCGCCGGCGATGCCCGCGGGCGCGGTGCTCGCGGCGTATTGGCTGGGGCATCACCTGCCGGCGCTGCGTCTTCAGCCGATCGCGGCGATCGGCGCGGCGGCCGTGGTGGGGTTGGCGGTGATTGCCTGGCGTCACGCGATCGCCGCGCCATATGGCGAGCACGCGCACGAGTTTGCCGCCGAGGTGCGCGCGATCGTCGGCGACGGGCCGATCGTCCTCGATCGCACCGGCTACAACCCCCTGCCCACGCTGCTGGGCCTCCACCCCGGCACGCTCACGCCCGACCTTTCCGCGGTGCCGGCCGACGCCTGGTTTGTGGCCCCGCTACACGACGACCCCAGGGTCGACCCCGTGGCGTTCTCGCTGCCGATCTCCGAAGTCGACGGCAAGCGAGCCGCCCCGCTGGCCCTCTACCCGCCGGCCGCCCCCCGACCCACTACAGTGACGCCATGACCGCAACCGCCATCGCCGACCACAAATACATCGCCGAGCTCGCCGCCAACGAGTACGTCGATGGCGTTTACGCCATCCAGAACGCCCAGCTTGGGCAGACCAAGAACGGCAAGCCCTTCCTCAAGTGCCTGCTCGCCGACAAGACCGGCCGCACGCCCGGGCGGATGTGGAACATCGACGAGGCCTTGTTCAACACGCTGCCGACCGACGGGTTCGTGTGGATCGCCGGCCAGTCGCAGCCGTATCAGGGCGAGGTGCAGATCATCGTCCAGCAGGTGCGGCCGCACGAGCCGACCGACCGCGAGCTGGCCGAGCTGCTGCCCTCGACCAGGCACGACGTCGACGAGATGTTCGCCGAGGTCGTCCGCCTGCTCGACACGCTGCAACACCCCGCCTGTCAGGCGCTGGCGTCGGCGTACCTGTCGGACGGCGAACTGATGCAGGCGTTCTGCCAGGCCCCGGCGGCACGCGAGATCCACCACGCCTACCTCGGCGGGCTGCTCGAGCACACGCTGGGGCTGATGCGGCTGGCCGACGCGGTATGCCCGCTGTACCCCGACCTGTCGCGCGACGTCGTGCTCTTCGGCCTGTTCCTGCACGACCTGGGCAAGACCCGCGAGATGACCTGGCAGCGCGGCCTGGGCTACGCGCCCGATGGCGAGCTCGTCGGGCACATCGCGCGCGGCGTCACGATGCTCCAGCAGAAGGTCGCCGAGCTGGCAAGCGACCCGGCCGACCCCGTGCAGGTCCCCGCGGAGATGGTGCGCGTCTTCGAGCACGTCCTGCTCAGCCACCACGGCATCCCCGAGTACGGCGCACTCAAAGTCCCGGCCACGCCCGAGGCGATCCTCATCCACTACCTGGACAACATCGACGCGAAGATGAACATCGCGCTGACCGAGTGCCGCGACGCCGACACGCTGTCGAACAAGGCGCCCGGCGACTTCACCGAAAAAATCTGGGCGCTGGGCACGCGGCTTTACCGCCCGGACGTCGCGAAGGTGTAGTGCACGCCGCGACTGAGCAAAGCGAAGTCGCGGGTTGGCTGGCGACCACAACTGCGGTCACGCGCCCCGCATCGACGATGAAGCGGCAACGGAGGCCCGCGTCGTGCAGCTCAACGAACTTATTGCCGATCTTGACGTTGCCGTGACGCACGGCGACGACGCCGTAGATGTGGCGGGCATCGCCGATGACTCGCGGCGGGTGGAGCCGGGGTTTGCGTATGTCGTGCGGCATGCGGCGGGGGCGACGCAGGATGCGCTGGGCGGCGACAACGGCGCGTATGTGGACGCGGCGATCGCGGCGGGGTCGGCGGCCGTGATCGACACGCGCGCCGCGACCGCCGCGCGGGGGCTGGGCGTGCAGTCACTCGCCGGCGAGCTGGCGGCGCGGTGCTTCGGCCGGCCGGCCGAGGCGCTGCGGGTCGTGGGCGTCACGGGCACCAACGGCAAGACCACCGTCGCCACGCTCACGCAGCACCTGCTCAACGCAGCCGGTGTCCGTTGCGGGCTGATCGGCACGATCCACACGGATCTCGGCGATGCTGCCGGGCCGACGGAGGCCGAGCTGACCACGCCGGGCGCGATCGGTTTGCAGGCGATGCTCGCCACGATGCGCGATCGCGGGCTGCAAGCCGCGGCGATCGAGGTGTCGAGCCACGCGATCCATCAGGGCCGGGCGGATGCGGTGCCCCTGGCCGCGGCGGTGTTCACGAACCTGTCGGGCGACCACCTCGACTACCACGGCACCATGCAGCGCTACGGCGATGAGAAGGCCAGGCTGCTCGATCGTTTGGCCGACGGGGCAACGGCCGTGATCAACGCGGACGACCCGTGGTGCGCATCGCTGATCGATCGCGTGCCGGCGGGGCGTCGGGCGATGGTTTGCTCGATGAGCGCAGAAACAAGCAAGCCGGATGCGACGGTCGCGATCACGGGGCACGACGCGGGGATGTCGGTGCGGCTGGTGGGGCCTTGGGGCGAGGTGGAGGCGGCGGTGCCTTTGGTGGGGGATCACAACGCGATGAACGTGCTGCAGGCGGCGGCTGCGGCGTGGGCGGTGGGCGAGCCGCGCGGGATGACGGTTGATGGGTTGCGTGAAGGGCTGACGACCCTGCCGGTGGTGCCGGGCCGGCTTGAGGTCGTGCACGCGGCTGAGGCGGCGGGGGACGGGCCTTTGGTGTTGGTGGATTACGCGCACACGGACGATGCGCTGGACAAGGCGCTGCGGGCGGTGCGGCCGATCGCGGATCGGCGGGGCGGGCGGCTGCACGTGGTGTTTGGGTGCGGGGGCGATCGCGATCGCACTAAGCGCCCGCGGATGATGCGCGTGGCGTGCGAATACGCCGGCCGGGTGGTGGCGACGAGCGACAACCCACGCACGGAAGACCCCGAGGCGATTTTGGATGAGGTCGTGGCCGGCTGTGTCGATCGGCCGGGGTTGGCGGTTGAGCGGGAGGCGGATCGAGCGGCGGCGATCGGGCGGGCGATCGAGCAGGCCGAGGCGCGGGACGTGGTGCTGATCGCGGGCAAGGGGCACGAGACGTATCAGGTGCTGGGGACGGAGCGGATTGATTTTGACGACCGCGAGGTGGCGGCGGCGGCGCTGGAACACAAGGGAGCGACGGCGTGACGTGGACGCTGGGTGAGTTTGTGGCGGCGGCCGGTGGGGCGCCCACGGATGCGACCCGCGGGCTTTCGGCGGAGCTTGCGGGGGTGGAGGTTGGGGGGGTGGTGATTGATTCGCGCGCGGTGGTGCCTGGGGTTGTGTTTGTGGCGCTCCCGGGCGAGCGGACGGACGGGCACGATCACGTGGCGGCGGCTTTGGCGGCGGGGGCTTTGGCGGCGGTGGTGGAGCGGGCGGTGGAGGGCGTGCCGGCTGATCGGCTGATCGTGGTGGACGACGCGATCGCCGCGTTGGCGCGGCTGGCCGATGCGTATCGGGATCGGCTGGCGGCGGGCGGGTGCAAGGTGATCGCGGTGGTCGGGTCGAACGGCAAGACGTCGACGCGGCACACGATCTTCGGGCTGCTGAACGGCCGACACGTCCGCCGGCCGACGGAGCTCGCGGCGGAGCAGTCGGCGGACGACCCGGCGACGTGGGCGATGCGGCCGCTGGTGGGGACGGAGGCGCAGGCGAGTTTCAACAACGCGATCGGCGTGCCGGTGACGCTGCTGAACGCGCGGGGCGGGGATGACTACGTGGTGTGCGAGATCGGGACGAACGCGCCGGGTGAGACCGATGCGTTGGCGCGGCTGGTTCGGCCGGACGCGGTGGTGCTGACGAGCATCGGCGCCGAGCACCTCGAGGGGTTTGGCGACCTGGCGGGGGTGGCGCGCGAGGAGGCGGCGGTGCTGGATCACCTGCGCGACGGCGGGGTGGTGGTGGCGGATGCGGCGGCGTGGTCGGCGGTGGTCGACGCAGTGCCTGGCGCTGCGGAGCGGGGGTTGGCGGTGGTCACGGTGGGCGAGGCGGGGGCGCTGCAAACACGCAACGCCGAGTTCGTGGAGGACGGGGTGGTGTTTGACCTGGCGGTGGGTGACGCGGGCGATGCGCTGCTCGGGGCGCTGGTGGGGGTGGGGTGGTTCGTGCCGCAATACGGGGCGTGGTCGGCGGGGTCGGCGGCGATGGCGCTGGTGGTGGGGCGGTGGCTGGGGGTCGATGCGACGCAGCTTCGGCACGGGCTGGCGGCGGCGGTGGGGATGCCTCGGCGGATGGAGCGGCTGGTGTTTGGCGGGCGGGCGGGTGAGGTGGTGGTTTGGGATGATGCGTACAACGCGAACCCGGACTCGATGCGGCACGCGCTGGACCACGTCGAACGGCTGGGGCGGGGCGGGCCGTCGAAGCGCCGCGAGCGGCTGGTGGTGGTGCTGGGCGACATGCTGGAGCTTGGGGCGGGCAGCGCGGCGGAGCACGCGGCGGCGCGGGCTCGGGTGGCTGGGTTGATCGAGCGTGGCGTGGTGGATGCGGCCCACTGGGTGGGCGAGCGGATGGGCGGCGCGGCGGACGACGGGGCGATTGAGGCGATCGTGGCGTCGATCGAGCCGGGGGACGAGGTGGTGCTGAAGGCGTCGCGGGACACGCGGCTGGTGCGGGTGGTCGAGGGGTTGCGGACGCGGTTTGGGGTACCTGCATCGAGCGTGGATGGGTTGGGGACTGGCTCGGGCGTGGTGCTGGGCCGGTAGGATCCGCCGATGCTGGTGTGGCTGCACGAGATGTTGCGGGGGCCGATTGAGGCGTGGTCGGTGCTGTCGCCGCTGCAGGTGTTGCAGTGGGTGGAGTTTCGCGCGGTGGTGTCGGTGGTGCTGACGTTCGCGATCGTGGTGGCGCTGGGCCCGCGGATGATTCGGTGGTTGCTCAAGCAGAAGATCGGCGACAGCCCGGAGTTTTACAACGCGGACCTGAACGAGCTGATGCGGGGCAAGGCGAACACGCCGACGATGGGCGGGCTGTTGATCGCGGGGGCGATCTTCGTGTCGACGGTGTTGCTGGCCGACCTGGGCAGCTTCTACGTGGCGATGGGTTTGGTGGTGCTGGTGGCGCTCACGGCGATCGGCGCGGCGGACGACTGGTTGAAGTTGACGGCCGCGCGGCGTCGGCCGGGCGCGCGGGAGGGGCTGTATTCGTGGGAGAAGTTCGTGCTGCAGGTGGGGCTTGCGGTGGTGATCGTGATCTTTGTGTTCCGCTGGGGGCAGACGAAGCAGACGGGCGACATCGACCAGACGCTGCAGATGTCGGCGGCGTTGAACCTGCCGTTTTTGAAGAGCTGGGTGTATCAGAACGGCGCGTGGGTGGTGTCGAGCGAGCTGATCGTGCTGCCGCAGTGGCTGTTTATTTTCATCGGGGTGATGTTCATCGTGGGGTTCAGCAACGCGGCGAACCTGACGGACGGGATGGACGGGCTGGCGGCGGGGGTGACGGCGATCG
This sequence comes from Planctomycetota bacterium, assembly GCA_039024495.1. Lineage (GTDB taxonomy): Bacteria > Planctomycetota > Phycisphaerae > Phycisphaerales > Phycisphaeraceae > JBCBUE01. The sequence goes on along the minus strand of JBCCQE010000021.1, from coordinate 35,021 downwards.
TGGCGTTTTCGTTCGCGGTGCTGGCGATTATTGCGGGGTATCAGTCGATCACGGGGTTTCAGCTGGCGAAGTTTTTGCTGGTGCCGTTTGTGCCGCGGGCGGACGAGCTGGCGATCATCGCGGGGTCGATGCTGGGGGCTTGCCTTGGGTTTTTGTGGTTCAACTGCGCGCCGGCCCGGGTGTTCATGGGTGATTCGGGGTCGCTGCCGCTGGGCGGGCTGCTGGGGTACATGGCGGTGGTGATCCGCCAGGAGTTTTTGCTGCTGGTGATCGGCGGCATTTTCGTGCTTGAGGCGGCGTCGGTGATTCTGCAGGTGGGGTATTTCAAGGCGACGGGCGGCAAGCGGATCTTCCGCGTCGCGCCGATCCACCACCACTTCCACCTGGGCGGGTGGACCGAGCAGCAGGTGGTGGTGCGGTTCTGGCTGATTACGGCGCTGTTGGCGGCGATCGCGCTGGGGACGATTAAGTTGAGGTAGGGGGGAGGAGTGCTTAGTGCTTAGTGAGTAGGGGTGGCAGGCTTGAATTTGGCGCGGGGTGCGCGGGGTGTGCCCTGCTTGCTAAGTCCTATGCCCTACGTCCTAAGCCCTCGGTCGGCTCACTCTTCCAGTCGTTCGACGATGAGGTCGAGCAGGCGTTGTTCGAGGCCGGGGTCTCGGGCGACGGCGTGGTGGTAGCTGCGTTCGTTGATGCCCATGCGTTGCAGCTCGGCGGGGACGGCGGCGAGGGTGGCGGCCTTGCGGCGGGCCTCGGTGGAGCGGGCGGGGCGTTGCGTGGTGGCGGCGAGCTGTTCGATGACGGCGGTGATGTCGAGGCGGTAGCCGGTGCCGGGTCGGGGTCGGGCGGCGGCCTGGGCGGGGTCGGCGAAGGAGGCGCCGGGGCGGAGGGTGTCGGGCGGGGCGGCGGCGGGGAGGGTGGCGGTGTGGGTCTGGACGGGTTGCTGGGGGTTGAGCTCGATGCGGACGACGCGGCGCTGCGGGGCGCCGGTGGCGCTGAGGGCCTGCTGGACGGTGCTGTCGGTGGGCAGCCAGGGCTCGGCGAAGGTGCCGACGCGCAGCGGCTGGGTCGTGAGGACGCCGAAGCGGTGGTCGCGGCGGTCGAGGGTGAAGCCCAGGTCGGTGAGCGCGTGGGCGGCGGCGTCGTAAACGCGGTCGTAGTCGGCGGCGGGGAAGCGCAGCTCGACGGTGCTGGGCTCGAGCCCGGGGTTATCGGGCGTGGGCGTCGCGCAGCCGATGGCGACGAGGGCGAAGAGCGCGAGTCCGGCGTGGGCGGCGCGGGGGAATGGGGCGGCGCGGCGGGGTCGTCGGCGGGTCATCGGGGCATCGTACGCCCGGCCGCGGCTTAACTGGCGGCGGCTTGGGGACGACATGAGGTAGGGACCGGTGCGCACGGGCGTTCCGAGAAGATCGGGACGCGGGATGGAGCGAATGACCGACGACGCCACGCCAACCGAAGACCGCTCGCCGCTGAATCGCGGCCCGGGGTCGATGCGGCGGCGGCTGATGCTGTGGCTGCTGCTGACGGCGGTGGTGCCGACGGTGTGCCTGGGCGTGTGGATGGAGCGGTCGACGACGGCGGCGATCGAGCGGGTGCATCGCCAGAGCGTGACGACGACGACGCAGGCGATGGCGACGGCGTTGTCCGGGCGGCTGGGCGGCGGGTGGTCGGCCGAGGCGGGCGAGGTGGTGGACTCGATGGCGCTGGACCCGCGGGTGGGGCTGGTGGTGGTCCTGGACCGCGAGCGTCGTGAGCTGCACCGTCGGGTGGTGGACGCCGAGGCGTGGCTGGCTTACGAGCGGCTGGTGGTTGGGGCGGGGGCGGTGTCGATCGATATCGGGCGGCCTGAGCGGTTGGGCGAGACGGGCGGGCTGTTGGCGCAGCTTCAGCCGGTGTGGGATCGGCCGCCGGGCGGGCGGCGGGGTTCGCTGACGGCGGGGGCGGATCGTCGGCTGGAGGGGTTTGTGGTGCTTGGGATGCGTGAGCGTTCGACGCCGTTTGTGCGTCAGCGTTTGCGGGCGGCGCAGATCGCGGGGTGTCTGGCGGTGGGGCTGGTGATGCTGCCGGTGGCGGTGTGGTCGGCGACGCGTTGGACGCGGCCGATCCGACGGATCGAGAGCGCGGCGGTCGGTCTGGCCGAGGGCCGCAACCCCGAGCCTTTGCCGGAAGGACAAGACGAGGTCGGCCAGTTGGCGCGTTCGTTCAACGCCATGTCGCGCAAGCTGAACGAGGCCCGGCGTGCGTTGCTGGCCGCGAACCGCGAGCTCGAGGCGAAGGTCGACGAGCGCACGCAGGAGCTGAACACCGCCAACGGCCGGCTCAAGGCGGAGATGGCCGACAAAGACGCGTTTCTGCGGGCCGTGAGCCACGACCTGGGCGCGCCGCTGCGCAACATCGACGGCATGGCTTCGATGCTGCTCATGAAATACAAGACCGACCTCGCCGACGACGCGCTGCGCAAGCTCGAGCGCATCTCCGCGAACGCCAAGCTGCAGACCGACCTCATCGGCGACCTGCTCGAGCTCTCGCGCATCCGCTCGGCCCCGCCGAAGCGCACGCCGGTCGACCTCGACGCGCTCGTGCGCGACATCGTTGACAGCCTCGGCTACGAGCTCGACCGCTACGGAATCGAGCTCAACGTCGAGGCCCCGCTGCCCACCCTCACGGCCGACCGCAACCGCATGCGTCAGGTGTTCCAGAACCTGCTGGACAACGCCGTGAAATACACGCGCGAGCAGCCCACGCGCCGCATCGCCGTGCGGTGGACGCAGCGTGCCGAGCTGGCCGTCTTCGAGATCGAAGACACCGGCTGCGGGATCGACCCGCGCGACCAGCAGAAGGTCTTCCACGTCTTCCAACGCGCGTCGCAGCCCCCGGCGCAGGTCGAGGGGCGTGGCGTGGGCCTGGCGAGCGTGCGGTCGATCATCGAGTCGCACGGCGGGTGGATCGAGGTCGAGTCGCAGCCGGGCGAGGGCTCGACCTTCCGGTTCGCCCTGCCGAAAGCCCAGGCGGATGCCACGGTGGCGGCATAACGAAAGCGGACTCACCGCGGCGGGCTTAATGCGGCTTCGGGATCGGCCGATGGCGGCTTAGGCGGCAGTTGGATGCCGCGCCCTCCCCGGGATTTGCCATGCAGCCGTCGGCTCCGTCTCACATCCTCATCCTCGAAGACGACCCGGACACGGCCGAGCTGATCCAGGAGTCGCTGGCCGACCACCTCCAGCACGCCACGCTCTCGCACGTCGGCAGCATCGCCCAAGCCCTCGAGCAGGACCTCGAGCAGGTCGACATCGTGCTGTCCGATATGAACCTGCCCGACGGCCTTGGGCTGGACTTCCTCGTCGCGGCGCTCGAACGCGCCCCGAACCTGCCCATCGTGTTTGTGACCGGCGAGGGCGCGCTGGACCGGGCGATCGAGTCGATCCGGCGCGGCGCGTACGACTACGTCGTCAAGGCCGGCGACTACCTGTTCACGCTGCCCGTGGTGGTCGAGAAGAACCTCGCGCAAAGCCGGCTCAAGCTGGAAAACGAAGCCCTGCGTCAGCGGCTCGAGGCGACGCTGGCCGAGGTGCAGGTCAAGAACGATCAGCTGCAAGAGGCGGTCGAACGCCTGGAAACCATGGCCGCGACCGACCCGCTGACCGGCCTGGCCAACCGCCGCAGCCTCGGGGCCTCGCTGGATCGACGGTTCGCCGATTCGCAGCGCCGCGGCCACGACCTGGCCGTGGTGATGATCGACCTGGACGGCTTCAAGCAGCTCAACGACGCCTTGGGCCATCAGGTCGGCGATCAGGTGCTGCAACTCTCGGCGAGCAGCCTGCAACGCAACTGCCGGCGATCGGACGTGGCCGGTCGCTACGGCGGGGACGAGTTCGTGCTGCTGCTGCCCGAGGCCGACTTGACCCATGCCCGCGAGGTGGCCGAGCGCGTGAGCGCCGATTTCCAGCTCGCGTTCGAGGCCGCCATGGCCGATTCCGAGCCCGGCCCGGTGGTGACGATGTCGCTGGGGATCGCCACGCGCCTGCAGAGCAGCGCCAGCGGCGCCGACGAACTGATCGCGAACGCCGATCACGCCCTCTACGCCGCGAAAGCCGCGGGGAAAAGCCGGCTGATGGTCTACAGCAGCCAATCATCGGGCGTGACGCAAGAAGTTCCGCCCGCCTGAGGTAAAGTTGCCTGGGGGAGTGTGCCGATTGACGGAATATCGCGGATTCGATATCCGTGATTGGGGATGCACGGTTGCCGGCCACGCTCCGCCTGCACCGTTTGGGACGCTCTGCCGATGCCGAGCTGCTCCCGGGCCTCGAACGCCCATTTGTTTCGGGATGTTCGTACACACGTCGAGTCATACGACGCTCGACCGCCCTGGAGTGACCTCAATGCGCCTTTCCAAAGCTTCGATGTACGCCGCGCTCGCGCTGCGGCACCTGCTCGACATCCAGTCGCAGGCCGCCCACCCCGTTCAAGCCCGTCAGGTCGCCGAGCACCTGGGGATTCCGACCGACTCGGCCCTCAAGGTCCTCCAGTCGCTCTCCCGCGGCGGGCTGCTGCAGAGCACGCTCGGCCGACGCGGCGGCTACCGCCCCTCCGCCGAGGCCGCCGACGCCACGCTGCGGCGCATCGTCGAGCTCATGGACGGCCCGATCGTCGCCGAGGTCCCCGCCGAAACTCAGAACCCCATCACCCAGGCGCTCTGGAACGTCTGCAACGACGTGCGCGATCGCACCGTTCAGCAGCTCGACGCGGTTCGTGTTGTCGACCTCGCCACCGGTCAAGCGGCCATTCGCCAGGCCCAGCCCGGGCAGGACGCCAAGCCCGAGGCCGACGCCACGCCGGCCGATCCCGCCACCGCCCGCTTGGCCCTCGCGGGGTAACGCCTCCCGAGCAGCCCACGCCTGCCCGCACGACTTTTCGCTCGACTTCGCCACGCTCGGCCCAACGGCCAGCGTGGCTTTTTTTTGATCCGCGATCGCCCTCTGCAAACCACGGCGAGGCGCGACACGCATCGACTCATTCGCCGACTCGCGGCGGTCACTTTCCCGGCGTTTGGGGCGTATGTCCTTAAGCCCGCCATAGATCGCTCCGATGCTCTGCGGGTGCGGCCGTGCTCGCTCGCGGTCGCCAGTCTTCGCGGCCCGCAACGCCGCAACGCCTTATCGGAGCAACCCATGTCGACCGCCACCGAAACCGCCGCCGACTCGAATCTCGTCGCCAGCGACTCCGACCTGCTGCAACTCGTGAGCTTCGTGATCGGCGACGAAGAGTTCGCCGTGTCGATCCTCGCGGTGCAGGAAATCAACCGCATGCTCCAGATCACGCGCGTCCCGCAGAGCCCGCCCTTTGTCGAGGGCGTCATCAACCTGCGCGGCAAGATCATCCCCGTCATCAACCTCCGCGGCCGCTTCGGCATGGACCGCCTCGAGAACAACGACGACGCCCGCATCATCGTCGTCGAGGTCAACGACCGCGTCATCGGCTTCACCGTCGACAGCGTCAACGAGGTGCTCCGCATCTCTCCCGACATCGTCGACCCCGCTCCGCAGATGTCCAGCAGCGTCGAGTCGGAATACATCCAGGGCGTCGGCAAGCTCGAAGACCGCCTGCTCATCCTGCTTTCGCTCGAGAAGCTCTTCACCGACCGCGATCTCGACGAAGCCGAGAGCGTCGCCCAGGCCGCCGCCTGATCGATCCCGCGCTCGCCCGCATCCACCACGACCCCACGCCAGGCCACAACCCACCTCGGAGGCACCCCCCAAGATGACCGCCAGCTCCAGCACCTCCCGCGTCAAGTCCATGACCGACGCGCAATTCAATCAGCTGCGCAAAATCGTCTACGACCGCGCCGGCATCCACTTCCAGGACTCCAAGAAGTACGTCCTCGAGTCCCGCCTCGCCCGCCGCGTCGAGGAGCTCGACTTCGACAGCTTCGACCAGTACCTCATGTTCCTCACGGCCGGGCCGTACCAGATGGACGAGTTCCAGGAGATGTTCAACCGCATCACCATCAACGAGACCTCGTTCTTCCGAAACGAACCCCAGCTCGACGCCTTCGAACGACAGATCCTCTCCAACCTGCTCGAAGCCCGCTCGAAGACCAAGACCCTCCGCATCTGGTCCGCCGCCTGCTCGTCGGGCGAAGAGCCCTACACCCTCGCGATGCAGGTCCACCGCAGCCTCGGCGTCCGCCTGCCCGACTGGCGCATCGAGATCCTCGGCACCGACATCTCCGAAAAAGTCCTCATGCAGGCTCAGTCCGGCGTCTACGGCCACTACGCCGTCCGCTCGGTCAGCCCCATGATCCTCTCCCGCTACTTCAAGCAGGAGGGCAACCAATACATCCTCGACCCCACCATCAAGTCGATGGTGCACTTCGAGAAGCTGAATCTCAAAGACCGCATCGCCGCCAAGCGCTTCGGCAAGTTCGACATCATCTTCTGCCGCAACGTGCTGATCTACTTCGACGATCAGATGCGCCAGCAGGTCGTCAAGACGTACCACGACCAGCTCGCCGACGACGGCACGCTGCTGATCGGTCACTCCGAGTCGCTGCGCAACCTGGACGTCGCGTTCGAGCCGCTCTCGATTCCGCAGGCGTTTGCTTATCAGAAGGCGTTCGGTAATTCGGGCGCGTCTGACGCCAAGGCCGCCGCCAAGTCCGCGTTCGGCGCCTCGGGCGCGGCAGCCAAGCCCTCGGCGTTCGCGGCCAAGCCGCCGGCCTCGTCGTTCGGCAAGCCCGGCACCCCCCCCGGGACCACCCCCGGAGCCCCGCGTTTCCAAGGCCTCGGCAAGCTCGGAGGCGGCGCCTGATCCACGCCGCGATGCGATGAACCCCGACATGGACCCCAGCCTGCTTCAGGACTTCCTCACCGAGGCCGCCGAGCTGATCGAACAGCTCGACGCCGATCTGGTGAAGCTCGAGTCCGCCGAACCCGCCGACGTCGGCGACCTGTGCAACGCATGCTTTCGCGCGCTGCACACCATCAAGGGCGCCGCGTCGTTCCTCGGCCTCGGCCCGATCATCACGTTCGCCCACGCCGCGGAAGACGCGCTCAACCGCCTGCGCAAGGGCGACATCGCCATCACGCCCGAGATCATGGACGCCATGCTCCGGTCGGCCGATATCGTGCGCGAGCAGATCGAGGCCATGAACAACTCCGAGGAGCCCGCCGAGGGACCCGCCGACCTCATCGCCACCCTCCACGCCATCTCCGAGGGCGGCGCCGATCCGTCCAAGGCCGATGCGACCGACGCCGCGGCCGAGGCCGCCCCCGCCACCGACGACGCCACCTCCGATCACGGCACGCTCAGCCGCCCGCTCGACCTGCCCCCGCAGAAGGCCGACCTCGTCGAGTTCATGGTCGCCGACATGCGCGACTACCTCGGCGAGCTCGACGGCGTCTTCGAGCAGCTCGACAACGACGCCACCCGCGAAGAAGCCTGCCACCAGCTCGCCGAGATCGGCGAGAACCTCACCAAGACCGCCGACTTCTTCGAGCTCGACAGCCTGACCCAGGTCGTCAAGCTCTTCGCCGCCGCCGCGCAAGGCATCGACGACGCGCCCGATGACGTCCGCGAAGAGCTCGTCGTCCGACTCCGCGCGGCGCACCACCTCGCCGCCCAGCAGGCCGACGCCCTCGAGAAGCTCCGCGTCCTCGATTGGTCGCTGGACACCTTCGTCGAGCGCGTCACCAAGCTCAGCAACCACGAGCAGATCGAGCCCCAGTTCGTCGGCCTCCACGAGGGCGACATCGAAAACGTGCTCGGCCTTGACGGCGTCGTCCGCGACGAATACCCCGACGCCGACGCCGCCCCCCAAGCCGACTCAGAGCCAAGCGCCGCCGCGGGTAACGCGCCGCCCGCCGCCCCCGACACGCCCGCTACCTCCGAGCCCGCAAAAGCCGAAGCTAAGTCCGAAGCCAAATCCGACGCCAAGCCCGCGGACAAGTCGTCCGACAAGGCCGCAGGCAAGTCCGTGGTCGAGCAGACCATCCGCGTCGAGGTCGGCCGGCTCGAAGCCCTGCTCAACCTCGTCGGCCAGCTCGTGCTCAACAAGAACCGCGTGCTCGGCCTCACCCGCGAGCTGCAAACTTCCGAGGCCGAAGCCGAGTTCAAGGAACAGTTCTCCGGCGCCGCGTCCGAGCTCGACCACCTCATGGGCGAGCTGCAGGTCAGCGTCATGCGCACCCGCATGCAGCCGCTGGCCAAGCTGTTCGATCGCTACCCGCGCGTGATCCGCGACATCGCCCGCGCCACCGAGAAGAAGATCGACCTGGTCATCGAGGGCAAGGACACCGAGGTCGACAAGTCCGTCCTCGAGCAGCTCGCCGACCCGCTGGTGCACATCCTGCGCAACTCCGCCGACCACGGCGTCGAAGCCCCGGCCGACCGCGTCGCCAAGGGCAAGTCCGAGACGGGCACGATTACCCTCCGCGCCGAGCACCAAGGCAGCCACGTCCGCGTTGCGATCACCGACGACGGCAAGGGCCTGAGCCGCGAAGTCATCGGCGGCAAGGCCGTCGAGCGCGGGATCGTCTCCGCCGAACAGCTCGCCCAGCTCGCCGACGAAGACGTCTTCCGATTCATCTTCGAGGCCGGCTTCTCCACCGCCAAGCAGGTCAGCGACCTCTCCGGCCGCGGCGTCGGCATGGACGTGGTGAAGACCAACATCGGCAAGGTCAACGGCACCATCAACATCGCGTCCGAGGTCGACAAGGGCACGACGATGGAGATCCTCATCCCGCTCACCGTCGCGATCATGCCCGCGATGGTCGTGCGCGTCGGCCAGAACCGCTACTCCATCCCCCTGCAGTCGATCGTCGAGATCGTCCGCCCGGACCAGGTCCACGAAGTCGGTGGCCAGCCGGTCATGCGACTCCGCGACAAGGTCCTGCCCCTGCTCGACCTCAGCGCCTGCCTCGACGAACCGCAGGACGAGTCGACCGGCAAGTTCGCCGTCATCGTCGCCGTCGGCGGGCAGTCGGCGGGCATGATGGTCGACGGGCTGATCGGCCAGCAGGAGATCGTCATCAAGCCGCTCGACGATTCCTACGCCGAGGACGGCCCGTACTCCGGCGCCACCATCCAGGAAGACGGCGGCGTCAGCCTCATCCTCGATGTCATCAAGCTGATGCGCAACGGGGCTGCCAATACCAGGCAAACCCCACCAATGCGACGCGCCGCTTGAGCCGATGAACCTCACCTAGCGCTTTCCGCGAACCAGGAGCCCACTGTGGATCAAAGCTACATCCTCCCCTTCGTTAAATCGGTGCAGAACGTCTTCGAGACGATGCTGCAGCTGCCCATTGAGGTCGGGGAGCCGGCACTCAAGCCCAACGCCTCGCCGCAGTACGACGTCTCCGGCATCATCGCCATGTCCGGCGATGTCGAGGGCTCGATCGTGCTCAGCTTTCCGACGGCCTGCGCCGAACGCGCGGTCGGCCTGTTCACCGGCATGGAGCTGACCAGCGACAACCCCGACTTCCCCGACGCCATCGGCGAGCTGGTCAACATGGTCTCCGGCGGCGCGAAGGCCCAGTTCACCGGCAAGAACGTGTCGATCTCCTGCCCCACGGTGGTGATCGGCAGCAACCACGAAGTCCACGGCGGAAAAGACCTGGTGTGCATCTGCATCCCGTGCGTCTCCGATGTCGGCGAGTTCAACGTCGAAGTCGCGCTCAAGCAGGTCGCCGCCGAAGCCGCCGCCTGATCCTCCCCACGAACACCCACCCCCACGCCAGACGCAGGAGCTACCCACGATGCGCGTGATGCTGATTGACGATTCGAAGACGATGCGGAACATCCAGAAGGGCATCCTCACGCAGCTCGGGCACACCGAGATCGAAGAGGCCGCCGACGGGCTCGATGCGCTCTCGAAGGTCAAGGCCTTCGACCCCGAGCTGCTGTTGGTCGACTGGAACATGCCGAACATGGACGGCCTGACCTTTGTGAAGCAGTACCGCAGCCAGGGCGGTGTCTCGCCGATCATCATGGTCACGACCGAGGCCGAGAAGATCCGCGTGGTCGAAGCCATCAAGGCCGGCGTGAACAACTACGTCGTCAAGCCGTTCACCCCCGACGTGCTCTCCGGCCGGATCGACGAGACCCTCAGCCGGGCCGCCGCGGCGTAAGCCGTTTGCGACCCGCGATTCTTTGCTAACCAGAGGCGATCATGCCGGCCGACACCGCCAGCCAATCCGGTGACGTGGCGGGCCGAGCCAGGGTCCGCGTCACGCCCGACAAGCTCACGGCCAAGCTGTTGGTCGATGCCGACCTCATCGGCGACCCCCACGCCGGTGCGCTCATCCAGGGCGCGGTCGCGGAGTCCGGCATCGAGCTCACCGAGGACGTGCGCGATCGCATGGACCTTGCGCTCTTCGAGGCCAAGCCCGGCGAGAACCTCGAAGCCGTCATCGCCGAGGCTACGCCCGCCAAGCCCGGGTCGTCCGGCCGCGTCGAGTGGGACGTCGACTCCCCCGAGTTTCAGGCCCTGCAGCGCAGCCGACTGAACTCCGACATCGACGACGAGCCGAGCGACGCCGAACCCCCCAAGTCTCATTACGACCGCGTGCACTTCATCATGGTCGAGCCCGGCGATGTGCTCGGCCGCGTCCTCCCGCCCGAGCCCGCCGAGGACGGCCGCGATGTCTTCGGCGAGGCCATCGACGCGCCCGAGCCGATCGAGCACGCCCTCACCCACGACGACTCCATCCTCCGCAAGGCTGACGGCACGCTGATCGCTCAGCAGGGCGGCGTCCTGCACCGCAACGGCGATCACGCCTGCATCGATCTCAAGCTCGAGGTCTCCGACTACATCGATTTCTCGACCGGCAACATCGACTTCGCCGGCGACATCACCGTCAAGCGCGGCGTCCGCGACCGATTCACCGTGCGCGCCAACAACATCGAAGTGCACGGCCTGATCGAGGCCGCCACCATGATCGCCCGCGACGGCCTGTCTGCGCTCGGTGGGTTCGCCGGCCGCGAGCGCGGCTCGGCGCGTGTCGGGCGCGTGCTCGAAGCCAAATACCTCGACAACGTCGAGGGCGACATCGGCGGCGGGCTCGAGTTCGAGCGCGAGATCATCAACTGCGACCTTGTCGTGCACGGGTCGATCCGATCCAACAACGGCGCCATCGTCGGCGGGCGCATCGTGGTCACCGGCGCGTGCCGTGTTGCACAAGTCGGCTCTTCCGGCGGCGCGAAAACCGTCTTGGCGATCGGCTGCGTCCCGCGTTTCGACCCGCTGGCACGCAAGCTGCGTCCGATCGTCGAGAACCTCCTCGCCGAGCGCCGCCACCTCAACGACGAGAAAGAGCAGATCGACGAGCTGATCACCGCCGCTCGCGCGACCCCGACCGACCGCGAACGGCTGACCGCGCTGAGCTTCGAGATGAGTTCGCTCGACCGGCTGATCCAGCGCGCCCAGCCATCGCTCGAAGGCCTCGAAAAGACCATCGCCGAGTGCCGCGTCGTGGACCTGATGATTGAGCGTCGCCTGCACGGCGACGCCGTCATCATGTTCGGTGACGAGCAATACCGCGTGCTCGACGCCTTCAAGGGCCCCATCCGCATCGCGCTCAACGACGAGGGCCAGCTCACGCTCGAAGACGCCATCGGCCCGCGCGGCACCTTCGAAGATCTCTGCGAAGCCGGCCACCTCGACCGCCGCGCGACCCCACGCGACGAGATCGACCTCCCGCCCGAACGCGTCGAGCCGCCGATGTTCGACGATGCCGAGAACGCACCAACTTCCTCACCCATGGAGGCTCACGCATGCGCGTCGTAGTCGTCGATGATTCCGCCTTCATGCGGCGAGCCGTGGAAAAGATGCTCGCCAGCGACCCGCAGATCGAGGTCGTCGGCCGCGGCCGCAACGGCGTCCAGGCCGTCGAGCTGGCCCGCAAGCTCGAGCCCGACGCCATGACGCTCGACATCGAGATGCCCGAGATGGACGGGCTCACCGCCCTGCGCAAGATCATGCGCGAGGCCCCCACGCACGTCGTGATGGTCTCGTCGCTCACCACGCAGGGCTCGATGGAGTCGCTCCGCGCCCTGCGCCTCGGCGCGGCCGACGTGGTGGCCAAAGACCACTCGACCTACTCCACCACGATCGAAGACATCCGCGACGAGCTGGTCGCCAAGGTCAAAGCCCTCGCCGCCGACGCCAAGCAGAAGCGATCCGAAAACGCCGCCAAGCCCGGCAAGCCCAAGCCCACCTTCGACGTCGAGCAACGCCTCAACGCCACCAGCGGGTCGGACATCAACCTCGCGGGCAAGCGCTTCGACGTGGTCTGCATCGGTTCCAGCACCGGCGGCCCGCCCGTGCTCGAGCACGTCCTCCCCGCCATCCCCGCCGACTTCCCCGCGCCCATTGTCGTCGCCCAGCACATGCCCGAGCTGTTCACGCGCTCCATGGCCACCCGCCTCGGCGAGCTCTGCAAGCGCCCCGTCCGCCACGCCGCCGACGGCGACCTGCTCGACCCCAAAGCCATCACCATCTGCCCCGGCGGCAAGCACACGCAACTCCAGCGCTACGGCACGACCGCCTGCCGGCTGAAAGTCTCCGACGAGCCCGCCTCCGAGGTCTACAAGCCCTCGGCCAGCGTCCTGTTCAGCACCGCGGCCAAGGTCTTCGGCGCCGGCGTCCTGGGCATCGTCCTCACCGGTATCGGCGACGACGGCAAAACCGGCTCGGCCGACATTAAGCAGGCCGGCGGCACCGTCCTCGCCCAGACCGCCGACACCTGCGTCGTCTACGGCATGCCCCGCGCCGTCGCCGAGGCTAACCTCGCCGACGCCTCGGTCTCGCCCGTTGGTGTCGTCAACGCCCTCACCTCCATCCGCCGCGCCGCCGCCGCTTGAGGCCACAACCATCAAGCCGACCGACCGCGTACCCCCCGCGCGATACCCTCGCGTGATGCCCACGCTCGACTGGCATCTACCCCACGACCGCCGACTCACGCTCGACGCCACCGCCGTCATGGGCGTGCTGAACCTCACGCCCGACTCGTTCAGCGACGGCGGGCGCTTCGCCGATGTCGACGCCGCCGTCGCCGAGGGCCTCGCCATGGCCGCCGCCGGCGCCGCGGTGATCGACGTCGGCGGCGAATCCACCCGACCCGGCGCCGACCGCATCGCCCCCGACGAGCAATCTCGCCGCGTCGTCGAGCCGATCCGCCGGCTGCGTCGCACGCTCGACACCACCGGCCACCAGGCCGTCGCCATCAGCATCGACACCACCCGCGCCCAGGTCGCCAGCGCCGCGCTCGACGCCGGCGCCGCGATCGTCAACGACGTCTCCGCCGGCCGCGACGACGACGCCATGCTCCCCGCCGTCGCCGAACGCCAAGCCCCCATCGTCCTCATGCACATGCTCGGCCAGCCCGCCACCATGCAGGCCGACCCGCGCTACGACGAGCCCGGCGGCGTCGTCGAGGCGGTCGAACGCTTCCTGCTCGACCGCGCCGCCGCCGCCCAGGCCGCCGGCATCCCGGGCGACCGCATCGCCCTCGACCCCGGCATCGGCTTCGGCAAGACGACCGAGCACAACCGCGCCCTCCTCGCGGCCCTGCCTCGCTTGGTCGCCCTGGGCCACCCCATCGTCCTCGGCGCCAGCCGCAAGCGCTTCCTCGCCGCCGCCAGCCCCGCGACCGCCGCCAACCCCGCCGACCGCCTCGCCGGCACCTGCGTCGTCTCCGCTTGGGCGGCACGCTGCCGGGTGGCCCTCGTGCGCGTCCACGACGTCGCACCCAACCGCCAGGCCGTGGACGTTCAGCGGTGGCTTGAGCGAAATTTTGTATGAATTTTGTTCGGTTTAGCCGAACTGGACAACGTTCTCGCCAGGCGGCCAAAGACACACACAAGTCCTTACCAGGCATGAGTTAGAGCCCACTCCAGGCATGCAAAATAAAAGTGGAAAAAACGTTCATGTGATTCCGGGCTTCATTGAATATCGGACGTCCAGATCGTTATTTTTCCCGTAAGTGCATTAGCTGATGTTGCTTATTGCAAAAACAGCACAACACTCGATATCTTCAAGGGTGTCCTAGGTGTTTGGCGATAGCAGGCAGGTCGGGCAGCACGCCCGAACTTGCCTCGGCCGCTCAGGACGATCGGCCGATCCCTCGCACGGAAGCGCGCCCAGCAACCGATCCACGGCAGGCCAAGACGCCCGCCACGGCCAGCACGGAGCCGAATCCCATGACCGACATCGCCCCCCTCGGCCGCTCCCTCGCCACCGCCTCCCTCGCCCCGAGCAAGGCCAACGGCACCCCCGTGGCCAAGCCCGCCGCCGAGCGCGGTGCCGACCAAGCCCAGGTCTCCGACCAGGCACGCTTCCTTGCCAAGCTCGCCGAGCTGCCCCCCGTTCGCGAGGACGTCGTCGGCCGCGTCAAGACCGAACTCCAAAACGGCGCCTACGAAACCCCCGAACGCCTCGACGCCGCCGTCGACGCGCTCTTCGGCTCCGGCGATCTCGACTAACCACCCGCCGAGCCCGCGCCCCAATCATCACCCGCATCCTCCCCACGCCCGCGGCACGCAGCCCGGGCGTTTTTTATGCGCCCACCCCCCATCCGACCTCACACCCCACACCCCAAACCTCAACCCCCACACCTCACCCGCCCTGACGCAGCTCCATCGCCCGGAACGTCGCCAACTGGTCCGGCGTCAGCGTGAACCGCACGCGCCCGATCTCGCCCACCGCCGTCACCGCCCGCCCCAGCCGGCCCAACTGCTCGGCATCCAGGTCGATCGTCACCAACTCGCTCCCCCGGTTCGCCCGACGCTCGTTCCCCGCCCGGCTGCTCCGCGCGCTCTGCCGATACTCCGCGATCGGCACCACCATCTCCTCCCCGTCCAGCACAAACACCGCCGACTCCGCCCCACGAAAATCACCGTCCGACATCGCCGTCTGAATCACCGCCCGCGCCCCCGTCGGCGACGTCGGCCCCTCCTGCCCGGCAAACGAATACGCCACGTTCAAGTACGCATCCGCCCGCGAACCCTCCGTCAGCACCAGCCGATCCGCCCGGCTCCGCACGGTCGTGCGGTCTTCCTTGTCGTTGTAGATCGTCTCGATCAACGCCTCGCGCGACGCCAGCCGATCCCCCTCCACCGTCAGCCCCGCAAGCTGCGTCAGCCGATCCCGCTGCGCCACCGCCGTCTCCACATCCCGCGTGGCCTTGCCCAGCTCAGCCTCAAGCTCAGCGATCCGCACCTGCGCCGCCGCCAGCTCCGCCCGCAACCGAGCGTTCTCCTCGGCCAGCGACTGACCCATCGCAGGAAGCGCGAGCAGGGCGATCACACTCATCAACACCACGGCAGGCAGGCGATTCTTCATGGCAAGAGTCTAAGCCGAGTCCGGCACTCATTCCTCCTTCGCCTCGCCTTTGAGCAACCCCAGCGGGTCGCTCGGCACCTCGATCATCGACGGCTGCACCTTCGCGCCGGCCTCGATCTGCAGCGACGGACCCTTGAGGTGGCCCTTCCACACCGCCTTCTTGCCCAGCGTCACCGGCCCGCCCGTCACGACCTCTTTCGCGTCCAGCGTGCCCTCGATCGTCAGCCCGCCGTTGGCCGTGAGCTTGCGCGTCACGATCAGCCGGGCGCGCTTGTGCACGATCACCCTTCCGCACGTCGCGTCATCGAGGATCGGCCCGCGCACCTTCCCGGCCTTCACCTCGATGTCCGCCACGATCACCGGCTTGTGACACCCCGGGCACGACGTGGACTGAGCCCTGCCGCCCACCTCAAATCGGTGGCCGCAGTGGTAGCACTGCACCTGGCGTGGGCCGGCGTGTCGGGCCATGCGAAAACGCGGGGTCCAGAGGAAACAACAACGACGACGCGCGGGCCGCGCAGGCGACACCCATCGCGTCACACGGATCGATCGACCCTCATCGCAAACAGCGCGATCCCGTTTAGCCCAGCGCCCGAAGGGCGCGGCGCTCGGTATCTTGCATTCGCAATAGCGCGCATGCCCGCGCCGCACGGCGGTCGATTCCCGGCCGATCGATCGACGGCGGGCTTACTTCTTCCCGCGCTCCGAGCCGCCGGACGACGCGCCGCCCGAGCCGGATTCCGGCGTCGACGACGCACCCGACGCCCGCGCCGCCTGCTGCTGCGCCTCGGGCCCGACCGCGCACACGCCGTAAAAGCTGGCGCCCTCGGCCATCACCATTTTCGCGGCCGTGATGTCGCCCTTGACCGCGCCGTTCGTGTTCAGCCGCACGGTGTCCTTCGCCTCGAGGTTGCCCTCGACCCGGCCGTCGACCTGCACGCCGCCGGCGTTGACGTCGGCCTTGCACAGGGCGTTCTGATTCACGTGCAGCTCGCCCTTGCCGGTGATCGTGCCGTCGAACTTGCCGTTGATGCGCGCGGTGGAGTCGAACGTCAGCTCGCCTTTGAAGTGCGAGTCGGCGCCGACGACAGTGGTATCGCCTTCTGCCATGGGGGTCTCCGAATGTGGGAGGGGACGCAAACGCCGGCCGCAACGTCGTGGCCGGCAACCGCGCGAGTGTACGACCCCGCCCCACTCCGCCCCCGCCCCCGCACCGCCGATCGGCCTTGCCACGCCCCAGGCGGCGAACGCCGTGCGCTCCCCCCGCGCCGCCCGCCCCCCGACGCCGCGCCGCCTCACGCCCGCCCGCCCCGCCCCTCGGAGCCCGCCTTGCTCATCGTCACCAACCGCCGCGTTACCGAAGGCCGCAGCGATCCCCACGCCCTCGGCGACCGCCCCAGCGACCTCGGCCCCAACGAGCTCCGCTTCTTCACCGCCGACCCCACCCCCGCCGGCACCCCCGACCCCGCCGGCAACACCTTCCGCCTAAAGCCCATCCCCGACACCCTCCCCGCCGATCGCATCGACCAGCTCGCCCTCACCCCTGCCGACCGCGCCGCCCTCGACGCCGATCAGCCCCTCCACGGCAGCCGCTGGGCCGCCGACCGCCTCGTCCGCGACGGCCGACACGCCGTCTTCTTCGTCCACGGCTACAACACCACCGTCGCCGACGCTCTCGCCCGCGCCGCTCAGATCGAGCGCGACTTCGGCGTCCAGGTCGTCGTCTTCAGTTGGCCCGCCAACGGCGGCGGCATCCGCGGCACCGCCAGCTACCTCGCCGACAAAGCCGACGCCCGCGCCTCCGCCCCCGCGCTGCTCCGCGCCCTCCACCTCCTTGGCCAACACCTCCTGGGCCTGCGCGCCCCCGCCGCCCGCGACGTCGCCGCCCGCCTCCGCAACACCTCGCCCGACGGCCCACGCCTCGACCGCCTCGCCGCCACCGCCGCCGCCAGCCTCTGCCCGATCGCCCTCACCCTCCTCGGCCACTCCATGGGCAACTACCTGCTCAAGCAGGTCTTCATGTCCGCCCTCGCCACCGCCATCCCCCTGCTGTTCGACAACGTCGTCCTCTCCGCCGCCGACACCAACCACCGCGACCACCCCCGCTGGGTCGACCGCATCGACTGCCGCAACCGCCTCTACGTCTGCATCAACGAAGACGACGCCGCGCTCGGCGTCTCCCGCATGAAAGCAGGCGACCTCCAACGCGCCCGCCTCGGCCACACCGCCCGCCAGCTCGACGCCGCCCGCGCCACCTACGTCGACTTCACCGACGCCCCCCACATCGGCCGCGCCCACACCTACTTCGGCGGCGACCCCTTAAGCAACAACCACGTCCGCGCCTTCTTCCAGCAAGCCTTCACCGGTCAACGCGCCGAACGCCCCCTCCCCTACAACCCCGCCCGCAACCTCCACCGCCTCGCCGACGTCGGATGACTACCATCGATCGCAGACACCATCGAGCCACGGGGGTTCAAGCGATGCGTGCAAGGAGGTGATCCGTGTCACGTCAAACCGAGGTCTATCTCGTTCCCGCCGCGCCGGTGACCGATGTGGTTCGGCCCGAGGTGCTCTTGCCGCTTGCCTCGGCGTTGCGTTTCTCGGGGTTTGACGAACTCCTCCATTCTCGATTCCCGCAGCGTTGGGATCGGATGAACCCGTTCGACTCCGTCCGTGATGTCAGTCTCACGACTGAAGACCTTATGGAGTCCTTCCACAGCCGCGGGCCGCTCGGCAAGAACAAGATCCGGTGGTTGAGCGCCAACGCGATCGAGGGCGCGGCTCCCCTCCAACAGATGATCGAGACCTTGAAGTCGCACCCCGACATGGCGCACGACTGGTCGCCGTTTTACTACCAGCTGAACCTGGGTGTTCACACGCTCCCGGACAACGAGCACGAGCGAACCATTTGGAGCGGTGAGATCTCCGTGAGTTTCTATGGCGACGGCAACCTCATCGATCAAGGCCGCTTCACCGACGTGTTGATGAAGGACCCGGTCTGGCGCGGATACGCCCAGGCGATGGCGGATTGCCTCGGAGTTCAGACGCGGTACCTCGCCGTGTTTTATTAACGAGGTAAGCGTGGCAGAGTCAAGCCGGCTGAGGCCGATCGCGATCCCGATCGACCACGCACAAAAACCCGAACGACTCGCCCTCGTCCGCCGGCGCAAGCTGATGCGCCGCCATCGGCGGCACGTACGCCAGATCCATCGGCCCCAGCTCGTGCGTCGCGCCCTCCACCGTCAACACCCCGCGCCCGCGCACCACCACGATCGCGTGCACGTGCCGGTGCTTCTCCAGCGACGAATACCCGCCCGGCGCAATCTCGAAATACCTCAAGTCAAACGCCGCCGGCTCCCCCTGCTTGCCGAACAACTCGTGCCGCACGACATCGCGAAAGGGCGTCGCCTCCGACGCATCAGCCGGCTTGTACGCGATCGGCTCGCGCCCCCGCCACACAAACCGATCCGCATCGAACGGCAGGTGCGTCACCGCCGCGCCGTCCGTCGCGTCAGCAAGCCCAACATCCGAAGATCGCGCCGCGCCACCCGGTGCTTCGCACGACGACGCGAACGTCCCCGCCGCCGGTTCCGTGGTCGTCGCACCCGCAAACGCCTCGCCGATCGCATCCGCAAACACGCGCGTCCCATCCACCAACGACTCACGCAAACTCAACAGCCCGCCACCCACCAGCAACACCGACGCCTCCCCGTACATCGCCGCCATCTCCGGCACCCGCTCCAGCGTCATCCCCCCCGCCGGCGCGGGCAGCGCCGCCGCGTACGCACGACCCGCCGAACCCATCGGCCGCGCCAGGTGCTCCGCAAGCTCCGCGCACTCCGCCTTGCTGAACCCGAACCGCCCGCCCGCGTGCGGGAACACCGAGCAGTCCGCCCCCGCCAAGCGAAACAGCGTCCCCAGCAAAAACGCCGGCGTGATCCCGTGCCGCGGCGTCGTGAAAAACCCGCCCGCAAACGTCGGGTGCGTCATCGCCAGCAAGTCCTTGCGATCGGCGATCTCGCGCACCGCATCCAACCCCTGCGTCAACGCACAAACCAGCACGCCCGCGCACCCCGCCGCGGCCGCCGCGTCGAGCTGCCGCCGCATCGCGTCGTGCGGCCCCGATACCAGCGGCAGATAAAGACACCGCCGCCCGGTCTTCTCGTTGGCCTCTTGCACACCAAGCTGAATCGCGCCGACGCGCTCGACGAATGCGCTGAAGTCTGCGTCGGCCGAGCCGTGCGCGAGGTTGTGGTCGTCCTTGATGAGGTCCCCGCCGCCGAGCGCAAAGTCGCGGGCGATCTCGGCGAACCGCTCAATCGGCGCGCCGCGCGGCTTGATCGCCGTTGCCAAACGCGGCCGGCCGTGCACCCCCACCATCGCCCGCAGCCCCGCCTCGCCAAACGTCGGCCCCCCGAACCGATCCAGCAGCGACGCCGGCAGCTCGGCGTCGACCAGCCGAATGCCTTGCAGCATCGAGATGTTGCCGTACAGCAGGTTGAGCAGTTGAGGCAGCGTGCCGGACGCCAGCTCGGCCGCGTAGTCGATCGTCGCGACGAACCGCGCGTGCCCCGTCGGCAGCGGATGTAGCGCCGCCGCCGGCCCGGCGTGCTCGTCGCCCGTCGGATCGTCCAACGGCTCGATCGACACCACACGCCCCAGCACGCGATCGTGAACCGACTGCGGCGCAAACGGCGGGACCGTCAACGCCACCGGCACCTCGACCGTCTGCTCCCGCGCCGTCGCCTCCGCACGCGCTTCGGTCTCGGCCGGCGGGCACGTCAGGTGGTACGTCGCGCGGATCCGTTCGTCGGTCGAATAGGGCGGCAGAGCAGACATGCCCGGAGTGTAGAGAAGCCGATCGCGCTAGCGCGATACAGCTAGGCGTCACTCGCGATCCACAAGTCGATCGACTCAGAACCCAGCCGGCGGCAGGTCGCTGGTCGACATCGGGTCCGCGCCGTCCTGCGCGGCCGGCGCTTCGTCGGCGGCATCGACGCCCTCGGCCGCCGCTTCCACCGCCGCAGCCTCCACCGGTGCGGGTTCGATCGCGGCCGGTCCGCCGTCGGTCGTCATCGGCTCCGCCACCGCCGCGCCCTCGACCGCCACGACCGCCGCCGGCGTGACCACCTCACCCGCGGCCTGGAACATCGACGCGATGTACGCAAACCCCGCCAGCACGCCGATCGAGATCACCGCCAGCGCCACGATCGCGATCACCATGAACCGCTGGTTGCGACCGACCATCTCGCGGGCATCGTTCGCCTGCTGCGCGATGGCGTCGCGCGTCGCCGCGTTGGACTGAGTGACGTCGCTCATCGTCGCCGTGAGCGTGCCGAGCGTGTCACGCATCGCCTCGCGCGACTGGTTCGATGCGTCGAGCTGGGCCTTGAGGTGCGTCGACACCTGCTTCTGCGATTCGGTCGCCGACTGCAGCGCCGTCGCCAGCGACTTGGTCGTGCTGTGCTGGCTCTCGAGCGATCCCTGGATGTGTTCGAGGATGCGCGCCTGCTTCTCGGCCGACTCGGGCATCGCACGCAAAATGTCGGGCAGCCCCTCGAGCAGCTCGATCACGCGGTCCGACCGCCGAGCCTGCTCGTCCATGTGCCGACGCACGGCCGCCATGGTGTCCACGGCATCCGTGTAGCCCTCTTTGAGTTGCAGCAGGCTGGCGTCGCGCCGGGCGACCGCGACTTCCACGGCCGCGCGGGTCGAGGCGTCGTCGCCCGAGCCCGGCTGGCGCGACCAGTTGAAGAGGTTGGCCAGCTTGGATCGCAGCCCCGCCTTGCCGGCGGCCGTCGCGGTCGCCGCGCTCGGGCCGTTGAAGGTGGGTTCGGGCTTGGCGTCGCTGACCGCGGGGGTGTCGGCGACCGTGTCGTTCAGGCTGGCGGCGTCCGGGTCGGGCACATCGGGCTCCATGACAGATGGGGATGGATCGTCGCCCGAAGCAGGTCTCCGCCGGGCCTGTTGAGTGTGGCCGCACCCGCCGCGACGGTCAACCGCCATGACGCGATCCACACGCTCGCCCGCCCCGCGCGTGAAACCAGGCAACCCCACCCGCCACTCGCGGCTTAGCCCCATCTCCGCACCACCCCACAAGCCCCGCCTACGCCGCCACCTTCATCGTCCGCCAAGGCCCCAGCCAGAACCGCCCCACAAACAACAGCCCCCGCACCACCAGCTCCGAGCACAGCCCGAACCACATCCCCGTCAGCCCCCACCCCATCCCGAACGCCAAAAACCACGCCAACGGCAGCCGCACCAGAAACGTCGACGCGTACGTGATCGTCATCGCCCCGCGCGTGTCGCCCGCCCCACGCAGCGCCTGCGACAGCACCAAGTAGCTGCCGAAGAACACCTGCGCCGGCCCGCAGATCATCAGCAGCACCGCCGCCTGCTCGCGCACGTTGGCCATCTCCTCGCCCGGTGCCATCGGCCACACCAGCGCGTGCGGGATCGTCAGAAACAACACCCCCAACACCGTCATCAGCCCCGCGCCCACCGCCCAGCACAGCCGGATCGCCCGCGCCGCCTCGTCCGGCCGGCCCGCCCCCAAATACTGCGCCCCCAGCGTCGCCGCCGCCACGCCCAGCGACATCCCCGGCAAGAACGACAGCGACTCCAAACGGATCGCCACGATGTGCGCCGCCATCAACCCATCGACCCCCTCCTTGGCCATGAGCACGCCGACGAACCCACCGATGATCGCGTTGCCGATCCACATCCCCGACGACTCCACCAACGCCGGCAACGCCACCCTCACGATCCGCCCGATCGGCCGCCGCCGCGGCACCAGCCACCGCGCGTGCAGCCGGATCGAGCACGGGCTCGGCACCCACCCCTTCAACACCGACAGCGTGATCGCCGCCCCCACCGCCCACGCCACCACCGTCCCCATCGCGATCCCGCCCACGCCGTACCCGCCGATCGCCACACCGATCCCCGCGATCGGCTCGTTCGGCCCGTACACAAACAACAGCGACGCCCCCACGTTCACCACGTTCGCCACCGCCATCGTCAAAAAAGGCGTGCGCGTGTCGCCCGCCGCCTTGAGCGCCGCGTTCCCCACCGTCAGCAACGCAAACAGCGGCGAACCCCCCGCAAAAATCACCAGATACATCACCACCAGCTCGTGCTGGGCCGGCGGCATCCGAAACAGCGAAGCGATCGGCCCCGCGCACGCCGCGATCGCCACGCCCGTCGCCAGCCCCCACGCCGTGGCGATCATCAACGCCTGACCCAGCGCCGCGTCCGCCCGATGCCTGCGCCCCCCGCCGATTAGCCGGCCGATCAACGCCCCCGCCCCCACGCCCACCGCGTTGTGCAGCATCCCCAGCAGCCACCCGACATAAGCCGCCACCCCGATCGCGTCCAACGCCACCGGCGAGATCTGACCCGCGATCGCCGTGTCCACCAGACCCACCAGCGACATCAGCAACAGCTCAAACAGCGGCCACACCGCCAGCGACGCCACCTGCCCCCGCAGCGACAGCCCGCCGAGCTTGCCCGGCAAAGGCTTCACCTCGCGACTCCTCTCATCCGACACGAGGCGGATCGTAGGCACCTGCGCACCACACGCATTGAGGTTTCACAGCGCAGCCCACATCACCTCGCATCACCCATCACCCATGCCCCATGAAACATGATCCATCACCCATGACCCATCACCCCGCCCCTTACTCCCCCCGCGACCGCAGCAGCGCATCCATCTCCGCCGCCTTGTCCGCCCGCCCCAGCGCCAGCCATCGCCGCCCCGCCTCGCGCGCCGCCCAGGTCGCCGTCATCTCCAGCCGCGCCACCCGGTCGAAATAAACCGCCGCCTTCATCGGCTCGCCCGCCCGGTCCCACGCCTCACCCAACGCCTCAGCCACCTCTTCAAGAAGCTGATCCTCCACCGGCAGCAGACGCAACGCCGCCACCGCCTCCTCGTGGCGCCCCAGCGCCCCCAGCAGGTCCGCCCGACGGATCGCGATCGCCCGCAGCGTCTCCAGCTCGTCCGGCAGCGTCCGGTCCTCGGCCGCCACCAGCGCACGCTCCGCCTCGCCCAACCGCCCCGCGTCCGTCAGCAATCGGGCGCGCAGCAAAAAAGGCTCCGGCGTGTCCGACGCCCGCGCCACCCACGCATCGGTCAGCCGCAACGCCGTGTCGAGATCGCCCGACACCGCGTGCGCCGACGCGAGCTGCCGCGTAAACCGTGGCTCGTCGGCGTTCAGCGCGACCGCCTGCTCGAAGTGCCCAATCGCCGCCGCCGCGTCGTCGCTCTGCATCGCCAGGTTCCCCGCGATCGCGTGCAGCTCCGCCGCGTCCGCTCCCTCGTCCAACGCCACGATCAAGTGGTCGTACGACTCGGCCGGTAGCCCGCCCTCGGCCGCGATCGCCAGCGCGATCGCCCGGTTCGCGTCCGCGTGCTCCGGCGCCTCGGCCAACAACGCCCGCAGGTCTTCGATCATCGGCGTCAGGTCGCGCTGGTTCCGAAGCGCCGCCTCGATCCGCTGACCCACCACCACCACGCGCTCGTCAAACGCCGCCTGCGCCGCCGCCTCGCGCGCCGCCCGCGCCGCGTCCGACTCCCCACGCGGCATCAGCCACGCCGTGCCCACCACCATCGCCACCACCGCAACCGCCACCGCGATCAGCAGCGCCCCACCGCTCGCTCGGCCAGAACCGCTCGATACAACCATCGCGCCACGGTACCCGCTGCCCTCGGCCCGCGCCCCGGCTTAGCTGTCTTGCCACCCCGCCGACCCCCGCCGCGCCGGCGCATCGTCACGCTCGACGCCGGCCTCGGCTTCACGCTCGATCGCCCGCTCGGCCACCCGATCCGCCCACTCCGGCTTGCTCACCACGTCCCCGCCGTCCGCCGACAGCGGCCGGGGGCCAATCACCGCGCCCGCCAGCAGCAGGCCCAGATACACCGCGATCGAGAAGCGAACCCAACTCGGCATGCCGTCAGTCACCATTTCCCGGACATCGATCGCAAGCCCCTCATCTCTGACTCTATCGGCGGTTTGCGAGTAACACGTAACTTCCCGCACGATCCTCACAACCCCACTTCCTGCCCATCCCCCAGACCCCCAGCCTCGCCTAAACTCCGCCCATGCTCGAACTCAGCCGCACCGTGCGCTTCACCCTCAGCGACGGCTCCCCCACCGGCGGCCGCTGCGAGCCCGGCGCCACTCCCCGCGCCAACACCTACGCCGCCTGGCCCGCCATGCGCGGCCTCGGCCGCTACTACGAACTCGAAGTCCTCTGCCGAGGCCAGGCCGACCCCGACACCGGCTACTTCATCAACATCCGCGAGATCGACGAGGCCGTCTGGGAGCACGTCCTGCCCTACCTCGAGTCCTTCATCGCCGACCCCATGTCCGACCCCGCCGACGCCCCCCTCGGCGAGATCCTCCGCGCCATCACCAACACCCTCAGCGAACGCCTCAACGACAAGGTCGCCGCCGTCACCTTCAAGCTCACCCCCACCTACTCACTCACCCTCCAAGAAGCCGACATGAGCCACGTCACCGTCCGCCAGCAGTTCGACTTCGCCGCCGCCCACCGCCTCCACGCCGCCGGCCTGTCCGAGGAAGAAAACCAGCAAACCTTCGGCAAGTGCAACAACCCCGCCGGCCACGGCCACAACTACCGCGTCGAGGTCGCCGTCCAGACCGCCATCGACCCCCAAGGCCACGCCTTCGACGTCGAAGAGCTCGACGAGGCCGTCAAGGCCGCCGCCATCGACCACCTCGACCACAAAAACCTCAACGAAGACGTCCCCGCCTTCGCCGAGCTCAACCCCACCGTCGAGCACATCGCCCAGGTCATCTGGGGCATGCTCGCCCCCAAGGTCGCCGACCTCGGCCACGTCGAAGACGCCACCCTCGTCGAGGTCTCCGTCTGGGAAACCGAAAAAACCCGCTGCACCTACCGCGGCGAGTAGCGTCGCACCCGCGCCCTTCCCCGCGCCCCTCCCCACCAACGTCGCGCATCGATCCCGGGCACCCCGCCCGTACGATGGAGCCATGACCGACGCCGAACAGCAGGCCGCCGCCGACGCGACCCAGATCGACGTGACCCCCGCCTTCGTCGTGGCCGCGCCGGTGATGATGGTCGTCCTCGCGCTCGTCGGCCTGCTCACCATCCTCGGCCTGCACTGGGCGTGGCGCCGATCCGACCGCCGATGGCGCGGCAACGCACAACCCGCGCCCGCGACCGACGTCTGGCGCGAGTCCGCCCGACGCGCCACCGAGACAGACGCCCCCGCCCCGCCCGTCCGCCCCAGCATCCCGCCCGACCCCAACGCGCTGCCCTTCGACCTCGACGCCGACGACGAACCGGACTTCGACGCCGGCCGCGACTGGTCTCCCGACGACGACGACGAAGAAGACGAAGACGAAGACGCCGAACCCTGGCGATAAACGCAGACGACTAAAGCCCGGGTGCCACACCTCGAACGCTCAGCCGCAAAGCGCGCGAAGTCGGGTGCCACACCTCGCCAAAGGCGATGTGTGGTGGTGGGTCTGAACGCATAACCTCACACATCGCGCTGCGCACGAGGTGTGGCACCCAACCCAAACCAACCCAGCCCAATCCGCACTCACTCCACCGGATCGACCCGCAGCACCCGCCCCTCGCTGGTCAACACATACAACTCGCCATCCCGCCCGAAGTGCACGTCGCGCAGCCGGCCCTGGTCCTCAAACAAAATCTCGTCCTCGACCACGCGCCCGTCGCTCGTCGTCCGCAGCCGGCGCAACTGCCCCGACGCGATCGCCGACACCAGCAGGTCGTTCCGCCACTGCGGGAACTTCTCGCCCTCGTAGTGATCGATGCCGATCAGCGCCGGCGACGGCACGTAATACGTCGCCGGCTGCTCCATCCCCTCGGCCTGCGTCAGGTGCGTGATCGGCGTGCCGTTGTAGTTCACGCCGTAGGTGATGTGCGCCCACCCATAGTTCAGCCCCTTGCGGACCCAGTTGATCTCGTCGCCCCCGCGCGGGCCGTGCTCCGACAGCCAGAGCTGCCCCGTCTGCGGGTGGAAGTCCAGCCCCTGCGCGTTGCGGTGCCCGTACGACCACACCGTCGGCTCCGCGCCCGGCTCATCAACAAACGGGTTGTCCGCCGGCACGCGCCCGTCCGGATGCACGCGATGCACCTTGGCGTACGGGTGATCCAGCCGCTGCGCCCGATGCCGCTGCCCGCGATCGCCGACCGTGAAATACAGCATCCCGTCCGGCCCGAACGCGATGCGCGAGCCGTAGTGCTGTCGCGCCCCGCCGAAGTGCTCGTCGTCCGCGCGGTAGATCACCTCCTGGTCGACCCACCGGTGCCGCTCGATCCGCCCGCGTACGACGGTCGTCATCGACCGCTCCTGGCCGTCGATCTGCCGAGGCTCGGAAAAGCTCAGGTAGATCCAGCCGTTCTGCTCGTGCTCGGGGTGCAGCGCGACCTCGAGCAGCCCGCCCTGCCCCTGCGCTCGCACCCGTGGCGTGCCCTCGATCGGCCGAGCATGCACCCGCGGCCGACCGTCCGCGCCGGGCCGCGCCAGCAGCAGGTCGCCGTCGCGCTCGACGATGAGCCAGTCCCCGTTGGGCAGGATCGCCATCGACCACAGCAGGTCCAGCCCCGTCAGCATCGGCCGCACGGTGAAGCGGTGGTGCTGCGAGCCGTACTCACGCACGCCGCGGTACTGCGACTCGCCCTGGCCGACGCGCTGCTCACCCCGCTGCGCCTGCGACCGCAGCTCGCCGATGTACACCACCAGCGCCCGGATGTTCGCGTCCGACAGTGTCTCGCCGTAGCCCACCATCCCCGCCTCGGGCACGCCGTCGTGGATTGCGTTGAACAGGTCTTCGTCCGACCCGTTGCCCACGGTCCAGTCGTCGTCCAGCAGCGACGTCGCCGACCCGTTGCCGCCCGTCGAGCCGTGGCAAGACAGGCACGCCTGCACCCACACGTCCGGCGCCTTGCGCACCCGCTGCGCGTCGGCCAGACCGGCCCACGCCAGCACGGCGCACACCAGAGAAACAGTCACACATCCGTCGCGATAAGTCCGAGGGTTCATCGTTATGGGTTCCGATCGATCGCTTGCCAGATCAAGTCCTGTCGGCCGTTGTGCGTCGCGCTCACCGTCGGCGACGCCGCTAGGGGATCGTCAAACAGCTCCCGCTCCACCCACCGCACCGCCCAGTCGGCGTCCAGCGCGTGCACCCCGTCGCCGTGCCGCGAGTCGACCCGCTCGGGCAGGTTGACCGTGTCGGCGATCAACGCCTCGCCCGCCAGCTCGTGCACCCGCACAAACGGCCGCGTCAGCGGGAACTCGGTCAGCCCGTCCGCCGCGTCGCCGTCGAAGTCCACCATCGGCCGCAGCCCGTACCCGCCCTGCGTGTTCACCGTCGGGTCGCCATCAAAACCCGGCGGCCACGGGTTGCTCGCCGTGTCGTAGCTCTGGCCGTCGGCCGTCTCCGCCGGGCAATAAAACGCTTCGGCCGCGCTCCCCGCCGGCATCAGCCCGTCGCGATACACCAGCCCGAACAGCGAGTACCGCTGCGCGAACGACGAATACACCATCGTGTTCCACTGCTTGCGCCCCCCGCGGTAGCCGATCGGCAGCCGCCCGTCGTACGAGTCGGCGTACATCTGCACCATCTGCCCGATCGACCGCAGGTTCGCCCGGCAGACCGTGTCGATCGCCGTCGACCGCGCCGCCCCCAGCGTCGGCAGCAGCAGCCCCACCAGCACCGCGATCACCGCGATCACCACCAGCAACTCAATCAGCGTAAATCCGCGGCCTTTCACGGCCCAAGTCTAGCCCCTCGGCCGCCACCCCCCGCCTGCTATCATCTAACGATTCGGCGGTCGGCCACGGGTCGGCCCGCCACCTCCGCCTCCAGCCCGCGTTTCGAGGGACCCTCATGGCCACCAGCTTCGGCGCGCTCTGCACCGACTTCTACGTCAATCAGAAGCTCGCGCTCAAGATGGACCTCCCCTCCGAGCGCGAGACCGTCCTACACTTCTTCGACCGCGTGAAAAAGTCCGTGCCCGGCATGAACCGCTTCCGCCGGTACGACGGCGAGCTCGCGCTCGAGTCCGCACGCAAGGACGCTCAATACAAGTGGCTGGCGCTGCGCCGCACCTCCGTTCGCACCGGCCACGTCAACCCCGACTCGCTCGCCGACGCCTACGCCTTCCATCGCCTCATCCTCGAGCTCTGCCCCGCCTACCTCTCGCTCTCGCCGCTGGACGTCGACTACGTCGAGCTCATGTTCGGCTTCGACCTCGACTGTAAAGAAGACCAGGACGCCGTGGTCTACGAAGCCCTCTTCGGCAACTCGCCGATGAAAGACCTGCTCAACCTCGGCGAGGGCAAGGTGCTCGACGTCCAGCCGGTGATGGGCTGCACGCTCACCGACTCGGGCGACCTGCAGGCCTACTTCGAGGTCAAGACCCGCCAGAAGACCCGCCGCGGCTCGTCCAAGGCCTTCCGCTCCGAGCCGATCTCGCTGTTCCTCACCCTCCGTCAGTACGGCCCGATCGACGACCTCGGCGACCTGCCGACGCAGGTCTTCGACAAGATGAGCGAACACGCCGAACACCTCGCCGCCGACAAGCTCGTGCCCGACCTGCTGCAACCGATCGCCCGCCACATCACCAACGCGTCGAGCTGATCGCCACGACGGCCGCACACCCCGCCCCATTTAGCGACGCGGCTTGCCGCGTCTAAGCTGCGGCCATGATCCTGGGGTTCCACGTCATCCTCAGCGCCTACGGATTCTGGCTGCCCAACGACCCGCGACCAAAGTCAACACACGATCATCACTGGCGCAGGTCGCGCACAACGCCGCGGAACGACGAGCCGCCAAAGCCGCGCTGAAGCACCCGCCGGTACGTTTCACAGGACCACAAGCCAAGGCAATCGCCCACGGCTTCACCATCGCGGCGGCCGAGCGTGATTACGCCATCCGTGCCCTTGCGATCCTGCCCGACCACGCACACCTCGTGATCGAACGCCACCCACGCCCGATCGTGGAGATCGCTCGACATCTCAAGGCCAAGGCCACACAGCGGCTGTCAGCCGAAGGCCTGCATCCACTCGCCAAGCGCGTAGTCATGGGCGGGTGTATCCCGTCACCGTGGGCGAGGAATCAGTGGGTTGTTTATATCGATACGCCCGAGCACATCGAAACCGCCGTGCGGTATGTGGAGCAGAATCCAGTGAAGGCAGGCTTGCCGCGGCAGCAATGGTCGGTTGTGGAGATGGGGCGACGCGGCAAGCCGCGTCGCTAAATAGAACTTTGTCTGTCTCCGCGCACTCTGCGCCTCTGCGGTTCAACCTCGACTCACCAATACCGCTCGAAGTGCAGGTTGCCGTCCGGGTGTTCTTTGTTTTCGACGACGAACCCGCGAGCCATGAGCGCCGCTTCGACCTGGTCGATCATCGCCGGGTTGCCGCAGAGGAAGACGTGGCAGTCTTCGGGCGAGAGCATGAAGCCGAACTCTTCTTTGAACCGGTCCGGCTCGAGCAGCGCGTTCACGCGGCCGCGGCGGCCGGACCAGTCCGAGTCGTCGGGCTCGCGCGTGACGGTCGGGGCGTAGGTGAACGTCGGGTCGTCGGCGGTGTATTGGTTCAGCCGATCGAGGTAGCCGAGGTCGCGCGCGAGGCGGCAGCCGTCGAGGAGGGTGAAGCTCTTCCAGCGGCCCTGGTCGCGGTACGTCTCGTACATCGAGAGGAACGGCGCAAGCCCGGTGCCGGTGCCGACCATCACGAGGTGTTGGCCGTCGGGCACGGGGTCGAGCGTGAAGTGGCCGGCGATCTTGGCGCCCATGTGCAGGCGGTCGCCGGGCTGCATGTGGAACAGCGACGGCGTGAGCCGGCCGTCGTCGACCTCGACGATGTAGAACTCGAGGTGCTCGCGCGTCGTCGACGGCGAGGCGATCGAGTATGCGCGGCGGACGAGCTTGGGGTTGCCCTTGCGGTCGAGCGTGGGCTTGCCGGTCTGCGGGTCGGGCGGGTGCGGCAGGCCGAGCGTGGCGAATTGGCCGGGCGTGAACTCGGGGGCCGGGCCGTCATCGAGGCCGACGCGGAAGCGGGCGAGCTGCTCGTGCAGGTCGATGCGTTCGAGCAGCCGGGCGTTGAAGTCGGGGTGGTGCGCGGGTGGGGTTGCGGGGTCTGCCAAGGTTCGATTCCGTCGGCTGGGGGCGAGAAGAAGCGGCCGAGCCGGCAAGCGTATCCGATGATGTCAGCAGCGGGTTAGAAGCGATCGACCCCACGCAAAACCATTGAGCCCGCCGGCGTTATCCACTAGGATTCCACGACCCAGGCACCGGCCCCAAGCGGATTTCATGCGTACGCTCAGCCAGCCCGGACCCGCGATCAGCGTCGCCCCCTCGGCGGCGCTCAGCTCGCACGTCCTCGTCCTCAACAAGATGTGGATGGCCATCCGCGTGGTCGACGCCAAGCGGGCGTTCTCGCTGCTCTGCCGCGACCTGGCCGAGGTGATCCGCGTGGACGACGGGTCGTACACCGGGCACGACTTCGACTCGTGGGCCGATCTCGCAACCGTCCGCGCCGAGTACGACTCGCTGGCGAGCCATCACGACTTCGTGCGGACGGTGCGGATGCGCGTGGCCGTGCCGAAGGTCATCCGCCTGCTCGGCTACGACCGGCTGCCCGACCAGCAGGTCAAGCTCAATCGGCGGAACATCTTTGCGCGCGACCACAACCGCTGCCAGTACTGCGGCCAGCACTTTCCGACGTCCGAGCTGTCGCTGGACCACGTCGTGCCCCGGTCGCAGGGCGGCGGCGCGAGCTGGGAGAACCTGGTGTGCTGCTGCGTCGGCTGCAACTCGAAGAAGGGCGGCCGCACGCCCGAGCAGGCGCGCATGCCGCTGGTGAAAAAGCCCGTCCGCCCGAAGCGCAACCCGGTGCTGAACGTGCGACTGGGCAGCGACAAGTACGCGAGCTGGAAGGCGTTCTTAGACAACGCGTACTGGTCGGTCGAGCTGCGTTAAAAGCGGCGGCGGCAACCAAGCATGCCGACAGCGACGGCCAAGCCGATCAGGGTTGTGGTGGGCTCGGGCACGAACGCAACACGCTTGAATGAGATCTCGTGGTTGAGCGGGCGCGTGATGCCGAAGGGTTCGAGATCGGCGATCCAGAGCGTGATGTGGTCGATCTCTCCGCGATCCAATGGGGGAAGGTCGCGCGTGACGAAGCCGGTCGAGGGGTTGCCTTCCCCGGCTTGAGCGACCAAGGCAACGTCTTCAAACGGTATGAACACGCTTTCTCGGGTTGGTGAGAGCCGAACCACGGCGCTGTTGCCGGCCACGACTTCAAGGCCGTCTTGCGTCCAGAGCTGCAGGAGCACGTCGACCGCGACGTTGGTGGTGTAGTCGATCCAGATTCCGGATTCGGCCGACGCGTCGATATCGAGTTCTCGCGTGGCGTTCGTGCCGATCCATTCCAGGAAAACAAACCCAAATCCGCCGTTGGTTGTGAAGCGAAGCGCCCCGTCGGTCAGGTTGGCGACCTGTTCACCAGCGGGCGTGCCAAGGGTGGGCGCGGCGGTCGGCGTGATGGCGAAGCGGCGCTGAGCGGGGCGGCCTTCAATGAATCCAAACGTGTCGGCAACCTCGCGGCGCGTGAATGGATCGGTGGTGGGCGCGATCGTGGGGTACAGCCGCGGGTTTTCGGTTTGTGTGAAGTCGTCGATCAGGATGTACGCGTGGGTCGACGTCGCGACGATCGCGGCGGCTGCGGTGGAGGCAATGGTCTGTACACAGCTCATTGCAGTGAGCCTCCTGGCTTGGGCGACCGTCGCTGTCGGCGGCTCTGGTAGTTGGCGGAGTGCGGTCCGCGCTGACGGCTGAGGAGTAACCCACCAACAACACCGAGACCGATCAATGACGAGGATGGTTCGGGGATGATGACAGCAATCCGATCGAACGAAATCACAAGATATGGCGGAGCGTCGGGGACCCAAGGATTGTTTCCGCCAAACCAGAACCCAATGAAGTCGACGCTCGCGGGGTCGAGCGGTAGTCCATCCACCGGCCCTTCCTGCGTAAACAGCGTCGTGACGGTCATGAGTTCATCGGAAGCGATGAACACTCGTGAGCGATCTGAGCGGAGTGTGGCATCGGCGAAACTTGCTGCGACGGGGTGACCTCCGCTCATGTTGTAGAGAACGAATCGAATACTTACATCGAGATTCGTCTCGTAATCGATCTCGAAGCCTGCGGCAGTGGAGAGATCCATATCGAGCGGATGCTCATCGTCGGCGGAGAGCCAGTTAACGTTGAATCCCGGTTCAAGGTTCCCCGCTTGCACCGTCAGCGCTCCGTTCTGAAGATCGATGCCCACGTGTCCAAATGAGGGGCTTCCGTCGACGGGATCATCTGCCCAGATGACCGTCGAGCGAACCGCATCGGTTCCATTGATCTGCCCGATCGGGTCGACGATCTGATAACCCAAGATCGCGCCTTCGGCCGTTTCGCCAACGCCGATCGTTGCAGGGTATGAGCTTGGATCAGCGGTCTGCGTGAAGTCGTCGATGAAGATGAAGGCGTGCGCGCTGGTTGCGCCGCAAGTGAAGAGGGTGGCGGCGATCGTTTGGAGGCGATGCATCGCGGTGGGGTCCTGAATTGGTCGATCCCGGAGGTTGGGTACGGCACCCGTCCGACGGTTGGGTTATCGGTCGGGGGGCGTGGATTGCGCCACTGGGGTGGTCGCTTTGGTGGTGATTTCGGCGTGGTCAGGTGAACAGGCCGTAGGCGAAGACGATGGCGCCGGGGCCGATGACGAAGGCGGCGACCCAGCCGACGATTTCTCGGGTTTCGCGGGGGAGGTTGCGGACGGGGGTGTTGACGGCGGCGAGGGCGGCGCGGGTGGGGGGGCCGGCGTGGGTGATGGCGTAGGCGGCGGGGCCGAGGGCCTGGTCGAGGCGGGTGAGCAGGGCGCGGAGGCGCTCGCGCAGCGAGGGGGTGTCGGGCGCTTCTTGGTCGGCGGGGGTGTCGGCGGTGTCCTCGGCGTCTTGCGGGGTGTTGGCTTCGGCGGGTGACTCGAGGGCGGCGGCTTCCTGGGCGTCGAGGTCTTCGGGGGCGGCGAAGGCGTCGGCGTCGGGCAGGTTTTCGGCCTCGGCTGCGGCGGCGGGCTCGGGCTGTTCGGCGGGCTGAGCTTGCTGGGTTTCTTGGGTGTCGAGGTCTTCGGGGGCGGCGAAGGCGTCGGCCTCGAAGGCTTCGTCGTCAGACGCTTCGGTGGCGGCTTCTGCGGAAGTGGCGGCGGAAGCGGTTGCGGTGTCGGCGGTGTGTGGCGCGTCGGGCTCGGCGTCGGTGTTGGTTTCGGCGGGGGCGAGTGCTTCGACGGCCTGGGCGGTGTGGAAGTCGGGGCCGGCCGAGGCGTCGGCGTCTTCGGAGAGCAGGTCGTCGAGGTCGTCGAGCGAGACCTCGCGGCGTGGGGCTTCGGCTGTGGCGGGTTCGGCGGGCGCTTCGGTGGGTTCGGCCGGGCTGTCGGACGTGGCTGCGGGTTCGGCGGGGTTGGCCAGGAGGCTGCCGAGCTTGTCGGACAGGGCTTGGGCCTGGGCGGTGGCCTCGGGCGAGGCTTCCTTGGGGGCGGGGGGCTTGGGGGCGGGGGGCTGGGCGGCTTGTTGCTCGGCGGATTGGGCGAGGAGTTGGTCGAGGCCGGTGACGAGGTTTTCTAGGCCGTCGCTGGTTTCGTCGGCTTGGGTTGCGGCGTCGGGCGACGCGTCGGGGTCGGAGTCAGCGGGTATTTCGTCGACGGCCTGCTCGACGGCGGCGATGGCTTGCTCGATCAGCTCCTCGACGACGGCGTCGGCGAGGTCGTCGGTGGCGTCGAGCGGGTCGGGGGCGTCGGGTGATTCGTCGGGCGCTTCGGCGGAAGCGGCTTGGGCGTCGGCGGATGAGTCGGCGGCGGGGTCCGGCTCGTTGGCGGGCTCGGCGGGTGCGGCTGATTCGGCGGCGGGCTCGGCGGTCTCGAGGGTTTCGGCGTCGAGGGCGCGGAGCTGGGCGGTGGCGTGGGCTTTTTGGGCGGCTTCGATCTCGGTGAGGAGCTGGTCGAGCTGATCCTCGATGGAGACGTTGGCGTCGGGTTGAGACGGGTCGGCCGGTGGCATGGGAGGTGGCGGAGAGCGGGGTGGGGTGCGGGGCCGAGTTGGGTTATCGTCGCGGGGCGGCGATGGGGCAAGGAGCGACGGGCTTGGCAGGCACGGGATCGTTATCAGAATCGGCTGGGGTTCGGCTGCGGGTGGCGGCGGCGGCGTGGGCTGGGTTATCGGAAGCGGGGGCCGAGGTGGTGGTGGAGGGAGACGAGGCCCATCACGGGGCGCGGGTGCTGCGGCTGGGCGCGGGGGCGGCGGTGACGCTGATCGACGGGGCGGGGGGCGTGGCGGGCGCGGAGGTGGTGGCGGCGGGTCGGGGTGAGGTGCGGTGTCGGCTGACGGAGGCGGTGCGGCGGGAGGCGCGGCCGCGGCCTGGGGTGACGGTGGTGGCGCCGGCGCCGAAGGGCCCGCGGGCGGATGCCATGGCGGACGGGTTGGCGCAGGTGGGTGCAAGCCGATGGGTGGTGCTGCGGAGCGAGCGGGCGGTGGTGGAGCCGGGCGCGGGTCGGCTGGAGAAGTGGCGGCGGCGGGCGGCGGAGGCGAGCAAGCAGTGCGGGCGTTTGTGGGATTTGGAGATG
>JBCCQE010000020.1:0-52763 GCA_039024495.1 Planctomycetota bacterium | reverse complement strand
GAGCTGGTGGAGCTCGGCGAGGCCGAAGTGGTCGGCCTGGTTGATGAACATGGTGTTGGCGGTGGGGATGTCGATGCCGGACTCGATGATGGTGGTGGAGACGAGGATGTCGAGCTCGCGGTTGATGAAGCGGAGCATGACGGACTCGAGCTCTTTGGGAGACATCTGGCCGTGGCCGAAGTCGATGCGGGCTTCGGGGACGAGCTGGTGGAGGTCGTCGACGACGGTTTTGATGTTGTTGACTCGGTTGTGGACGAAGAAGCATTGGCCGTCGCGGTTGAGCTCGCGGACGATGGCTTGCTTGATGCGGCGGCGGTCGTGGGGGATGACTTCGGTGACGACGGCTCGGCGTTCGACGGGGGCGGTGGCGAGCGAGGAGATGTCGCGTAGGCCGATGAGGGCCATGTGGAGGGTGCGGGGGATGGGGGTGGCGGAGAGGGTGAGGACGTCGGCGGTGAGGCGGAGCTGGAGGAGCTTGTTTTTGTGTTCGACGCCGAAGCGTTGCTCTTCGTCGATGACGACGAGGCCAAGGTCGGCGAATCGGACGTCGGCGGAGAGCAGTCTGTGGGTGCCGACGACGACGTCGACGCGGCCTGCGGCGATGTCTTTGAGGACGGCGCGGGACTCGGCGGGGGTCTTGAAGCGCGAGAGCGACTCGACGCGGAAGGGGTAGTCGGCGAACCGCCCCCGGAAGGTCTTGAGGTGTTGTTCGGCGAGGACGGTGGTGGGGACGAGGACGGCGACTTGCTTGCCGTATTCGGCGGCCTTGAAGGCGGCGCGGACGGCGACCTCGGTTTTGCCGAAGCCGACATCGCCGCAGATGAGGCGGTCCATGGGTTGGTCGTCCTGCATGTTTTGCTTGACGGCGCCGATGGCGGCGAGCTGGTCTTCGGTTTCGTCGAAGGGGAACTCGGCCTCGAACTCCTGCATCCAGTGGGTGTCGGCGGGGTAGCGGATGCCGGGCTGGGTGGCGCGGGCGGCCTGGAGCTGGATCATCTCTTTGGCGAGGTCGCGGACGGCGTCGGTGACTTGCTTCTTTTGCTTGCCCCACTTCTTGCCGCCGAGGGTGGAGAGGGGGGGCTTGCCCTCGAAGCCGCCGATGTATTTCTGGATGAGTTCGATCTGGACGGCGGGGACGTGCAGGAGCGCGTCGTCGGTGAACTTGAGGGTGAGGTATTCGGAGGACTCGGCGGGTTGGTCGGCCTTGGTGGAGCCGGGGAGCTTGCGCTTCATGGTGCGCAGGCCGGTGAACTTGGCGATGCCGTGGTCGATGTGGACGACGTAGTCGCCGGGGGCGAGGTCGAGGAAGGCGTCGCCGGGTTGGGTGGAGGCGGCGTCGGCGGCGCCAATGCGGCGGACGCGGCGGCGGGTTTCGTAACGGTGGAAGAGTTCGTGGTGGGGGAGGAGGCAGAGGGGGCGTTGTGGGTCGTGACCCGCGGCTTCGTCGCTGCGCTCCTCAGCCGCGGCGTGGGCGGGGGTGAAGATGAAGCCTCGGTGGAGGTTGCCGACTTGCATGGCGAGGCGGTCGACGGCGTCGGGGTGGTGTTCGGTGAGCAGTTCGCGGAGGCGGTCGGCCTCGGCCTGCTTGCCGCAGACGACGGTGACGGCGTGGTCGTCGGTGAGCTCGGCGAGCTGGGCGATGGCCTTGCGGGCTTCGGTGTCGAAGGCGGGGAGGGGTTCGACGGGCAGGTCGATCGGCTCGGCGGTGTCGGCTGAGGCGGCGGTGGTGCCGACGGCGGAGTAAGCGTGGACGGGGATGTGGGTGAAGTTGTGGGTCAGGCGGTGCATGACCGCGTTGGGCGAGGTGATGCCGGCGGGGGCGGTGAGGCGTTCATAGTAGCCGCGGGCCTGCTCGGCGAGCTCGACGGGTTCGTGGAGGACGGCGAGGGTGTCGGGCGGGAGCAGGTCGAGGAGGTTGGTGGTGAGGTCGCCGGAGAGGAGGGTGTGGGCCGAGGCACCGACGATGCGGACGGCGTCGAGCGGCTCGAGAGTGGTGAGGCGGTCGGGGTCGATGCGGTGGATGGACTCGATGTCATCGCCGAAGAAGTCGATGCGAAGCGGGCCGGCCTTGCCCTCGTTGGAGGCGGCGGCGGGCGGGTAGAGGTCGACGATGCCGCCGCGAGTGGTGAAGTCGCCGGGCTGGTCGACGGCGTCGGCGCGGGTGTAGCCGGAGCGGTCGAGCCAGTCGAGCAGGCGGCCGGGCGGCAGCTCGAGGCCGGGCTTGAGTTCGAGTGAGACGGCGTCGAGCTTGTCGCGGCCGGGGACGGGCTGCATGAGGGCCTGGATGGGAGCGACGATCACATTGGGCGATTTGGCGGTTGGGTGATTGGGTGCTTCTTTTCCGGGGGCGAGGCGGCCGACGAGGTCGAGGCGTTCGGCGAGGAGGTCGAGGGAGACTTGGGACTCGCCGGGGAGGACTTCGAGGGCGCCGAAGCGTGCGGCGGTGACGGCGAAGCCGCGGGGGGGCAGGAGGTCGAGGTCGTCGAGGGCGTCGTCGGCTTCGTCGAGGTGGGCGGTGACGAGCAGGACCGGGCGGTCGGCGGCGTCGGCGAGGAGGCCGGCGAGCAGGGCGGTGGAGGAGCCGCGCGAGCCGCGGATGGGCAGCCCCCGAACGTTGCTTTTCTTGCCGGGGACGGCGTCATGGGTGTCGAGGATCGTGTCGCGGAGCGCGCGGAGGTGGCTCGAGGCGGCGAGTTGATGGAGCCAGTCCGTGGCCGTGGCCGCGGTGGTGGGCATGGGCGGATGGTAGGCCCGGGGGCGCGGGTGGGTGTGGTGTGGTGTGGTGAGGTGAGACGTGGAGCCGCGCTAAGCCGCGAGCGGCTTGGGGTCAGGCGGCGGAGGCGGCGTCGGCGAGTTCGATGCCTTCGAAGCCGTAGGCCTCGGCGATGAACTCTTCGAGGGGGCGGGCGTCGGCGACGACAATGCGGAAGGGCGTGGCGGTCGCGGTCTGGAGGGTCTCGACGGCGTCGCGGATGCAGGCCTTGGTGGTGGCACAGACGAGCTCGCCGCCGTCGAAGCGGATGGG
Organism: Planctomycetota bacterium; assembly: GCA_039024495.1. Lineage (GTDB taxonomy): Bacteria > Planctomycetota > Phycisphaerae > Phycisphaerales > Phycisphaeraceae > JBCBUE01. The sequence goes on along the minus strand of JBCCQE010000020.1, from coordinate 49,738 downwards.
CAGGACGAGGTGGTCCCACGCGGTGGACGGGGCGAGGGTCGCCAGGGCGTCCTGCTCGAAGGCCTCGTGGGCGAGGTTGACGTGCTTGGCGTCCTCGCGGACGCGGACGGCGACGCACTCGGCGACGACCGAGGCGGGGACGTCGAACATCTCGCCGGCGATCTGACCGAACGAGCGTGACGAGTCCTGCTGTTTTTCGAGCACGGTCTGGACCTGGGTGGCGTCCAGGTATCCCGCCTCGACCAATACCTCACCGATCCGCCGTGCGTGCATGACGCGACTCCCTAGGAACGTGCCGGCCTGACCGAGAAGCATCGGCCGGGCGGCGGATCGACGCCAGAAAAAACGGCCCGATAACGCGGGGGCGACAAGGCGTCGAGTCGGGGCGTGCCGGTTCGGCAAGATGGGGCGGGGCTTATGGCCGAGCGCGGAGCGCGGCCGCGACGTAGGGCCACGCCGAGAGGACGGTCACGGCGACGGTGAGGTAGAGGAGCAGGTCGCGGGCGACGAGGAGCGAGCCGGCTTGATTGCCTGGTGGATACGCCCAGAGCATGGCGAGCACGGCGACGATCGCGACGGACTGCAACACCATCTTCGCCTTGCCGAGCATGACCGCGCCGAAGGCGTTGCCGCAGGACTCCATGGCCGACCGCAGGCCGGTGACGAGCAGCTCGCGGGTGAGCATGACGACGACCATCCACGGGTGCACGCCGGAGAGCGCGAGGCCCGGCCCGGCCAGCACGATGAAGGTGCCGAGGACGAGCACCTTGTCGGCGAGCGGGTCCATGACGCGGCCGAAGCGGCTGACGACGTTCCATCGGCGGGCGAGGGCGCCGTCGAGCCAGTCGGTGAGCGCGGCGACGAGGAAGGCGATGAGGCCGAGGCCGAGCCACGGTTGCGTGGTGCCGGTCGAGACATCGACGAGCGACAGGCACGCGATGCACACGGCGGTTAGGACGAGCCGGGCGAGGGTGATCGCGTTGGGGATCTGGCGGCGGGGGAGCATGTGGGGGGCGCAGGATAGAGCGGCAGCCGGCGAGCGTTGCTCGCCGGCTGTGGAGCGTGGTCGAGCGGGTCGGCCTTACGCGGCGCGGCGGGCGGGGAGCAGGCGGGCGGCGGCGTAGGTCTTCCACCGGCGCGGCTCGTGGGGGGCCAGGCTCAGCGCATGACGCATCGAACGCAGCGCGTCGCGGCGGTCGAGCGGCAGGGCGTGGTAGCCCAGCCGCCAGAACATAAGGTCGGCCAGCGCTTCGGTGACGAGCGCGTGCTCGGCGGGCCGGGCTGCGGGGTCGATCGATCGGCGGAGGTAGCGCAGCGCGGCGGCGTAGCGGCGCAGCGAGCGGCGGCGGCGGGGCCAGGCGGCTTGGCCGTCGACGGCCGAGGTGTTGTCGTCGTGCACGCGGTATTCGACGTGGACGGCGGGCAGGTACGCGAGGCGATACCCGGTGAGCAACGCGCGGCCGGTCAGGGCGAGGTCTTCGCCGACACGCAGCGGGGGGATACGCAGCGGCGGCGGCTCGTTGGCCCCCGCGCCGGCGAAGACGCCGCGACGGATCGCCGAGACCTGGAAGCCCGCGAGGTTGTCGCCGGCGAGCAGGGCGGCGAAGGCGGCGGGGTCGTTGAGGACGCGCAGGCCGTCGCGGTCGTCGGCGTGGCAGGCGAGGATCGGCGGGGGCGCGGCGTCGTCGGCCGGGGCGAACACGTCGGGCACGAGCGTGCGCCCGCTGGCGGCGTCGACGACGCGCACCGAGCTGAACACCCAGTCCACATCCGGGTGGGCGTCGAGCGCGGCGACACAGTCGGCCAGGTGGTGCGGCAGCCAGCGGTCGTCGGAGTCGTAGAAGGCGAGGTAGCGCAGGGCGTCTTGGTTGGCGGGGTCGGCGGCGAGCAGGCGGTCGATGCCGGCTTGTCGGGCGGCGCCGGGGCCGGCGTTGGGCTGGCGGATGAGCTCGGCGGGGAAGGGGGCGTCGGCGATGAGCTTGGCGGCGACGGCGGGGGTGTCGTCGGTCGAGCCGTCGTCGACGATGACGAGCCGGAAGTCAGCGAACCGCTGCTCGGCGAGGGCGGCGAAGGCCTCGGGGAGCCAGGCGGCACGGTTGAAGGTCGGCAACACGACGGCGACGGCGGGCATGGGAGAGGTATCGGCTCGCGCGGGGCGGGGCGATTGGCGACGCGTGCGATGCGGGGATGCGGACGTTGGACGGGGCGCGGGGGTGTGGGCGATAATCGTGGGCATGGCGAAGCGAGGCGCAGTGCCGCCGTACGAAATCATGGGCCGCAAGGCGATCGAGGGCGAGGGCGAAGAGGCCGGGTCGGTGGGGGCGGCCGAGCGGGCGACGCCGGCGGCTGCGGCGACGGAGGGCGAGCCGGTTGGGCGGCCGGGGGTCGGCAGCGTGGCGATGGCGGGGTTGAGCGAGCCGGTGGTGCTGCGAGTGCCGCGTGGGCTGGCGATTCTGGCGGTGGCTGGGATGATCGGGCTGGTGATCGCGGGGTACGGCGTCGGGCACTCGCGGGGCGTGGGGGCGGGGCTGGCCGAGGCGGAGGCGGAGGCCCAGGCCGAGCAGGAGATGATCGAGCGGATGGTTCGGCGGCAGATCGGCAACCCTGCCCGTCCGTCCAGTGATAAGCCGGCCGGGGCCGACCCCGCGCGGTTCGAGGACCGACGGGTGCGGGGGCTGAATTACTTCGTGGTGTCGCTGTCGCCCCCGGAGGAGGCAACGCGGCTGGTGGCGTTTATGAGCCGGCAGGGGGTTGACGCGACAGCGGTTCCCAGCGATGATCCGCGATTCGTCAAAGTGATTGCCTTGCAGGGTTTCACGGCGGCGGAGCTGAGATCGCCGACCGCTCGCGATTACGAAGAAGCCTTGCGAGCCATTGGCCGTCGCTGGCGAGAGGCAAACGGCGGCGGCAAAGACCTCAGCGACCTCTACGCCGAACTTTACCGGGGCTGACCCCCCGCCCGACCCGCACATCGAGCCCACCCGACCTGAAACGAGTTTCCCGATGACCATCCACAGCAGCCTCAACATCGGCGGCGGCATCCAGCGTCACCGCAACGTCCTCACCCGTGCCGAGCGGATCGCCAAGCTCGCCGAACAGGGCAAGTTCGACGCCGAGGCCGGCGACGACCCGCTCAACCTCCCCAAGGTCGGGCACCGCAAGCTGGTCACCGGCAAGAAGAAGAAGAAGGGCCCCGCCGGCGAAGAGAGCTGATCGCTCACCCGCCCGCCGACCCTCGGCTTCACGCATCGGACTGACTCACCCCGGCCCTCTATCTGACGCGGCGATCGCCGCGTCTGCGTTCTTCCTACGCTTGCGTCATGCTCAACCCCGACCGCCTCATCACCGACCGGCTCCGCGCGATCGATGCTTCGGGCATCCGCCGCGTGTTCGACCTCGCCGCCACGATGGCCGACCCGATCAACCTCTCGATCGGCCAGCCGGACTTCGACGTTCCCGAGCCCGTGCGCGCTCGCGCGGCGGAGGCCATCGCCGAGGGGATGAACAAGTACACGCAGACCCAAGGCATCGCCGACCTGCGGCAGCGCGTGTGGGAGCGCGTTGCCGCCGAGTTCCCCGACACCGTCGCTGGGCGTGAAGACGAGCTGGGCGTGCTCATCACGTCCGGCGTGTCCGGCGGGCTGCTGCTCACGCTGATGACCTGCGTCGGGCCGGGCGACGAGGTGATCGTGCCGGACCCGTACTTCGTGATGTACCGCCACCTCGTCACGCTTGCCGGCGCGACCGCGGTGTACGTCGACACTTACCCCGACTGCCTGCTGACGGCCGAGCGGATCGAGGCGGCCGTGACCGAGCGCACCAAGCTCGTGCTGTTCAACTCGCCGAGCAACCCCAGCGGCGGCGTCGCCCCGCCCGACGTCTGCCGCGACGTCGCCGAGCTTTGCGCCCGGCGCGGGCTGCTGCTGGTGAGCGACGAGATCTACGACGAGTTCTGCTACGAGAAGGTGCAGGGCGCCGACGGCACGCCGCGCTGCCCGTCGCCGATGTCGACCTCGCCCGAGACGCTGCTGCTGCGTGGGTTCAGCAAGACCTACGCGATGACCGGCTGGCGCCTGGGTTACGCCGTCGGGCCAAAGGCGATCGTCGAACAGATGACCAAGCTGCAGCAATACTCGTTCGTCTGCGCGCCGAGCATGGTGCAGGCCGCGGGGGTGACGGCGCTCGAGCTGGACATGAGCGGCGACGTCGAGCGCTTCCGCAAGCGTCGCGATCGCGTGGTCGAGCGGCTGTCGGGCGCGTTCGAGCTGACGCCGCCGGGCGGGGCGTTCTACGCGCTGCCCAAGGTGCCCGAGCGGCTCGGCATGACCGGCACGCAGTTCGTCGAGGCGGCTGCGGGCAAGGGCGTGCTCATCATCCCCGGCTCGGTGTTCAGCGAACGCGACACGCACTTCCGCCTGAGCTACGCCTGCGACGACGCGATGCTCGAGCGCGGGCTGGACGTGCTTGTTGATCTGGCGTAGCAAAGCAACAAAGCGGGTGTCCGGATGCCACACCTCGTACGCAGCACGATGTGTGCTGTTGAACGTGCGGGTCCGCAACCACACATCGCCTGCGGCGAGGTGTGGCACCCGTAGTCATGAGTCACGGCAGGCACGACGTCGTGGCCGCGGGGAGGTGGGCGATCAACCCGCTTTCGGTGCGGACGAGCAGGCCCGCATCCGGGTCGAGGTCGACGACGTGGCCGACGACGGTGCGGCCGTCCACGGCGAAGCGGCCGGGGCGGTCTAGGTTGATGCAGCGCTGACGCCAGGCTTCGACGGTAGCAGCCGAGTCTTGCGCCAGGCGGCGGTCGATCGCAGCGAGGAGGGCTTCGATCATCGCGAGACGATGCGCGACCACGCCGAGGTCGGCGAGTGAGGTGGCGACGGCACGCACTTCTGCCGGAGCGTCTTTGAGTGTCGCGACGTTGAAGCCGATGCCGACGACCGACACGCCTGGCGTCGGCGACTCGACCAGCACCCCCGCGAGCTTGCGGCCGTCGACATGCACGTCGTTGGGCCACTTCAGCGACACCGCCCGACCCAGCCGCGGCTCGACCGCGTCGGCCGCCGCCATCGCCGCCAGCAGGGGCAGGTGCGGCCGATCGCCGTGGACGACGCGGCTCATCAGCACCCCCGCGCCGGCTCGCGCCCGCCACCGCCGCCCGAGTCGGCCGCGCCCTTTGGTCTGCTCGTCGGCGACAACGGTCGCGCCGTCGTGCGCCGCCAACGCGCGGGCCGCGTCCTGCGTGCTGCCGATCGAGCGATACACCCGCACCGGCGGCCCGCCCGGCGTCTCGAGGTAGTCCGCCCAGCACCCCACGCCCGCCTCGACCAGCCGCAGCCCCTGCGTGCCGACGCGCTCGATCACGCAATCGCTTTGGCTCAGTCGCTCGACCCCCGCCCGCACCGCCGCCTCGTCGGCCAACCCTGCGGCCGACGCCAGCTCGGACGCCGTTGTCGCGCCGGCCGCCCGCAACAACGCGCCCAGCAGCGCCCGGTCGGTCGGCTTAGTCAACCTTGAGGTCCAGGCCTAGGTCGAGCGCCGGGGCCGAGTGCGTGAGCGCCCCGATCGACAGCCGATCGACCCCGGCCTCGGCGAGCGGTCGCGCGGTGTCGAGGTTGACGCCGCCGCTGGCTTCGAGCTGCACGCCCGGCGCCGCCTTGTCGCGCATGGCGACCGCCTCGGCCACGCCGGCCGGGTCGAAGTTGTCCAGCAGCACGATGTCCGGCCCGGCCTGCAGCGCCACCTCCAGCTGATCCAGCGTGTCGACCTCGACCATCGCGAACTTCAGCTTGTCGTTGAGCTTCCGCGCCGCCTTGATCGCCGAGCGGATTGTCTTCGGCCAATCCTTGAGCGGCAGGTGCGCGACGTGGTTGTCTTTAATCAGCAGCGCGTCGTGCAGCCCGGTGCGGTGCGTCGTGCCCCCGCCGCAGCGCACGGCGTACTTCTGCAACCCGCGCAGCCCAGGCAGCGTCTTTCGCGTGTCACACACCTTGGCCTTGGTCCCCGCGACGGCCTCGACGAACCGCGCCGTCAGCGTCGCCACCCCGCTGAGGTGGCAGGCCAGGTTCAGCGCGACGCGTTCCACCCCGAGCAGCCCCCGCGTCGGCCCCGACAGCGTCGCGACCGTGTCGCCCGGCTGCACGGCCGAGCCATCCTCGAGCTTGAGCTTTACCGTGATCGCCTCGTCGTACGCCAGCGCGACCAGCCACAGCAGCGCCCCGCCCGCGAGCACGCCCGGCTGCCGCGCGACCATCGCCGCCTCGCCGGTCTGTGCCTCTTCGATCATCACCAGCGACGTCACATCGCCGACCTTGCCGAGGTCCTCGGCCTTGGCGATCGCAATCAGCCGATCCAGCTCGGCGTCGCTCACGTACCGCCGCAACGCCGGCGGCCCCTGATTGTCAGCTTCGGTCTTGCTCATCGGCCTTCAAGAAGTGCACACGGTATCGCCCCGGCTCCACCGCCACCAACCGCACCACATCGCCAACACCCAGCGCGTACCGCGCGTGATACCGCCCCCACCCGCGCCCGCCGATCAGCCGCTTGGCGTTGATCGACGACTCGAGCACCCGCCCATCGGGCATCAACAGCGTGGCCGGCCCGGTCGGGAAGGCCGCGAGCTTCGCCGGCACCGCGACGTAGCGGTTGCGGATCGCGCCGTCGGTCAGCCGCACGTCCGCCACCGGGCTCGCGGCGTCGTCCAGCGCGTACCACGCCCGCATATTCGCCACGCGGTACGTCGGCCCGACGTCGATCGGCTCGACCGCCCGCAGCCACACCAGCGTCACGAACCGGCTGGCGAGCTTGGATTTCCAGTACGCCGGGTCGCCGCCGATCTGCGCATGGTGCTTCCGCCAGATGTCGCGCACGACCGACTCGTCGGCGTCGTCCCAAGCCTGAACCTTCGACACCCGCGCCATGCCCACGAACGGCCCGCCCGACTCCTTCAAAAAGATCCGCTCGCCCGAGGCCACGCACCCGTGCGGCGGCTGACGCGTCATCGTCATCCGACTCTCGATCGTCTTGCGCCCGGCGCGGATCGCCCGCGCGTACACCCGCTTCAAGATCGCCACGTGGATCGCCACGCCGCGATGCTACCGGCCGGGCCGTCGCTCGCGTGACACTTTCACTATCCCAGCAAATCCATCACGCCCACCACCGCCATCCGCCCGCCGGCGATCGCCGTGGCGAGGTACATGACCGCGGTGAACGGCTTCTCGGGCACGCGCTTGAGCATCCACCAGCCGATCCACGCGCCGATCGGCACCAAGGCCACGAAGCACGCCGCCTCGATCACGCGCTCCCACGTCAGCACGCCCAGCCACACGTAGCCCGGCACCTTGGCCCAGTTGATCAGGAAGAAGTAGCTCACCAGCGTGCCGACCAAGACGCGCTTGGGTAGCTGGCGCTCGAGGAAGTAGATCGTCATCACCGGCCCGGCCGCGTGGGCCAGCGTCGAGGTCAGCCCGCCCGCCGCCCCGGCCGTGAGCCCCGGCCCGCGCCCGCCGGGCACGCGCGGGAGCTTGCCGCCCATCAGCCGAAACCCCTGCAGCCCCACGAACCCGACGCAGATCACGCCGATCGTCAGGCTCAGCAGCGTGGCCATCTGCTCGACCCCGCTGGCGAACCACCACATCACGCCCAGTCCCAGCCCGATACCCAGCGCCCCGCCGGCGAGCGTCCACGTCAGGTGCGCGCGGTCGGCGTGCCTGGCGTGTTGAGCCACGGCGAACACGTCGGCGGCGATGAGGATCGGCAGCATCACGCCCACCGCGCGGTCGGCCGGCAGCGCGACCGCGACCAGCGGGACGGCAAGGATGCCGATGCCCCCGCCGAACCCGGACTTGGCGATGCCGGTGATGAGCACCGCGCCGCCGAGCGCGAGGACGTAGACCCAGAGGGCGGGTTCAGCGGTGGCAGTGGCGAGGGCGATCACGCCGCGGCGTTATAGCCGGGCGTCGCGAGGGGCGCAAAAAAACAGCGGGCCGAGGCCCGCCGTTGGAGGATTGATCTGTCGGTGGGGCGTGGTGCCGATCAGGCGTCCACGCGGCGGCGGCTCATCATGGCGAACGCGCCGGCGGCGACGAGGGCCAGCGAGGCGGGCTCGGGCACGACGATCTCGATCTCGAAGGACTTCTTGTCGATGAACGACACCGAGCCTTCTTCGCTGAATGCGAGGAGCTGGTTGTCGACCACGATGGCGGCCTTGGTGATGTTGCCGGTGATGCCGAGGTACTCCTCGGCGGCCGCGGCGATGGGCAGCTCGAACGAGCCGGACCAGTCGGTCAGCAGGTTCTCGCCGTCGTCACCGAGGTTGAAGTCGGCGAGGATTTCGGAAAAGTTGAGCGTCGAGGGGTTGTCTTCGAAGACCTCGCCGTCGACCTCGAGGATGTTCACCGTCGCGGCCAGGCCTGCGATGACGCGGGTATCTTCGCCGCCGTCGCCGGACAGCGTGAAGAAGCCGGACTCGAAGAGCTCGACGCTGACGAGCGGGGCGTCGTCGGTCGTCATCAGGATCGCCGAGAAAGTGCCATCGACCAGGTCGATGTCGCCGTCGGCGGCCAGGGCCTCGAAGTCGAGCGGGGTAAACACGAGGCTGTCGCCAGAGATAAACGGTGCCCCGAAGAGGCCCTGATCGTCCTCAGCAACGTCCAGGTAGTCGATCGTGTCGCCGGAGTAGTCGCCGTACTCGATCGCCGCTTGGGCGGGTAGAGCGCTGACGGCCGCGAGGGCTGCAGCGGTCGTGAGTGTCTTGTTCAACATCCTGTTTTTCTCCTCCAATTAATCAACTGCTGGAACTGCCTGCCCACCGGCCACCCGGTCGCAGCTTTATTAGCAGCAAATGAATATTAAGCGAGCTGGCCGCGAGTGTGCAAGCGTTCTGTGAGGATGTGAGCGAGAATTAACATTCCTAGCGACCCAAAACGGCTCGTTAGAGGCCTTAATATCGCCTCAAGGCACGTTTTTGAATGGCTTTATGAGCCAGGTCGGCGGCTTGAGGCCGTCTTTAACGTTACAGGCCGCCGTGTTAATTCGTGAGGGATTCATCACCTTTGCGAGCGATCGCCCCCGCCGGATGCGTGTCAGGCGCGTCAAGGCAGTGAATCTGGGGAAGAGGTCGGGCTCAGACGCTCACGCGGTTGCGGCGGCGCTGGGCGCGGTCCATCTGCTCTGCGGTGGGGGAGACGCGGGTCCGCATCATCTCGACAAAGCAGTCAAACAAGTAGCGGGCGTCGTGAGGCCCGGGGCTGGCCTCGGGGTGGTACTGCACGGCGAACACGGGCAGGTCGACGTGGCGGAAGCCCTCGAGCGTGCGGTCGTTGAGGTTGATGTGCGTGGCTTCGGCGCCGTTGGCCTCGAGCGAGCCGATGTCGACGGCGAAGCCGTGGTTCTGGCTGGTGATCTCGACCTTGCCGGTGCCGAGGTTCTGGACGGGCTGGTTGGACCCGCGGTGGCCGAACTTGAGCTTGAAGGTGTCGGCCCCGAGCGCCCGGCTGAGCAGTTGATGGCCGAGGCAGATGCCGAAGGTGGGCACGCGGGGGTGCATGGCCTTGAGGGTGTCGATGGTGGCGGCGACGGCGGCGGGGTCGCCGGGGCCGTTGGAGACGAACAGGCCGTCGGGGCGGTGGGCCTCGATCTGCTCGGGGCTGGCGTCCCAGGGCAGGACGGTGACGTCGCAGCCGGCGTCGACCAGATTCCGGAAGATGTTGCGCTTGGCCCCGCAGTCCAGCGCGGCGACGCGGAGCCGATCGCCCGTCCGGGCGACCTCGCCCTGGACCGGCCGCCAGTCGCCGAGGTCTTCGGACCACGCCAGCGGCTCGGCGACGGACACCTCGGCCACGAGGTTCTGCCCGACGACGCCGGTGGACCGTTTCGCGGCGTCGACCAGCTCGGCGTCGGTCTTTGAGGGATCGGTCGAGAGGACGCCCTTGAGCGAGCCGGTGGTGCGCAGGCGGCGGGTCAGGGCGCGGGTGTCGATGCCGGTGACGCCGACGACGCTGTGCTCGGCCAGCCAGCCGCCCAAAGGCTGGGTCGAGCGGTAGTTGCTGGCCAGCTCGGCGAGCTCGCGGACGACAAAGCCGCGGACGACGGGGCGGGCGGACTCGAGGTCGCCGGGGTTGACGCCGGTGTTGCCGATGAGCGGGTAGGTCATCGTGACGATCTGGCCGGCGTAGGAGGGGTCGGTGAGGACTTCCTGGTAGCCGGAGAGGCCGGTGTTGAAGACGACCTCGCCGTCGGTGGTGCCGGCGATGGCACCGAAGGCCCGGCCGAGGAAGATCGAGCCGTCTTCGAGGGCGAGGCGGGCGGGGGTATCCGGGGTGTCCGGGGTTGGGTTGGGCATTGGCCGGATGGTAGCGGTGTCGGTGCGCGTTAGTGGCGTGAGGCTTCCCCTGGGGGGATGGGTCGATTAGGCTGCGTGCTCTCGCGAAAGCCCTTGCGTTGGCAGGACCGCTCGTGCGGCCGCCGGCGTGGAGGAATCAGAGGAGCCGTCCTATGACGCGTCGTCGTCCCGGCCTTTGGGCCGGTGCTGCGTGGTGCACCGCGCTGGTGGTGCTGACCTCGATCTTGAACTTTGCTCCGTCCGCTGAGGCCCAGCGGGTGCGCTATCTCTACGAGCGCGTCGGCTCCACGGCGGACGCGCAGGCGGACACGGCTGGCGGGCTGGTGCTGATGGGCGGCGGGCCGGACGTCGACGCGGCCTTCGAGTGGTTCAAGGACCGCGCTAACGGCGGGGACATCGTCGTCATCCGGGCCGATCGGATCGGCGGTTACAACCCCTACCTGCTCTCGGAGACCGGCGGGGTGCAGCCGAACTCGGTCGCGACCATCGGCTTCACGCGGCGGTGGCAGGACCGAGCGGCGGACGTGCAGTTCATCACCGACACGCTGAACAACGCCGAGGGGATCTTCATCGCCGGCGGCGATCAGTCGGACTACGACCGCTACTGGCGCGGGACGGTCGTCGAAGACATTTTGAATCAGAAGGCGGCCGACGGCGTGCCGATCGGCGGGACGTCGGCGGGGCTGGCGATCCTCGGGTCGTCGGCGTATGTCGCGCTGGGCAGCTCGGTGACTTCGGGCGAGACGATGTCGAACCCGTACGACAACGACATCACGCTGGAGCACGACTTTCTGCAGATGCCCTACCTCGACGGCGTGATCACCGACTCGCACTTCTCCGAACGGGATCGGCACGGGCGGCTGGCGACGTTCATGGCGCGGATGCTCGCCGACGGCGTCGAAGAACAGGCGATCGGGCTGGGGATCGACGAGGAGACGGCGCTTCTGATCGACGAGGACGGGCTGGCGTCGGTCGTGTCGTGGGACAACGGCAACGCCTATTTCTTTAACTCGGGTGCACCGACGGATGGCGTGCAGGCCGGCCAGCCGCTGGACTTCGGGCCGGTGTCGGTGACTCGGCTGGGCGTGGGCGACACGTTTGACTTCAACGAGTACCGGCACACCGGGGGCGACACGTTCAGCTACACGGTGGTGAACGGCCAGCTCGTGAGCGGGTCGGCGGTGGCGCTGCCCGAGTCGGGCGCGGCGGGCGCGGCGCTGGCGGCGGGCGGGGCGTGGATGGCGTGGCGGCGGCGTTAGATGGGGTGTGGGTGGCGCGCCTCGCTGAGGGCGATGTATGTGGGTGGGGACGAGTTGTGATTCGCGCACATCTTGCCGCTGCGCGGTCAAGGTGTGGCACCCGGGCACCGTGCGTTTAGTCGATGAGCGGGGCGTCGGGGAAGGCGGCGTGGAAGCCAAACCAGAACGCGCGGTGGCCGGCGGTGCGCGGCAGGGCGGTGGCGTTGGGTGAGTCTTTGGAGATGAGCGCATTTTCGGTGACGGTCCAGGCGCGGCCGGTGGTGTCGGTCGCGGTTTTTGCGGCGGGGTCGTAGGCGGTGAAGGCGAGGTCGGCCGCTTCATAAGCACGGTTCGCGCCCGAGGGGTCGGTGAGCACGATGATGCGACGGCCGGCGTGGTCGACCTCGAAGACCGTCTCGTCAGCGAGCCGGTCGGCGGCGATCGCGAGCGGCTGGACGTCTTCGTCGTTGGATCGCAACACGAACACCTCGGCTTTGTTCGCCAATCGGTCGTTCGCCAACTCGTCGGGGATGGTGAACATCAGGTCGTGGGTGGCGAAGTAGTCGCGGTAGGCGACGCCCTCGCCGTAGTCGCGGCGGTGGCCGGTGTCGAGGGTGAGGACGGTGGTGTCGGGGTGGTCGGCCTTCCACCGGCCCCAGGTGGTGGTGACGACGGGGTGGACGTCGAGGGCGATGCCTTGGCCGACGAGCGGGCCGATGACGGGCGTGCCGCCGAAGGTCGACCACATGCTGAAGGTGTCGGGGTCGTACATCAGTTTGTTGGAGCGGTAGAGAAAGCCGGAGGTGCCGAGCTCGTAGGTGGTGCCGTGGTGCGCCGCGTCGTAGGCGATGACGGTGCCGCAGAGCGTGCAGTAGACGCCGACGATGCGTCGGCCGCCGATGGTGTCGCGGAACATCTCGTGCCAGGCGAGGATGCGCTTCGGGTAGGCGCGGGCGTCGCCGTCGATGACGACGCCGAAGACCACGTTGGTGTCGTCGAGGTAGGCGGCGTCGGGGTGGCTGGCGGCGACCATCGAGGGATCGACGAGCGGCGGGATGCCGTCGCGGCGGACGCCGCCCCAGCGGACCTCGTCGAGCCGGATGGTGTGGGCGGGGGTGTCGTCGAAGTACGACGCAAAGGTCGGGTCGATGGCGTCGTAGAGCTGGGCCTTGAAGGCGGCGTAGTCGGGGTGGGGCTCGAACTCGGTCGCCCAGACGGCGGCCCAGTGGTCGTCGAGAGGGGCCGAGGCGGAGAGGCCGAAACGCTTGGCGGAAACGGCGAGGGTGGCGTTGCGACGGGATTGACTCGGCGAGAAGCGGGCGAGCTCGATGAGCATCGGCGCGTAGCCGGGGCGCCAGTGGGTGTCGATGGCGTCGAGGGTGTGCTCTGCGACCAGCTCGTCGCCGCGCAGGGCGGCGAGGGTGAGGTGTTCGACGGCGATCCAGCCGTCGGGGCCGGGCGTGAGGTCGGGCAGCTCGCGCGCGGCGGCGAGCGTGACTTGCGCGGCCGCGGCCTGCGGCGGGTTGTTGAGCGACGCGAGCCCCGCGTTGAAACCCAGGCGATAGCCGAGGAAGCCGACGGCCAGGCCAAAGACCAGGACGGCGATGAGGGCGACGAGCGAGACATGCCGGCGAGCCGGGGCGTCGGGGTTGGGCATGCGGGGTGAACGGCGGGCGGCGGGCGATCATTCCCGCGCGCGGCCAAAGTGCGGGCGCCACACCTTGACCCGACCAGCGAGAGGGCAACGTGTGTGGTGCGTGTTGTTGCTCGTTCGCACGCCTTGCCGCTTCGCGGTCAAGGTGTGGCACCCCGGTGAGGTCGACGGGCCAAGCCTCGCTTCACCGCCCGTAGGCGGCCCCGCCGGCGGCGGCGTGCTTGCTGAGGCGGTTGTGGACGTAGAGGCCTTCGAGCAGGAACTCGCCGGCCGAGGCGACGTGCTGGTCGTTGGTGTCGTCGAGGCCGAGTTTGGGGGCGAGCGAGCGGGCCTCGTCGAGCAGGGTGTCGACGTGGGCGAAGCTGGCGAGGGTGTCGGTGGCCGAGACGTCGTCGCCGACGGTGAGGCGCAGGCCGTCGTCGAAGGCGTCGGCGATGGCGGCGTAGTCGTCGGGGTCGGCGATCTCGTCGAAGAGCTTCTTGGTGGCCTCGCCGAGCAGCGAGCCGACGAGCTTGTCTTCGGTTTCGTCTTCGTCGTCGGCGAGCATGAGTTCGATCTTGCCGCGGGTGGCGGCGGTGACGTGGCCGAGGTCGCAGACTCTGGCGGCGACCTCGCTCTCGCCGGTGCTCAGCGCGCGGCGTTCGGCCGACGACACAACGGTCTCGAGCATGGCGATCGACGCGCGGACCGACACACCCGAAGCCTGGTTGATGTGCGATGAGGTGCGGGCCATGCCGATCGCTTCTTCGATGAGGCGGTGCAGGTACGCGGGGACCTGGACGTGGGGCGTCTGGCCGTCGCCGTTGCGGCTGGTCCAGGCGTTCTCGGCGGTGATGCGGATGGCTTCGTCGGTCGTCTTCGGATAGTGCGTGCGGATGACCGAGCCGATGCGGTCTTTGAGCGGGGTGACGATGCGGCCGCGGTTGGTGTAGTCCTCGGGGTTTGCGGAGAAGACGAGCATGACGTCCAGGTGCAGGCGGATGGGGTAGCCGCGGATCTGGATGTCGCGCTCTTCGAGGACGTTGAACAGGCCGACCTGGATGCGTGGCGAGAGGTCGGGCAATTCGTTGACGGCGAAGATGCCGCGGTTGGTCCGCGGGATGAGCCCGAAGTGCATCGTCGACTCGTCAGACAGGTAGCGGCCCTCGGCGTGCTTGACGATGTCGATCTCGCCGATGAGGTCGGCGATGGTGACGTCCGGCGTGGCGAGCTTTTCGTGGAAGCGCTCGGCGGGGGAGAGCCACTGGATGGGCGTGTCGTCGCCGTGCTCGGCGATGCGGCGTTTGCCCAGGGCGGTCATGGGCTGCAAGGGGTCGTCGTGGATCTCGAGGTCGGCGATGACCGGGACCCACGGGTCCAGCAGGGCGGGCAGCAGGCGGAGCATGCGCGTCTTGGCCTGGCCGCGGCGGCCGAGGAAGAGCATGTCGTGCCGGGCGAGCAGGGCGTGGACGACTTGGGGCTCGACGGTGTCTTCGTAGCCGGTGACGCCGGGGAACAGCGGCTGCTTCTTGCGGAGGCGGTCGATGAGGTTGCCGCGGAGCTCTTGCTTGACCGAGCGGAACTGGTAGCCGGTCTCTTTGAGCTGGCCGAGGCTGGCGGCTCGGGGGTGGGGTTGGGGCTCGGTGGCGAGGGTGGCGGTCATGTAGGCGACACTAGGCGCGGGGCCGGGGCGGCGGCGGCGGGGCGGGCAGAATGGCGATGCGGGGCGACAGGACGCGCCGACGGCGGGGCCTTATAGTCGCGCGTCTGCGGGCTGGCGTGGGCCGGCTCGGGGGCGCCGCGATCGTGCGGGCAGGAGCGTTTTCGTTGATCAAGAGCCGGATGCTGGTGGCCGTGAGTTCGCCGTGGGCGAGCGAGAAGTTGGCCGAGCCGATCCGCGATCTGGCGGCCCGGCTCGACGCCGAGGTGGTGGTTGCGCACGTCGCGACGCTGCACGAGGAAGACGAGCACGAGTCCGACGCTACGCAGCGCGGCGAGCAGACGCTCAAGCTGATGACCGACGGCCTGCGCGAGGCCGGCCTCGAGGCCGAGGGCGTGATGCTGTTCAGCGACGACACGTCCAAGGCGATCCTCAACACCGCCCGCGCCCGCAACTGCACGGTGATCGTGCTGGGCCTCACGGGCAAGGGCGTGCTCAAGCGACTGATCGCCGGCGACGTCCCGGCCAACCTGATCCGTCAGACGGATTTGCCGGTGCTGCTCTGCCCGGCGAACTGGGACGGGGTCGTTTGATTTGGCGATGGGGTGGTTTGGCGATTAGGTGAAGTGAAGCTGCGTGGCGACGCCACGCTGAGTTCATTGCTCGATGATCTTGAGAGGGACGTCATTGTTCATCGCCTGCGTCAGCGGGTCGGCGGGGTGGTCGGGATCGATCGGGACTTGCGCATGAGGCTGCGTGAAGTCGATGGCGATGCCAAGCGCTTGCGCACCGTTGACCGCCGCCATGCGCAGCAGGGTTTCGGGGTCCGTGCCGTCGCGGCGGTGGAGGAAGCGCATCTGCTGAAGCATCGAGTACGGCTGCGGCTCGTCGGGCGGCTGGCAGAGGATCGAGTCGGTGCCGAGGCAGACGTTGACGCCGGCGGCGAGCAGGTCGCGGTAGCGATGGCCCTCGTGGCCGAAGTAGGTTGAGGCGATCGGGCAATAGGCGACCGACGCGCGGGCGTGGCCTGGCAGGGCGGCGAGCAGGTCGATGTCGGCGTCCGTGAGGTAGTTGCAGTGGGCGAGCAGCCACGGGCGGCGTTTGAGGTGCGGGCGCATCCACGCGACGGGGGTTGCGCCGGTCGAATACGCCTCGGCGAAGTCGGGCCGCCACTTGCCGATCGACTCGAGGAAGTCGCGGAACGGGCCGGTGCCGTGCGCGACGAACGCCAGCTCGTCGCGCGTCTCCGCCAAGTGCGTGCAGACGGGCCGACCGCTATCGCATGCCACGCCGTACAGCCCGGGCCCGGCCGAGTACGGCGCGTGCGGCTGCACCCCGCGGCGCACGCCCCCCGAGTCGGCCGGCAACGCCGCGATCGCCTCGCGCGGCCCTTCATCGAACGGCGGCCCCAACCCAACGGCTTCTAAATAGCTCACCCCCGCCAACCCGACGCCCCCCATCGCCTCGGCCGCCGCCGCCGACATCGCGATATCACCCACCGCCGCCGTGCCTTGAGCCACGCACGCCTCGGCCGCCTCGCGTGCCGCCGCCCGCTCGTCGGCCGCCTCGCCTCGCAACGCCTCACGCAGATCGCCGACCCACCCGAGAAACCCGCGCGACGGGTCGTATGGCCGCGGGCCGATCCGGTGCAAACCCAGATGCGCGTGGGCGTTGATTAAGCGTGGCAGCAGCAGCCGATCGGCCCCGGGCGGGCGCGTCATCGTCACGCGGCCGTCGGGCGTGACCGTCGCCATGGCGGGTTCCGGGGTTGGGCGTCGATCGCGGCCGGGCGAGGCTTGCGGCATATGGGTGTTGGCGGGCGGAGATTGGCGGGCACGGCCGGCGATGTCCGATAGCCGCGATGACCATGGATTGTTCGCTTCACGCGTCGATCTGTAGACTCAAGAGTAGGCGCTCCGCACGCCCTCGCTCCGATCGCCCCATGACGACAGGAATCGCCATGCTTTCCAGCAAAATCTCCGCCGTGGCCGCCCTGGCCGTGATCGCCGCCGTGTTCACCGGCTGCGTCGCTCAGTCGAACGTCGACGAGCTGCAGACGATCAACCGCCGCCTCGAGACGCAGATCCTCGAGCTCAAGGCCGAACTCGACGAGAAGAACGCGATGATCGCCGCGCTGCAGGCCTCCCCCCGCCGCAGCACCGAGCTTCAGAACCAGCTCGCCGCCGCTCAGGCCGAGCGTGACCGCCTCGCCGCCGCGCTCGCCGACGCCGAGGCCGCGCTGCGCAACATCCAGCCCGTCACCCTCACCCGCCTGCCCCAGGCGCTCGACTCGCAGCTTCGTCGGCTGGCCCAGCAGAACCCCGGCCTCATGGAGTACGACGCCGATCGCGGCATGATCCGCCTCCGCTCGGACCTCACCTTCGCCCTCGGCTCGACCGAGCTCAGCGAATCCGCTCAGGCATCGCTCAGCCAGCTCGCCGGCGTGTTGCAGTCGTCGGCCGCGTCGCCCTACGGCGTCCGCATCGCCGGCCACACGGACAACGTCCCCGTCCGCAACGCCGCCAACGTCCAGCGCTTCGGCGACAACTGGGGCCTGTCTGCCTTCCGCGCGATCTCCGTGATGAAGGCCCTGCACTCCGCCGGCATCAGCCCGTCGCGCACCCACATCGCCGGCTATGGCGAGTTCAGCCCGATCGTCGCCAACGGCGCCCAGGGCGCCCGCGAAAACCGTCGCGTCGACATCTTCCTCGTCGAGACCGCCCCCTCCGCCGCGCTGCCGCCCGCGTCTTCCTCGGGCTCGTCCGCGACGCCCGCCTCCGCCTCGACCCCGGCCGCTTCGCCCGCGCCGGTCACGACCTCCGAGGTCGATCCCGACGTCTTTAAGTAAGCCACCGACCCGGCTCCGCCCCGCGCTCGATCATTTGTGACGCCACGACCCCGCGGCTAGCCTGCGGCCGATGCCCGACCGCCCACCCAACGTCGTTGTCTTCTTCACCGATCAGCAGCGCCACGACACCACCGGCCTGCACGGCTGCCCGCTTGGCCTGACGCCCAACTTCGATCGCGTCGCCGCCGCCGG
Source organism: Planctomycetota bacterium (assembly GCA_039024495.1). Lineage (GTDB taxonomy): Bacteria > Planctomycetota > Phycisphaerae > Phycisphaerales > Phycisphaeraceae > JBCBUE01. Next base: position 31,819 of record JBCCQE010000020.1, on the reverse strand, counting down.
CACCCACCTCTGCCACCACACCACCTGCGTGCCCGTCTGCGGCCCCGCCCGCGCCTGCCTGCAAACCGGCACCTACACCCACCGCAACGGCGTCTACCGCAACGGCATTGCGCCCTGGGCCTCGGGCCTGCCCACCGTCGCCGAGCAATTCCGCGATGCCGGCTACGCCACCGGCTACATCGGCAAGTGGCACCTCTCCGACAGCGGCGACCACGGGCCCGTCCCCGCCGACCAGCGCGGCGGCTACGAGTACTGGCTCGCCGCCAACGCCCTCGAACACACCTCCTCGGACTACCGCACCCGGCTGTGGGACGCCGACAACCAGCCGCACGACCTGCCCGGCTACCGCGTCGACGCCCTGACCGACGCTGCCATCCGCTTCATCTCCGAGCCGCGCGACCGGCCCTTCTTCCTCACCACTTCCTATCTCGAGCCGCACCACCAGAACCACGTCGACGACTACCCCCCGCCGGACGGCTACCGCGAGCTGTTCGCCGGCCGCTGGACCCCGCCGGACCTCGCGGCCCTGCCCACCCACGACCCCGCGCTCAGCCGCCCCGAGTCGGCCATCGGCGGCTCGACCTACGCCCACCTCGGCGGCTATTTCGGCATGGTCAAGCGGCTCGACGAAGCCTTCGGCCGCACCATGGATGCCCTCAAGTCCCTGGGCCTGCTCGACAACACCGTCGTCGTCTTCACCTCCGACCACGCCTGCCACTTCAAGACCCGCAACGCCGAGTACAAGCGAAGCTGCCACGATTCGTCGATCCGCACCCCCGGGCTCATCACCGGGCCGGGCTTTATCGGCGGCGGCCAGCGGCGCGAGCCCGTGAGCCTGCTCGACATCCCGCCGACGATCCTCGACGCCGCCGGGATCGACATCCCCGACACCATGCAGGGCCGCTCCGTGCTCCGCCTGCTGCGCGGCCAGGCCCCCGACTGGCCGACCGACGCCTACGTCCAGATCGGCGACGGCCAGCCCGGCCGCGCCATCCGCACCGGCCGCTGGAAGTACGCCGTCCACGTCCCCGACGAGCACGGCACCAACCAGCCCACCTACGACACCTACCACGAGACCCACCTCTACGACCTGCTCTACGACCCGCACGAGCTGACCAACCTCGTCGCCGCCGAGTCGCACGCCGTCGTCCGCGACGCCTGCCGCCAGCGCCTGCTGGCCCGCATGGCCGAGGCCGGCGAGCCGACGCCCACCATCGTGCCGCCCGCCGAGATGACGCGCCGCGGCCAGCGCGAGGTGACGCCCGAGGAGGCGGTCGCATAACCGGCACAGCCTTCCACCTTGTCCGTTTCTAACGCCCGCATCGCCTGAACCGCCTCACCGGTCGAGTCGATACCACCATCACACCCTTTCCCCCGGGAAAACCACGCGATGGACACGACCGCCACCGACCAGTTCTCCACGATCGTCAACGAGTTCGAGAGCCGCCTCGCCGAGCTCCGCGACGCCCAGCAGCAGCTCATCCGCCAGCTCGAGACCGATAAGGTCGTCCTGCAGGTGCAGATGGACGAGCGGGCCGCGCAGCTCGAACGCGAGCGCGCCGAGATGCACGCCGAGCGGCGCAGGGTCGAGGCCGAGCGGCGCGAGCTCGACCGCGTCTGGGCCGTGGTGCGCGAGCTGGCCGACGTGATGGGCAAGTCGTCGTCCGCCCTCAAGCTCGCCGAGCCCGCCACCCAGGACACCCCCGCCGAAGCCAACGTCGAAGCCAACGTCGAGGCCCAGCCCTCGACCGACCACGACGGCTGGGACATCCGCCACGCCGCCTGACCGCCGACGCCGCACCCGCCATCGGTCACACTGCCCCGCATGACCGGCCTGGCCGAGCGACTCTGGCACTACGAACGCGCCGTCCAGCAGCCCGAAGCCTCGGTCACGCTCATCGAGTCCGCCTACCTGCACGCCTTCGGCGACGCCCCCACCCGACTCCGCGAGGACTTCGCCGGCTCGGCCGCCATCGCCGCCGCCTGGGTCCGCCTGTCCGACGACCACCGCGCCCTCGCCGTCGACCACGACGAGCCCACCGCCCACCACGCCGCCGACCGCATCGACCGCGAGCTCGGTGACCGAGCCGAAGACTGCCCCGTCGTCTGCGCCGACGTCACCGAGTGCTTCGGCCCGCGCGTCGACGCCGTCGCCACCCTCAACTTCTCGATCAGCCAGTGGCACGACCGGCCGAGCCTGATCCGCTACCTCCGCCACGCCCGCCGCTGCCTCGACGGACAGGGCGTGATCGTCATCGACACCTTCGGCGGGCCGGGCTCGACCGTCGCCCCCCGCCGCCAGCGCCGCCGCGTCCGCCCGACCGACGGCGACCCGTTTATCTACGTCTGGGAGCAGCGCCGCTTCGACCCGCTGTGCTCGCGGATCGAGTGTGCCATCCACTTCGAGACCGCCGACGGCCGCGAGCTGCCCGACGCCTTCGCGTACGACTGGCGGCTGTGGTCGCCCCACGAGCTCGCCGAGGCCCTCCGCGAAGCCGGCTTCGACGCCGCCCACACCTGGGCCGCCACCCCCCAAGGCCTCCGCCCCGTCGAAAAGCTCCCCCCCGCCCGCGACTGGGTCGCCTACCTCGTCGGCGTCAAAGGCCTCTAAGAAGCCCACGGCTTCAAGCCGTGGGTGATCCCAGCCCCCTCAGGTTGACCCCGATCCCCCCCGGGAGGTACGTTTCTCGCTTCTCAGGCAAGTTTCATCCAGCCGGCGGACGCGGTTCAGGTCCGACCCGAGAGGAGAGCCCATGTTTGTGCTAACCGTGGCGGGCGGCCCCGACAAGGGCCGCGTCTACGAGCTCACCGGCAACGACCCCGTCGTCATCGGCCGCGGCGGCAACCTCGTCCGCCTCTCCGACCGAAAAGCCTCGCGCGAACACTGCCGCCTCGAACGCTCCGGCGCCAACTGGACGCTCTCGGATAACAGCTCCAAGCACGGCACGTATCACAACCACCGACGCCTCAGCGACCCCACCCCCATCGCCTGCGGCGACACCATCCAGATCGGCCGCACCGTCCTCGTCGTCTCCGTCGTTGACTCCAACGCACGCGAGCGATCCGAGCTGCTCGGCCCGTCGATTGCCGAACTCAACCTCCAGCCACAAGGCAGCCCGGCGTGGGCCAAACTCGCCGCCGCCGCCGCCGTGCTCGGCGTGGTCGGGCTCATCGGATTCGAGGTCTACGACCACCAACGCCAACGCCTGCAGGACGCCGCCTTCGCCGCGATGCTCAACGAGATGCGCGACTCCGGCCAGCAGATCGCCGACTCGGCCGACCGCATGGCCGCCGCGTGGTCACCCGACGAACTCACCGGCCTGCGCGACCGGCTCGACCGCGTGCTCGCCGGCGTCGACGCCGCCTCCGATCGCGACGCCGCGCTCGCCCGCATCGAGACCGCTCTGGCCGACCAGCCGCAGACCCTCGCGCCGCTCTTCGCCTCGCTCACCGACCGCCTCGAGCAGGTCGACGCCGCCCGCCAGCGCCTCGACGCCCTGGCCGCCTCGCTGGACAACGCCGCCACCACGCTCTCGCCCGCCGCCGAGGCGATCGACACGATCCGCGCCCAGGCCGAGGCCAGCCACCGCACGCTCAGCGAGCTCGCCGTCGAGCTCGGCACCACCGACGCCGCGCGGTCCGAGCGCCTCGACACGCTGCTCGCACGACTCGAGAACCAGCCCGACGCCGACGCCCTCGCCGAGCGCATCGCCGCCGCCACCCGACAGAGCGTGATCGACGAGCTGCGCGACCTGCCCAGCCAGGAAACCCTCGCCGCCGAGATGCGCACCGCCGCCACCGAGGTCGGCCGCGCCCAGGCCCGCGTCCTCGGCGAGGCCCTCAACCGGCTCACTCTGCCCCAGGACCTCGCCGACCAGCTCGCCGCCCTTCAGCAGCAGGTCGCCGACCAGCCGACGCGCCTCGAAGCCGCGCTCGATCAGCTCGCGCAGGCCGGCGTCGACGCCGACCTCGACCGTCTCTTCGCCGAAGTCGCCGCCGTCAAGGCCGCGCTCGACACCGACATGGCCGACCGCCTCGACCGCGTCGTCGCCGCGCTCGACGCCAAGCCCACGCTCGACACCCCGGCCGCGCCCAACGCCTCGGCCGCCACCCCCACCCACCTCGCCGACGCCGACCTCGCCGAGATCACCACCCGCCTCGACGCCCTCCAGGCCGACCTCGCCGCGATGCCCTCCGCCGCCGCGCTGGCCGACGAGCTCCGCGCCGTCCTCGCCGCCGCCCCCGCGGCCGACCCCGCCGTCCTCGCCGCCCTGGCCGACCGCCTGCAAACCCTCCCCGACGCCCAGGCCTTCGCCGCCGACATCACCGCCGTCGCCGATCGCCTGACCCGCATCGAGCGATCGATCGAAGCCACCACGCAGCTGTCCGCCCGCCTCGCCGCCATCGACGCCCGTCTCGACACCCTCCAGGCCCTGCCCGGCGACGACCTCGCCGCCTTGCTCCCCCGCATCGAGGCCCTGCTCACCACCGCCGCTCAGGCCCAGCCCGGCACCGCCGACGACGCGCCCTTCGTCGCCGAGCTCGAAGCCCTCGCCTCGGCCCGCCAGGCCTCCGAGGCCCGCCTGATCGCCAGGCTCGACGCGCTCGATACCACCCTCGACGCCATCAGCGACACCACCTCCGCCGACGCCACCTCCACTCAGGACCTCGCCACACAGCAGGCCCAGGCCGGCGACGCGCTCCGCGACGTGCTCGACGAGGTCCGCCGACGCACCGGCCTCACCGACGTCCAACGCCAGCTCACCGACCTCGCGCTGCTCACCGCCTCCAACCGCGAACGCCTCGAGCAGATCTCCGTCAAGATCGATGGCGACCGCATCGTCGACGAGCAGCTCGCCGGCCTAGCCGGCCGCCTCCAGGAATGGCCCGCTCAGGCGAACCGTCAGCTCGACGAGGTCCTCGCCCGGCTCGACCGCCAGCCCGCCGCCAACGGCGAGGAGCTCGAGCAGGCCATGACCCTCGCCCTCAAACGCGAGCTCGCCGCCCTGCGCAACTGGCTGCCCGACCGCCAGACCCTCAAGCACGAGGTCCGCACCGCCGTCGCCAGCGCCAACCCGATCGTCGTCCCCACGACCCGTGAGAACGTCGCCAACGCCTCGCCCCGCGCCGCGACCGGCCGCGTCCGCCTCAACACCACCCCCGCCGCGCCGCTCGCCCCCGTCGTCGAGGACGGCCGGCCCCTCACGCCCACCGAGCTCGCCTATCGCACCGCCTTCGAGACCAACATGCCCACCTACGTCGGCGCCGGCGAGATCGACCCCGTCACCGGCCACGTCTCCCGCGGCCGCAAGATCGACCCCGAGGCCGCCCGCGCCGCCGGCTTCGAGTCCTGGCGCGAGTGGCACGCCACCGACATGTTCGCCGAGGCCATGCGCCAGCAACGCAACAACACCCGCCACCTCGACGCCAACCGCCCCCAGCCCGTTCGCCTCCCCGGCCAATAAGCGGTACCCGCATCGACCAGATCAACTCGGGCTCACAACCTAAACGGCGCCGCGCTCAACGCCGCCACGTCCCCCGCCGCCACCCGCTCGGCGTGCAGCATCAACCGCTCCGCCCCGTCGGCCACGCCGTAATCCGCATCGCCCACCACCGGATGCCCTAGGTGCGCCATCGTCACGCGCACCTGATGCAAAAACCCCGTGTGCAGATCGACGTCCAGCAGCGTCCGCCCGCCGCGCCGCTCGACCACCCGATACGCCAGCGAGCAGTCGTACCCCGCCTCGCCCGGCCCAACCACGCCAACCCGCGCCGGCCGATGCGCCCTCACCGCCAGCCGCAGCCGCACCTCCGCCGCATCCTGCACCACTTCGCCGTGCACGACCGCCGCGTACCGCTTCTCCACCCGGTGCTCGGCAAACGCCGCCCGCAGCCGTTCCCACGTCGCCTGCTCCGTCGCAAACACCACCACGCCCGAGGTCGGCACGTCCAGCCGGTGCACCACGCCGCTGCGCAGCCCCCCCTCGCCCACGCCCACCACCCCCGGCCGATCCGCCGCCACCGCGTTCAGCAGCGTCCGATCCTGCCCCACACCCAGCGGGTGCACCGCCACGCCCGCCGGCTTGTCGATCGCCACCCAGCCCGGCCCCTCGGCCAGCGTCGTCAGCCCGTGCCCCGCCCAGGCCCGCGGCGGCTCCGCGCGATCGTCCACCGCGCCCGCAACCTCCACCCGCTGCCCCGCCCGCACCGCCGCGCCCTTCGCCGCCGCCCGCCCGTCCACCCGCACCCGCCCCTGCTCGATCGCCCGCCGCGCCGCCGCCGTACTCACCCCCGCCAGCTCCGCCACCGCGCGGTCCAGCCGCGCGCCGTCCAAACGCTCGCCCACCTCCCACACACCCGCCTCGCCGACCTCGCTCGCCTCATCATCCACGCGCGGCATCGTACGCATCGCCCCCGCCTTACTTGACGCTGCGCCCCTCGCCCGGTCGAATGCCGCCGCATGAACCAAGCCACCCCCCGCTACAAGCGCGTGCTGCTCAAGGTCTCCGGCGAAGCCTTCAGCAAGCCCGGCGACTTCGGCATCGACACCGACGAGCTCCATCTCATCGCCTCCGAGATCGCCGCCGCCGCCAAGGTCGGAGCCGAGCTCGCCGTTGTCGTCGGCGGCGGCAACATCATCCGCGGCGCCACCCTCGCCCAGCAGGGCACCATCGCCCAGACCACCGCCGACCAGATGGGCATGCTCGGCACCGTCATCAACGGCCTGGCCCTCAAAGAAGAGCTCGAACGCCTCGGCCAGCCCGCCCGCGTCCTCTCGGCCATCAACCTCTCCGCCGTCGCCGAGACCTTCATCCGCGGCCGCGCCCTCCGCCACCTCGAGAAAGGCCGCGTCGTCATCTTCGTCGCCGGCACCGGCAACCCCTTCTTCACCACCGACTCCGCCGCCAGCCTCCGCGCCGCCGAGATCAACGCCGACGTCGTGCTCAAGGCCACCAAGGTCGACGGCATCTACGACAAAGACCCCCACAAGCACGACGACGCCGTCCGCTTCGACGAGATCACCTTCGACGAAGCCATCGAACGCCAGCTCAAGATCATGGACATCACCGCGTTCGACATGTGCCGCCAGCGCGGCATCCCCATCGTCGTCTTCAACATGAAAGAGCCCGGCCACATCGCCAACGTCGTCGGCGGCGCCAACCACGGCACCCTCGTCCGCGTCAACTGACCCCGCGCCCGGCCGCACGTTTCGCTAATCTTCACGATCCGTCGCACACGCCGTGCGCCGCCAGACATCGCCCCGCGGAGTGACGCCATGGACCTCGACACCATCCTGCTCGAAGCCGAAGAGGCCATGGACAAGGCCTCGACCTATCTCAAGAGCGAGCTCAAAGGCGTCCGCACCGGCCGCGCCTCGCCCGGGCTCATCGAGTTCGTCAAGGTCGAGTGCTACGGCGCCGAGACCGACCTCCGCTCGGTCGCCATGGTCCAGGCCCCCGAGGCGACGCAACTGCTCGTCAAGCCCTTCGACCCGTCGACCACCAAGGACATCGCCAAGGGCATCGAGGCCGCCGGCCTCGGGCTCAACCCTCAGGTCGACGGCAAGCAGGTCCGCATCAACATCCCGCCGCTCTCCGGCGAGCGCCGCCAGCAGCTCATCGGCTCGGTCAAGCAGATGGGCGAGCAGGCCAAGATCAGCCTCCGCAACGCCCGCCGCGACGCCAACAAACACATCGACGCGCTCGGCAAGGACAAGTCCGCCGGCCTCAGCGAAGACGACCTCGACGCCACCAAGACCGAGGTGCAGGACCTGCTCAAGCAGCACGAGTCGGCCGTCGACGACGCGGTGAAAGCCAAGAGCGAAGAGATTCAAGCCGTCTGATCGCTGGTAGACTGCCCGCATGGGAGGCGATTCCGAAAGCCGCGTGCGAGGTGGGGCACGGCCGGCGCAACGACACACCCAGGCGCGGCTGACGCTCATCGCGGCGATGCTGTCGCTGATCCTGACCGCATCGGTCGCCGCCCAGGCGTCATCGGGTGAGTCAGACGAGTCGGACACCGCGGTGGCCACGCTCGTCGAACGCCTCGCTCAGGAGGCCAATCGTCTGCCGATCGAGTCGCTCGACCGCGACGTGCAAGGCCCCGCCCCCACGCTGCTCACGCCGCACCCCTTCGCCCGCCGCTCCGCCAGCCGCATCACCGACGCCGATGTCCCCGCCGTCATCGAAGCCCTGCGCGACGTGCGCGGCAACGACCTCGCCGATCGCTACGCCCGGTTCCACCTCCTCGGCGTCCTGCAGAGCAAGTTCATCCGCAGCAACCCCGTCCGCGACCTCGATGTCGACACGCGGCAAGCCATGGGCGAGGCCGCCGTCGCGGCATACGCGCAAGACCAGCCGATGCGCTACCTCCGTCGCGACTTCGAAGAGACCCGCTACCGCGAGCCACGCGAGCTCTACAAGCGGTACAACCAGCTCAATTCCCAGACCGCCGTACGCGTTGGCGTGCCTCCATTCATGAAGACCCTCTACGGCGAGGCCGCCCTGCGCGCGGCAACGGGCAGCCGGGCCGACCAGATCCGGGCCTTGCTCGAAGAGCGCCGCCAGATCGAATCTCAGCTCTCGCCCTGGATCAACGACAACGACGCACGCGACCGCAACAACCGCAAGAACGACCTCGACGACATCGTCCGCCGAGCCCGTTTCCGCGCCGCGCAGATCGCCATGGCCAGCGGCCACGGCCCCTCCATCGAAAAGCTGCTCAACGCCGCGGCCGCCTCGGCCAGGTCCGGCCAGCTCAGCGGCATCGACGTCATCGACGCCGCGCTGCGCACGATCGTCATGGGCCACGCCCCGCGGCCCGACATGGACGAGTCCGACCGACAACGCCTGGTCCGCACGCTCGCCCGCGGCTCGGGCAGCATCCAGATCGAGCGCCTCCGCGAGGGCAACCGCCAGCTCGACCTCTCCCGCAGCCCCCGCCGCGACGTCGACGAGGTGTGCGCCCAGCTCGCCGAATACTTCGCCCGCCCCGAGCGCATCGCCGCGCTGTACCGCGAGCCGGGCCAGACCGCCCCCCCGCCCCCGCGCCGCAACGCGAACCAGGCGCTCACCATCGAGAACATCCGCGCCGCCATCGATCAGGCCCAGCGCGCGCTCAATTCGGAGGGCGCGTCGTGGGCGGTCAGGCAAACGCAACCCGACATGCCCCCGCACATCTTCCGCGAGGCGATGGACTTCGGGAACCGCTCCGAGCTCGACAACGCCGCCGGCCGACAGGCGATCCTCGCGTGGTCGCTGGTCGCCACCGGCCAGCCCGGCCAGTCCCGCACGCTCCTCCAGCGGATCCACGCCTCGCTCGGCAGCGACCCGCACAACACCTTCACCCGCTCCATGCGCGTGATCCTGGCCTCCGAGCTCCCCGCCGACATCTACGAGCCGCGGCTGCGACGCGACCTGCGCTGGGTCGTCGAGGCGATGACCGACAAGGGCGGCTGGGGCACCGGTCGCAGACCCCAAGACCCCTGGGGCGACCACGCCAGCGCGCAGTACGCCATCTACGCCCTCACCTCCGCCGCCCGCGCAGGCGTCAGCATCCCGACCGACACCTGGGAGGCCGTCGACCAGCACTGGCGCGTCACCCAACAGCAGACGCCCGGCGACCAGCCCGCCGGCTGGCGCGTCATCGCCGACCCCACGGTCGACGCCACTGGCACCAACGCCTTCACCCCCGCCAACGGCGGCGTCATCGCCACGGCCGGCGGCATCGCCGCGCTCAACGCCACCAGCCAGTGGCTCCGCGACAGCGACCCCGCCCGCCAGCGCGCCATCGACAAGGGCGTCGCCTGGCTCGACCGCTACTTCACCACCCGCGACGACCCCAACGCCCCCGTCGACTGGTTCTTCACCATGTGGGCCGTGCAGAACGTCGGCCGCTCCACCGGCCTCTCCACGTTCAACGACGTCGACTGGTTCCGCGACGTCACCCCCGCCATCCTCCGACGCCAGCACCCCGTCGGCCACTGGTCCAGCGCCTTCTTCGAGTCCGACCTCGAGATCCCCACCGGCGCGGCCCTGCTCTACCTCGCCACCGCACTCGACCCCATCGCCGTCGGCCGGCTCGAGCACGCCTTCGGCTGGGACCACGAGCCCGCCGCGCTCACCACCTTCGCCCGCTACGCCTCCGACCGCTACGAGCGCGAGACCATCAGCACCAGCGTCCGCCTCGACCGCCCGCTCGACCAACTGCTCGATGCCCCGCTGCTGTTCATCGGCGCGACCGAGCCCGTCCAGTTCACCGACGCCGAGATCGACAAGCTCCGCGCCTACTGCCAGCACGGCGGGCTCATCCTGCTCAACCCCTCGCAGCCCGCCAGCGGCGTCGGCCGCAGCTTCGGCCAACTCCTCGAACGCCTCGCGCCCGACCGCGAACTCGAAGACGTCGAACCCGACGACCCCATCTACGGCGTCCACCGCGACGTCCGCCCGTCCATCCGCATGCGCGCCGTCGGCTCCGACATCCGCCCCTGGGCGATCTGGTTGCTCAAGGACATCGGCGAAGACCTCGCCAACACCACCGGCGACAACGACGCCGTCTCCACCCTCTCAAACCTCTACCTCTACCGCGTCGGGCGCAACCCGCGCCGCACCCGCCTCGCCACGTCCTACCTCGAGCCGGTCAGCGCCCCCCGGACCGTCGCCGCCGCTCGCCTCCGCCACGACGGCGACTGGGACCCCGAGCCCGCCGCCCTCGAGCAGCTCTCGCGTTTCGCCGCCGCCTCGCACCGCGTCGGGCTCCGCACCTCGGCGACCGATCCCCAAGCGCTCTCATCGAACACCCGCCTCGCTTTCCTCACCACCGCCGGCGACGGCACACTCACCGCCGACCAGGCCGCCGCCATCCGCGCGTGGTGCGAGCAGGGCGGCACGCTCGTGCTCGACGCCGCCGGGGGCTCGGCCGAAGCCGCCGACAGCGCCGCCGCGATGCTCGCCGCCATCTTCCCCGACCGCTCGCCGCTGCCGCTCTCGCCCGCCTCGCCCGTCATCGCCGGCACCGGCTCGGAGGCGACCGATCGTTCGTCCGTCGCCTACCGGCTGTTCACCCTCCAGCGCGGCGTCCTCACCGACCGCCCCCGCCTCTCGGCCGTCATGCTCGACGACCGACCGGCCGTGATCTACAGCCCCGAAGACCTCACCTGCGGCTGGGCCGGCGCCGAGCACTGGGGCATCCACGGCTACACCATCGACGACGCCCGCGGCCTCGGCGCCAACATCATCGCCACCGCTGCACGCTGACCGCTTCACCCGCGACGGCCTTGGGTGCCACACCTCGTGCGCAGCACGATGTGTGCCGATGAACGATTAACCCCCCAACCACACATCGCCCTCGGCGAGATGTGCCGCGCGTGGCACTCACAACTTCTGCCGCCACCAATACACGCTGAACGCCAGCCCGCCAAGCGAGATCAGCAGGCAGACCACCCCGCCCAGGTACTGCCGCCACGCGCTCGCCTCGGGCAGACCGGCGATCGACCAGTGCGCCTCGGCCGGGTCACGCGGGCCCTCGATCAGGATCCCTATCCCCGCCAGCCCAAAGAACAGGAAGAAGACGACCCCGCCGAAGACGTACAGCCACCGATCCCACTTCTCGTTGTTCGCAAAGCCGCGCATCCGTCCCATTGAACGCCGCCCGACCGCCGCGATCAAACATCGGCGTCGCCATCGCCACCGTCGCGACCGGCGCGGCGATGGTCGCGGATCGCCTGGATCACGAAGCACAGCGTGCCCCCGGCGATCGCTAGGCTCGCAAACCCGCCCATCGCCCGCGCAGCCGGCGACGACTCAGCCGACCGCTGCTCGGCCTCGCCCTCCTCACCCGCGTCGTTGAGCAGGATGCCCACGCCCGCCGCACCGAAAAAAGCCACGAGAATCAGCCCGCCCACGATGAGCAGCATCCGGTCGGCCCGCTTCACGTCGAACTTCTTTGTCGTCTTGGTCTGCAACTTGGGCTCTGGCTTAGGCTTCGTCAGAGCAACCTATGAGTGGGTGCTTTCTCGATCTGGTTCGCCGAACTCTTCACGCAGCAGAGCCCGTCGCAGCCGGCTTGGCACATGGGATTGGACCCACCGGTTGCCCCGCAGGTTCTGCACCACGAACCAGACCGCCCCTGCAGCGATCCCCATGCAGACCACGCCGCCCGCGTACTGCATGGCAGGCGAGACCACGGCTGTCGTTCCGAGTGCCCCCCGTGCAATACCCGGCTCCGTCCGCTCGCTTGTCAGGATCCCGATGCCCATAGCCGCGAAGAAGGCGGCAAGGAGCAGACCACCGATTGCGAATAGGACTCGATCAGCCTTTTCCTCGTCGAATCGACGCATCACATCAGTCTCCCGCCCCGGGCCCGGCGGCACAAGGTCGCGCCGCCGCCGGGGCCTGTGGGTTCCGCCCTAAACTGCGGGCATGAGCCTCGCCACCGACCTGCGCCTCGACGACGTCATCGCCGGCACCCACCGCCTGTCGCGCGACGACGCCATGCGCCTGTACCGCGAGGCCTCGCTGCACGACCTCGGCCGCTGGTCCGACGCCGCCTGCCGCCGCATCCACGGCGACACGATCCGCACGTTCATCAAAGACCGCAACGTCAACTACACCAACGTCTGCACCGCCCGCTGCACCTTCTGCGCCTTCCGTCGCGACGGCGACGAGCACGACGCCTACACCCTCTCGCGCGACGAGCTGCACGCCAAGGTCGCCGAGCTCGTGGGCGTCGGCGGGTTCCAGGTGCTGCTCCAGGGCGGCATGCACCCCGATCTGCCGCTGAGCTGGTACGAAGAAATGCTCGGCGACCTCAAGCGGTCGTTCCCGCAGGTGCACCTGCACGCGTTCAGCCCGCCGGAGTTCGTGGAGTTCGTCGCGTGCCTTGATGTCGACGGCTTCCCCACGCCCGGCGTCGGCCGCGCGGCCGAGCTGTCCGACGAGACGTTCCGCGCCAAGCTCGACGCGATCGTTCAGCGGCTGGTGGCCGCCGGGCTGGACTCGATCCCGGGGGGCGGCGGCGAGATCTTTGCCGAGCACGTTCGACGGCGCATCGGCATCGGCAAGGCGACGGCCACGCAGTGGCTCGAGGTGATGGCCGCCGGCCACCGCGCCGGGCTGCGGACCTCGGCGACCATGATGTTCGGCCACATCGAGGGCGTCGCCGACCGCGTCGACCACATGCTGCGGGTGCGCGACTGGCAGGACAGAGCCGTGGCCGAGGGCTGGCCGGGTGGGTACGTGAGCTTCATCTCGTGGCCGTTCCAGCGTGAGAACACGCCGCTGGGGCGCGTGCCGGACTGGGACCCCGACGCCGCCGCGGAATCGGGCGAAGCCTTCCCCGGCGACGTGCTCGCCGACGCGGTGGTTGCCGGGCAGGTCGATAGCGACAGCAAGGCCGCCTGCGACGCACTCGTGCCCAAGGCCGGCAAGGTCGTGCGGATGGCCGGCGCTTCTGAATACCTGCGCACGCAGGCGATCAGCCGGCTGGTGCTGGACAACATCCACTCGATCGGCGCGAGCTGGGTGACGATGGGCCCGCGCATCGGTCAGGTCGCCTTGGCGTTCGGCGCGAACGACATGGGCTCGATCATGATGGAAGAGAACGTCGTCTCGGCCGCCGGCACGACGTACTGCCTCGACGAGCCGGTCCTGTGCCACCTGATCCGCGGCGCGGGCTTCACCCCGGCCGTGCGCAACAACGCCTACGACATCGTCACCACTCACGACGGCCCAGATTCGCCCGACCTGCAAGTCAAAGACTGGTCCCAACACCGCGCGAAGGCCCTGCACCACGAGCGGGCGGACGAGTCGGTGCCAGCGACTGCGGATGTGGCGCTGACGGTGGGCGGTGGGTCTTCGTCAGATTCGTAGTGGACTGAGTAACCCAACTGTCACCACCGGGGACTCTTCGTCATGCAGCCGGCAGAATTTACGGACCTGCTGGATCGCGCGAGTACTTGTGCGGTTGACTTTGCCCAAGGGATGGCGATCGATCGTCTACCCGAGAGTCTTCGCTACCGCGTGCTTCTCAATCAATCGTGTGACGATAACGCGACCGATCGGGAAGTGGTCTACCCAGATGATGATGATGTGGTACTCGACAACCTAGACGCCGAGGATGTCGTAAAGAGCCTCTGCCGTGAAGGGCGATGCCCGGTCTGGATCAACATCCGCGTCGAGGCTTCTGCCATCGACTACACATTGCTAGTTCTGGATTGTTGCGGCCGTTTCACTGATGACGCGTCCAAGATGTACTACAGCCATCAAGGGACGGGGCCGTTTGGCATCAAGTCGCCAGTTCTGCCGGTTGGCTTTAAAAAAGGCGAGCGCTTTGCGTTGCGTCGGGTGAATCGACGTGGTGTGATCGCGGCCGCGCTACGGCGCATAGGTCGCGTTAAAGAACGCAGTTGACCACGTACACAGGTCAACGACTTCGGGACCGGGTGGTACCCGAATCTCACTCTCAGCCTGCGAGACTAGGCTGCGACTCGCTTGGAATCTGCGTCGTCCAGCAGGGCGTCGTAGGTTTTGAGCACCTTGCGCATCCGGCCCGCGAAGGTGAAGCGGTTGGCGATTTGTTGATGGCCGGTTTCGATGAAGTGGGCGCGTTCGGCGGTGTTGTGGAGCAGGGCCGCGAGCTGGCCGGGCCAGGCCTCTTCGTCGTCGGGGTCGAGCAGGGTGCCGCAGCGGCCGTGGGCGAGGAGGTCGGGGACGCCGCCAACGGGCGTGGCGGCGACGGGGACGCCGGCGTGCATGGCTTCGAGCAGGGCGTTGGGCAGGCCTTCGGTGGCGCTCGTGAGCAGGACGGCGTCGACGGCGGCGAGGTAGGGCGTGATGTCGTTCTGCCAGCCGTGGAAGGTGACGCGGCCGTCGAGCTTGAGGCGGCGGACGGCGTCTTCGAGGGTCGGGCGCTGCGGGCCCTCGCCGACGAGGTGCAGGTGCGTGGGGTGGCCGGCGTCGCGCAGGCGGGCGGCGGTGCGGATGGCGCGTTCGAGGCACTTTTCTTCGGACAGCCGGCCGATGCACGCGACGTGGCGGTCGGTGTTGTCGTCGGCGATGCCGATGTGCCGACGGGCGGCGTCGCGCGTGGGGGGCGCGGGGCGGCCGTTGGTTTCGATGCCGTTGGGCAGGAGGGTGAGGCGGTCGTGCGGGACGCCGAAGCGTTGGGCGGCTTCGACCAGCGGCGGGCTGACGGCGAAGACGTGGTCGTAGAAGCGCAGCAGTCGGCGGTCGAGCGCTTCGTAGGCGGCGAGTCGCGTGGTGACGGGCATCCAGCCGTGGACGGTGGTGACCAGCGTCATGGGGTGGATGCGGCGGAGCGCGAGGCCGAGGAGGTTGGATTTGTAGTCGTGGGCGTGCCAGACGGCGACGCCGAAGTCGCGGCAGAGGCGCAGGGCGGCCTGGGCGGTGGCGAAGCCGAAGGCGTGCCGCTCGGGGATGAGGTGCAGCGGGCAGGCGTTGTCTTCGGCGAGCTTCTTAAGGCGATCGAGCTGCGGGGCCTGGGCGGGGTGGATGTAGGCCGCGGCCATGCGGTAGCGCGGCGCGGCGTAGCGTGCGGAGTTGAAGATGGTTTTGTCGGGGCCGCCGCCCTGGTCGCCGACGACTCGGGCGTGGAGGATGAGGGGGGCGGGGGGCATAGGCGCTAGGGGTTAGGCGCTAGGCGCTGGGTTGAGGCGCTAAGTCAGAGCATGAAGCCGGGGCAGGAGGCGCAGGCGTTGTCTTTCGCGTCGGCTTCGGTGAGTTTTTTCTTGAAGGAGCGGCGGGCCATGCGGTATTTGCGGTTGTTCCAGACGCGGCCGAAGTTGGGCGGGCCGTCGTCGGCGAAGACGTTGCCGATGTCTTCGGCGGGGTCGAAGTTGCCGCAGCACATGACGACGTTGCCGTCCCAGTTGATGACGCTCTGCCGCCACGGCCAGGAGCAGTTGAACTCTTTCTTGCCGTTGTATTCGGGCCCGGGCATGATGCCGTCGCGGGCCATCTTGATGTAGGGCTCGAGGACGTAGTCGAGCCGCTTCTGGGGCATCCACTTCTCGACGTGGGCTTGGACTTTTTTCTGGGCGAGGTCGTCGGACAGGCCGAGCGAGACGAGGTTCTTGTCCTTGTCCTGAAGGCGTGCGTTGAACGAGGCGGTGGAGAACACGGCCTTGCAGCCGAGGTCGTCGGCGAGCTTCTGGAAGTCGTCGATCTCGTGCTCGTTGTAGCGGGTGACGACGAAGTTGAGCTGGACTTGCGGGGTCGACGAGCCGATGCGGTCGCGGGTGGCGAGGATGTGGCGGATCTTGGCGAGGGAGTCGTCGAGCTTCTTGCCGGGCTGATAGATGGCGTAGGTTTCCTGCGTGGCGCCGTGGAGCGAGCAGGTCATGAGATCGAGGCCGGACTCGACGAGTTGGGTGGCCTGGTCTTTTTCTTCACCCTTCCGAGGGTCGATCTTGAAGGCGTGGAGGTTGGAGGAGATGTAGGTCCA
This sequence comes from Planctomycetota bacterium, assembly GCA_039024495.1. GTDB lineage: Bacteria > Planctomycetota > Phycisphaerae > Phycisphaerales > Phycisphaeraceae > JBCBUE01. Next base: position 15,358 of record JBCCQE010000020.1, on the reverse strand, counting down.
GACGCCCTTACCGTGGGCGTAGCGGATCATCTTGTAGATGTCGGGGACGATGAGGGGGTCGCCCCACATGGACAGGTCGAGGTCGCGGACGTGCCAGGCCATGCGGTCGACGAGGGATTGGTATTGCTCGAAGGTCATCTTGCCCTTGGGGCGGCCTTGGAGGCCGATGCCGGTGGGGCAGAGCTGACACTTGGTGTTGCAGATGTTGGTGGACTCGATCTTGACCGAGTAGGGCCGGCCGAGGACGCGCTCGCGTTTGAGGACGAACTCGAGGTTGACCAGCGCGATGTTGCCGAGCTTGACGCAGGTGAGGTAGGCCCGGTTGCGCCAGACGTGGTAGGTGCCGCGGGCGAGGAAGTCGATGCCGTCGGCGATGGGGGTGAGAGCGCGGGCGAAGGCGGCCTTTGCGTCGCGGAGGCTCTGCTTGAACCGACCGGTGGTCTGGCAGACGCCGGCGAGGGATCGATCGATGGTGGTGTGCAGCGCGGTCACGCTGCGGGTATCGACGACTTGCCGAGGCGGGTTAAGTGGTGCAGGTGTTACAGGCGGTGGGAGAGGGTGAGTCCGGTAAACGGCGGGCTCAGCCGCGGCGCTGCCAACGGAAGTCCGCCAAGTGGATCCGTTGATTCGGGGTGCCGTCCCAAGTTGGGTTAAGGCCTGCGTCGGTCAGGGTCGCGACTGCTGCCTGCCCCACCGATGACCAAACTGTCTGGTCATCGTCTTGCCGCTTGGGGCCGAAGGCGAGGTACAGGCCGTGGCCTTGGAATGCTCTCTCTAAATCTTGCGAATGATAAAAGCAATAGCCACGGACGCTGTCCGGCGTGGCGTGTTCAGAGAGTGCTTCGCGGAAGTCGGAGTACCCATGGCTCTGCGTGAGGCCTGCTTTGTGCATGGCGATGATTCCGTCGGCGTTCAGCGCCTTGAAGGCGTTTGCCAGCCGATTGTAGTCCGTGACCTCTGGGTAGGCGGCTTGCTCGGAACGCCATGCTGCGAATGCTTTATCGATGGCGGCGATGACCGCTGAGGCATCGAGCTCGCCCGGCTCGAACACCTCCTCGGTGATGATGTCGCAGAGGTCCGCGGCGGTGAAAAACCCGGAACGCGTCATCCAGTTGATCGAATCGGTTGCTTCGTTGGGCAGTGAGCTCATGGTTCTCCGGAGTTGAGTTATGCCGGGGCGGAAGTGGTGGCGTAGCGGTGGCAGAGTTCGGCGATGGCGTCGGTGGCGTATTTGACGTCTTGGGGTTGGACGAAGGGGCCGAAAGAGAGGCGGGTGGCGCCGCCGCGGTCGCGGGTTTGCATGGCGTCGTGGGCGAGGGGGGCGCAGTGGATGCCGGCTCGGGTGAGGATGCCGAACTCGGACTCGAGGGCGTCGGCGAGGGCGGCGGGGTCGGCGAAGGTGTCGTCGGGGGTGTCGATTCGGATGGAGAAGACGCCGCATCGGTCGGCGACGCCTTGGGGGCCGAGGTAGCGCAGGCCGGGGAGGTCGCCGTTGAGGCCTTCGATGGCGGTGCGGATGAGGCCTTGCTCGTGGGCCCAGAGTTGGTCGATGCCGCGGTCGAGGATGAACTGGACGCCTTCGGACAAGCCGATCAGCCCGATGGCGTTGTGGGAGCCGGGCTCGAAGCGGTCGGGCATGAAGGTGGGCTGGGTGTCGAGCTCGGAGACGGAGCCGGTGCCGCCTTCGCGGACGGTGGCCATGTGTTTTTCGAGGCCGGGTCGGATGTAGAGAAAGCCGGTGCCGAGGGGGCCGAGCAGGCCCTTGTGGCCGGGGGCGGCGAGGAGGTCGATGCAATCTTCTTGGATATCGATGGGGAGGTGGCCGGCGGTCTGGGCGGCGTCGACGAGGAGGGGCACGGCCATCTCGCGGCAGATGCGGCCGATGTCGCGGATGGGTTGGACGGTGCCGGTGACGTTGGAGCCGTGGACGACGGCGACAAGGCAGGTGTGCGGGGTGATGGCGGCGCGGATGTCGTCGGGCTCGACGAGGCCGGTGTCGGGGTCGACGGGGACGCGGGTCTGTGTGCAGTCGCCGCGTTGGGCGAGCTCGTTGTAGGGGCGGAGGACGGAGTTGTGGTCGAGGTGGGTGGTGACGACGTGACGTCTATCAGCGGGGGACTTGGCGAGGATGCCGCGGATGGCGAGGTTGAGGGCGTCGGAGGTGTTGAGGGTGAAGACGACGTGGTCGGCGGACTGGCCGTTGAGCAAGGTGTTGATGCGTTGGCGGCAGCGGGTGAGGAGTTCGCCTGCTTCGCGGGCTTCGGCGTAGGCGCCGCGGCCGGGGGAGGCGCCGAGGCGGGTGGCGTAGTCGGCCATGGCCTCGTGGACGGCGGGGGGCTTGGGGAACGAGGTGGCGGCGTTGTCGAGGTACAGGCGGCGGCTGGCGGTCATTGTTCAATAGTGTAGATCGTGCGTGTGAGACGGCGGAGCGGGCGGGGGCGTGGCGGTGCGACGGGGCGTCGGTTTGCCGCGTGGGGGAGGCGGGGGTTAGCGTGCCGCGGATGAAGCGGAAGTCGATCGGTCTGGCGGCGGTGTTGGCGGGGGGGTTGGTCGGGTGCGCGGGCACGCCGGGTGATGGTGGGGTGTCGTTGGGCGGGGCGCGGGCGGGGTCGGGCGATGGGCCGACGGTGGCGTATGTGGGGCCGCGGGGCGTTCGGCTGGGCGAGCTGCGGGGCGGGCTGCTGGCGACGTCGGGCGGGGCGGTGCTGGCCGAGGCGGTGCTGGACGCGGAGCTGGCCGAGCGGCTGGCGGCGCGCGGGTTGGCGGTCGACGAGGCGGCGGTGCGGCGGGAGCGTGAGCTGCTGGCGCAGACGCTGTCGGCCGACCCGGACACGGCGGCGCGGCTGCTGGAGCGGCTGCGGGCGGCGCGCGGGCTGACGGACGACCGGCTGGCGGCGTTGATGGAGCGGAACGCGGCGCTGCGGGCGCTGGTTGCGGACGGTGTTGACGTGACGGAGGAGGCGGTGCGGCTGGCGTATGAGCGTGAGCACGGCACGCGGCGGGTGGCGCGGGTGGCGGTGCTGGCGACGCCGGGCGAGGCCGATCGGTTCGTGCGGGAGCTGCGGCTGGGTGGGTCGTTCGAGCAGTTGGCGATGGCGCGGTCGATCGATCCGTCGGCGGGTGCGGGGGGTCTGCTGCCGCCGATCAGCCGGGCGAGCGAGGGGGTGGCGGGCTCGGTGCGTGAGGCGGTGTGGCGGACGGCGGTGGGGTCGGTGAGCGGTCGGGTGGCGGTGCCGGAGGGGTTTGCGGTGGTGCGGGTGGAGCGTGAGCTGGCGGCGACGGGTCGGCCGATGGCGGAGGTGCGTGGGGCGTTGGAGCGGCGGGTGCGGCTGACGGGGGAGGCGCAGGCGATGCGTGAGCTGGCGGCGTCGATCCTGCGGGGGGCGCGGGTGACGGTGCTGGACGCGGACCTGGCGGCGAGCTGGTCGCGTTATCTTGAGGCGAACGCGCCGGCCCGTTGAGCCGATGCAAGCACGGCGGACCGCACGAAACTTTTACCTCCCGGACAGCTCATGGATATCAAGGTTGCGAGCCGGATCGATCGCCTGCCGACGTACATCCTCGGCCAGCTCAAGCAGCTTATCTACGAGCGGCGCAAGGCCGGGGCGGACGTGATCGACCTGAACATGGGCAACCCGTCGGACGCGCCGCCGGACCCGGTGGTGGACAAGATCCGCGAGGCGGTTCTGGACCCGCGCAACAGCCGGTACTCGGCCTCGGCCGGCGTCTACAACCTGCGTCGGGACATGGCCGAGAAGTACGAGCGGAAGTGGGGCGTCGAGCTGGACCCGGCGACCGAGGTGATCGCGACGATCGGCAGCAAGGAGGGGTTCAGCCACATGTGTCTGGCGCTGCTTGGGCCGGGCGACTGCGCGGTGGTGCCGGACCCGGCGTTTCAGATCCACACGACGGCGGTGGTTCTGGCGGGTGGGTCGGTGTACCTGGTGCCGGTCGGGAATGACGAGGCGTTTTTAGCGCGGATCGATGACGTGTTGCTGCACCTTCAGCCCAAGCCGAAGGTGGTGATGCTGTGCTTCCCGAACAACCCGACGGCGTTAACGGTCGACCCGGGGTTCTTTGAGAAGGTCGTCGACCTTGCGGCCAAGCACGAGGTGATGATCCTGCACGACTTCGCGTATGGGGAGACGTCGTTCGACGGGTATCGGCCTCCGAGTTATCTGCAGGCGGCGGGGGCGAAGGAGTATGGGTGCGAGTTCACGACGCTGAGCAAGCCGTACAACATGGCGGGTTGGCGGATCGGTTTTTGCTGCGGGCATCGGGACATGATCTCGGCGCTGGCGACGGTGAAGGGGTATTACGACTACGGGATTTTTCAGGCGGTGCAGATCGCGGCGATCGTGGCGATGCGCGAGGGCGACCGGCATATCGAGAAGCAGAACGAGAAGTACGCGCAGCGACGGGACATCCTGGTGAGCGGGCTGCGGAAGCTCGGCTGGGAGGTGGACACGCCGCGGGCGACGATGTTTGTGTGGGCGAAGGTGAGTGCGGAGCACCTGGCGGCGTACGACGGGTCGAGCAACGCGTTCTGCCTGGACATGGTGGACCGGGCGGAGGTGGCGATGACGCCGGGCGCGGCGTTCGGCGACCGGGGCGAGGGGTACGTGCGGATGGCGTTGGTGGAGAACGAGCAGCGGATCCGCCAGGCGTTGCGTCAGCTGGACCGCGAGCTGAATCGCGGGGCGGCGGTGGCCAAGGCGGGGTGATTGTGTCGATGGTGCGGGTGGCGCGGGCGCTGGTGCGCGGGCCCGGCGTGGCGTATTAAGTCTGGCGAGGCGTGTGTCGATCCGCGGAACGGGCCGAGCGGCGGCCTTGCAAGGGCAAGCGGCTTGGTGTGCGGGCGATCGGGAGCGACATGAGCGATTCAGGCCTTGACTTTTCGGTGGTGATCCCGAGCTACAACCGCCCGGCGCGGCTGGAGGCGTGCGTGGATTCGATCTGCGCGATGGACTTTCCGGCCGAGCGTTACGAGATCGTGGTGGTGGACGACGGGAGCCCGACGCCGCTGGCCGACGCGGTGGAGCGCGGGGTCAAGGGGCGGGTGCGGGCGCGGTGCGTGCGGCAGGAGAACCAGGGGCCGGGCGGCGCGCGGAACCACGGGGCGCGGCTGGCCGAGGGGCGGAACCTGGCGTTCATCGACGACGACTGCAAGCCGCACGAGCGGTGGCTGAGCGAGCTGGCCGCGGGGCTTGAGCAAGACCCGACGGCGATGGTCGGGGGCGACGTGCTGAACGACCTGCGGGACGACCGGTGCGCCGAGGCGAGCCAGCAGGTGATGCGGTTTATCTATGAGTACTTCAACGCGACGCCGGGCGATGCGCGGTTCTTCTGCTCGGACAACATGGCGATGTCGCGGGAGCTGTTCGCGGAGGTGGGCGGGTTTCGCGTGAACCCGGCGTGCGGGTATGGCGAGGACCGCGAGCTTTGCGATCGGTGGCGGCATCACGGGTATCCGCGGATCTTTCGGCCGGACGCGTTGATCTATCACTACCACGCGATGACGCTTCGGAAGTTTTTGAAGCAGCACTTCGGGTACGGGCGCGGCGGGCGGGAGTATCAGCTCGCGCGTGCGGAGGACGGGCGGGGGCCGGTGCCGCAGGAGCCGCTGAGTTTTTATTTTGGGCTGGTGGGTTATCCGTTTCGCGACACGCGGACGGAGCTGAACCCGCTGATTCAGTCGGCGCTGATCTTCGTGTGTCAGGGGGTGAACGCGATGGGTTACTTCTACGAGCGGAGTCGGCCGGTGGGGCCGGTGCGGTATTACAAGGCGGAGCCGTCGGGTGAGGGCGATCGGCAGGGGTCGGCGGAGGCGGCGACTTGAGCCCGGCGTCGGTGGAAGCGATTGAGGAGGGGGTGCGGCCGCGCGGGCGGGTGCTGGTGACGGGGGCGACGGGGGTGATCGGTCGGCGGTTGTTGGCGACGCTGGTGGCGTCGGGGGTGGCGACGCGTGCGCTCGTGCGCGATGCGGGTGCGGCGTCGGCTGAGGCGTTGCGGGCGATGGGGGTTGAGTTGGTCGCGGGGGAGCTTTTGGATGAGGCGTCGCTTGAGGCGGCGTGCGGCGGGTGCGGGGTGGTGATCGATCTGGCGGCGGCGACGAACCGCGGGGCGGTGGGGCGGGGGGCGATGTGGCGGGTGAACGAGCACGGGCCGGCGAACGTGTGGCGTGCGGCGCGGGCCGCGGGGGTGGAGCGGGTGGTGCACGTGAGCACGACGGGGGTGTACGGGATGCTGCGCCGTTGGCCGGTGGACGAGGGGGGCGAGCTTCGGCCAGACTCGGTGTATCGGCGGAGCAAGCTGGCGGGGGATGTGCGGCTGCTGGCGGCGGTGGCGGACGACGGGCCGGCGTGGGTGGTGGCGCGGATCACGTCGGTCGTGGGGCCGGGCGCGCACGGGAACTGGAAGACCATGGTGGATGCGGTGGCGGGCGGGCGGTGCACGCTGGTGGGGGCGGGGGAGCGGCCGGCGCACGTGACGGACATCGATGACATCGTGGCGATGCTGGTGCGGTGCGCGACGGCGGCGGGTGCGGCGGGTCGGGTGATGCTGGTGGGGACGCGGGAGACGACGACGATCCGCGGGCTGCACGAGGCGGTGGCGGCGGCGCTGGGGGTTGAGTTTTCGCCAGCGCGGGTGCTGCCTGCGTGGCCGACGCGGCCGCTTGGGCTTTGGGCGACGCGGGTGGGGGCGTGGACGGGCGTGGAGCCTCGGGTGTTGCACGCGATGTCGTTTCTGGCGGGTGCGCGGGCGTACGACACGTCGCTTGCGGCCGAGACGCTGGGGTACGAGGCGCGGTACACCATTGCCCAGGCGATGCGGCGGACGGTCGAGGCGTGCCGCGCGGAGGGCGGCGAAGTTGGCGGTCAAGCGAGAGGAGTGGCGGCGTGAGCGAGCAGGGCGTGAAACCAAGCGAAGGGCCTGCGTTGAGCGTGGTGCTGGTGGCGGGGGGGGAGTCGGGGATCATGGCGCGGTATGTCGCGCACCTGGCGCGGCAGACCATCGCGTCGCGGATCGAGCTGGTGATCGTGACGGGCTGGCCGGACTCGACGCGCGTGGCGGAGGAGCACGCGGCGGCGTTGCACTCGGTGCGGATCGAGGGCGCGGGGTTGGAGCGCCGGGTGGGTGAGCTGCGGGCGCAGGGGGTGCGTTGTGCGGCGGCGGACTACGTGATGCTGGCCGAGGACCACTGTTTTCCGCGGGCGGATGTGGCGGAGCTGTTGCTTGCGGAGTTGGAGGGTGGTGCGGACGTGGCGGGGCCGCGGATTGCGTGCTGCAACCCGGCGCTTGCTGCGTCGTGGACGGGGTATCTGGCGGCGTACGAGCCTTGGATCGGGGAAGGCGAGACGCGGAACTATCCGTTTCTTGCGGGGCACAACTCGGCGTACCGGCGGGCGGTACTTGTTGAGCAGGGCGATCGGCTAGGTTCGTTTTTGACGGCCGAGCCTGCGCTTCATTGGAAGCTGGGGGACGAGGGCAAGCGGCTGCGGTTCGTGCCGGCGGCGGTGACGCGGCACGTGAATCAGACGGGGCTGCATCTGCTGGCGTGGGCGATGCTGCGGCACGCGCGTAACTTCGGGCACAACCGTGCGATGACGAGCGGGACGTTGAAGAAGTGGGTGTACGTTGTGGCGTCACCGTTGATCCCGCTGGTGCGTCTGCGGCGGAGCGTGGGGCCGGTGATGAAGCACGTGCCTGCTGGCGTGTCGAAGGCGCGGGTGCTGATGAATCTGGCGTACGTGTACGCGGCGGCGTCGTTGGGCGAGGCGTGGGGAATGCTGCGTGGGCCGGGCAGCGCCGAGCTGGCGGACTGGGACATCGAGCTGGACCGCACGCGGTACTCGGTGCCCGCGGAGATGTTTTTGATGAGCGAGCGGACTGAGGCGCGGGACGAGGACGCGATGCCCGAGCGGCGGCGTGAGCCGGTGCGGGTGGGGGTGATCGGTTGCGGGGCGATCGCCGAGCAGGTGCACCTGCCGAACTTGAACGAGCGGGGGGATGCGGAGGTGGTGGCGATTGCGGACCCGGTCGATGAGGCGCGGGAGCGTGCGGGGGCGGTGGTGCCGGGCGCGCGGCGGTACGCGGAGGTGGCGGAGCTGCTGGCGGACGAGGCGGTGGAGGCGGTGGTGATTGCGTCGCCGTCGGCGTATCACGCGGACGCGGCGGTGGCGGCGTTCGAGGCGGGCAAGCACGTTTATCTGGAGAAGCCGATCGCGATGACGGTCGCGGACGGGCGGCGTGTAGATGCGGCGTGGCGTGCGTCGGGGAAGGTCGGGATGGTGGGGTTTAACTATCGGTGCCGGCCGGACACGGTGGCGGCGCGGCGGCGGGTGGTGCGCGGAGACCTTGGGGCGATCACGATGGTGCGCTCGACGTTCACGCGTGCGGCCGGTCGGACAGGGGGGTGGCGCAAGGGCGGGGACGCGCGGGGGGTGCTGCTTGACTTTGCGTCGCACGAGATGGATTTGGCGGCGTTTGTTCTGGCTGAGCCGGTCGAGGGGCGGTCGGTGTCGGGCTGGTCGGCGGCGTTTGAGGCGGACTCGGCGACGCTGACGGGGCGGTCGGCTTCGGGTGTGGCGGTGGAGTGTTTTGTGAGTTTTTCGGCGGTGGACGAGGCGCGGCTGGAGGTGTTCGGGCAGCGCGGGAAGCTGACGTTGGATCGGTACGGCGGGCTGACGTGCGCGGTGCGCGGCGCGGAGGCGGTGGGGCCGATCGGGAAAGTGGCGGCGGCGGTGCGGAACGCGGTGCGGGTCGATCGGTTGCTGGCGCGGCGTGGGGCGGCGTGGGGCGATCCGGCGTTTGCGATGTGTCTTGGGCGGTTTATCGATGGGGTGCGTTTTGGTTACGCGCCGCGGCCGGACGTGGGCGATGGGTTGGCGAGCCTTGCGGCGATCGAGGGAGCGCTCGAGGGCTCGGCGGGCGCGGGTCCGGCGGGGAGGGGGGCGGCGTGAGCGAGGTCTTGATCTCGACGTTGGTGTTGACGCCGGACGTGCCGGAGACGATGCGTCGGACGCTGAGCGCGTTGTCGGCGCAGACGATCGCGGATCGGGTGGAGGTGGTGCTGATCGGGCCGAGTGAGGCGGCGACGGACGTGCCGGCGGCGTGGGTGTCTGGGTTTGCTTCGGTGAAGCGGGCGGTGTCGGCGGAGCGTTCGATGGGGGCGATGTATGTGGCGGGCGTGGCGGCGGCGACGGGGCCGATCGTGCAGATCACCGAGGATCATTGCTACCCGTTGCCGGGGCATCACGAGGCGGTGCTTGCGGCGTTTGAGGCGCACGGGTGCGCGGCGGTGGGGCCGAACGTAGCGCTGGCGAACCCGGGGACGTTTGCGGCGGAGGTGCAGTACCTGTTTGAGTATGCGGTGGTGGGGCCCAAGGGCGAGCACGGGGTGGCGCCGCATATCTCGGGGCACAACTCGGCGTATCGGCGCGACGCGTTGCTGGCTTACGGGGACGAACTTGCGGATTGGCTTGAGGTGGAGACGCTGCTGCACTGGGAGATGACGCGGCGAGGTTTGGTGTTGGTGAACGATGCGGGGCCGCGGTCGATCCATTGGAACGTGGAGCGGCTTGGGCCGTTGTTTTCGTTTTGCTGGGTGTTCCCGCGGGTGTTCGCGGCGTATCGGGGGCGGCGTGCGGGGTTGGGCACGCGATTAAAGCTGGGGCTGCTTTGGCCGTTGATTGGTGTGTTGCGGACGTGGCGGACGTGGGGGTTGGCGGTGCGGTATCACGGGGTGAGTGGGGCGGCGGCGCGGGTGCCGCTGCTGTTTGCGGCGCTGATGGTGAGCGCGGCGAGCGAGGGGATGGGGTATCTGTTTGGCGTAGGTGGGCACACGCCGATGGCGTTTGATCGTGAGTTTCATCGCGATCGATACATGCGGGCGGGGCGGGTGATCGCGGACCCGGATTGGGTTGAGGCGGCGACGTCGGGTGCGGCGGCGGGTGCGTCGTGACAGGGGCGGCCGGCGCGGCGACGGATCGGGCGGCGGCGCGGCGTCACGGCAAGCGGGCGGCCGTGGGTTCGGTCTGGCTGTTGCTGGCGCAGGTGCCGACGCTGCCGCTGGGGCTGACGACGCTTTGGTTGCTGACGCAGTGGTTGGAGCCGGCGGCGTACGGGCGGTACGCGACGGTGGTGACGCTTTTGATGTGGGCGGAGTGGGGGGTGTCGGCGTTGGTGACGCGGACGACGATGAAGCTGGTGGCGGATGCGTCGGACGCGGAGTCGGCGGCGGGCGCGGCGGCGGGGATGCTGCGGGTGACGGCGGGGTTGGCGGTGGTGGTGGGCGGGGGGTTTGCGCTTCTGGCGGGGCCGATCGCGGGGGCGCTTGGGGATGCGGAGTTGGCGGGGTTGATTTTGCTGGCGGCGATCGATGTGCCGCTGTTTGCGTTGGCGCAGTGCTACTGCGGGGCGTTGAACGGCAACGGGCGGTACCTCGGCCGTGCGCTGGCGGGTGGGCTTTATTGGCCGGTGCGGTTTGGGGTGGTGGCGGCGGTGCTTGCGATGGGTGGCGGGGCGCGCGAGGTGCTTTGGGCTTTGATCGCGGCGTCGGCGGTGCAGCTTGGGATGGCGGCGGTGATGTGGCCGATCGGGCTGGGGCGGTTGCGGGGTGCGCGTTGGCCGGCGTGGCGTTGGCTGGTGCGTTTTGCGTTGCCGCTGGCGGCGGTGGGGATGTCGATGCGGCTCGGTGAGGGGCTGGACCTGGTGATGTTGCAGGCGTGGGGCGGGGCGTCGGTGGAGGCGGGGCCTTACGCGTTGGCGGTGGCGATTGGCGTGGTGCCGGGGATGGCGGTGGCGGCGTTGGTGCCGACGCTGTTGACGCTTTTGACTCAGTTGCGTCGGGACGGCCACCCGGACCTGGCGGAGCACGTGACGCGGATGGCGTTGCAGGGGTTGCTTTGGCTGGCGCCTTTGACGCTGGCGGTGTCGCTGGTGTGCGAGCCTGTGGTGGTGTCGGTGTTTGGCGAGGCTTATCGGGCGGCGGGGCCGGTGGTGTCGGTGTTGGCGTGGGCGGCGTGGCTGCGATTTTCGTTGGCGGTGTTGGTGTCGGTGATGACGGCGTACGACCGGCCGGTGCTTGCGGCGGCGGGGGTGACGCCGATGGTGGGGGTGATGTTGGTGGCGATGGCGTGGGCGATCCCGGCGATGGGGGAGCGCGGTGCGGCGCTGTCGACGGTGGCGGGGTTGGGCGTGGCGTGGGTGGTGATGCTGGTGCTGGTGTGCGGGGTGACGGGTGCGCGGCCGGGGGCGATGGCGGTGGCGCGGGCGTTGGTGGCGACGGGGGTGGCGGGCGTTTTGGGGTGGTGGTGGCCGGGGTCTTGGTGGGCGGGGCTTGCGCTGCTTGCGTTGGTGGCGGGGTTGAGCGCGGGGTGCGCGTGGTGGTGGGGGGACGTGCGTTGGAGGCGGGTGCGACGAGTTGGTCGGCGGTGATCGGTCGCGGGGCGGGCGTGGGCGCTAGGGTTGGCTCATGGATGAAGCGGCGAGTTTGAGCGGCGGGCATTGGCGGGATGGGTTGCCCGAGCATTTGGGCGAGCGTTGCCACGCGTTGAACGAGCGGGGGGTGGATGCGGGCGGGGACTTCGTGGTGTGTTGGCTGCATCACGCGGTGCGGGATCACGAAAACCCGGCGCTGGATGTGGCGGTGACGCTGGGGAATGCGTTGAGCAAGCCGGTGCTGGTGTATCAGGGGTTGGGCGGGGCGCACCGGTACAACAGCGATCGGCACCACGTGTTCATCATGCAGGGGGCGCGGGACCTGCAGCGGGGTTTGGCGGAGCGGGGGATTGCGTATGCGTTTTGGCTGCCGCGGGATCCGGGGGAGGCGTCGCCGCTTCGGGAGTTGGTGGGGCGGGCGTGCGCGGTGGTGACGGAGGACTATCCGGTGCCACCGATGCCTCGGTGGAGCGCGGCGATGGCGGCGCGGAGCGTGGTGGCGATGGTTGCGGTGGACTCGGCGTGCGTGATGCCGGTGCGGTGGCTGGGCGAGCGGCACACGCGGGCGTTTAAGTTTCGGGATAAGGCGAAGAAACAATGGCGGTCGCGGATCGGGCGCACATGGGTGGATGTGGAGCCTGCTGTCGGGGCATTGGACGTGGGAGTGTCGGGGCTTGGGTTTGAGGCGGTGGATTTGCAGGGGGCGGACTTGGGCGAGCTGGCGGCGGGGTGTGCGATCGATCACGCGACGCCGCCGGTGGGGCGGATCGAGGGCGGGATGGCGGGGGGGCATGCGCGGTGGGAGGCGTTTAAGGCGGAGGGGCTTGGGCGGTACGACAAGGTGCGGAACAACGCGTTGAAGATGGATGCGGTGAGCGGGTTGTCGCCTTGGTTGCATCACGGGCACGTGTCGCCGTTGCGGGTGGCGCGTGAGGCGAAGGCGATGGGGGGGAGTGGGGCGGAGAAGTTTTTGGATGAGCTGCTGACGTGGCGGGAGCTTGCGTTCAACTTCTGCGTGCACACGGAGGAGGGGGAGCTGGAGTCGCTGCGGGCGCTTCCGGGTTGGGCGCGGCAGACGCTGGAGGACCACGCGAAGGACGAGCGGGCGGCGGTGTATTCGTGGGACACGATGCGGCACGCGGCGACGGGCGATGCGCTGTGGGACGCGGCGCAGCGGTCGCTGCTTCGCAACGGCGAGCTGCACAACAACGTGCGGATGACGTGGGGCAAGGCGCTTACGGAGTGGACGGCCGACCCGGCGGAGGCGCTGGCGTTGCTGATTGACCTGAACCATCGCGATGCGTTGGATGGGAGCGATCCGAATTCTTATGGCGGGCTGCTTTGGTGTTTGGGGCAGTTCGATCGGCCGTTCCCGCCGGGGCGTGCGGTGACGGGCGAGCTGCGGGAGCGGACGACGGCGGTGCACGCCAAGCGGCTGGACCCGGGGAAGTATGCGGCGGCGGTGGCGGAGCGGGGGGCGTACGAGCCGATGCGTGTGGCGGTGGTTGGGGCGGGGGTGACGGGGCTGACGTGTGCGCGGGCGCTGGCGGCGCAGGGTTGCGCGGTCGAGGTGTTTGATCGTGGGCGGCGGGTGGACGGGCGGATGGGTTCGCGGCGGGTGACGGTGGATGGGGTGGGCGATGCGGTGTTGGACCACGGGCTGCCCTGGGTGGAGGTGACGGATGCGCGGTTCGGGCGGCACGTGCGGTCGTGGGTGCGGGACGGGGCGGCGGAGCTTTGGCGGCCGCGGCGGGGGGTGTGGCGGGAGGGCGAGGTGAGCGAGGCGGCGGGTGGGCGGGCGGTCGTGGTGGGGGTGCCGACGATGAACTCGATCGCGGCGCACCTGGCGGAGGGGGTTTCGGTGCGATCGGGGGCGGTGGTTGAAGGTATTGAACGTGTTGGTGAGGCGTGGGCGTTGACGGTTGACGGGGAAGACGGCGAGCGGGTCGGGGGGTATGACGCGGTGGTGGTTGCGATGTCGGCGACGCAGGCGGGGCGTCTGACGGCGGGGCTGAGCGATGCGGTCGACGCGGCGGTGGCGTGCGTGCGTGAGGCGCCGACGTGGGTGGGGATGGGCGTGGTGGAGGGCGGGTTGGGTGGGTTGCCGGATGTGGTGGACGTTGAGGGGCACGGGGTGTTGGCGAAGGTGATCGTTGACGATCGGCGGCCGTCGCGAGAGGGGATGGGCGCGGGGCGGTCGGCGGTGGTGGTGCATGCGGGGGCGGGGTGGTCTGCCGAGCGGTATGAGATGCCGCGCGAGGAGGTGGCTGGGTTGTTGAGCGCGGCGTTGGGCGCGTTTCTTGGTGGGGTGGTGGGTGAGGCGAGCGTGGTGTCGATGGCGGCGCATCGGTGGGGGCTGGCGCGGGCGGTGGAGGCGGCGGATGTTTCGTGCGCGTGGGATGCGGGGTTGCGGCTTGCGGTGTGCGGCGACGGGTTTGGGGGGTGCGGGGTGGAGGCTGCGTTTTTGAGCGGGCAGGCTGCGGCGGGTCGGGTGCTGGGTTGCCGGGCGCGGCGTGAGACGGGGCGGGTGGAAGCGGCGGGCACGCTGTTCTGAGTGCGGCGGTGGTGGTGGGGGTGGCGGTAGCATGCCGCGATGGAATCGGCGGCTGCGGGCGATGTTGTTTGGGGTGACGCGGCGCGGGTGTGGGGTTGGGTGGTGTCGGGTTTGACGGCGGGGTTGGTGGGCGTGGTGTTGTTGCCTTGGTTGGTGACGTTTACGCCGGAACTGGTGTGGGATGTGGACCCGCGTTCGTTGTTGGACCCGTTGGGTCGGCCTTATCCGGCGACGGAGGTTGGGCCGGTGGGCGGGGTGTGGTGGTCGGTGGGTTTGGTGTTGGGTTCGGGGTTGGTGATGGGTGCGGCGGTGGCGGCGGGGGCGCGGGTTCGGTGGTGGATGGTGGTGTTGTGGGCGGTCGGGGTGTGTGCGGCGATGTGGTGGGTGGGTCGGCGGATGGACGAGGCGTGGGTGGTTGGGCCTTGGATTGGCGGGGCGTCGGTAGGGCTGGCGATGGCGCACGCGGGTCAGTTGGCTGGTGCGCGGCGTTGGGCGGCGGCGGTGTTGTTGGGGGCGGGGGCGGCGTTGGTGATGGACGGGGCGGTGTTCGTGTGGGTCGAACAGCCGATGACGGTCGCGCACTTCGAGGCGGAGCGTGAGGCGATCCTGGCGTCTCGGGGTTGGGAGGCGGGGTCGCCGCAGGCGGAGTTGTTTGAGCGGCGGTTGCGGTCGCCGGACGTGATTGGCGCGGCGGGTTTCAGCAACGTGCTGGGGACGGTTTCGGGGGCGCTGCTGCTGTTGGCGTTGGGGTCGGGGGCGGCTTGGGTGGTGGCGGCGCGGCGGGCGCGGGGGCAGGGGGCGGTGGTGCTGTGGTGGGCGGCGGCTTATGCGTGTGTGGGGGCGATGGGTCTTGCGTGGTTGCTGTGGGCGACGCGGAGTCGGGCGGCGCTGGGGTTGACGGCGGCGGTGGGGGTGCTGCTTGGTGTGGCGTGGGTGGTGGCTTGGTGGCGGGGTCGGGCGGGGCGAGGCGGTGCGGACGAGGGGGCGGATGGTTCGGAGGGGCGGGGCGAGGGGAGTGTGTGGTTGGGGGGGTTGATGGTGGTTGGGGTTTGGGTGCCTGCGTTGTTGGCGGTGGGCGCGGTGGTGGTGCGTGGTGCGTTGCCGGCGCCGGAGAGTTGGCGGAGTGATCCGCTGCTGTCGCTTTTGTTTCGCTGGCACTATTGGGAGGGGGCTTGGGGGATGTGGAGCGCGTCGGGTTGGTGGGAGCGGTTGGCGGGGGTTGGGCCGAGCGGGTTTGCGGCGGGGTACCTGGTGCACAAGCCCGCGATCAATCCGGAGGATGTGTCGAGTGCGCACGCGGCGTGGGTGGACTGGCCGGTGATGTTGGGGGTGGGCGGCGTGGCGTGGGTGGTGCTTGCGGGG
>JBCCQE010000019.1:0-53999 GCA_039024495.1 Planctomycetota bacterium | reverse complement strand
GGGAGATCGGGGGGATCGGAGATGATAAAGGACGTGGTGTCGCGGGATCGGCGTCGCGGCGGCTGCGGGCTGCTTAGCATGTAGGCATGGAGCAGAAACCGCTGGTTGAGGGGGCCGAGCGTGACGCGCGGCGGCCCGGGTTGAACAGGATCGATCGCTTGCTGACGGTGGTCGGTGCGGTGTTTTTCGGTTTTGTGCTGATCGGGCTGTTTGTGTTTTTCGGGTTCGGTGTCGACGGCTGGGGCAACTGAGATGGGCTTGGACGACGCGATCCGTTGCGCGAAATGCGGCTACGACCTGACGGGCATGGTGGGCGCGGGGCGGTGCCCGGAGTGCGGGAACGAGTATGACCTGGGGTATGGGCGGGGGGTTTCTTCGCGGCTGAGCCGGAGCGTGGAGCGTGGGGATTTTTTGATGCGTCGGATGGTGACGATCGCGTTGCTGCTGCTGACGCTTGGGATCGCTGCGGTGTCGGGGCTGGCGGCGTGGGGCACGGGTTCTTATCGACCGCTGCTCGTGGGCGGGTTGGTGGCGGCGGTGACGGGCTTGGGGATGCTGACGAGTTATCTGTACGAGCGGGGCGACGACTGATTGGCCGGCCGGGCGGCCGTATACTCGGCGGATGGCGTCGACGAATGGAGATGGCGGAGCGGTCGGTGGGGAGGGCGGCAAGCGGCCGGTGGTTGGGGTGGTGATGGGCTCGGTGAGCGATCGTGAGACGATGCAGGCGGCGGCGGACGTGCTGGTGGAGCTTGGGGTGGCGTGCGAGGTGCGGGTGGTGTCGGCGCACCGGACGCCGGACTGGATGTTTGAGTACGCCGAGACGGCTGCGGGGCGCGGTCTGAAAGTGATCATTGCCGGGGCGGGTGGCGCGGCGCACCTGCCGGGGATGTTGGCGAGCAAGACGCGGCTGCCGGTGCTGGGCGTGCCGGTGCAGAGCCGGGCGCTTCGTGGGCTGGACTCGCTGCTGTCGATCGCGCAGATGCCGGGCGGGGTGCCGGTGGGGACGCTGGCGATCGGGGCGTCGGGTGCGAAGAACGCGGGTCTGCTCGCGGCGCGGATTTTGGCGTTGGGCAATGCGGGGTTGGCCGAGCGCGTGGAGCGGTGGATGGCGGCGCAGACGGA
Source organism: Planctomycetota bacterium (assembly GCA_039024495.1). Lineage (GTDB taxonomy): Bacteria > Planctomycetota > Phycisphaerae > Phycisphaerales > Phycisphaeraceae > JBCBUE01. The sequence goes on along the minus strand of JBCCQE010000019.1, from coordinate 52,874 downwards.
GGCGGTGATGAAGGAGCGCGAGCTTTCGGTGGAGGGGGAGCCGTTTTGATGGCGGGGGAAGCGGGGACTGCGGGGGGCTCGGGGAGCGCTAAGCCGCGAGCGGCTGAAGACGGGGCGGTGTTGCCAGGCGGGACGGTGGGGGTGCTGGGCGGGGGGCAGCTTGGGCGGATGTTGGGTCAGGCGGCGCGGCGGATGGGGTATCGGTTCGTGGTGTTTGACCCGCAGGCGGGGTGCCCGGCGGCGGCGGTGGCGGACGAGCAGATCGTGGCGGACTACGACGACGCGGCGGCGCTTCGGCGGTTTGCGGGGCGGGTGGATGTGGTGACGTTCGAGTTTGAGAACGTGCCAGCCGGGCCTTTGGCGGGGCTGGCGGAGACGGTGGCGGTGCGGCCCTCGCCGAAGGTCTTGGAGACGTGCCGGCATCGGGCGGAGGAGAAGCGGTTTGTCGAGGCTTGCGGGGCGGCGGTCGCGCCGTGGCGGGCGTGCGCGACCGCGGATGAGGCGCGGTCGGCGGGCGAGGCGGTCGGCGGGCGCGGGGTGATGAAGACGGCCGAGTTCGGCTACGACGGCAAGGGCCAGCGGCGGTTCGATTCGGCGGGCGAGGCGGCGGCGGCGTGGGAAGAGCTCGGCGGGGTGGCGTGCGTGGCCGAGGGGTGGGTCGACTTTGATCGCGAGGTGTCGACGCTGGTGGCGCGATCGCCGAGCGGAGAGGCGGCGGTGTACCCGGTGGTGGAGAATCGGCACGTCCGTCACATCCTGGATACGACGCTTGCGCCGGCGCCGGGGTTGAGCGAAGCGCTGGCTGAAGAGGCGAGGCGGGTGGCGCGGTCGATCGCGGAGCGCGTTGCGTTGGAGGGTTTGCTGGCGGTGGAGATGTTTGTGGTGGGTGGGTCGCGGCTGGTGGTGAACGAGCTGGCGCCGCGGCCGCACAACTCCGGGCATTACACGATCGAGGCGTGCGTGACGGATCAGTTCGAGCAGCAGCTTCGGGCGGTGTGCGGGCTGCCGCTGGGCGATGCGTCGATGAAGGTGGGTGCGGCGGCGATGGGGAACCTGCTGGGCGAGGTGTACCGGCCGGAGCTGGTGACGCCGACGGTGCCGGCGTGGGCGGGGCTGCTGGGCGACCCCGAGGTCAAGCTGCATCTATACGGCAAGCGTGACGCGCGGGCGGGGCGGAAGATGGGGCACGTGACCGCGACGGGCGGGGATGTGGCGTCGGCGTTGCGGCGGGTGGAGGCGGCGCGGGAGAAGCTGGGCTGGCGGGCGGGGTGAGCGGGGGCGCGGGTGCGATGTGGCTCAGGGTTTGATGCGGTGCGGGTGGCTTAGACTGTGGCGCTTATGGCGACGTTGATTGAGATCTCGTGGCGTGCGTGGGCGGTGCTTGCGGAGATGGCGCCGTACCTGCTGCTGGGTTTTGCGGTGGCGGGGTTGCTGAAGGTGGTGTTGCCGACGGCTTGGATCCAACGTCAGTTGGGCGGGCGTGGGCTGGGGTCGACGGTGAAGAGCGCATTGATGGGCGTGCCGCTGCCGCTGTGTTCGTGCGGGGTGATGCCTGTGGCGGCGTCGTTGCGTGGGCGTGGGGCGTCGCGTGGGGCGACGGCGTCGTTTTTGATCGCGACGCCGCAGACGGGCGTGGATTCGTTGCTGGCGACGGCGGCGCTGCTGGGCTGGCCGATGGCGGTGGCGCGAGCGGTGGCGGCGCTGGTGATTGGCGTGGTGAGCGGGGTTGCGGCGGAGGTGTGGCCTCGGGGTGGTGCGTCGGGCGATCGAGCCGAGCCTGCGGGCGGCGGAGTGGATGCGTCGAGCTGTTACGGCGGGGCGGAAGAAGCGAAGACGGTTTCGCTGTCCGTGGGTTCGTCTTGCTGCTCGTCGGAGCCCGCCGAATCGGTAGTGTCGAGCTGTTGCGGGTCGGGTTCGGGCGAGCACGAGAAGGTGAGCTGGGGGCAGGGCGTTCGCTTTGCGTTCGTGACGCTGCCGCGCGACATCGCGCTGCTGTTGCTGTTGGGGGTGGTCGTGGCTGGATTTTTGACGGCGGTATTGACGCCCGAAGCGGTGGGGCCTTACTTGGGAGGTTGGTGGGCGGTGCCGCTGATGGCCGTGGCGGGGATGCCGGTGTACATCTGTTCGACCGGTGTGATCCCGCTGGCGATGGGGTTGGTGGGCTTGGGGGCGTCGCCGGGGGCGGCGTTGACGCTGATGATTGCGGGGCCGGCGGCGAACGCGGCGACGTGGTCGATCGCGCACAAGACGATGGGGGCCGGTGCGGCGGCGGCGACGCTTGGGGCGGCGACGCTCGGGGCGATCGTGGTGGGGTATGCGGTTGATTGGACGGGCGGCGGCGGGTGGCTGCTCGCGGGTGTGGGCGAGGTGCACGCGCACGCGGCGGCGGTTTCGTGGGTGGGGCACGTTGGAGCGGTGGTGCTGATCGTGATGCTGAGCCAGCGGTGGTGGCCGACGATGCGTTCCATGGCGCGTGCCGGGCGCGACAAGCACGGCGAGCCCGGCGCTGCGGCGTCGACTTCGGCCTGACTTCAACACGAGGCGGCGATGTCTGATTCAACCGAGAAGCCCGACGGGTCCGAGCCGCTGACGATCGCGGCGTTCCAGCGGTACATCCACGAGCGTTATTACGAGACGGACGCGGCGCGTGGCACGCCGGGGACGTTTATGTGGCTGGTGGAGGAGGTGGGTGAGTTGGCGACGGCGTTGCACAAGTCGGCCGGTGAGGGCGGCGACACCTCGGGGGACGACGACCCGGCTGGGGAGTTCGCGGATGTGCTGGCGTGGCTTTGCACGCTGGCGAACATCAACGGCGTCGACCTGGAGAAGGCAATCCGGGAAAAGTATTTGGATGGCGACGGTCCTGCGGGGACCAAGTAGTTTTCCCAACCGCGGGCGGTGTAGTGGGCCTCGGCGTGGGCCGATGAGTGGGCTGTGGCGGGACCCGAAGCGATGAGCGATCTGGATGTGCCGGTCGTGCGGAGCACGCGGCTGTGGATGGGCCGGCAGCGGTGGGACCAGGTGGTCGCCGAAGCCGATCCGGCGACCGCGGGGCGGCGACGCAAGCTGCACCTGCGCCGCCGCGAGCCTCGGCATCCTTATCGGGTGTCGTGCCTCGTGCGGATCGGCGAAGACGGCAACCTCGGCGTTTACTCGGTGGATACCTGCAACCTCTCGCGGCACGGGCTGGGCTTCCGCCACGACCGGCTGCTCGATCCGGATACGCACTGCCTGATCGCGCTGCGTGATTCGTCCTCGAACGTGACGCTTCACGCCGCGCGGGTGCGGTGGTGTGCTCCGATCGAGCCGGTGGGGTTTGATACCGGCCTTGAGTTTGAAGAACCGATCAACGTCTCCGTGCTCATCCCGGGCTGAGCGCTGGGCGTGCGGCCGAGTGAATCAGTGATGAGGACTGTGACGATTGGAACGCCTGCGTGGGGCGGGCGATCTCGGCGGCGTCGCAGCGCGTGTTGCCAACGGGGCGCGTCTCATGCGTCCGATCCGCGGCGTCGATAGCCATATCGCGGGCCTGACCGCATGAGTGCCCGGTTTGACCCTCCCTCCCTCGTGAGCCACGCATGCTACTCGACCAGATCCTGGAGACCGCCTTCGAGCACGGTGCGTCCGACATCCACATCATCTCCGGCCATCGACCCATGGCTCGGCTGCACACGGTGATGACCCCGATGGACTTCCCGGAGATCACGCCCGACGACGCGATGTCCATGTTCAAGCACATGGCCGGCGAGGCTCACCTGAAGATCTTTGAGAAGGTCAAGGACGTCGACTTCTCCTACGGCGTGCCCAAGCTCGGCCGCTTCCGTGTCAACGCCCACCTTCAGCGCAACAGCGTCGGCATCGCGTTGCGTGCGATCAAGACCAAGATCCCGCCGCTGGCCGACCTCAACCTCCCCGAGGTGATCTCGCGGCTGACCTACCTGCCGCGCGGGCTCATCCTCGTGACCGGCGACACCGGTTCGGGTAAGTCGACCACGCTCGCCGCGATGATCGACGCGATGAACCAGCGCTATCACAAGCACATCATCACGCTCGAAGACCCCGTGGAATACACGCTCAAGAGCAAGAAGTGCATCATCGAGCAGCGCGAGCTCGGTGCCGATACGCCCTCGTTTGCGTCGGGCCTGCGGCACGTCCTGCGTCAAGACCCCGACATCATCCTCGTCGGCGAAATGCGTGACCTCGAGACCACGGCCGCGGCCATCACCGCCGCCGAGACCGGCCACCTCGTGCTCTCGACGCTGCACACGGTGAACTCGTCGCAGACGGTGGAACGCATCATCGATATGTACCCGGCGGACCAGCAGAACCAGATCCGCTCCATGCTTGCCAACACGCTGCAGGCCGTGGTGTCGCAGACGCTGCTTAAACGGCTGGATCAGAAGGGCATGGTCCCAGCGATCGAAATCATGCTGTGCACGCCAGCGGTGCGGAACCTCATCCGCGAGAACCGCGCGTTCGAAATCCCCAACGTCATCGAGACCAACCGTCAGCTCGGCATGAACTCGCTGGACAACGCGATCAGCGAGCTCTACTTCAACGGGATGATCAGCAAGGAAGACGCGATCGCCCAGGCGGCGTACCCCGAGAAGCTCGAGCGGTCGCTCGCGGCCTGAGTTCTAGCCCGGAGGCCGGCGGAGGCGCCGGCGTGATCCCTCATGCCCACTTATCGCTACCAGATGCGGACCTCCGGCGGGGAGATGTCGGTCGGCCAGATCGCCGCCGCGACCGCGCTCGCCGCTGCGCAGCAGCTCCGGTCTCAGGGCAACACCGTCCTGCAGCTCACGCCCGTCCGCACGGGCGGCGGGTCGAAGGATTGGAAAGAGACGCTCAAGGCGCTCAACTACACGTCCGGCCCGACGCAAAAGGACGTGTTGAACTTCACGGTGCAGCTCGCGGTGATGATTCGCGCGGGCATCTCGATCCGCGCTGCTTTGGAGGGGATCGCCGACCAGGTCGAGAACCCCAAGTTCAAGCAGATCCTGTTCACGATTAAGCAAGAGGTTGAGTCCGGCAAGCAGTTCTCCGACGCGCTGGCGAAATACCCGCGGCTGTTCGGCCCGCTCTACATCAATATGGTGCGGGCTTCGGAGATGTCCGGCTCGTTCAGCCAGATGCTCGAACGCATCGCCGCCTACCTGCGTCAGCAGATCGAGACGCGGGCGATGGTGGTCGGGGCGATGATTTACCCGGGCGTGATCGCCGCCATGGCGGTGGGTGTGACGATCTTCCTGCTGACGTTCGTGCTACCGCGCTTTGCGGATGTGTTCGCCGGCAAGGAAGCCGCGATGCCTTGGCCGACCATCTTCCTGATGACGCTGTCGGGTTTCATGGTCCAGTACTGGTGGGCGGTGGTCGGCGGCATGATCGCGGCGTTGATTGGCCTGTGGATGTTCATCCGCACCGATGTCGGCGGCTGGTGGTGGGACCTGGGCAAGCTCAAGTTCCCGGTGTTTAAGAAGATGTTCCGTGCGCTCTACATCGCGCGGTCGTTGCAGACCATGGGCGAGCTGGTGAATGCCGGCGTCCCGATGCTCGACACGCTCGCGATCACCGGCGAGGTGTCGGGCAACCGCCTGTTCCGTCGGCTGTGGCGGAGCGTGCATGCGTCGGTCAAGCAGGGCAAGAAAATCGCTCATCCGCTCAGCCGAACGCGGCTGCTGCCGACCTCCGTCGTGCAGATGATCTCGGCCGGCGAAGAGTCCGGTAAGCTTGGCGAGGTGCTCGACGAGGTCGCCGACTTCTACAGCCGCCAGCTTCGCGAGGCCATCAAGACCGTGACCAGCATGATCGAGCCGCTCATGATCGTGGTGATGGGTTCGATCGTCGGCTTCATCGCGATGGCGATCATCCTGCCGATCTTCAAGCTGTCGACGCTGGTGAAGTGACGCCGCGGACGTGGGTGCGGAGGTCCGGTTGTCCGGGTTAGGCAAGGGTGTAACCGGTTGCGGACGCGTGTCGGATGGGCCGGGCTGGCCGAACCGGCGAGCAAAACGGTCAATGAGGCACGGAATCATGCGCGACTTGAGTTTCCAGACCGCCACCCGCCAACGACGCCCTCGCCGAGGTCGGCGTGGTTTCACGCTGATCGAGGCCGCGCTGGCGACCGTGATCATCGGCACCGGCGTGCTGGCGATCGTCGCGGCTCAGCAGGCTTATCACCAGAAGAACGAGTGGGCTCAGCGTTCCGGCACGGCGATGCTGCTGGCCAACGAAATCCGTGAGATGACTCTGGCGTTGCCAGCCCACGACCCGGCGACGCAGTTGGCGAACCTCGGCCCCGAGGCGAACGAGATCATTGGCGTGACGCCGGACGTCACGCTGTTCGACGATCTCGATGACTTTGCGGGTGCTGTCGATCCGGCCAGCGGCCGAGGGCCAGGCACGCTGTTTAACCCGCCCATCAACGCGCTGCGGCAGGTGATCCCTGGCGATGATATGGCGCAGTGGACGCAGGAAATCGTTGTGGAGCGGGTGTGGCAGGGGTTTGTGGCGGCCCCCTCGTCTGGCACGCTGCCGGCATTGAATGTCCTTGAAGACACGGCGACCGGCGATCGCACCATCGTGCGCGTGACCGTCCGTGTCTTGCACCAGGGCCCGAACGATCCGCAGCCGTTGGAGGTCACGAGCCTGAGCTGGCTGGTCCCCGACCCGCTTTGAGGTTAATCCGATGGCAATGAAGTTCACTCCCACACCTCGTCGAGCCCGTCACCGCCGCACCAAGCGCGGGGCGGCGGCCATCCTTGCGATGCTGTTCCTGGTGATCTTCGGGTCGCTGGCGACGGCGATGGCAGTCGTTTCGCAGGGCAACCTTGCGACCGCCGACTCGCAGCTGAAGGTGCAGCGGTCGCTCGCGGCGTCCGAGACGGGCATGAACTTCCTGATCTACCGCATCGAGCAGGTCGCTCAGGACATCACCACGTCGGCCGGGCTTCTTTATGACCCGCGGTTCACCGCGTTCACGAGCGGTTCGGTGGACGAGAGCGGCAACGTGCTGGACCTGTGGGTGGACCTGCGGACGCAGCTCCGCGACGAACTCGCCAGCGACGCTCAGTACAACACGGCCGACTTCTCGATCGACGCCGACGGCTCGCTGGTGATCCCGTTGGTTGAGTTCGCCCCCGGCTCGCCGGCTTTTCGTGCTCGTCTTACGCAGCACCCGATTGGCGGCGAGGACTACAACGGCACGCGCTATCAGCAGGCCCCGTATTCGACGATGAGCCCGCCGGTCAGCAACGCGAATCCGCTGGACGGGCGTTGGATTCGCGTGACGGTCACGGCCGAGGACGGCATCGGCGATCGCGCGGTGCCGCGCACGATCTCCGTGGATTTCAAGCTGGATAAGCGCATCCGCTACGCGATCATGTCGCAGAGCCGCGTGATGATCGGCCGCAACGTCATGATCGAGGGGCCGATCGGTTCTGCGTACGACGAGATCAACGGCGACGACGACCTGATCACATCCGAAGACTGGGTGCCCAACGGCCACCCCGTCGTGATGCTGTCGGACTTCTCGGGGATCGACCCCGCGCTCGACGACAAGCTCGACCTGCTCACCGACTGGCTGATCGGCGGGACGGACGCGGGCGGCGAGCCGTTTGGCGACCTGAACGGCGACAACCGCATCGACGTGAATATCGCGGCCGAGACCGGCACGCTCGACGACCCGGACACGCCGGAGAACGAGGCAGCCGCGCTCGACGCCAACGGCGACGGTTACATCGACGACTACGACCTGTTCCTCGATCAGTTCGGCACGTTCAACGCCAGCACCGGCGAGTTGCAGATCACGACCTCCGACCTCGAGGCTGGCGGCGTGACCGCCTTGGACGCACAGCAGCTCGTTGAGTTGATCGACACCTTCAAGCCCGACCGCAACGGCGACGGCGTGGTCGATTCGCTCGATGCCAGCCTCGGCTACAACGACGGGGTGATCGACTCGAGCGATCGTTACGCCAAGATCCGCGGCGAGGTGCACATCTCGGCCAAGCTCGCCGCCTGGCAGAACGGAGCCGAGGGCGGGGCGTATCAGAACCACTACGCCGGCGCGGTCAAGCCCGGCTTTAACGAAACGGCGACGACGTTCGAATCGACAGAGAATGCCCGATTCGACGTCAGCGCTAGCAACTTCGATACGACGTACTTCGATGAGATCACTCAGGAAGAGGGCGTGGCGCCCGAGGCGAATGCTTTCCTTCTGGAAGCTCAGGCCGCCAACCAGCCCGAGCCGGACCCCGATTCGGGGCTGGACCCGCGGATCGACGGCGAGACGGTCGAGGAAGTGCCCTTCGGTTCGCCTTACCCTTACGACTTTTACAACCGCACGACCTACGTCGACATGACGTTCAACAACCTGCGGATTCCGAAGGGTTCCAACGCGTTGTTCATCAACTGCACGTTCGACGGCGTGACGTACATCGAGACCAACGAGGCGCTTTCGGAGCAGTTCGACTTCAACTACGCCGGCATGAACGAGGTCGACGGATCGGAGAAGCACCCCGACAAGTACGTGCTGATCGACCCGGACGGCGATCCGGACGACGAGGCCAACCGGATCTACGACACGAAGACCGAGGGCAACAACGTCCGCTTCCATAACTGCCAGTTCACCGGCCCGGTCGTGACCGGTGTGCCCTCGGGGTTCAGCCAGGTGCGCAACAAGCTGGCCTTTACCGGCAACACCACCTTCGACGTCATGGCGTCGCCGACCCTGAGCGACGACGAGAAGCAGCTCTACCGCCGCGCGACGCTGATGGCTCCGAACTACTCGATTGAGATGGGTACGTTCGTTGCGCCTTACGAGACGACCGAGAAGGTTGAGCTGAAGGGCGCCGTGGTGGCGGGCCTGATCGACATGCGTGGCAAGGTAGCGGTCGATGGGTCGGTGATCACGACGTTCAAGCCGTCGGAGGGCGAGGGCCCCGTGCTGGGTGACTCGGCCCCGCAGTTCAACACGACGCTTGGCTACTTCTCCGCGGCGGACGGCGACCTCGAGGCCGAGCTACCGGAGAACGGCCTGGGCCTGATTCAAGTGACGTACGACCCGACCATCCCGATGCCGGACGGCATCATCGGCCCGATCGAGCTGCGGCCGGTCTGGGCGACCTATCGCGAGACCGGTGCGCAATGACGACGGCGAACTTCCTGAGTATCAAGCGTGCGGTGCGGTGTCGGCGAGGTTTCTCGCTGATCGAGCTGCTAGTGTCGCTTGCGATCGTGGCCGTGCTGATGGTGGCGACGATGGTGGCGATCGATGCGTCGTTCCAGGCGTACGCCTCGGCGGCCGAGTCGGCCTCGACGCAGAACACCACGCGGCTGGTGACGCACCGCGTGGTTGGCCTGGTGCGCACGTCGCAGGCGCACGGGCCGCTGAGCACGGCCACGCCTACGGACACGCCCTGGACTCAGATGAACGCCGCGCTGACGACCGCCCTTGCCGCGGCGCACGGCGTGACCCCCGAGACGCCCACGGCCACTGTCAATGGGCCGCTCATCGAGGCGAACTACCTGCGCCTGATCGATCCGCAGGGCAACGAGCTGGCGATCCGATACGAGTCGGGCGTGCGTGAGCTCTGGCTCACCGTGCTTCGGGCCGGCGAGACCACGGCGATTGCGCAGCCTTTGCTGGACGGCGTCGATTCGGCGGTGTTCACGGTTCGCCCGCGCGAAGACGACTTCGGCATCGAAGTCCTGCATCGCGCTTCGATCGATATCACCGTGTCCCCGGATGAAGACACGACCCTGGCGATCGAGTCCGCGAACACCCCGCCGATTCGCATCTTTGCTTCGACGATGCCGCGTGCGCTCGACTGATCCTCGCGGCTTCATCGGCGTGCTTCTTCAACCTTGCTTCGTTCGTCACCGCGTGGATTGACGCGGGTTTTGTCGTTGACCGCCGAAGTAGCGGGGTCGGGCTGTGACGATCGGGCAATCTGCCTCTTATCGGCGTTCTCCATTTTTACTTGTCGAGCGCGGTGGTTGGATTGTTTGCTTGTGGATGAAGACAGGGGCCGTCGGCTCGTTGTTGAGTCCGAGATGGCACGCGACCGCATCCGTGACCCCGTTTTTCGAAAGGCCATCCCATGAAGAAACAACTCACCACTCTGGCGTTGCTCGCCGCCGCGTCGACGGCCGGCTACGCCGTCGCCGACACGATCGAGCTGACCGGCACGCTGCGCGACTTCACCGAAGAGCACCCGGACATGAACTTCCCGGACAAGAGCTTCGGCGTGAAGACCGGTCTTGTGATGTCCGAGCTCGGCGAGGACGGCAAGCCAATCCTCGATACCTCCGGCGACTCGACGCGCGGCATGATCTCCGGGCCCGACTCGTTCGATCAGTGGTACCGCGACGTCCCCGGCGTCAACATCTCGATTCCGTTGACGATCACCCTCGACAACGGCCGCGATGAACCCGGCGGCGTGTACTCCTTCGCCAAGGAAGGGTCGGGCAACTACTTCTTCCCGGCCAACGGCCTGGGCTTTAACGACATGCAGACCGTCTCGACGGGCACGCACAACTTCTACTTCACGTACGAGATCAACACCGAGTTCACCTACTTCGACCCGGATAACCGCGACCTCGATGGCGACGGCGTGGCTTCTCACGAGGACGATGACGACGGTGCCATGGTGTTTACCTTCACCGGTGACGACGACGTCTGGGTGTTCATCAACGGCAAGCTGGCCGTGGACATCGGCGGCGTGCACGGCCAGGCGTCGCGCTCGGTCAACCTCGACGAGCAGGCGGAAGAGCTTGGCTTGGAGCCCGGCGGCACGTACTCGCTGCACTTCTTCTTTGCCGAGCGGCATGTGACGGAGTCGAACTTCCGCATCGACACGACGCTGCAGCTGCAGTCCGTGCCTCCGACCACGGTGAGCCCGCTGTACGACTAAGTTCGTTGTCGCCCACGATATTTTTTCTCCTTGAAGGCGTCGCGGCCCTTGTGGGTCGCGATGCCTTTTTCATTGGTGTCGCCTAGTCTTTACTCATGCAGACGATGGCGATGTGGCGTCGGTGGTTGGCGGCGATGGGCATGGTTGGGGTGGTGTGTCTTACCGGTGTGGCGTGGGGCGAGCCGCCGCTACGGGGGATGACGGTGACGTGCTTTCGTTGGGGCCCGGGTGAGTGGGACGGGCCGACGATGTGGCCGACGCTGGACCGGTTGGCTGAACTCGGCGTGAACGCGGTCGCGACGCATCCCTACGCGCGGATCCGCAGCGATGGCGAGGTGTCGCATCGGCCGGCGGTGCAGGATGCGTCGTCGCTGCTGCCGATGCGGCTGGCTGCCAAGCGCGGGCAGGCGTATCTGCTCAAGCCGCACTTGGCGTACTGGGGCAGCCGGTTTTCTTGGCGTGGGGAGATCACGTTCGATCGTGAGGAGGACTGGGCGCGGTTCTTTGCGGGGTATCGCGACTTCATCGTGCACCACGCGCGGCTGGCCGAGGCGGGCGGGGCGGCGTGGTTTGCGGTGGGGACCGAGCTTGAGGGCACGACGCATCGGCCGGAGTGGGCGGCGATCCTTGACGAGGTGCGGGCGGTGTATTCGGGGCGGGTGACTTATGCGGCGAACTGGGACACTCTGGATCGCGTGCCGTTCTGGGGCCGACTCGATGCGGTGGGGGTGCAGTTTTATTACCCGCTGACGGACGCGGCCGACCCGACGGATGAGCAGCTGCGTCGCGCGGTTGAGGCGAGGCTTGATGAGGCGGTGGCGTTTGCGAAGGCGCAGGGCAAGCCGTTGATGCTGACCGAGCTGGGTTATGCGCCGCACGACACGGCGGCGTCGCGGCCGTGGGACGATGCGGGGGATGAGACGGAGGCGGGGTTTGTGCTGTCGCGGCGGTGTCTCGATGCGGCCCTTGCCGCGGTGATGGCGCGGGATGGCTCGGAAGTGGTGGGCGTGTTTTTGTGGAAGTGGTTCCCGACGCCGCGGGAGTTTCGCGACGAGTTCGCGCTGCAATACCCCGAGGCGATCGAGGTGATCGCCGGGCGTTGGGCGGTTTCGGCCGAGTGACCGGCCGGGTTACTTCGTGCGGACGGCCATCGACTGCGCGAAAGCCACCAGCGGTTCGGCCTTCTCGCCGAGGGGCTCGAGTGAGGTGGTCGCGACGATGCGGAGGCGTTCGACTTCCTGCTTGGTGGCGTCGACGCCGAGCACGGCGGGGTAGGTGAGCTTGTCCTGCTCGATGTCTTTGCCGGCCGTCTTGCCGAGGTGCTCGGTGGATTGCGTGACGTCGAGCAGGTCGTCGACGACCTGGAACATGAGGCCCATGGCGTCGGCGTATTGAGTGAGGGCGTCGAGCTGAGCGGCCGAGGCCCCGCCGCAGACGGCGCCCATGCGGCATGCGGCTCGGAGCAGGGCGGCGGTTTTGTGGCGGTGGATGACCTCGAGGCGTTCGATCGGCTCGACGGCGTCGTCCCACTCGGGCAGGGTGTCGCAGACCTGGCCGATGATCATGTCGTTGGTGGCGGTGGCGAGCTCGCGGGTGACGGTGGCGACGAGCGTGGACTCTTTGAGGCGGGTGGCGACGAGCTCGAAGGCGAGCGAGAGGAGCATGTCGCCGGCGAGGATGGCCATCGCCTCGTTGGTGTGCTTGTGCAGGGTGGGGCGGCCGCGGCGGAGGTCGTCGTCGTCCATCGCGGGCAGGTCGTCGTGGACCAGCGAGAAGGCGTGGACCATCTCGATGGCGGCGGCGGCGGGCATGGCGTCGTCGACCGACCCGCCGACGGCTTCGCAGCTGCGCACGACCAGCGTGGGGCGCACGCGCTTGCCGCCGCCCATGAGGGCGTAGAGCACGGCCTCGGCGAGGTGCTCGGGCATCGGGCGGGCTTTGATGAAGGACCGCATGTAAGCCTCGACGGCCGAGACGGGGGTGGTGACCGACGAAAGGTCGACCGCTGCTTGGGCGCTACCGGTCATGGGCGCGGGGCTCCGGGACTCAAAGGGGTGAGTTTAGTGGACGGGCTAGCGGGGTGCGGTGGGGCGGCGGTCTTAGGCCGATCGGGGCGTGGGGCCGCGGCCCGCCACGGCCAGGACCCACTCGGCGACGGCGGCGGCCCCGTCCGGTGGGCGGGTGCGCTTGAGGCAGGCCTGCATGGCGTCGCGTCGGGCCTGATTGCTGAGCAGCTCGGCGATCCGACCGAGCAGGCCGCCGACGGTGGCGACCGGGTCGACGTGGTCGTCGGCCAGCAGCGCGCCGCCGACGCGGACCAGCGGCTCGGCGTTGTGGCGCTGGTGCTGGTCGCGGTGGTGTGGGTAGGGCAGGAAGATCGCGGGCGTGTGGCTGGCCCATGCCTCGGCGACGGTGCCGGCCCCGGCGCGGCAGATGGCGAGCGTGGCAGCGGACCAGGCGAGGCCCATGTCGGGCAGGAACGGCTCGACGTAGGCGTTGATGCCCAGCGGGCGATAGGCGGCGGCGACGCGTTCGAGCTCGCCGGGCGCCGAGCCGGTGAGGTGGACGAGGTCCCAGCCCTGCAGGGCGCGCTTGGCGACGGTGCGCGAGACGAGTTCGACCATTGCGCTGTTGATGGTGGAGGCACCTTGAGACCCGGCGGTGACGAGCAGGGTCGGGCGGTCGGGCTGCAGGCCGAGGCGGTGCCGGGCGGCGGCGGGCTTGAGGCTGGCTTGCGAGGCCTGGCGGAGCGGGACGCCGACGTGGCGGGCGCGGGGCAGGCCGGTGTCGTCGTAGGCGGTGAAGATGGCTTCGACCTTGCGGGCCGACCAGCGGTTGGCCTTGCCGGGCACGGCGTCGAGGTTGACCAGGCAGGCGGGCAGCTCGCGTTGGGCGGCGGCTTCGACCGCGGGGCCGCCGACGAATCCCCCGGTGCTGACGACGGCGCGGGCTTGGGTGCGATCGATGGCGTCGAGGCACTCGGCGACGGCCGCTTGGTGGGCGCGGTACCAGCGATACAGGCGGTCGGGCCGCAGGGCCAGCGGCTCGGCGGAGGTGGGCAGCCAGTCGGCGGCGGGCAGAGCCGCGCAGACGGTGGCGTCGATCGGGCGTCGGCTGACGACGTAGACCGGAGCGATCCGCGAGCGGGCCAGGCGCTCGACGACCGCGGCGTTGGGGTAGATGTGACCGCCGCTGCCTCCGCCTGCGAACAACACACGGCAGGCGTGAGAGGGCGATTGGGTCACGCGTTGAGTTTACCGCCGCCGGCCGGGCTGACTCGCTAGCGGGCCGACCGGGGTGGCGCGGTCACGAGCGCCGACGCAGCGTGGCCACGCCGATCCCTGCGGCGATCAGCGCGAGCGACGCGGGCTCGGGGATGATCGAGGTGTTGCCGGTGACGGTGGCGATGGTGTCGGGCGCGATGTCGAGCACGAGCACGGAGGTCAGGCCGTAGGGCGCGCCGATGGTGACGGGCGTGATCGCGCTGGCGCCGCTGCCGGCGGGCGTGGAGACCGAGAAGTTCAGCGGTCCCGAGGCCTGCTCGGTGCCGAAGACCGTGTTGCTGTCGTTGGCGTAGCCGGTGAACCCGACATCGACGGAGCCGACGGTGGTGGACGCCGACGCCGCGGCGAGCAGGTCGATGATGCCACCCGCCGGATCGGGGGCGAGGAAGTCGGTGTCGCTGAGCTCGACGGTCAGCGAGGTGGCGGGGCCGAAGTTGTTGATCGCCAGGCTAGTGAGGTTCAGCGAGGCAAGCGTCGGGGTGCCGGGGGAGTTAGAGACGCCCACGGTGATGGCGGTCTCGATGCCGCCGACCGAGCCTGTGAAGGCGACCTGCCCGACGGCCGTGTCGGTGTCGCCCACGCCATTGTCGACGACGGTGACGATCGAAGCGTCCGCGGTCAGACGCAGCGTCAGCGGCGCGGCGTCCACGGTTGTCGCTGTGAGTCCTGCCCCGGTCGTCATCGTGACGACCACCCACCCAAATGCCGGAACTTGATGCACGAGTCTCCTCCTCTGTGCGATAAGAGTCTTTCTCACCCTTGCGGGACAGGACAACGCTAGATTGCCCCCATTAACTAACAATGACAATCGCGCTAATATTGCGAGAACTCGTGAGTATCGCTTTCCCCTAATCCGCCCTCAGGCCTTGGAAACGCGGGCCGTCGCCGGCTGTGTGAGAAAGCTCAGGCCGTTGCGTTAGCGAATTCCGCCTCGCGTTGCGGCTCTGCTTGCTCTGGCTCGGCGGACGCCGGCTAATCTGCTGACGACCGCGCGGCGCTCGCCAGCAGACCCACCATCGCGGCCGTGACGACCCACCCCGTCCCGCCGTGGCTCACCAGCGGCAGGGCGATGCCCTTGGTCGGCATCACCACCGTGACCACCGCCACGTTGATCAGCGCCTGCACGCCGATCATCGCAAGCACCCCGACCGCAGCGAGCGTGACGAACGGCGATCGGCTCGACGCCCCGATCCGCCAGCCCAGCGCCAGCACGGCCACCAGCAGCCCCACGACCAGCACCGCCCCGGCCAGGCCCAGCTCTTCGCAGACGATCGCGTAGATAAAGTCCGTCGTGTCTTCGGGCAGGTAGCCGAACTTCTGCACGCCGTGCCCCAGCCCGCGGCCGGACCAGCCGCCTTGGGCCATCGCGGCCATCGCGCGGATCGGGTGATAGCCCGTGCCCGCCGGGTCGGCCCAGGGGTCAAGGAACGCCAGCACGCGGGCCGAGCGATAGTCGCTCTGGGCGATCAGCGCGATGGCCCCGGCCACGCCCGCCACCGCCAGCCCGCCGATCTGCCACAGCCGGGCTCCCGCGGCGAGCAGGATCGCCGTGCCCGCCGCGCCAATCAGCACCGCCGTGCCGAAGTCTTCGAGGACCACCAGCGCACACACCCCGCCGAGGATCACCAGCCCCGGCAGCAGCCCCGTGATGGCGTGCCGCATCGCCCCCCCCGCGAGCCGCCGCCCACCACGCCAGCGCCAGCACCGCCGCCCACTTCATCAGTTCGCTGGGCTGAAACGTCAGCAGCCCCAGCCCGGGCACCGGCACGCCCAGCCAACGCACGGCCCCGTTCGCCTCCAGCCCGACGCCCGGCACCAGCGTGAGCAGTTGCAACCCCGCGGCCACCGCCATCACCCCCAACACCGGCAACGCCCGCCAGCCCAGCCCGTTCGTGCGATTCGGCGTCAATTCCGCATTCGCAGGCCCATGGGGACCCCATCGTTCCAGGTCGAGCCGGCTGCACACGAGCATCGCCACGACCGCCAACGCTGCATACACGGCCGTTCGATCGCCCAGCGCCGCCAGCCGATCACCCAGCGACACCGCCGCGACGGTCCCCATTTCGCTCACCCCCGCCGGATCGACCTCAACCCCCACCTCGGCCCCAGCCGAGCGCACCATCACCACGCCGATCGCCAGCAGCCCCGCCGCGCACGCCATCATGGCCTTGCCTTCCCAAGACATGGTGGGGGTATCGGAACACCCCGGCACGCCCCTGCAAACACCCCGAATCCCCCGCCCCCGCCACCCGCAAACCGCGGCCGGGTGAACGCCGTATTTGCCCTAAGCCTGCTCAGCCGTGACAATCTAGGCGTAGCGTCCAGAAGGGGAGGCGGGAGCAACGGATGGCTCACCAGGCCGAGGAACAGCTGATTGCCGAGATCAAGGCCGGCAACAAGTCGGCACTGGGAATGCTGCTCGAAAGCCAGCAGAGCCGCCTGTACCACGTCTGCCTGCGGATGCTGGGCAACGCCGACGACGCGTCGGAGGCCTGTCAGGACGCGATCGTCAAGATCATCCAGTCGATCGGCGATTTTCGCGGGGAAAGCCGACTGTCGAGCTGGATGATCCGCATCGCCATGAACCAGAGCCTGACGCTGATGCGGCGGCAGAAGGTCCGCCGGGCGGTGTCCCTGGAGGCCCCGGTCGGGGCTCGGGGAGATCAAGCGACCGAGCTTCGGCGGAGCCTGGCCGACGGGCGGGAACCCGGGCCGGCCCAGCGCGTCGAATGGGATGAGCGGCGCGAGCGCGTGGCCGCGGCGCTGGCGTCGCTGGACCCCGACCACCGGCGGGTGCTGGTGCTGCGGGACGTGGACGGCATGGACTACGCCCAGATCGCCGAGGTGCTGGAGGTGGCTGTGGGCACGGTGAAGAGCCGGCTGTTCCGGGCCCGCGCGGCGCTTCGGGAGCGGATCGAGGCGATGGAGGCCGAGCCGGAGCTGGGGGCGGCGTCGGGCTGAGCCGGACCGACCGGCGCTGGACCACGGACGGCCGGGATGCCGACGTGGACGAAAGCAGACACGATGGATCAACAGACCGAACAACTCCTGCTGGGCTACATCGAGGGCGAGCTCGATGAGGAACAGCGCTGGCAGGCCGAGGCGTTATTGACGCAGCGGCCGGAGCTGGCGAAGTGGGTCCGCGCGATGCGCGACGACCGCGAGGCGATCCGCACGATGCCCACGGCCGACGTGCCCGAGGCGGTGACCGACGCGATCGAGAGCCTGCGCGAGCGCGAGGCGCTGCTGGGGCCCGTGCAGGGCGGGCGTCGTGCATCGCGCGATCGAGGAACCCGCAAGACCGAGCCGGCGGTGGCGGGCCGGATCGCGCCGTCGGGCGTTGAGGCCGGCGGGCGATCGCTGTCGACGCGGCGGTGGGGCGTGCGGCTGGCGGTCGCCGCGGCCATACTGCTGTGCGCGGGGGTCATGCTCGAGGCGATCGTCGGCACGAACCTGCTGATCCCGACGCGCGAGGACGCCGAGGCCGTGGACGCGCTCGCCATGGAGGCGCGTGGCAGCGAACGCCAACGCGATCAAGCCGTCGATGCCGAGACCCCGGCCGACGACTCGGTGCCGACCGATCCACCCGCCCGCGACTTCGACGAATCGGCGGGACCCCCGGCAGCGGAAATGGCGTCGTCGCTGGTCGAAGCTCAAGACCCCCTCGACCCACCCGCGGCCGCGGTGCCGCCCGCCACGCAACTGTCCGAGGTCGCCGAAGCCATCGCCTCCTCAACGATGGAAACGCCGGCCGCACCCGAAGATCAAGCGTCGCTCCAGCCGTCCTCCGCGGCGCTCGCCATCGCCGACACCGACGCGTCGGACATCGACGAACCAACCGACGACAACGAGAGCGCGCCCGCGGTTACTCCTGCCGCCGCGGCCGACCCGCCATCGCAAGCCGCGGCCGGGCCGGAGATCCGACTCGAGGTTGGGGCCAACAACCAGGCGCTGGCGTTCGTGGCGGTGCAGGACTGGGCCCTGGCCAACAACATCGCGCTCGTCACCGCCGCCGACGAACCCGCCGTCGAGCCCATCCGCCCCACCCGCGGAGCGTCCGGCTCGCCCGATCGCTTCGCCGACCCGTCGCTGGCCAAGGCGATCACGGCCGCCCGGATCCAGGCCTCGGAAAACCTCGTCAGCCGCTCCTCGCGCGCCGCCGAGCCCGACGCCGCCGCGGCCGAAGCCGTGCAGGTCGTGCAGCTCGCCGTGCCCGAAGCCCAGGTCGCCCCGCTGGTCGCCCACATCGAGGGCCAGGGCGGCAACGCCGTCCGCCTGCTGGGCACCGACAGCCCCGCCGCCGCACGCCAGCCCATGGCGCTCGACGAGCACCCCCAGGTTCAGTGGGTGCCGCCACCCGCGGACGCAACGCCCCGCTCCGAAGCCGCCGCCGATCAAGCCGGCCCACCCCAACCGGGCGCGCTCACAAGGAGTCGCGACATTGCTGGCGAAGACACAGCCGATCAAGTCTCGAGTCAGACACCAGCGGCAACCGCCATGGAATCGGCCGAAGAGGCCAAGCCGGCGCATCGCCTGGCCGGCGTGGACTTGTTCGCACTAATGCGTTCGCGAGCGCCACGCACCCCGACGCAGCCGCTCAGCGAAATCATGCCCGACCGCCCGGTGCTGGTCGAGCTGCTGATCCGTCAGAACGCGGTTCTGATCCCCGAGCCGCCCGCCCCGGCCGAGGACACGCCCCAGCCACAGACGCCTTAGCGACCGCGGCGCACCAGGCGCGACTCTTCCACCGCCACCGAACTCGGCGCAAGCCAGCGGCAGGCCATTACCAACGCCACCGTCGCCATCGGCCCAGCGGTCAGCAGCGCCAGCGTCAGCCACACGCCCGCCCCCGCGCCGGTCGCTTGCCCCGTCGGCCAGATCGCGTCCGACCACCACACCATCCCCACCAGCACGGCCGCGGCACACACGCCGGCGATCGCCAAAGCCGTCAGCCACCCGGTCGCCTTGGCCACCCGAGAAAAGGTCATGCGTCAACTCCATTCGACAGGCCCGGCCGCACGGACAGCCGGCAAACACAAAGCATGACGGGCGGGGTCATCGCTTGGCCGATCGATGGGCGTGGATCGACGAGTTGGACAGAGTAACGCGGCGCTGCCGACGAATCACGCATCGCGAACGATGTTTTTAGCGGCGCGTCGGACGCGCGACGGCCCCGAGGAATCGTGTGGTTTCCACTCGCCCGTCGTGGCGCACCGTGACGGTCGCCATGCCGTCCCGTGCCGTGACCAGCCGTTGCACCGCGGGCTCGCCCGAGAGCAGCTCGGCCCAAGGGTCGTCCTCAAGCCGGCGCGGCCCCGCCGACTGCATCACCACGCTCGGTCGTGTGGCGTCGAGCAGATCGGCCGACCGATCCGAATACGCCCCGTGGTGCGGCAGGTCGGCGACATCGGCAGCCAGATCGACACCACGCTCCAGCAGCTCGGCGATCGCCGCGTCCTGGATATCCCCCGACAGCCGAACCCGGCGGTCGCCAATTCGCCAGGCCAGCACCAGCGACGCGTCGTTGTCGCGCTCGGACACGTAGTCGCGCGGCGGCCAGAGGCACTCGACCGTCACCGCCTCGGCGGCCCGCATCGTCTCGGTGAACCCCGCGCTGATCTCTTGCACGGGGACACGCCGCTCGACAAGGCCATCCATCAACGCGACCAGCGACGTGTCGCGCCCGAGCTCGCGGTCACGCTCCGTCGCGGCCATCACCTGCGGCGACGTCAGCACGCGGCGCACGGGCATGGCGTCGGCCAGGTCCAGCACGCCGTTGAAGTGGTCGATGTCGGCGTGCGAGACCACCAGCGTGTCGATCTCCGCCACGCCCATCCGCCGAAGCGCCGGCTCCACCCGCCGACGCGCCAAATTCCAGTCCCCCCGCGACCCGCAATCAAACACCCACACCCCGCGCCCGCCGCCCGATGGCCGCACCACAAAGCACGACCCCTCGCCCACTGCCAACGCGCTCACCCGAAACGGCGCATCGCCACGCACCCCCGCCCATCGCTCGCCGATGCCCGCAGCTCCGCCCATCTGAATCACCATCAGCCAGCCCGCGATCACCACCCCCGCAGCCGCGCCACCCCGCCGCGCCCGCCTCCGCCACACCCCGCCCAGCCACCCCACGACCACGCCCGTCGCCGCGATCGTCCAGCCCAGCCCCACCGCCCGGCCCATCTCCCAGCCGACCCACCCCGTCGACCCGCCCGCCTCGGCCAGCGCCACCAACGACCGCGTCAGCCAGAGCATCGGCCCCGCCAGCACCAGCGACGCCGACGGCAGCACCAGCCCCACCAGCAGCTTCGCGTAACCCACCGCCAGCATCCCCGCCACCAGCGGCAGCGCCACCACGCTCAGCACCACCCCCGCAGGCGTCAGCAGCCCGAAGTGATACGCCACCAAAGGTCCCGACGCCGCGCTGGCCACCACGCTCCCCGCCACCAACTGCACCGCTACCCCGCGCCACCCGATCACCCGCCCCGCCACGCCGTCGCCCGCCGCGTCCAGCGACTCGCCCTCCAGCACGTCAAGCACCAACCCCAAGCGAGCCAGAACACCCCACATCCAAAGCGCCATCGGCTCGGTAAAACGCAGCAGCGCCCACACCACGCCAAAGCTCAGCTGAAACCCCGGATCGATCACCTGCCGCGGCTGCACGCCCAGCAGCAGCACCGCCGACAGCCCAAGCATGTCGGCCGCCCGAACCGACCGCCCGCTCGCAAAGCCCACCGTCAGCAGCGTCGCCATCAGGCTCGCCCGCAGGATCGGCGTCCGCCAAGGCACGGCCAGCAGATAAAGCAGCAGCACCGCCAACACCACCACCGCCACCCGCGACGGCCTCGCGCCGATCAGCCGAAGCACCGCCCACACTACCCCCAGCAGGATGCTCAAGTGCGCCCCGCTGATCGACAGCAGGTGCGCGAGCCCCACCCGCCGAAAGTCGTCTTGGAGGTCTTCGGGCAAGCCGTCCCACACCCCCAGCAGCATCGTCGACGCCAGCGCCCGCTCGTCGGAACGCACGGCCCCCGCCAGCCCCAGCCGAAGCGAATCCAAGCACGCCGCCGCGAACCGCGCCCGCCACGCCTCCGCCCGCACCCACGCGCGCTCCAAGACATTCGGAGTCGGCAACCCGTCGTCCGCGACCTGGGCGTCGATGCGCCGCAACCCGCCGCGCGAGGCGACGTGCAGCGTGCCGTCGATGCCCCGCCGCCGCATCGCCTCGCCGTAGTCGAACCCCCCGGGGTTCATCACAGGCCCGAAGCCCGACACCCACCCCACAGCCTCCACCCGGTCGCCCCGGCGCAGCCGCGGCTCGGCCTCGTCCAGACGCACCCGCAAGCGCCCGCTCGTCTCACGCCAGCCCGACTCTGCTCGGATGCCCGAAAGCACCAGGTCGAACCGCGTCGCCGGCTGCTGGTAGCTGAACCGACCGAGCGTCCCCCGCTGAGGCGCCTCGATCCGCGGCGCTTCGGCCACACGCCCGCTGACCCGCACCAGCGTCGGCTCGGACCCGACCCACGCCGCGGCGTCGTTCGCCGCCACCCGATGCATCGCCACCGAAGACCACCCCGCCATCGCGAAGCCAACCGCCAGCCAACCCAGCAGCGACGTCGAGGTCGGCCAACGCATCGCCCGTCCAGCCACGAACGACCCGTCGCCCCCGGCCAGCATGTCCGATTGCACCCTTCCCGCCACCGCCCAGCCCAGCCCGCACGCCGCCGCCAGAGTCAGCCAGATCACCCCGTTCCAGCCCGGCAAGCCCGCCAACGCGCCCACCACCACGACCGCCCCCGCACGCTCTAGCCGTCCCTCGGTCACGCCGCGAGCCTAGCCGATCGATCCGGCCACACACCTCTCGCCAACGCCGCAAGCCCACCCAGTGCAGATCGATCAACACCCAGCGAAGTTCCAACTCGGTCACTCAGCCGATCGGCGACAATCCCCGGCGGGCCCAGATGAATCGGGCCCGCCGAGCGGCGCGCAACAACCCACACCCCGCACAACCCGCACCCGCCCGTCCCCTCCCCGGACCCACCCGGGCCCCTCACGGCCCGTGCCGGCGCCGCAGCGCCGAGTTCCCCAGCCCCTTCCCTCTGCTCGGCCTCCCCCGAGACCGAGCCCAATCCAATCACCCCGGCTCGGCCCTCCGGCCGATCATGTTGCCGATCATCGAGTCCAGGTCCTCCCCCCAGCCGTGGTGGCTGTCGTCCGGGCTCAAGCCCGGCAGCTCGCCGGTGTCGTCCAGGTCGACCGCCGGTCGGGGCTCATCGTCGTCCGGGCCCGACCCGCTCGGCTCGGCGTTCCCCGCGCTCCGCTCGACCTGGCTCTGGGCAATGCGAATCCGGTCCACCACCTCACGCATCGTCTTGGGCCGATCCATCGGGTCCGGCTCGATGCAGTTCATCACGACGCTCGACAACGCCGGCGGCACCGACGGGTTCAGATCGGCCGGCGTCTCGACATCACGCTCGACCTTCAAAGTCCCCGCGTTTTTCTTCGTCTTGGGGATCATGGTCGGCACGTGCTCGCCGGTGAGCAGCCAGTACATCGTGGCCCCCAGGTTGAACACGTCGGTCTGAGCCGTCAGATGCTCTTTACGCACCTGCTCGGGGGCGATGTAGTCCGGGGTGCCCTGCACGCGCTCTTTGCGGGTGTTGACGGCGCAGCTCTGGCCGAAGTCGATGATCTTGACCTTGCCGTCGTCCCCCACGAGCACGTTGTTGGGCTTCATGTCCGCGTGGACGAAGCCCTTGGCGTGCATGACCGCCAACCCCTCGCCGATCTGACGGCAAAGCTCCGCCTGAAGGCTCACCTCCGCCGTGCGGAACTGCTCGAGGGGCTTGCCCTCGACGTACTCCATCAGCACTCGGATCGTCGAGGTGCGGATGAGCTTGCGCTCGCGAAGGACGCGAAAGCTCTTGCGAAGCAGGGGGTGGTCAAACTGAGACGACACCTCGTGCTCGAGGATCGCCTGATCGAGAAAACGCTGATCTGCCGGCGAGTCACGCTCCACCACCTTGAGCGCGAAAAGCTGACCATTCATGTCCTGAACGCAATAAATCTTGCTGTGCGCGCCCTGGCCGACCGCCTTCACGACTTTAAAACCGGCGATTTCTTGCGATTCGGGCATATCGCGTACGGCAATACATCGTCTCGCCTAAGCGAGGCCGCGATCATCGCCGCTGACTCCTGCACACGTTGTCACGAACAAGGGAATGGACGTATGCACCAAGTGTAGATCGCGTCCAGCCGTCGCACAACTCGGTTTTTAGGGTTTTTTGAGCGCCCGAACCCGTGGTCTGCTCATTCTCAGCGCACGCAGGCGAAAATATCCCGCCCAGCCCGGAAATCTGCACAAAAAACAGGCGGCCACGGTCCTCGACCCAAAACGAGCAATAAGCGAGGCGCAGCCATGTGAGCCGGGAGTTCAGCCCCACCAGGCGACGACCGTCTCTGGGACCATCTCTTGTAAAACCGTGTGTGCGTGCCCCCCGGCACCGCGAAGATCGGGATGGGATCAGCGTCCCAGGAGCTGGTCGCGGAACCGGGCCTCGGGGAAGAGGACCGAGCCCCGCACCGGATCGCTGCCGACCTGCACCCGCACCTCGTCATCCGAGATGCCAAACCTGGCTTGGAGCTGACGCACGAGCCACACCAGCTCGCGCATCTGAGCCTCGGCCGGCCCCGAGCGGTCGGCGTCGCCGATCAGGCAGATCCCGATCGCGTGCTTGTGGTACCAGTCCGAGCCCGGACCATCCAAGTAGCCGCCGATCATCTGACGCTGCCAGCGATAGCCCACCTCGATCAGCCCGTCGACCTCGTCCGACCCGTTGTTCACCACGAAGTGGTACCCCAGCCCGCCGCGGCCGAGCTGGTCGTGCACGCGGTTGATCGACTGGCTCGAACCGATGGGCGAGCCCGAGTCGTGGATCACGATCTTGCGCCAGTCCAGCGAGTCCGGCGTCTGGAACAGACGATCCGCCGCCGCCTCGCCCGCCGAGGTGTCGTCGATCGACCGCAGGCTCACGCCCGACAGCGGCGCCACCGGGCCCGGCTCGAGCACCAGCAACAGCGCGCTCACCGAGGTCATCCCGAAGACCAGCGAGGCCAACACAATCAGAGTCCGTCGATCCGGCACGAAGACAGCCCTTCGAGTCGCCCGTCCCGACCGGCCACGCGACCCGCGCGTCCTGGGGATGAGCCTGCTTTGCTGCCTTTTAAGATCGGTCAACGCCATCGAGAGCTTTGTTTTTTATCCGGCATCAGGCCGGGCCCGGTTTCCCACAAACCATCCAGACGCCAAGGTTTACCAAACCGACGCCGAACAGCAGGCCCGACGCACCCCATCCTCCAGCTTCCCGCCTCGCTCACCGCGTCTCCAGCGGGGCGAGCCGCGCTCTCAGGGCCGACTTCGGCCGCCCGAACGCGTCTAAGTCCTCCTCGGGGATCTCGTTGCCGCGAAGCGACGAGTACCGCTCAAACGGACTCCTCGCCTGATCTTCCGGAAAAAGCGGGTCAACGCAACCCCCCAAGCCCCATAAACACGAGATTCCAACGCCCCCCGCCAATGCCAGCCGTCTCAAACGTCCGTCCATCCCGGCATCCTATCGCCCGCGCCGCGGCCGTACACTCCGCCGCTTGCCGCTGATCACGCGCCCCGGGCCGCAGGTTCCCGGACGCCCCCCTCCACGCCCTCACCTCACGCCCCAAGGCAGACGACATGCCCACCCGCTGGTCCCAGACGCTCATCCCCACCTCCCGCCAGGCCCCCGCCGACGCCACCGTGCCCAGCCACCAGCTGCTGCTCCGCGCCGGCTATATCCATCCCCTCGCCGCCGGCGTCTACGACTACCTGCCCCTGGGCAAACGCTCCCTCGACAAGGCCATGGCCATCGTCCGCCGCCACATGGACCCCATCGCCGCCGAGGTCCTGCTGCCCTCGCTCCAACCCATCGACCTCTGGGAGAAGACCCAACGCCGCGCCGCCTACGGCGACAACCTCTTTGTCGTCACCGACCGCCACGGCCGCGAGTCCGCCCTCGGGCCCACCCACGAAGAAGTCATCACCCACCTCGTCGGCGCGTTCGTCAAGTCGTACCGCGACCTGCCCAAGTCGCTCTACCAGATCCAGACCAAGTTCCGAGACGAGTTCCGCCCCCGCTTCGGCCTGCTGCGCACGCGCGAGTTCCAGATGAAGGACGCGTACTCGTTCCACCTGCCCGCCCCCGGAAGTGGAAACGAACACGCCGTTGCTGAGCAAAGCGAAGCGGCGGGTCAAGGCCCCGCAGGCGACGCCACCACCCTCGGCACCCTCAGCCACACTTATGAACAGTTCCGAGCCGCCTACCACGCCATCTTCCAAGACTGCGGCCTGCCGGTGATGGAAGTCGAAGCCGAGGCCGGCCCCATCGGCGGCGACGCCTCCCACGAATTCATGTGCCCCGCCCCCACCGGCGAAGACACGATTCTCGTGAGTGACAAGCACAACTACGCGGCTAACGTCGAGAAGTGCTCGACGGGTTACAGAGATCATGCCGCTGACTTCGATTCGTACGTTAAGCGTGATGCAAAGAGGCCAGATATTGCTGAGGCAGAGGATAAAGGTTGGAAGCCTATTGATCTCGAACTTGTAGAGACGCCGAACGTCAAGTCAATCGAAGATTTATGTAGATTTTGGAAAAGCAATCAAGGCGGTAAGCTTCACCCTAAAAACATTCTGAAGACGATTATCTGTCAGACAAACGGCGGCTGGATTATTGCCGTTGTGCGTGGAGATCACGAACTTAACCTCGCGAAATTAAGCAACGCAATTGCCGACAGCGTTGTATTAGCTGATGAAGGCGAGGCGAAGAAGGCTGGTTTTCCAGTTGGTTACGTCGGCCCTCAGTCGGTAGTTGGGCGAAACAACGCAAAAATAATCGTGGATCCAGATGCGATGCAAGGAGGGTTTTGGGTCGCCGGTGGTGGAAAAGAAGGTACGCACTGCAAGGGCTTCTATTGGTTGCGTGATTTAATCCTCTTTGATGTGGTCAGTGATAAGAAAAAGCTTGAGGCAAGCATGGCCGGCAAGCGGGGGGCATTGTCGGATGACAATTTTGATCTTGCCAGTGAAAATCGGATTGTCGTCGCCGACATCCGCAACGCCGTTGCCGGCGATCCTTCGCCATTGAATGATGGTGGCGTCCTCGAAGAACGCAAAGGGATTGAGTTGGGGCATATCTTCAAGTTGGGCGATAAGTACACGCGGGGGTTGAACGTCACGGTGGCGGGGGAGGACAACCAGCCGGTGCACCCGTTGATGGGGTGTTACGGGATCGGCGTGAATCGCATCCTCGCGGCGGCGATCGAGTGTGAGGCGGGGCACGACGAATCGGGGATCGTTTGGCCGGTGGCGCTCGCGCCGTATCACGTGGTGATCACGCCGATCAAGTACGACGGGGCGGTGAAGGAGACGGTCGATCGTCTGGCCGAAGAACTCGAAGCTGTCGCGATTTCGGGCGTCCAACTTCTGGGGGCTCAACTTCCGGGCGTCCAACTTCCGGGGGTGGAAGTGCTGATCGACGATCGCGACGAGCGGCCGGGGCCGAAGTTCAAGGACGCGGACCTGATTGGAATTCCGGTGCGGATCACGGTCGGCGACAAGGGGCTGGGTGCCGACGAGCCGTTTGTGGAGGTCAAGGCCCGCGACGGCCGCAACGGCGACAAGGGCGAGCAGGTGGCGCTCGATGGCGCGGTCGCGCGCGTGGTTGAACTACTGGGCGAGATGACTTCGCACGCAAGACAATAGCCGGGCCGCCACGCGGCCCGGGGTGAGGCGCTCGATGGTTCGATGCGGGTTGCGGTGCGCGGAAGCGTCACCCCGCGACGCGTGGCGTCGCGGCTATTGGGGTTTTGCGAGCGGCTTGAGTGCGGTGCGGAGTTGCAGGGCGGTGCGGAGCGTGACGGCCCAGAGCCACAGGAGGATGGCGGCGACGGCGGCGAAGAGGGCGGGGGCGGCGGCGGGGTGTTGGAGCGAGTAGAGGCGGTAGGTCCAGTCGAAGACGCCGGCGACGAGGGCGACGGCGCCGATGCCGGCGATGGCGAGCAGCCAGTGGCGGTGCAGGCGGCGGAGGCGTGGGGCCAGGGCGTCTGCGTCGGCGGACGTGGTGGGGCCGGGTTGGCCGAGGCGTTCGGCGGCGTGGGTGAGGTGGCGGAAGAGGGCGAGCAGGGCGGTGACGGTGACGGCGCCGGCGGCGAGGAGGGCGGCGTCGATGGCGGTGAGGTTGCCGGAGAGGCGGAGGTCGGATCGGAGCAGGGCGACGAGGGTGCCGATGGCGAGCGTGGCGCCGGTCGCGACGCCGAGGGGCAGGCCGAGACGCGCGTAGAGCCGAGGCGTGCGGTCGCGCGCGGGCTCGAAGCGGCGGGGCTCGGCGGCGGTGAGCAGCCAGACGGCGGCGACGGCGAGGACCAGGCCGGGCAGGATCAGCGGCAGGGCGATCGCGACCGAGACGACGAGAAGCGTCGCGCCTAGCGCGAGTCGGCGGCGGTGGGCGCGTGGGGCGTCGGCGAGCGGGTCGAGCCTGCGGGAGACGGCGACCGGGCAGCCGCACTCGGGGCAGTCGGGCGAGGGTGCGTCGGCGGGGTCGCCGGTGGCAGCGGGGTGGGCGCGGAGGTCGTAGCGGCAGTTCAGGCAGCGCAGCGGCGAGGCGGCGTGGGGCGGGGTTGCTATGGAGGCGGGGGTGGCCTGCATGGGCGTGATCGATCAAGAAATGATGCGATTGATACCGCGGCGGGGGCGGGCGGGTTCGATGGGGCGTGCGAGGTTGAGGGGCGGCGAACTTCCGGGGGTACACTCGGGCGGTGTCGTATGCGTCGGCGGTAGCGATTGTGGAGCGGTTGCGCGGGGCGGGGCACGTCGCGGTTCTGGCGGGGGGTTGCGTGCGGGATCGGTTGCTGGGGCTTGAGCCGAAGGACTACGACGTGGCGACGTCGGCCGAGCCGGCGGCGGTGCTGGAGATGTTCCGCGGGGCGCGGGCGGTGGGCGAGGCGTTTGGCGTGGTGCTGGTGCCGCACCGGCATCGTCAGATCGAGGTGGCGACGTTCCGCGAGGAGTGGGGGTATTCGGACGGACGGCGGCCGGACGGCGTGCGGTTTACCGATGCGGCGCACGATGCGCAGCGGCGGGACTTCACGATCAATGCGCTGTTTGCTGACCCTGCGGGAGAGCTTGAAAGCTTGAAAGCTGGAAAGCTTGAAATAAGCGATGGCGTGCTGACGCGGGAGGTGGCGGGGTTTGGGGTGGTGATTGATTTTGTGGGTGGGTTGGCGGATTTGGATGCGCGGGTGTTGCGAGCGGTGGGCGATGCGTCGCGGCGGTTCGAGGAGGATTACCTGCGGATGCTGCGGGCGGTGCGGTTTTCGGCCCGGCTGGGGTTTGAGCTGGAGGCGACGACGGGGCGGGCGGTGCGGGCGAGTGCGCGGTACCTGGGGCAGATCTCGCGGGAGCGGATTGGCGCGGAGCTGGGGATGATGCTGGGGCACCCGACGCGTGCGGCGGCGGCGGAGCTCCTGGCGGAGTTGAAGCTGGACGGGCCGGTGTTGAATGAGGACGCGCGGGAGGTGGCGGTGGATCGGCTGGCGGCGCTTGGGCCGGGGGCGGGGGCGACGGTGGGGCTGGCGGCGTGGCTGCTGGATCGTCATCTGCCGGGCGCGGGGCTTGTTGATGCGGGGGCGTGGGACTTTCGGCCGGTGCTGCGGCGGGTGCGTCGGGCGGTGTGCCTGAGCAACGCGGACGATCAGGCGGTGGCGGGGGCGTTGGCCGGGCTGGGGCCGATCGCGGGTTGGGCGGGGCTGCGGCTGTGCGAGAAGAAGCGGGCGCTGGGTCGGCCGCACGCGCGGCTGGCGCTGGAGCTGGCGGCGACGCTGGGGGACGTGTCGGCGGTGGCGGGCGAGGCCGAGCGGCTTTGGGCGCAGGGGGTGTCGCCGGAGCCCTGGGTGACGGGGGAGGACTTGATTGCGTTGGGGCGATCGCCTGGGCCGGCGTTCGGGCCGCTGCTGGACGCGGTGTACGACGCGCAGCTCGGGGGCGAGGCGGCGGATCGTGAAGCGGCGCTTCGGCTGCTGGCGGAGCTGGCGGCGGCGGACGGGGCGGGGCGGGCTGGCTGAACGGCCGGCGCGGGGGCGATATGCTGTGGGATCGTCCTGCGGATTGGACTAAGGAGAGTCGATTTGGGCACCCCGACGACGACGCCAGCCCGGTTGGAAGAGGCCTATCGCGCGGTGATGGATCGGGTGGGAGAGGCGGCGGATCGCTCGGGGCGGAAGGCCGAGGCGGTGAGCGTGGTGGCGGTGACGAAGTACGCGGCGATGGATCAGGTGCGTCAGTTGGTGGAGATGGGGCACGCCGACCTGGGCGAGTCGCGGGTGCAGCAGGTGCAGCAGCGGGTGCCTCAGCTCACGGAGTTTCTCGAGCGGCGGGACCGGCTGGCGGACGTGTCGGAGACCAAGCACCGAGGCGACGTCGCGTCGACCATCCGCTGGCACATGATCGGCCCGCTGCAACGCAACAAGGCCAAGCTGGTCGCGCCGCTGGTGCAGTTGATTCACTCGGTCGACTCGCTGCGGCTGGCCGAGGAGCTGCAGGCCGTGGCGGGCAAGCGTCAGCAGACGGTGGAGCTGCTGGTGCAGGTGAACGTGGCGGGCGAGGAGGGCAAGGGCGGGGTGGCGTTGCCGGCGGCGTTGCACCTGTGCGAGACGATCGACTCGATGCTGGACCTGCGGCTGCGTGGGCTGATGTGCATGGCGCCTTATTCGGACGACCCGGAGGACAGCCGGCCGGTGTTCAAGCGATGTGCCGAGCTGTTCAAGGAGGTGCGGGACGAGGGGATCGGCGGCGACGGGTTCAACGTGCTGTCGATGGGGATGTCGGGGGACTACGCGGTGGCGATCGAGGAGGGGGCGAACGTGGTGCGGGTGGGGCGGGCGTTGTTTGGCGAGGGGTGAGGGCGGGCCGATTGCGTGGGTCGGGTTGGGAATCTGCCGATGAAGGCTCTGTCCTCTTCACGCCGCGAGCTCCGCCATGTCTGACTACGCCGTTGCGATTAAGCGTCTGCCGATCAAGTTCGACTCGGACGACAAGCGTGTGATCACGCGGTTCTTCGGGGCCGGCGGCGACCAGCGGGTCAAGCACGTGGTCGAGCGGGTGGCGGGGCTGAGCGATCGCGAGGTGAGCGACCTGCTGGCCGACACGATGCGGCGGTTCGACCATCGGCACCGCGACCTGCAGGGCTCGTTCCTGCGGCACTTCGATCAGGTGCGGCACAACATCGACAACCCCGACGGGCTGACGGCCGATCGGCGGCTGCTGCTCGGGGCGTTCTTCACGATGGAGTACGCGATCGAGGCGGCGGCGCTGTTCAACCCGTCGATGGTCGAGCACCCGGACCAGACGGGCGCTCCCGCGGGGGGCGTGCGGTTCATCATGAGCCTGCGGGCGACGGGCGAGGGGCACGTGTCGTCGATCGTGTTCCGGTCGGGCACGGTCACGGCCGACGGCGAGGTGAGCTTCGACGAGCCGTCGCGGTACTCGGGGCGGCTGCGGATCCAGCAGGACAAGGCGTACGACAAGCACCTGTTTTTCTTGAAGCTGATCGAGATGGCGGCGTACTCCGACGCGTGCCGGGTGGTGCTGGACGCGCTGCCGGAGCGGTTTACGCTGCCGGACCTGGAGCGGACGCTCGACCAGATCGCCGGTCGTAACCATCGGCCGGACGCCTTCGACGAGACGGCGAACAACATGCGTTGGCTCGCGCGGTCGAACTACACGCTGGACGTGCCACCGGGGGCGCCGGCGTCGGAGATCGTGATCTTCCCGACGTCGGAGAACGAGTCGCGCGGCATCGAAGACCTGCGGCTGACGCGGTTCGTCGGCGACGACGGCGCGGTGAAGTACTACGGCACGTACACCGCCTACAACGGGTTTGTCGCGCTGCCGCAGATCCTGGAGACGGAGAACTTCCACCACGTCGAGATCCACACGCTCAACGGCAAGTACGTGCAGAACAAGGGCATGGCGTTGTTCCCGCGGAAGATCGACGGGGACTACGTCGTGGCCGGGCGGATCGACGGGGAGAACAACTTCCTGCTGCGTTCGGACAACGTGCACTTCTGGAACAACGCGGTGAAGCTGCAGGGGCCGGTGTACCCGTGGGAGTTCGTGCAGATCGGCAACTGCGGGGCACCGATCGAGACGTCCGAGGGCTGGCTGCTGCTCACGCACGGCGTCGGGCCGATGCGGCGGTACTGCATCGGCGTGTCGCTGCTGGACCTGGACGACCCGTCTCAGGTGATCGCACACGCACCCGCGCCGATCCTCGCGCCGAACCGCGAGGAACGCGACGGGTATGTGCCGAACGTGGTGTATTCGTGCGGGGCGATCAAGCATGGTGATTTGATCGTCATGCCGTACGCGATGAGCGACTCGGCGTCGTCGGTGTGCACGTTCTCGTGTTCGGAGTTGTTGGCGTACCTGAAGAAGCACGCGCGGCCGACGAAGGCGACGGCGGTGAAGGCGAGCGAGCTGCCGAAGAAGCCGAAGGTGAAGCGCGGGGATGGGAAGCCGGTGGCGTGAGACGGGGTTGTTGCGGGGTGGGTGCCTGGTGAGTCCGTAACGCTTCGAGATGGAGAAGCACTGCATTGCGTTGCAATGCAGCTTTGGTGGGGGTGTCTTGTGAGTTGTGGGTCGGGGGGCTGATCAGCCTTCCGACTCGGTCGCTTTGGCGTCGCCGCGGGAGTTGAGCCAGGCGGTGATGGCGGTGTCGTATTCGGCGGTGCGGGCGAAGGCGGCGCGGGCGAGTTCGAAGCGCAGGCCGGGCGAGGTGGCGCCGCCAAGGGCGTCGAGCTCGTTGCCGACGCGGTCGTACTGGGCGGGGTCGGTGACGACGGCGACGTAGGGGTGGTTCTTGGCGGAGGCGCGGATCATGCACGGGCCGCCGATGTCGATCTGCTCGATGGCGTCGGCGTCGGAGACCTCGGGGTTGGCGACGGTGCGCTCAAAGGGGTAGAGGTTGACGCAGACGAGATCGATGGGGGTGATGCCGTGGGCGGTGAGGGCGTCGGCGTGTTCGGGCTTGTCGCGGAGGGCGAGGAGGGCGCCGTGGATGAGGGGGTGGAGGGTCTTGACGCGGCCGTCCATGATCTCGGGGAAGCCGGTGACTTCGGAGACGTCGGTGACGTCGAGGTCGGCGTCGCGGAGGACGCGGGCGGTGCCGCCGGTGGAGATGAGCCGGGTGCCGTGGGCGGTGAGTCGCCGCGCGAAGGGGACGAGATCGGTCTTGTCGGAGACCGACAGGAGCGCTTGCCGGACGGGGACGGCGTCTTGAGCCATGGGGTGAGGAGGGGGTTAGTTGGCTTGGGCGACGCCGCCGTTGGTGGGCGGGTTGATCGGGTTGAGCGTGAGCAGGCGGCCCTTGGGGGTGATCATGAGGACCTTGCCGTCGTCGAGGGCCATCGCCTGGTGCAGGCGGGGGGTTTTGGCTTCGGCGTAGACGGCGCCGTCTTCCACGCCGAGGCGGACCAAGCCGTGGGAGCCGAAGGCGAGCGTGGTGGTGTCGTCGGCGACGATGGGGGTGAGCAGCTCGTCGTGGGTCCAGAGCTCGGAGCCGTCGCGGACGGAGAGGGCGACGAGGCCGGCCTCGCGGATGGGTTGGTAGACGGTGAGGCCCAGGACGATGGGGCTGAGTCGCAGGGGGTGGGCGCTTCGGTAGACCCAGCGGTCTTCGCCGGAGGTGCGGTCGAGGGCGTAGAGCGAGCGGTCGGTGCTGGGGACGTAGACGGCGAGGCGGTCGATGGCGGGTGCGGCTTCGATGCCCTCGAAGGTGCGGCCGCGCCAGCGGAGGCCGCCGTCGCGGGCGTCGATCATGGCGTAGACGCCGGTGGAGTCGGTGGCGAAGACGTTGGGCGGGTCGGCGACGATCGGGGCTTCGATGGCGTCGACCAAGCGGTACTCCCACTCGGCGAAGCCGCGCTGCGGGCTGTAGCCGAAGACGCGGCCGTTGATGGCCCCGGCGACGATGAGGTCGTCCTGGAGCACGGCGTCGGCGCGGACGGAGTGGTCGAGCGTCTGAGCGCCGAGGACTTCGCCGGTCTCGGCCCGGAGGCTCCAGAGCTGCTGGTCGGAGAGGATGTAGATGGTGTTGCCGGTCTGAAAAGCGCCGAAGAGCTCTTCGATGTTCTCGCCGACCTGGCGGGTCCACTCGACGTTGCCGCTGGCGAGGTCGATGGCGTGGACGAGGGTGTTGGGCTCTTCGAGGACGAGCAGGCGGTCGCCGAGGCGTTTGACGCCGGCGATGCGGTGGTTGCGGGGGATGGCGAGGTCGGTGGCCCAACCGACGCGGTAGCCGAGGCTGAAGGCGTCTTCGGGGGCGATGAGCAGGCCGGTGTTGGACCGGACGGGGCGTGGGCTGTCGGGGCTGGCGGATCTTGAGGAGCACGCGCCGATGACGACCAGGGCGAGCGTCAGGCACAACAGACGGGCGACGAGGGCGTGAGGCATGCGAACCGGCTCCGAACGAGGGGAATCTCGTCGGGCAGTATCCGAGCGGGTGCTCGGACGGTCAAGCTGGCCGGCCCGGGGTGGCGGGGTGGCTGCCGTGCGGGTTCGTTGTCGGGCGCAGGCGTCTCGCGGGGTCAGGCGGAGGCGAGCTGCGCGCGTTTGTCTTTGATGGAGGCGAGCAGCTTCTTGAAGGGGTCGGCGAACTTGGCGAGGCCCTCTGCCATGAGGTCGGCGGTCATCTTGGCCTGGTCGACCTTGGCGTCGATGTCGTCCTGGATGGCCTGGGAGGGCATGTCGCCGACGGTCTTGGCGTAGGTGGTGCCCATGTCCTGGATGGCGTCGTTGGTGGCGGGGGGGTTGGTCTGGATGTCCGAGCCGGCGAGGCGGGCGACGTAGTAGTCGGGGGCCTGCCAGTCGAGCTTGGCGCCGGTGGAGGCGAAGATGATTTCCTGCTGGAGCTTGAGGCCCTTGTCGGCCCACCAGGCTTGGTTGTCGTGCCAGAGGCGCTTGACGTTGAGCAGGCCGACTTCGCCCTGGGCGTCGTCGGTGAGGTTCTTGTAGTGCTTGTCGGTGTAGGCGTCGACGCGGCTGACGAAGATGGAGTAAACACTCTTGAAGGTGTCGAGCTGACCAAACCGCTGACGGCCCTTCCATACGGCCTCGCGGGCCTTGTGGTACTGGGCTTCGGAGAAGATGAGGGTGACGTTGAGCGTGATGCCGTGGGCGGCGAGCTCTTCGAGCGCGTCGAGGCCGGCGGGCGTGGCGGGCACCTTGATCATGCGGTTGTCGTGGCCTTGGTTGGCCTCGATGCCTTGCTTGATATAGGCGGCGACGCGTTCGTCGTGCGACGGGCCGAGCTCGACGTCTTCGAGCAGGGGGTCGAGCTCGAAGCTGACCCAGCCGTCGTTGCAGGCGGTTTTCTTCCAGATGTCGTGGAACTTGGCCTGGGCGTCGGCGACGAGCTTATCGGTCATGGCCCAGGCGATGGCGGTGTCGTCGTGGCCTTCGTCGAGGAGCTTTTGGAGGTGGTAGTCGTGGTCGCCGGTTTCGAGGATGCCGGCGATGATGATGGGGTTGGAGGTCGCGCCGGTGGCGCCGTACTTGAGGTTCTTGTCGACCTCGGCGGGGTCCACGGAGTCGAGCCAGAGCTTGGTGCCGGACTGCACGAGGGATTCGAGCGGGGTCATGGGTCTTCTCCGGGGTGGGGCGGGCGGTGTGCCAAGAGCGCCGACGGGCCGAGCCACGCCGGTGTGCCACACCCTAGCGCGAGGGTGCGGCGACGACTAGAGAGTGATCGGCGATCCAGGGGAGGATCTCGTCGCGCCCGAGGTATCCGGACCTTCGGGATAGGGCGGAACCCCTAGCAGTGGTGAGGATGAGCGTGGGGATCGTCTGTACGTTCATCGCCTGGGCGAAGCGGTGGGCGTCGGTGATCTGCATTGAGGAGATGTCGATGCGGACGGGGACGGCCGCTTCGCCGATGCCGGCGGCGGTGGGGGCGTGGGCGAAGACGTCGCGCTTCATCTGCTGGCAGGGGGGGCACCAGTCGGCGGTGAAGTAGAGCAGGACGGGCTTGCCGGTTTCGAGAGCCTCGGCCTGGGCGGCTTGGACGTCGGTTCGCCAGTCGACTTGGTTCTCGACCGGCCAGTTCTGGGCGATGGCGACCGCCATGAGCGCGGCGAGCAAGGCGAGCAGGCCGATCCATTTCAAGCGAGATCGCGGGGCCGGCTGCGTTGGGGCGTCGGCGTCGCCGGGGAGGGGGGCTGGCTGCTGGGGGGGCGTTTGAGCGTCGGTCATGACGCGGGAACCGTTTGAGGCGGGGTGATATTCCGCGGTGCGTCAGCCGCCATTGGCGACGGCGAGGACGATCACCGTGATGAGCAGGAGCAGAGAGACGGCCCAGCCGGCGATGGCGACCCAGGCGACGGGCTGGCTGAGCAGGCCCGGGCCTTTGTCGAGCGAGACGAGGTGGGCGTTGGGCTCGGCCTCGGCGTCGGGCGTGGGGGCCGAGAGGGCGGCGAAGTCGACCATCTTGCGGGCCTGAGGCGGGGCTTCGCCCTTGGCGACGGCTTCGAGGTCGATGAGCATGTCGGCGGCCGAGGCGTAGCGGCTCTTGCGGTCCTTGCTCATGGCCGACTCGACGACCTCGGCGAGGCCATTACTCAGCTCGGGGTTGATCTGGTCGGGCGGGGTGGCCTCGTTGCGGAGGTGCTTGTGCATGACGGCCGAGGGGTTGGGGCCGTCGAAGGGCACCTTGCCGGTGACCATGTGATAGAGCGTGCAGCCGAGGCCGTAGATGTCGGCGCGCTCGTCGACGTCGACCTCGCCGCGGATCTGCTCGGGGCTGATGTAGTAGGGCGTGCCGAAGGCCTTTCCGGCCTCGGCCTCGGCGGCCTCGCGGTCCGACACGGCGCGAGCCAGGCCCATGTCGGCGAGCTTCACCACGCCCTGCTTGGTGATCATGATGTTCTTGGGCTTGACGTCGCGGTGGATGAACCCGGCCTTGTGCGCGTGTTCGAGCGCTTTGCCGACGCCAATGGCGATCTCGAGGGCGCGCTTCTCGGAGTAGCGGCCGTGCTTGACCAGCTCGTCGTAGACGGTGAGCCCGTCGACGAACTCCATCACGAAGTAGTGCGTGTCACCGGCCAGGCCGACGTCCACGGCGCCGACGATGTTCGGGTGGTTGAGCTTGGCGGCGGCTTTGCCCTCGGCGTAGAAGCGTTCGATGAACTGCTTGTTGCTCGAGAACTTCTTGGGGAGGATCTTGATCGCGACGTTGCGGTCGAGGCTCACCTGCTTGGCGCGGTAGACGGTGGCCATCGCGCCGGCGCCGAGGCGCTCGAGCATCTTGTAGCCGGGGATCTGTCGTTGCTGCTTGCGCTCCTCGAGCTCGGGGAGGATGCGATCGATCTGCTTGCGGGTGGCGACGCCGTGTTCGACGAGCAGGTCGCCGAGGCTGCGTTGGTTGGGGTCGCCTCCGGAGTCTGAGCTGAGCTGCTTGTTGCAGTGCTCGACCTCTTCTGGCGTGGCGAGCCCTCGCTCGACGACGATGCGTCCGAGCATGGTGTCCGCGCTGGTTTGGGAGGAAGCCGATTCTGGCATGGCGGCGAGGACCTCGGGGCGCCGCGGACGATGTGCCGCTTGGGGAAGCTACGGAGGTGGCTATCGGGTGTCAACCGTTGAGACTTTGCTGCGAATCACCCGTATGGACGTCGGGCGGGGCGTGTCGGTTCGCCACCTGGGGTGCGGCGCGGTGGTTTTGCGGGCTAGTATCGTGCGAACGTCTGTTCTGAGGTGTGCGTTGCTGACTCCGACACTTGCCGACAGCCCCATCCATCAGCGGATGGCCGAAGAGCTGAGCCGGGTGGAATCCCGGTTCCGGGCCGAGCTTTATTCGGACCTGGACTGCGTGAACGAACTGGTGTCCTACGTCGAGCGTTATCGGGGCAAGATGCTGCGGCCGACGCTGGTGATCGTCGCGGGCCTGGCGGCCAAGCCGGACGAGGACGTGGCCGAGCCGCTGCGGATCGTGGCGACCGTGGTCGAGATGGTGCACATGGCCACGCTGGTGCACGACGACATTCTCGACGAGGCCGATGTGCGTCGCCGGGGCCACACGGTCAACCACCTGTCGGGCAACGAGGTCGCGGTGATGCTCGGCGACTACCTGATCTCCCACGCCTATCACCTTTGCTCATCGCTGGACGACGCGTCGATCTCGCGCCGCGTCGCCGCGACGACCAACGTGGTGTGCGAGGGCGAGTTGTTGCAGCTCTCGAACCGGCACAACTGGTCGCTGGACGAGCCGACGTACTTCGACATCATCCGCCGCAAGACGGCGAGCCTGTGCGGGTTGTGCTGCCATCTGGGCGCGTTGCTGAGCGGGGCCGAGCCGGGCGTCGTGGCGGCGCTGGAGCGGTACGGCGAGCGGGTGGGCGTGGCGTTTCAGATCGTGGACGACCTGCTGGACCTGACCGGCGACGAGGCGGTGGTCGGCAAGTCGCTCGGCCGGGACCTGCAGAAGCAGAAGCTCACGCTGCCGCTGATCCACCACCTGTCGACGGCCGACCCCGAGCAGCGGCGATCAACGCTGGGGCTGCTCAGCGACGTGTCCGAAGACCAGCCGGCCCCGCGCGGGATGCTGCGTGGGCTGCTCGAGGGGACGGGGTCGATGGCTTACGCACGGGGTCACGCCGAGCGGCTGGTGACCGAGGCGCGCGACGCGGTGCTGGAGGCGTTGCCGGGCGGTCCGGCGGCGGAGCTGTTGGCGGGGCTGGCCGAGGCGATCACGCAGAGGGACCGATAACCGGCGTTTAAAGCGCGTGACGCGGGGCCGATTGTGACGATTCGGCCCTGTTTGATGCGGCTTCAAGGGTGTTGGCCTTGGCGGGCCGATAGTTGCCGTGGGAAAGAATGGCAGTTCGGGCTTGATCCGAACGCCGCGTCGGTGCGTAATACGAGGTGCGATGGACGCCAAGACCCCACGGCTGCTTGTGATCCCCGGCCCCGAGATCGAGCCCGGCTCGATCGGCGATGAGCTTGCCCAGCGGTTCGAGCTGGAGGTGGCGGGGGACGCGGACTCGGCGATCGAGTCGCTGCGGTCGGGCGGGTTTGCGGCGGTGCTGGCGGATGCGTCGGCGTTCCCGCCGCTGCAGAAAGGGCTCGCGGCCGACCGGGCGGCGCTGGCGCTTAACACGATCGGCGAGGGGGTGATCATCGTCGAGGCCGACGGCCGGGGGACGTGGACCAACCCGCGGATGCGTTCGTTCGCGCCCGAGGTGGTCGAGCACGTTAAGCGCGTGGGCGTGCAGGCGCTGCAGGTGTTCGCCGCGGGGTCGGGGCCAATCACGGACCTGTCGCAGACGCGGTCGAAGAAGTTCACCTTCCAGGTCAACGAGCGTTACTTCGAGATGATCTGCTCGCCGGTGGTGGATGCGCAGGGCGGGATCCGGCAAATCGTAGCGGTGGTGTGGGATGCGACGTCGGGCAAGCGGCTGCAGAGCAAGATCGACGCGATCGATGCCTCGGGGCGCGAGCTGGCGCGGATTACTTCCGACTCGGTGACGGACCTGTCGCCGTCCGAGCGGCTGCGGCTGCTGCAGGACAAGATCATCCGGTACTCCAAAGACCTGATGCACTTCGATCACTTCGCGATACGCTTGCTGAATAAGAAGTCGAATCGGCTGGAGGTGGTGATCAGCGAGGGGCTGCCGCTGGAGGCGTTGGAGATCGACCTGTACGGCGAGCCGGAGGGCAACGGCATCTCGGGTTATGTCGCGGCGACAGGGCGTTCGTACCTCTGCCACGACTGCGAGAAGGACCCGCGGTACGTGCTGGGCCTGCGGCATTGCAAGAGCTCGCTGACCGTGCCGCTGATGCTGTACGACGAGGTGGTGGGCGTTTACAACGTCGAGTCCGAGACGGTCGGCGCCTTCAATGAGGACGACCGGCAGTTCGCGGAGATCTTCGGGCGGTACGTCGGGCTGGCGCTGAACATCCTCGACCTGCTGGTGGTCGAGCGGTACACGACGTCGGGCAAGATCACCAGCTCGGTGGTGCAGGAGATGGACCTGCCGCTGGGCGAGATCGTCGGCGAGGCGCAGTCGCTGCTGGAGGAATACATCGGCGACGACAACATGCGCGGCAAGCTGCAGCACATCATCGACAAGGTCGAGCAGGTGCGATCGAGCGTGAAGGACGTCGCGGCCGGGCCCAACGCGGTGTTGGGGTCGAGCGCCGAAGAAGACGAAACCCCGCACGACCCCGGCCTCGCGGGCAAGCGGGTGCTGATCGCCGACGACGAGCCCAACATCCGGCAGACGATCGCGAAGGTGCTCGACACCTACGGCTGCACGACCGTGGTCTGCAAGGACGGCTACGAGGCCTGCGCCGAGCTGGAGCGCAACACGTTCGACCTCGCGATCTCGGACATCAAGATGCCGTACCG
The DNA here is from genome assembly GCA_039024495.1 of Planctomycetota bacterium. Taxonomy (GTDB): domain Bacteria; phylum Planctomycetota; class Phycisphaerae; order Phycisphaerales; family Phycisphaeraceae; genus JBCBUE01. The sequence goes on along the minus strand of JBCCQE010000019.1, from coordinate 13,193 downwards.
CAACGGCTACGAGATCTACGCGGCGGCGCAGCGCTGCCACGAGGGCATGCCGGTGCTGCTGATGACCGGCTTCGGGTACGACCCGCATCACTCGATAGTGCGTGCCAGCCAGGATGGACTGTCGGCGGTGCTGTTCAAGCCGTTCAAGGTCGAGCAGCTCATGGACGAGGTGCGTAAGGCGCTGGGGGTCGAGGCGTCGCAAGAGGCATCGACCTCGCAGTGAGCGATCGGCGCGGCGGCGGCAAGCGGTGGGGCGGGGGGCGGACGGCGAAACGATCGGCGGGGCCGACGACGGCGCGCGACGCGGCGGCGGTGGCGTTGGGTGAGCTGGCCGAGCGGATGCCGGACGTGGGGGCGATCGAGCTGCCGAGCGACGGGCTGACCCCGCGCGACGCGGCGCTGGCGGCAGACGTGTATCGGCTGGGCGCGGCGCGGTGGCTGACGTGCGAGGCGGTGGCGGGGCCGTTCTTGAAAGGCGGGCTGGGGCGGCTGGACCCGGCGATGCGCGGCGTGCTGGTGGCGGGGGTGTCGCAGCTTCTGTTTCGCCCGGACCTGGCGGCTTACGCGGTGGTGGACGAGGCGGTGGAGTCGGCGAAGCGAGTGGTGCACCCCCGGGCGGCGGGGATGGCCAACGCGGTGATGCGGCGGGTCGCCGAGCGCGTCGCGGGGCACGACGAATCAGAGGCGTGGTCGGGGGAAGCCGCGACGCTGCCTTGGGGGAGTGGAGGCGTCGTGCGGCTGAGCGAAACGGTGGGCGTGAAGGGCGAGGGTGACGCGGGGTCGGCCGGCTGGGTCGCGGCGGCGACGGGCGTGCCGGCCCGGCTGCTGGAGGCGTGGCGGGAGGCTTACGGCTGGGACGAGGCGGTGCGGCTTGGCGTGCACGCGGCTGGGGCGGCGCCGGTGATCGTGCAGCCGGATGGTCAGGTCTGGCGGGCCGACGAGCACCCCGGCGGGCTGAGGGCTTACCTGGCGGAGCACCCCGAGCAGCGGGTGCAGGACCCGACGGCGGCCGCGGTGCTGGATACGGTGTCGCAGCGCTGGGGGTCGTGGGGGTTTGGGCCGCCGCCCGAGGCGGTGTGGGACGCCTGCGCGGGGCGGGGGACCAAGGCCAGGCAGATGCGTGCGGTGTTCGAGGGCACCGAGGTTTGGGCGTACGACCCCACGGCCGGGCACAGGCGCGACCTCGGGGCGATCGATGGCGTGCGGGTGGGGCGACCGCCGGCGGGGCGGGCGGGGCTGGTGTTGTTCGATGTGCCGTGCTCGAACACCGGTGTGCTCGCCCGGCGGCCCGAGGCGAGGCATCGGTACTCGGCAGCGCACGTCCGCGAGCTGGTCGAACTGCAGCGGGCGATCGTCGAGGAACACCTGCCGGTGGTCGGGGACCGCGCGGTCGTGGTGTACGCGACGTGCTCGATCGAGCCGGCGGAGAACCGGGCGCAGGCCGATTGGCTGGCAACGCGGACCGGCCGGCGGATCGTCGAAGACCGGCTGACGACGCCGGGCGGCGGCGAGGAGCGGTACCATGACGGCGGTTATTTCGCGGTGCTTGGCCCGGCGGGTTGAGCGTGTTCGTTCGGAGGTTTGTGTTGCCGGTTCAGATGTCTTTGTCCCGCGTGCTGATGTGCGACAGCTCGGATGCGCACATCGTCGAGCTGCGTGAGAACGGCGGCGAGCGCGTCTTCCCGATCACGATCGGTCGGACGGAGGTCTTGGCGATCGAGCGGCGGCTGATGGGTCACGAGCCCCCGCGGCCGCAGACGCACGAGCTGTTCGCCGCGACGCTGGACGCGCTGGGCTACGAGCTCGACAAGATCCTCATCAACGACCTCCGCGACCACACCTTCTTCGCCCGGCTGCACCTGCGTCCGCAGGGCGGCGGCGAGATCGTCGACATCGACGCCCGGCCTTCCGATGCGATCGCGCTGGGCGTGTCGACCGAGGCACCGATCTACGTCAGCGAAGCCGTGCTGGATGAGGTGTGCGGGGCGGAGTGAGCGGAGGCTCAGCCCTGGATGATTTCGCCGGGCTCGGGCTGGCGGAGCAGGACGCGGTCGTCGGCGGCGAGGCCCTCGTCGATCTCGACGTACGTCTCGCTGGCTTCGCCGATCTGCACCGGCTGGCGGCGGACCATGCGGCCCTCGCCGACGTAGACGAATCGCTCTTCACCCTCGGTGTGCACGGCGTGCAGCGGCACGGCCAACGCGTCTTCCACGTAGCCGACCTCGATCTCCGCCGAGGCCCGCATGCCGGGCTTGAGGTCGACGGCCTTGTCGGCGGGCAGCTCGATCCGCACGCGGTACTCCCGCAGGTTGGGGTTCAGCCAGCCCGAGTCCTCGGCCATCACGGCCACGGTCAGCACCTCGCCCTGCAGCGGGGCGTCGCCTTCGGTCGCGTTGATCGTGATCGTCGCCGACTGACCGGGTTGGATCTTCGACAGCTCGGCCTCATGCACCTTGACCGACGCGACCATCGATCGCGTGTCGGGCAGCAGCAGGATGGTCTCGCGCTGGTGCACCTCGCGGCCCTCGCGGATCGGGTTGTCTCGCCGCCAACGCGGGCCGATCGACGTGCTGTAAACGACCAGCCCGGCTTCGGGGGCGGTAATCGTCGTGGCGGCGAGCTGCGTCTCGAGCTCGCTGAGCCGCTCGCTACGCATCCGATGACGCCGCTGACGGCTGACGAGCGTGGCCTGGTCGCGCGAGATCGACCGCTCGGCGTTGCGCTTCGTGAGCTCGAGCGACTCGCGGGCCTGGATGACGGCCGTCTCTTTCTGGGTTTTGTCACGCGTGAAGCTGTACGTTTCGTACACCTCGATGTCGAGCTTGGCGGTTTCGAGCGCGGCCTCGGCTTCGATCTCTTCGACGATGTTGCCGTCCAGCTCGGAGTAGCTGATGAACTTCTCTTCGTACAGCATGCGGCTGTCTTCGAGGTCTTCCTTGGCGCGGGTGACGCGCCGCTCGGCCTTCTCCAACGCGAGCTTGAGCTCTCGGCGTTTTTGAAGCACCTCGCCGGCCTCCCACTTAGCCAGGTCCAGCTCGGCGAGCTCGAGTTTCACCTCGGCGTCGCGGATGTTGCTCGCGGATTCGTTCCGCTCGATCTCGAGTTCCTGTTCGGCCGAGGTCATGTCGATGAGTGCCTGCTCGACGCTCAGCCGTTCCTGCTCGACCTTCTCGGCGATCTGGCTGCTCTCGAGCACCACCAGCACGTCGCCGCGCTCGACGAACGTGCCCTCCTCAACGATCTCGACGATCGCGACACGCCCCTCGACCTCGCTGACGACCTCGGTCTGATCCGAGGCCTGGAGCTCGCCCATCGCCACGACCGTCAGCGGGAACGACCGCTCGGCGACGCGGTACCACTGGGCTCCCTCGACCGAAGACGCGTCGTCGCCGCTACCCGAGCCGCCGCTTGGCCAGAAGGCCCAGACCCCGGCGACCACGATCAGCCCGGCGACCAGCAGCGCGGCGATCGTGATCGTCGCCATGCCCTTGGGATGATGCACTGATTTCTGATTCATCTCGCTTACCCTCGCGTTTGGCCCCGCCGGGCGAACTCTCGGCACGTCAGTTTATCTCGCGGAACTGGCGCGGCCCGGATCAGTTGAGGTATTTGGCCGCACCCGCGTCCCGCGGCGTTTCTATCGGCACTAACCGCCTAGGGCTTCCTCGACGGGCGGGTCGACGGGGTCCATGGCGTCGATGTCGAGCGGGACCAGCTCCGCGGGCGGCAGCCACGCGCCGTTGCCGGCGACGCGCATCTGGCCGGTGTCGAGCAGGAAGTTGAGCACGCTGAGGCGCAGGTCGCGGGCGGCCGAGTCGCGGGCGTCCTGAGCGTCGACGAGGTCTTCCTGGGCTTCGATCACGTCGCGGGGCCCGAGCGTGCGCTCACGCAGCCGCACCGAGATGAGTCGGCGTTCGTTGATCTCGACGTTGCGGTCTTGCAGCGCGAGGTCGATCTGCGCACGCTCGATCTGGCGGATGGAGTTGCGGACCTCCAGGGTGACGCGGTCTTCGAAAACGGTGGTCGAGCGGCGGGTGCGTTCGAGGTCGATCAGGGCTCGACGGTACTGGGTCCACTCGATCTTGCGGTCCAGCGGGGCGTCGAACCGCAGGCCGGCTTCGTAGCTGCCCTCGCCGACATCGAGCTCGACGCCGTCGTCGAAGGCATCGCCGGCGACGGGCAGGCGGATGTCGCCGAAGGCGTCCAGCCCTGGGAGCAGGCCGTTTTTCGCGACGCGGACGCCGCGCACGGCGTCGTCGACCCGGTCGCGCTGCGTCTGCAGGTCCAGCCGGTAGGACAGGCCCGCCTGGGTGGCGATGTCGGACTCGAGCATGGGCACGGGGACAGCGATGTCGACGGGCTTGATCTCCAGAGGCTGGTCGGTCGGCATCCCGATCCGCAGCTTCAGCGAGTCGAGCGACGCGGCGTAGCTGTCGCGCGCGGCGATGAGGTCGGCTCGGGCGGAGAGCACGTTCGACTCGGCACGCTCGGCTTCGAAGAACGGCTCGCGGCCGGCCTCGGCGAGGGCGACGAAACGGCTGCGCAGGCGTTCGAGGCTGTCGACCTGCTGTTGGCGGTTGACGATCTGCTGCTGGGCGACGATCAGGTCGAAGTAGTCGTCGGCGAGGTCGACGAAGAACTCACGCCGGAAGCGCTCGAACTCGCGCACCTCGTAGATCAGGTTGCGCTCGGACTGGATGAGGTCTTCGCGGGCGACGACGCCGGCGCCACGCAGGAACGGCAGGTTGAACGAGCCGGTCACCGACGCGCTGGCGAAGTCGTCTTCGTCGGTCAGCCCGCCGAGGGTCTGGACGTTCTGCTGGAGCAGGCGCGTGTAGTCGACGACGGCACCGATCGAGACGTCGCCTCCGTAGGGCAGCCGCTGGGTGGCGCGGAGGTCGCCGACGATCTCGGCCACCTGGTCGAAGTCGCCGCCCTCGGGCGTGCCGCTGACGCTGCCGGTGATCGTGCTGAAGAAGCGCGGCCCCCAGAGGTGGCGTTCGACGATGAGGCTGAGCGTCGTGAGGAACAGCGATTCCTTTTCGCTGCGGTACTCGGGGGCGTGCTCGATGGCGTAGGCGAGCAGCGAGGTGAGGTCGAGCTCGATTGGCTCGCCGCGGTTTTCGATGGATGAGGTGTCCGAGGTGTCGGTGAGGTCGACTTCGAAGTCGGGGTTGGTCCGGGCGGGGAGCTCATCGATGCCGGGGCTGGACGTGCCGGGTCGAGGCTCGTTGATGTCGCCCGAGGCCTGGTCGGCGAACTCAGCGGGCCGGCCAGCATCGATCGTGAGCTGGCCGGAACTGTCTAGGGCGGCGGCCTGCCGACGCTCGATGAGGCGATCGACCTCGGCGTCGAGCTGATCCAGCGGCCCCGCGCACCCCGCGATCACGACGCACAGCGCGGCCGACAAGCCGCCACACGTCTGCAGGATCGCCCGCATGCCCCCGCGATGGATCCTTTGTGTGCAGCCCATACCCCGTAATCTTAGCGACCTGTACGGCATAGATGTCGCCAGCCGGTGGAGATTTCGGGTCTCATCTTTGCGACACCCGCCCGCGCTGCCTAAGTTGCCTGCCCACCCGTTCTCACGCAGTCGACCCACCCATGCCGCACATCACCTACGACGACCGCTCTTTCCTGATCGATGGCCGCCGGCTCTGGCTGGTGTCGGGGGCGATTCACTACGCGCGGGTGCCGCACGAGCTGTGGCGTGAGCGGCTGCGTGCGGCTCGCCAGTCCGGGCTGAACTGCATCGAAACGTACGTCTTCTGGAACGCCCACGAGCCGCAGCCGGGCAAGTTCGATTTCACGGGCGATCTCGACCTGCGGCGGTTCGTGGAGATGGTGGGCGAGGAGGGGATGTGGTGCATCCTTCGGCCGGGACCGTTCGCGTGCGCGGAGTGGGACCAGGGCGGGCTGCCGGCTTGGCTTCGATCGGCGACGCACCCCAAGACGGGCGAGCCGGTGGACATCAAGCTGCGGCAGGGCGACCCGCGTTTCTTGGAGGCCTGCTCGCGGTACATGGCGGCGGTGATGAAGCAGGTGGCTGATCTGCAGGCGACCCGCCCCGGGCCGGGCGACGGCAAGCCGGTGCTGAACGCATCGAAGCTGCCGGGCGAGGCCTTCGGCGGGTTTGGCGGCGGGGCGGGCGGGCCGATCCTGCTCACGCAGGTCGAGAACGAGTGGTTCGCGTCCAACCCCGAGCAGCACGATGCGTACCTCCGCGAGTTGCAGCGCTATCTGCGTGAGAACGGCTGCGAGACACCGCTGAACAACTGCAACAACCTCTGGCAGCGCGTCGATGGCACGATCGATACGTGGAACGGCGCACGCCATCTGGCGGCCGACACGCGCCAGCTCGCGGCCGTGCAGCCCGACGCGCCGCGGATGGTCACCGAGTTCTGGCCCGGCTGGTTCGATGCCTGGGGCGAGCCGCACGCGACCCGCGACGACCAGCTCACGCTGTACCGGCTCGGCGGGATCCTCGCCACGGCCGCGATGCCGAACCTGTACATGTTCTTCGGCGGGTCGAACTTCGGCTTCTTCGGCGGGCGGACGGTTGGCGGGCCGGCGTACTACATGACCCAGTCGTACGACTACGACGCGCCGCTCAACGAGCACGGCGGGGTCACGCCCAAGCTGCGGCTGATGCGTCCGATGCTGACCTTCGCGTCGCACTTCGGGTCGCTGTTTGCCAACGCCGACCCGGCCTTCCAGCCGACGGCGATCCACCCCAACGAAGAGCGCCACGACCCGTCGGTCATGGAAGTCCGCGGGGCGCAGGGGTCGTGCACGTTCATCTTCCAGGACGAGCGGCCCAAGTCGGGCACGCTCGAGTTGCTATTGCCCGATGGCCGGGCGCTGCCGGTGCCTCTGATGAAGCGTCGGGCGCAGTGGATCGTGCGTAACGCGAATCTGGCGGGCGTCGCCACGCTGGACTACACGAGCCTCAGCCCGTTCGCGTTCATCGCCAAGCGGATGCTGGTCGTGTTCGGCCCGGCCGGCGGCGAGGGGCTGCTGTCGATCGACGGGACGCCGCTTCCCGTGACGGTTCCGTCGGGCAAGAAGCCTCTGGTCGAGCGTGTCGGCGAGATCACCGTGGTGGTTCTGAACGAGGCGATGGTCGACGCGGCGTTGCCGGGTGGGTCGGGGCTGTGGATCGGCGTCGATCGCCTGGATGCGCACGACCAGCCCGTGCCCGCGGCGGGGTTTGGCAAGCGGCTGCTCGTCGATCTCGATGGCGAGGTGACCGAGACGCGCTCGACGGCCGTGAAGGCCCCGGCCGCGCCGAAGCTGGATCACTGGCAGGTCGCCCATCAGACCGCGCTGGTCGATGGCTCCGACGAGGCGTATCAGCCGATCGACGGCCCCGAGTCGCTCGAGCGGCTCGATGTGCCGTACGGGTACGGCTGGTACCGCGTGCCGCTGTCCGGGCAGGACGCCGCCAAGCCGCTGCTCGCCCCGCTGAGCGGCGATCGCTTGCAGGTCTATTCCGAGGGCAAGTTCGTCGCGACGCTCGGGCTGGGGCCGGGCGCGACGTTCGACGCCAAGGCGCTCAAGCTGGGCGACGACGCCGTGGTGCTCTGCGACAACCTCGGGCGGTTTAACTACGGCCAGTACGTCGGCAAGGACGTCAAAGGCATCGCCTCGCACGTGTACCACGTGTCGCCCGGCAAGCTGAGCAAGCCCGAGGTGACGCCGGGCCCGGCGCCGGACCCGTTCGAGGTCGACGGCATGGCGTTTTATCGCCGAGCCGGGGAGCGCCCGCCCGCCGACCACGTGACGTTCACGCACAAGCCGGACAACCGAAAGCCGGTGGTGCTGGAGGTCGCGGGCTTCCCACAGGACGGCGTGCTGCTGATCAACGACGTGCCGTTCGCGCTGCTCGCCCACGCCAGCGACAACCTCGCGCCGCTGCGTTTCCTGTTGACGCCGGGGGTCGAGCCGTTCAGCACCGGGACGAATCGGATCACGATCGCGCTCTACGACCACCTCGATGCGAAGACGCGCCCCGCGAATCACGTGAAGCTCTATCGCTGCGAGACCAGCGTGACGTCCAAGGGACAGTGGAAGTTCGCGAAGTGGGGCGTGCCTGCCCACGACCAGTTTGTGCCGCTTCCTAAGACGACGCCCGCGTTGCCTGCGTGGTACCGCACGACGTTCGACCTGGCGTCGCCGCCGTCGGTCGACACGCCGCTGTACCTCGACTTGCGTGGTTTGTCGAAGGGCCAGGCGTATCTGAACGGCCACAACCTCGGTCGCTACTTCGTGGCGACGTCGACGGGCCGCGCGGTGCCGCCGCAGCAGTTGATCTACCTGCCCGAGCCGTGGCTGCACACGGATCGCCCGAACACGCTGACGCTGTTCGACGAGCACGGCAAGCTGCCGACGCGCGTGAAGGCCGGCTATCGCACGACGGGGCCGTATGCGTAGCATGGCGGGATGAGCGAGCCGGGGAAGGCGAATCTTTGGAAGTCCTGGGTGCGGTGGGTGTCGCTGAGTTTTTCCGCGGCTGCGCTGGGCGGCCTGCTGTTGATTTGGTTGGCGGGGGCGGTGGCGTTGACGGTGTGGGGCTCTGAACCGATGGCGGGCGTGGTGCTTGGCTTGGGGATGCTGCTGTTTGTGCTGTTGTTGCTGGGCGGGGTGGTGTGGTCTTGCTTCGTGAGGCCGCCGTTGCAAGCGGGAGACGTGCGGCACATGCGGTGGAAGGATCGGCCGAAAAAGCTGATGAACAGCCTGATGTTTGCGCCGATCTCGTTGGCGTTGGGCGCGGGCGTGTTGATGCTGGGGGTGCCTGCCATGACGTGGGGGTTTCATGTCCTGAGCGAGGACCCGTACGTGGATCGGTTTCCGTACGTAGGTTGGTTCTTGTGGCTGGGCGGGATCACGGCGGTGCTGCTGGGGATCGGCTGGCCGGTGCGGCGGCTGACCGAGCGACGTTTTCGTCGGGCGTTGGCGGTGGCGCGGGTTTGCGTGGAATGCGGGTACGACTTGCGAGGGACGAACGCGGCGGCTTGCCCGGAGTGCGGGACGCCCACCGTTTCTGTTTCCAAGTAGCCGGGCTGCGGCGCAGCCCGGGGTTGGGCTGGCGCGGTCACGATGAACCCCGGGATGCGTCGCATCCCGGCTGGGGTTGTGTCGCGCGCGGTGGTGCGGGTTGCCTACGATGGCGGGATGACTGAATTGCCCGAGATGAATGATGGCGGGAACGCGCGGCCGACGACCAAGCAGCTCGAGACGGTCGAGCCGATCGGGGCGCGGGTATTGATCCGCAAGGACGAGGACAAGAAGACGACCAAGGCGGGGATCCACCTGCCGGACAAGATCGAGATTCCGACGCTGACCGGGCGGGTGGTGACGGTGTCGGCCGAGGTCGAGCACAACGAGGACTACCCGCTGCAGCAGTACGACCGGGTGCTGTTCAATCCGAAGGGGGCGATCCCGGTGGACTTTGAGGGGGACAACCGGCTGTTCGTGGTGCCGGTGGAGAACGTGGTGGCGGTGTTCCGCAAGGCGTGAGGGCGATCACCGCCAAGTCGCCAAGGGCGCCAAGGGGGCTGGCTTGAACCACGGAGGGCACGGAGAAGCACGGAGGGGTAAGGGGTTTAGCGGATTGGTTTTCCTCCGTGGGGTTCCGTGTCCTCCGTGGTTTTTCTTCTTGGCGTGCTTGGCGGCTTGGCGGTTACTCTCTTGGGGTGAGCACGCTGCCTGAGAGGTTGGAGGTTGAGCCGTTGGGGGGGGCGTTTTCGGTGACGCATCGGCCGCCGGGGTCGAAGTCGCTGACGAATCGGGCGCTGTTGCTCGCGGCGTTGGCGGATGATCAGTCGACGATCCGACACGCGCTGCGGGCCGACGACACCGAGGTCATGCTGTCGGCGTTGCGGACGCTGGGGTTTGCGATCGAAGACGAGGGGGCGTGCCTTCGGGTGACGGGGCAAGCGGGGTCGATCCCGTCGCACGGGGCGGAGCTGTTCTTGGGCAACGCGGGCACGGCGATGCGGAGCCTGGCGGCGGCGGTGTGCCTGGACCACGGGACGTTTGTGCTGGATGGCGTGCCTCGGATGCGGAAGCGCCCGATCGGCGAGCTGGTGGACGCGCTCAAAGAGATCGGCGGCAACATCGCGTATCTGGGCGAGCCGGGCTTTCCGCCGTTGCAGGTGCACGGCGCGGGGCTGACCGGCGGGACGGTTCGGCTGAGGCCGACGCTGTCTTCGCAGTTCATCACGGCGCTGCTGCTCGCGGGGCCTTGCATGGAGCGTGGGCTGCGGATTGAGTTTGATGGGCCGGTGACGTCGCAGCCGTACGTGGAGCTGACGGCGGCGATCATGGCGGACTTCGGCGTGGAAGCGGAGACGGCGTACGACGACGCGGGGCGGCTGACGGCGGTGGCGGTGGAGCCGGGGCGTTACGCGGCGACGGACTACACGGTGGAGCCGGACGCGGGGTCGGCGTCGTACTTCCAGGCGGTGGCGGCGGCGGTGCCGGCGGCGTCGGTGACGATCCCCGGGTTGGGCGCGGACTCGGTGCAGGGCGAGGCGGCGTTTGTGGAGGCGCTGGCGCAGATGGGGGCGGTCGTGCGACGGGGCGACGACGCGACGACGGTGACTGCCCCGGCGGACGGTGTGTTGCGGGGGATCGATATCGACGCCGACCCGATCACGGACTCGGCGATGTCGCTGGCGACGCTGGCGGCGATCGCGGACGGGCCCTCGGCGATCCGCAACGTCGGCAACTGGCGGGTGAAGGAGACGGACCGGCTGGCGGCGATGCAGGCCGAGCTGGACAAGGTCGGGTGCATCGTGACGATCGAGGGCGACGACCTGATCGTGAGGCCGCCGGCGGACGGGCAGCTCACCCCGGCGACGATCAAGACGTACGACGATCACCGGATGGCGATGTCGTTCGCGGTGCTTGGATTGGCGCGGCCGGGCGTGACGATCGCCGACCCGGCGTGCGTGAACAAGACGTACCCGGGGTTCTTCGACGACCTCGCGAAGCTTCGTGGTGGGGTGGCGGTTTGATCCACAGATTTCGCAGATTGCACAGATTTGTCTCGGGGAAGCAGGTGATGGCGTGATGAAGTGGAACGGTTTTGGGTCGGTGACGTGTGCAAGGTGGGCGGGTCGCTCGGGTTTCACGCTGATTGAGTTGCTGGTGGTGATCTCGATCATCGCGCTTCTGATTGGGTTGTTGTTGCCGGTGCTGGGGGCGGCGCGTTCGCGGGCGCGGCTGCTGACGTGCGCGGTCAATCAGCGGCAGCTCGGACTGGCGATGTTTGCCTACGCGGTGGAGGAGGACGGGGTGCTGCCGGTTCGGCCGGACGACGGGGCGACGAACTTCACGCGGGGGTACTTCGGGCCCAGCGTGGGGACGAACGTGATCTTCCTGCACGAGACAGATAGTTCGGGCGACATCGACGAGGCGGTGGGGCTGGGGCTTTTGATCGGTCGGCAGCTCGGCGATGAGCGGGCGCCGTTCTGCCCGGATGATGATTCGAACGACCCGACCGAGGAGCTGGCGAACCTGAGGGCGGGGAACGTGTCCGTCTCGTCGTCTTACTACTACCGACAACTGGACGCGTTCGCGGACCCGGCGCGGGACGAGCCGGTGCGGCTTGCGTCGCTGGACACCAACGCGGCGGGGCTGGATGCGTCGGCGCTGCTGATGGATCGCAACTTCTTCGACACGTATGGCGGGGCGGCGGGGGGCGACAAGACGAACCACCGCGGGGCGGAGGTGAATCTGCTGTACGCCGACGGGCACGTGGCGACGCTGAGCAACGATGCGTCGGTGAGCGAGCCGGGGGACGGCGGACACTTCGCGTTCACGGCCGACCAGGCGTTTATGGACCTGCGCGCGCGGTACGACCAGGTGTTTGTGAATGCGGACTTCGCGGCGCAGGGGGATGCGGGGGATGCGCCGGAGTTGTGAGGCTTGTTGGGTTGGGGGTATCGCGGAGGGTGCGGAGGCGCGGAGGGTTGGTTGAGGGTTAATTAGGTGTGTAGGCGTTGCACCGGGGACGCGTAGCGTCCCGGCTATTGGGTTGTGGTTTTTGTCTGGCGCGCTTCGCCGTGCGTCAGGCGACGCAGAGCGGGAGTTGGTGGGTGAGGACGGCGCGGCGGGTTTGGACGGTGAACCAGCGGGTGCGGCGGCGGGGGTCGGTGAGGGTGGTGCGGCGGGCGAGGCGGGGGTCTTGGGCGAAGACGCGTCGGAGCTTGGTGGGGTGGTTGCACTGCGAGGAGCGGTGCAGGAGCAGGACGCGGGCCGGGCCGCCGGCGGGGCAGCGGGCGGCGATGGCGGCGACGGCGTCGAAGGCCTGCTCGTTGGAGAGGTGGCCGGAGTCGGAGAGGTTGCGTCGGTTGACGAAGGAGGGGCGGGCGGAGTGGATGGTCATGTGTTCGTCGTAGTTGGCCTCGATGGAGAGCAGGCCGACGCCGGCGAAGAGGCGGATGAGCGGCGGGGGGACGTGGCCGAGGTCGGTGGCGTGGGCGACGGCGGCGTGGGCGGCGGGGTCGTCGAGGCGGAAGGCGACGGTGCCCTGGCGGTCGTGCTGGCAGCGGTGGGTGGCGACGCGGAGGGTGCGGCCGGGCGCGGTGTGGAGGGTGAAGGGCGAGCCGGCGTCGAAGGGGCGGATGAGGTTGGCGCGGTGGAGGGCGGGGCCGCCGGGGGTGGCGAGGAGCTCGTCGGCGTGCCAGCGGTCGCAGTGGACGGGGATCCGCAGGGCGAGGAGGGTGTCGGCCCAGTGGGGCTTGTAGTGGTCGCGGTCGAGGTGGGTGAGCAGGGCGGCGGCGACGTCGCCGGGCGCGAGGCTGGCCTGGGCGAGGCGGTGGGCGGTGGTGCGGGGGCCGAAGCCGAGGTCGATGAGGACGGCGGCGTCGGGGTGGTGGGGGGCGGAGAGGCGGAGGGCGGTGCAGTTGCCGCCGGAGCCGGAGCCTAGGTTGCAGACCGATAGGGCGGGGCGGGTGCGTGGGGTTTGCTGGGGTGGCGTGGCGGGGACGGGTGGAGGGGTGAATCGCGGAGGGTGCGGAGACGCGGAGGCGTGGAGGTTTTGGAAGAGGGGGGCGGGTGCGTCCATGCAGGGTGCAGTGTGCGTGGGGTGTTGGGGTGGGTCAATGCTGGCTGGGATGTGGGGTGTGGATGGATGGGGTACCCGGGGCGGCGCTTTGCTCTGCCTCGGCTTGGGGGTGAGGTGG
>JBCCQE010000018.1:0-54218 GCA_039024495.1 Planctomycetota bacterium | reverse complement strand
CAGAAGGCCGCCGCATCGAAAGCCGCGAAGCCCAAAGACGCCCCCGCCAAGCAGGCCGCCGCCGCGCCCAAGCTCGCCCAGCCCGCGGCTGCGACGAAGGTGGCCAAGCCCAGGCCGCGGCCCGTCGTCAAGCCGGCCCCCGAGCCCGAGCCCCCGCCGCGCCGGCACCTGTCGCGCAAGGAGTTGCCGGTCGGCCTCGACCCCTCGACGGTCCCCGGGCAGGTCTACAAGATCTCCGAGCTGCGCAAAGTCAAGACCGGACTCACACGCAAGAAGCTCAACCAGCTCAAGGCTCAGCTCCTCGAAAAGAAGGCCCAACTGCTCGGCGACGTGAAGTCGATGGAGGCCGCCCAGGCCGCGGCCAACTCCGGCGACCTCTCGCACATGCCGCTGCACATGGCGGACGTCGGCTCCGACGCCTTCGACCAGGAGTTCACCCTCGGGCTCATGGAAACCGACCGTCGGCTGCTCAACGAGATCGACGGCGCGCTGATCCGGATGCGTGACCGCTATTACGGCGTGTGCGTCGAGTCGGCCGAGCCGATCGAGGAAATCCGCCTCGAGATCAAGCCGTGGGCGAAGTACTGCATCGCCGTCGCCCGCAGCCGCGAGAAGCGCGGGCTGGACACCTGACCCCACGCGGTCCGCAGATCGGGAGGCGGCGTGACGCAGAACATCCGAGTCGGGCGATCGACCAAGGCGTGGGCGATCTTCGTCGGCGTGGTGGTCGCCCTGCTGGCGGTCGACCTCGGGCTCAAGTCCTGGTCGTTTGCGAACGTGGGCGAGCGGCCGGTGCGGCTGGTAAGCATGGCGGCGTGGGAGCGGATGATCGTCGAAGGCACGGACCCGGCCGAGCTGGTCGTGCCCGTCGAATACGCCAACCGCGAGCTCGCGGGCAACGGTTCGATCCCGGTGGTGCCGCTGCTGATCGAGCTTCGGCTGACGACCAACGACGGCGCGGTGTTCGGGCTGGGCTCGGGCGGGCGGTGGGGGTTCGTGGGGTTCAGCGTCGTCGCGGTGGGCGTGATTGCGGTGATCTTCTGGCGCTCGCGACGCGATGCGCGGTGGCTGCACCTGGGGCTGGCGCTGGTGCTCGGTGGGGCGCTGGGCAACCTGTACGACCGCGTGGTGTACGGCGTCGTGCGCGACATGCTGCACCTGTTCCCGGGCGTGCGGCTGCCCTACGGCTGGGAGTGGCCGGGCGGCGGGACCACGCTGTACCCGTGGATTTTCAACCTGGCCGACGTGTTCCTGCTCGCCGGGGTGGCGGTGATCACGCTGACGTCGATGGACTCGCGGCGAGCGGTCGAGGCAGGCCAAAGCGACGCCGAGCCGAGCGGGTCATCTTCCGGGGGCGGGGGCGGCGGCGGCGATCAGTCGGCGAAACAGGCCTAGGTTCAGCGTCGCCTCGCGCGACTCGGCGGGTGCCTTCTCGGGGTGCCACTGCACGCCCACGCGGAACGGCCGGGCGGGGTCGTCCACCGCTTCGATCACGCCGTCCGGCGCCCGCACCGTCACGCGCAGGTCGCTGGCATCGCGGATCGCCTGCTGGTGGTGCGAGTAGATCACTGTCTCGTCGCCCGCCCTGCCCCAGCGCGGGTCGTCGACCACGACCTGCACGGCGTGATGCTGCTTCTCGCGGTGGTCCTCGTGCGTGTCGAGGTGGTCGGCGAGGTGCTGGTCGAGCGTGCCGCCGGCCTTGAGCGTGAGCAACTGCATCCCCAGGCACACGCCCAGCACGGGCATGTCCGGCCGCTGGCGTTCGATGGCGTCGAACATCGCCAGCTCGAAGCGCTGACGCGCCGGGTCCATCTTGCGGGCCTTGGGGTGCATCGCCACGCCGAAGTCGGCCATGTCGGGGTCGAGCCCGCCGGTGAAGACCAGCCCGTCGAGCCGATCGACGTACACATCGACGAGCTCGGGCAGGCAGGCGAGCATCACCGGGGTGCCGCCGGCGTCGTGGATCATCTGGGCGTAGCCGGTCGACACCTGGTATCGGCCCGACTCGGCGGTGCGGTCGCGGAAGTCCGTGGTGACGCCGATGAGCGGTCGCATGCGTTGAGGGTATCGGGTTGCGGTTGGTTTACACTGCTTAATTCGATGCCGAACGACCTCCGCTACATCTCGACCCGCGGCCAGGCCGACCCGGTGGACTTCACCGCGGCGCTGATGACCGGGCTCGCGCCCGACGGCGGGCTGTTCGTGCCCGAGTCGTGGCCGCGGTTCTCGGCCGACCAGTGGCGGAGCTTCCGCGGGATGCACTACGCCGAGCTGGCCTGCCACATCATGCGGCCGTTCGTCGACGCCTCGATCGACACGAACAGCCTTCAGCGCCTCGTCTGCGGGGCCTACTGCACCTTCGCCCATCAGTCGGTCGCCCCGCTGCGGCAGCTCGGCCCGGATCGCTGGCTGATGGAGCTCTACCACGGCCCGACGCTCGCGTTCAAAGACGTCGCCATGCAGGTGCTCGGCCGACTGTACGACCACACGCTCGAACGCACCGGCGGGACGATCACCGTCGTGGGCGCGACCTCCGGCGACACCGGCTCGGCGGCGATCGAGGCCTTCCAGGGCCGCGACCACGCGTCGATCGTGATCATGCACCCCGCCGGCCGCACCTCCGAGGTCCAGCGCCGGCAGATGACGACCGTTCACGCCGACAACGTCCTGAATCTCGCGGTCGACGGCACGTTCGACGACTGCCAGGACCTGCTCAAGGCGATGTTCAACACGCCGGACTTCCGCCAGCGCGTGCGCTTGTCTGGGGTGAACTCGATCAACTGGGCGCGCGTGCTGCCCCAGGCGGTGTACTACTGCGCCGCGGCGCTCGCGCTCGGAGCGCCCGATCGGCCGGTGGCGTTCAGCGTGCCGACGGGCAACTTCGGCGATGTGTACGCCGGCTACGTCGCTGCGCAGATGGGCCTGCCGATCGAGCGGCTGATCGTCGCCTCGAATCAGAACGACATCCTCCCCCGCGCCTTCGCCACCGGCGACCACACGCTCGGCGACGTGCACCCGACGATGTCGCCGTCGATGGACATCCAGGTCTCGTCCAACTTCGAGCGACTGCTCTTCGACGCCTACGGCCGCGACGCCGGCGCGATCGCCGAGATGATGACCGCGCTTCGGCAGACCCGCGCGTTGCAGCTCGATGTCGGCAAGCTCGCTGCCTTATTGCCGAGGTTCGTCGCCGTCCGCTGCGACGAACATGCCTGCCTCAAGACGATGCGCGACACGCAGGAGCAGAACGCCCTGCTCGTCGACCCGCACACGGCCA
Organism: Planctomycetota bacterium; assembly: GCA_039024495.1. Classification (GTDB taxonomy): domain Bacteria; phylum Planctomycetota; class Phycisphaerae; order Phycisphaerales; family Phycisphaeraceae; genus JBCBUE01. Next base: position 50,941 of record JBCCQE010000018.1, on the reverse strand, counting down.
CCGGCCTGCACGCCGTGCACACGCTGCGCGACGACCTGCCCAAGGGCGTGCCCGTCGTGACGCTCGCCACCGCCCACCCGGCGAAGTTCCCCGCCGCCGTCGAGCAGGCCAACGGCGTCCGCCCGCCCTTGCCCGAACACCTCGCCGACCTCTACGACCGCGAGGAGCGCTACGAACCCATCGCCAACGACCTCGCCGCCGTCATGCAGCGCATCGACGCCTTCGCCGCCGCCACAACCCCCGCTTAGCCCGAGGCCCAAAGGGCCGAGCGCTCACGGCCGGTTGCGCACGTCGTTCAACACCCACGAGTAATCGATCCACCGGATCGACACGCCCTTCCCGGCCGCGACGTGGCTGCCGAGCTTCTCGTTGAACCCCCCGGCGTACGCCTCGACCGACGGTGCCACCTGCGTGAAGTCGCCCGCGTACCAATCCAGCAGCTTGGTCAGACGCAGGGTCGCGCCCGAGTCGCCGCCATCGAAGATCAGCCAGCGCGGGTGCGTGAACGAGTAGACCGTCTGCTCTTGGAGCTGCGTCTCCAGCGCGTCGGCCGTGTACGCCTCGGCCCGAAGCGGCGGGCACGAAAACGCGGCGCACACCACGGCGAAGTGAATCCGCGGCTCGATGAAGTCCTTGCGGATGATCTCGTGCTCCAGCTCGTTGAGGCTCACTGTCCGCCCCGCGAGGTTCCACCGCCGCAGGTCCCACGGCTTGCCGTCGGCGATGTCCATGATCGACTCGAGTTGGCCGCCGTCCCAGTGGTCGAGGATGAGCTTGACCGTGAAGGCGTTGTACGCGTTGATCAGATAAGCCAGCTTCGCGTCGCGCGACATCGCGTCATAGTCGGCCGAGCCCAACGAAGCCAGGTAAACATCGAGCGTTGCCTCATCGGCCGCGAAGCCGGCGTAATCGATCCACCCGCCGTCGGCGACGTGCTCGCGCAGCAGAGCGTCCCACGCCGCGTGATCGAAGTCTTCACCGGCGCTCTGATCGGCATACCGCTCGACGGCCGCGCCCTGCGCCCCGGTCGCCAGCGTGAAAACCGCCAGGCGGATCGTGCCGCGGTTGGCCATCGCCACCCCGCCCGTCGTCAGCATCACCACCCCGATCGCCACCGTCAGCCAAGCCGTCCGTCGCATGCCAAGCCCTCTCGTCGTGAGACTCCCGAACACGACCGCCGCCACCGCGGCGACGATCAACACCACGAAACTCGCCCAGATCAGCGCACCATCCCGTGCGATCTGCCCCACAATATCCCGTGCCGGCGTCGCCGCCACACACAGACCGGTGCCCGCCGCCGTCGCGGCCAGCCCCGCCCCCGCGATCCATCGCCACGGCTCCCTCTGATCCATAGCCCGTCAACCGCCATCGGCCACCGGGTATTCCGGCCAACCGTCTCCCGCCCCTACGATGCCCCCATGCCCGAGACCACCGAACGCCCGTTCCAGCTCGTCTCCGAGCACGTGCCCATGGGCGATCAGCCCGCCGCCATCGACCAGCTCCTCCGCGGCATCGACACCGGCACCAAATACCAGACGCTCCTGGGCGCGACCGGCACCGGCAAGACCTTCTCGATGGCCAACGTCATCGCCCGTGCCAACCGCCCCGCCCTGATCATCTCGCACAACAAGACCCTCGCCGCCCAGCTCTACGAAGAGATGAAAGAGCTGTTCCCCGACAACGCCGTCTCCTTCTTCGTCAGCTACTACGACTACTACCAGCCCGAGGCCTACATCCCGCAGCGCGACATCTACATCGAGAAAGACTCGTCGCGCAACGACGACCTCGACCGCCTCCGCCTCGCCGCCACCACCAACCTCGTCTCCCGTCGCGACACGATCGTCGTCGCCTCCGTCTCCTGCATCTTCGGCCTCGGCTCGCCGGACGAATACAAGAAGTCCGTCGTCTCGCTCAACGTCGGGCAGATGATCGACCGCCAGCAGCTCCTCCGCGCCCTGTCCGACCTGCAGTACGAGCGAGCCCAGTTCGAGCTGTCGCGCGGCAAGTTCCGCGTCCGCGGCGACGTCGTCGAACTGCAACCCGCCGCCGAGGAGTACGCCATCCGCGTCGAGCTCTTCGGCGACGAGATCGACTCCCTCGCGCTCATCAACCCCACCTCCGGCGAGCTGCTGGCCGACGAAAAGAACGTCGCGATCTTCCCGGCCGTGCATTACGTGATGCCGGAAAACCAGCTCCAGCAAGCGATCGACGGCATCAAAGAAGAACTCGACCACCAGGTCATGAAGCTCCGCCAGAAGGGCAAACTGCTCGAAGCCCAGCGCCTGCTCAGCCGGACCAAGTACGACCTCGAACAGATCGAGGAGCTCGGCTATTGCAACGGCGTCGAGAACTACTCGCGGTTCTTCGACAACCGCCCGCCCGGTTCGCGGCCGTACACGCTGCTGGACTTCTTCCCCGACGCCATCACCGGCGACTACGAGGGCGGCTACAGCGACGGCTCACGCGACGACGTCGACTACGCCGACACCGCCAACGACTCGGAGGACCGCGGCTGGCTGCTGTTCATCGACGAGTCGCACGTCACGATCCCGCAGGTGCGCGCGATGTACGAGGGCGATCAGGCCCGCAAGCGCGTGCTCGTTGACCACGGCTTCCGCCTGCCCTCGGCGCTGGACAACAGGCCGCTGAAGTTCGAAGAGGTCGAGAAGAGCTGGGACCAGGTGGTGTTCGTCTCGGCGACGCCGGGGCCGTACGAATTGGAGATGTCCGGCGGCGTCGTGGCCGAGCAGATCATCCGCCCCACTGGGCTGGTCGACCCAGTCGTCGAGGTGCGCCCCGCGGCCGACCAGGTGCCGGACGTGATCGAGATGGCGCGGCAACGCACCGAGAACGGCGAGCGGGCGCTCATCACCACGCTCACCAAGCGGATGGCCGAGGACCTCGCCAAGTACCTCGACGACCAGGGCATCAAGTGCCGCTACCTGCACTCCGAGGTCGACACGCTGGACCGCGTGCAGATCCTGCGCGAGCTGCGCGAGGGGCAGTTCGACGTGCTGGTCGGCGTGAACCTGCTGCGCGAGGGACTCGACCTGCCAGAGGTCAGCTTCGTCGGCATCCTGGACGCGGACAAGGAGGGCTACCTCCGCTCGGCGACGTCGCTGATCCAGCAGATCGGCCGGGCGGCCCGCAACGTGAACGCCTTCGTCGTGCTCTACGGCGACAAGGTGACCGACGCCATGCAGGCGGCGCTCGACGAGACGACCCGCCGCCGCGACAAGCAGCTCGCGTTCAACGCCGAGCACGGCATCACGCCCAAGACGATCAAGAAGGCGATCCGCCGCGGGATCGAGATCGAGCTGCGCGCCCGCAAGACGGCGATGAAGGCGCTCAACGACGTCGACGAGAAGCAGTACGACCGGGCCGAGCTGATCGCCGAGCTCGAGCGGCAGATGATGGACGCCGCCCAGTCGCTGGAGTTCGAGAAGGCCGCACAGTTGCGCGACAAGGTCGCGCAGGTGAAGGCGACGCCGACGATGGGCAAGGTCACGATGGACGACGCGAAGCCGAAGCCCAAGCCCAAGCCCAAGCCCGGGGCCCCGGGGAGCAAGTCTGGCAAGCGGCGTGGGAAGAAGCCGTCGCGGCGGTGATGGCGAGATGGCCTCGATCCCCAAGCTGCACTGCAACGCAGTGCAGTGTTTGCTCAAGGTCGACCTAAGCACTGCATTGCGTTGCAATGCAGCTTTGAGTCGGTAATGTCCGGGGGTGCGTGCCTTGCTCCAACGCGTGACTCGTGCGTCCGTCGCGGTTGATGGCGAGGCCGTCGGCGCGATCGACGAGGGGCTGCTCATCCTGCTTGGCGTCGGCGAGGGTGATACGGACGCCGAGCTCGACACGCTCGCAAGCAAGATCGTGAACCTGCGGCTGTTCCGCGACGAGCGGGGGCGATTCGACCGTTCGCTGCTCGACATCGCCGGCGAGGCGCTGGTCGTCAGCCAGTTCACGCTGTACGCCGACTGTCGCAAGGGCCGCCGGCCGAGCTTCACCGGCGCGGCTGGGCCGGAGCTTGCCGAGCCGATGTGCAACCGCTTCGCCGACCGCCTGCGAGAGCTCGGCGTACCCCGCGTCGAAACCGGGCGGTTTGCCGCCGATATGCGGGTCGAGCTGTGCAACGACGGGCCGGTCACGATCTGGCTCGACACGGCCGAGCTCTGAGCAGACCTCGAAGCGCGTACTCCACGCCCGATCTGTCGTACCGTCGCAACGCTCAAGCCCGCGATTGTCGCCACTCGCTCAGCGATACGTGAATTGCGTCTCATGACGTATGACGCGCACGCTGATCCAGGCCTACGGTCGGGTGGAATCGTGCTCGTTAACAGGGAAACCGCATCAAATCATCAGACGGTGGAATTTAAATGTTGAAACATCCATTTGTTTGTTCTAACATCTTTTCGCCGGGCTCGCCGCTTCGTAGGCAAGCCTCGCGTCTCACTCACAAAAGCTCCCTAGGAACCCCGCCATGACCCGCACCCGCCCGTTGCTCTCGAAGACCATTGCCCGAATCGCCCTATCCGTCGTGTTTGCCATAGCCGTGTTCGCCCTGCCCGCCATCGCTCAGGAGGAGCAGGCGATGGGCAGCACCGGCACGTCCGTCGGCCACCCCGAGACCTGGGTGCCCGGCGGGCAACGCGAGCGGCTGACGCCCGACAACTGCGTGTTCCTCTTCGTCGACCACCAGGCCGGCCTGATGAACCTCGTCGACAACGTCGCCATGCCCGAGTACAAGGCCGACGTGATGGCCAAGGCCAAGGTCGCCAAGCTCCACGGCGTGCCGGTCGTCCTGACGACCTCCGCCGCCGCCGGGCCCAACGGCCCCAAGCTCCCCGAGATCGTCGACATGTTCCCCGACGCCCCGCTCGTCGAGCGGACCGGCCAGATCAACGCGTGGGACGACCCCAACTTCCGCGCGGCGGTCGAAGCGACCGGCCGCAAGAAGGCCGTGGTCTCCGGCATCACCACCGATGTCTGCGTCGCGTTCGTCACCCTCTCCATGCTCGAGGCCGGCTACGACGTGTACGTGGTCGCCGACGCGTCGGGCACCACCAACGCGCAGGTGCAGGAGGTCTCGCTGAAGCGCATGGCCGACGCCGGTGCTGAGATGGGCAACTGGTTCGCCCTGGCCTGTGAGCTGCTGAGCGACTGGCGCAACGAGGCCGGCGCCGGCAGCGCCGCGATCTTCGCCGAGCACATGCCCGGTTACGCCGAGGCGATGGCCAGCCACGCAGCGTTCACCGGCACCAAGCCCGAAGACGCCGAGTACTAATCCAACACCCCCACGGCGTGTCCCGTCACCGCGGGATGCGCCGCTTTCGCCGCGGCCGTTCGCCTGAACGCGGCATCTTCACTCGCCCTCCCACCGCCAAGGAATCGATCATGGACGCCAACTTCACCCGTCGACAGTTCATCGCGGCCACGGCGGCCGGTGCCGCGGGCCTCACGCTGCCCGGCTGCGCGACGACGCAGGGCCCAGCCGCCGCGACGCCCGACCTCATCCTGCTCAACGGCAAGGTCACGACGATGGACTCCGCGACCCCGCGGGCCACGGCGCTCGCCGCGGCGGCCGGCAAGTTCATCGCCGTGGGCTCGGACGAAGAGGTCCGCCGGCTGGCGGGGCCGGCGACGAAGGTCGTCGACGCCCAGGGCAAGCGCGTGATCCCCGGGCTCAACGACTCGCACATGCACTTCGTGCGCGAGGGGCTGGTGTATCACCTCGAGACCCGGTGGGACTCGGTCGAGTCCGTCGAAGAGGCGCTGGAGATGCTGCGTGAGCAGGCGAAGCGCACGCCGAAGGATCAGTGGATCCGCGTGATCGGCGGGTTCTCGCAGTTCCAGTTCAAGGAGCGCCGCATGCCGACGCTCGAAGAGATCAACGCGGTGGCGCCGGACCACCCGGTGTTCGTGCTGTACCTCTACGCCTACGCGCTGATGAACGAGAAGGCGCTGGCGTACCTCGGGTATCGCGGGCCCAACCCGCCGTCGTATCCCGGCAGCCGCGTGGCCACCGACGCCCACGGCCGGCCAACCGGCGCGATCTTCGCGGCGCCGTCCGGCCTTGCCCTCTACAAGTCGATCTCCAGCGGGCCCAAGCTCTCCACGGCCGATCAGATCAACAGCTCGCTGCACTTCCAGCGCGAGATGCATGGACTGGGCGTCACCAGCGTCAGCGACTGCGGCGGCGGCGGGATGGTGTTCCCCGATACGTACTCGGTCATCCACCGGCTCAACGCCGACGGCAGACTGAAGGTGCGCACCAGCCTCAACACCTTCCCTCAGGTCAAGGGCGAGGAAGAGGCGGACTACCGCCGCTGGGTCAAGGACCACACCCCCGGCGAGGGCGACGACATGCTCTACCTCGGCGGGGCCGGCGAGAACATCTGTTGGGCGGCGTACGACTACGAGATCTTCAAAGACGCTCGGCCGGACATCGACCTCGACGCCGAGCAGGTGCAGCAGCCCATCCTTGACGTGCTGACCGAGCACAACTGGCCGACGCGCCAGCACATGACCTACAACGAGACCATCGAGCGGCTGCTGCCGACGTACGAGCGGGCGCGGATGAAGGTCGCCGGCCGGCTGGACGCGGGGCCGCGAATGCTGATCGACCACGCCGAGACGATCACCGAGGCGAACCTCGAGCGGGTCGCGAAGCTCGGCGGGGGGATGGCGATTCAGAACCGGATCATCTATCAGGCCGAGGACTTCGCGGCGCGGTACGGGCGCGAGGCGCTGCGGCAGACGCCGCCGATCCGCAAGATGCTGAGCATGGGCCTGCCCGTTGCGGCGGGCACGGACGGCACGCGCGTCGCCTCGTACAACCCGTGGCTGAGCCTCGCGTGGCTGTGCCAAGGCAACTCGCTCGGCGGGATGCAGATGTACGGCGACGAGAACCTGCTGGACCGCGATGAGGCGCTGCGGGCGTGGACCGTCGGCAGCGCGTGGTCGACGGGGCACGAGGGCCAGAAGGGCGCAATCGCGCCGGGGCAGCTCGCCGACTTTCTCGTGCTCGAGCAGGACTTCTTCGAGGTGTCGGACGATCAGCTCAACAAGGTGCGGCCTTGCCTGACGGCCGTGGGTGGCGAGGTCGTGTTCGCCGACGGGGCGCTCGCGGAGCACGACGCGCCGGCGCTGCCGCCGATCTCGCCTTCGTGGTCGCCGGTGAAGCACTTCGGCGGGTACGAGCGGATCGACGCATGAGATTGAGCTAGGCCGTGGCGGAGAGCCGCTAGCATCCTGCGGCGATGGAGACTTCTGCCGCGAGTGCGCCGGGTGGCGAACGGCCTGCGGGGTCGCTGCGCATCGACGACGCGATGCGGGGCGACCGGGCGGCGCTGCGGCGGCTGTGGAAGAAGATCGTGCGGGCTCGGCGGGAGGGCAGGCCGCACGACCGCAACCTCGCGCGGTTCGAGCGGCAGCTCGAGGAGTCTGCGGAGCGGCGCAAGCGACGGGCGGGGAGCGTGCCTGCGCTGGAGTACCCGGCCGAGCTTCCGGTGTCGCAAGTGCGCGGCGAGATCGCCGAGCTGATCGGCGAGCATCGGGTCACGGTGGTGTGCGGGCAGACGGGTTCGGGCAAGAGCACGCAGCTTCCGAAGGTGTTGCTGGGGCTCGGGCTTGGGGTGGCAGGGACGATCGCGCACACGCAGCCTCGGCGGATCGCGGCGCAGACGCTGGCGGCGCGGGTGGCGGGTGAGTTGAAGGCGCCGCTGGGCGGGCCGGTGGGTTATGCGGTGCGGTTCGACGATCGCAGCGGGCCGGACACGCTGGTGCGGTACATGACCGACGGGTTGCTGCTGGCCGAGCTGGCGGACGACCCGGACCTGTCGCGGTACGACGCGGTGATCGTGGACGAGGCGCACGAGCGTTCGCTGAACATCGACTTTCTGCTGGGTTATCTGCGGAGGCTGCTGCCGCGCCGGCCGGACCTGAAGGTGGTGGTGACGTCGGCGACGATCGACGCGGAGCGGTTCGCGGCGTTCTTCGGGATCGACGGGGGCGGCGAGGGTGAGGCGAAGGCTGCGCCGATCATCGAAGTGTCGGGGCGGACGTACCCGGTGGAGGTGCGGTATCGGCCGATCGAGGCGGACGAAGAGAGCGACGAGCCGGACGCGGCGGCGGCGGACCGGGCGCTGCGCGAGGCGTTCGACGAGGCGCTGGATTCGACGGATGGGGATGTGCTGGTGTTCATGCCGACCGAGCGGGCGATCCGCGAGTCGGCGAAGACGCTGCGGCATCACCTGCAATACGGCGGGCGGTCGCGGCGGCGGGTGGAGCTGCTGCCGTTGTACGGGCGGCTGTCGAGCAAGGAGCAGCAGCGGGCGTTTCGTGCGTCGACGTCGGCGCGGCGGGTGGTGATCGCGACGAACGTGGCGGAGTCGTCGGTGACGGTGCCGAACGTGACGGCGGTAATCGACACGGGGACGGCGCGGACGAGCCGGTACTCGGCGCGGGCGCGGATGCAGCGGCTGCCGATCGAGCCGGTGTCGCGCGCGTCGGCGGACCAGCGCGCGGGCCGGTGCGGGCGGGTGGCGCCGGGCGTGTGCGTGCGGCTGTACAGCGAAGACGATTACCTGGCGCGGGGCGAGTTCACGACGCCCGAGGTGCTGCGGACGAGTTTGGCGTCGGTGATGTTGCGGTCGGCGGCGATGGGGCTGGGGGCATTGGAGGACTTTCCGTTTCTGGATGCGCCGAAGCCGGCGGCGCTGCGGGAGGGGCGGCAGACGCTGATCGAGCTGGGGGCGATCGACGCGGAGGGCGGGTTAACCAAGGTGGGCAGGCGTTTGGCGCAGCTGCCGACGGACCCGCGCGTGGGGCGGATGGTGCTGGCGGGGGCTGAGGAGAAGTGTTTGGCGGAGGTGCTGGTGATCGCGTCGGCGATCGAGGGGCAGGACCCGCGGCTTCGGCCGATGGACCGGGCGGAGGCTGCGGACGCGGCGCACGCGGAGTTTGCGGATGCGTCGGGGGACTTCATGGGGTTCGTGCGGCTGTGGCGGTTTTTGCATTCGGTGAAGGCCAAGGCGTCGCGGAGTGGGTTTCAGCGGGCGTGCGAGTCGCGGTTCATCTCGCCGGCCCGGGTGCGCGAGTGGTTCGAGCTGCATCGTCAGTTGCGCGACCTCGCGGCGGACCACGGGCTGGGGCGGGCGACGATGGCGGACAAGCCTTGGGGGAACCCGAAGATGGTGGACGCGGTGCATCGGGCGCTGCTGACAGGGCTGCTGTCGAACGTGGCGTACCGCAGCGCGCCGCACGAGTACACGGGGGCGCACGGGGGCAAGCTGCGGCTTTGGCCGGGGTCGTCGGTGTTCGCGGCGGAGCCGAAGTGGATCGTGAGCGGCGAGGTGGTGGAGACGACGCAGCGGTACGCGCGGACGATCGGGCGCGTCGACCCGGCGTGGGTGGAGCGGGCGGGCGCGCACTTGCTCAAGCGTTCGCACGCGGAGCCGCACTGGTTTCGGCGTGGCGGGTATGCGGCGGTGTACGAGAAGGTGAAGCTGTACGGGCTGGTGCTGACGCCGCGTCGGCGGGTGCCGTTGGCGGGGGTGGACCGTGCGGCGGCGCGGGAGGTGTTGTTGCGGGAGGGGCTGGTCGCGGAGGAGGTGGACGTGGGGCTGCCGTTCCTGGAGCACAACCGTGCGGTGCGGCTGCGGGCGAGCGAGGTGCGGGCGAAGCGTCGGCGGGCGGACCCGACGGCGGACGAGGCGGCGGCGCAGGCGTACTACGAGCGGCGGGTGCCCGAGTCGATTTTGACGGCGGGCGACCTGCGGCGGTGGTGGGTGAAGGCGTCGAAGCGCGACCCCGCCCTGCTGCACATGACCGAGGCGGATTTGCTCGGCGATGCCGAGGACGATCCGGGCCGACCGAACCACCTGGAGGTGGCGGGCGCGAGGCTGCGGCTGGCGTATCGGCACGCGCCGGGCGAGGCGGACGATGGGGTGACGCTGCTCGCGCCGCTGCATCTGTTGATGCAGTTGGATGCGCGGGTGATTGAGTGGGGGGTGCCGGGGGATTTGGAGGGGCGGGTGACGGCGTTGATCCGGAGCTTGCCGAAGGCGCAGCGGAAGCCGTTGGTGCCTGCGCCGGAGTCGGCGGCGGAGGCGTCGGGGCGGATCGCGTTTGGGGAGGGGAAGTTCTTGGAGGCGGTGGCGGATGCGCTGGGGCACGTGGCGGGGAGTCGGCTGGACCCGGCGGCGTTCGATGTGGGGCAGCTCGAGCCACACCACTGGATGAACGTCGCGGTGATTGATGAGAAGGAGGAGCGGCTGGGGCAGAGCCGGGATTTGGCGGCGTTGCAGCGACGGTTCGCGGATCGGGCGCGGAAGGCGGTGGTGCAGGCGGCGCCGGATGCGTGGCAGCGCGACGGGCTGACGAGCTGGGAAGAGATCGGCGAGCTGCCGGAGTCGATCGACGTGACGCGCGGGGCGGCGGAGATCCGAGCGTACCCGGCGGTGGTCGATCAGCGAACGGCGGTGGGGGTGCGGGCGATCGAGACGGCCGAGCGTGCGGCGGGGCTGCACGCGGCGGGGGTCGAGCGGCTGTGCGTGCTGACGCTGGGTGGCAAGGCGCGCCGGGCGGTGGTGGCTTGGCCGGGGCTGGCGGAGGTGCTGCTGGCGGGGAGCGTGTTTGGTCACGCGGGGGACGTGCAGGACGGGCTGGTGCGGGCGGCGGTGCGGCGGGCGTGCGGAGCCGAGCTGGACCGGGCGATGCCGCGGACGCGGGCGGCGTTTGACGCTGTAATTGCCGTGGGGCGCAGTGGGCTGGAGGGCTCGGTGGACGAGGTGTGCCGGGTGGCGTCGGCGGTGTACGCGGAGGCGTCGCCGCTGAGCGCGGAGGTGGAGGCGATTGCGGCGCGGACGCCGCCGGGGTGGGACGCGGCGGTGGCGCAGTTGCGCGAGCAGTTGCGGTGGATGGTGTCGGGGGATTTTTTGGATCGGACGCCGCGGGCGTGGCTGGCGCACGTGCCGCGTTACCTGCGGGGCGGGCGGCACCGGCTGCGGAAGCTGCGCGAGGGGCGGGTCGAGCGCGATCGTGCGGCGGCGGCGGAGCTTGATGCGCGACTGACGGACTTTGCGGAGGTGGCGCGCGGGCGGGAGAAGTTGGCGGAGGTGGTGGCGTATCGTTGGCTGCTGGAGGAGTACCGGGTGCGGCTGTTTGCGGAGGAGCTGGGGACTTCGGTGAAGGTGTCGCCGCGCCGGCTGGACGAGCAGCGGGAGCGGGCGATGCGGGCGTGAGGGGGGCGAGACGGGTTGCGCTGGGGTCCAGAAAAGGGGTTTAAGGAACAAATCGTCGCATCGGTGGATTTTGTATGACAGCCATCATATCTTTCCCGCGGCTGCCCCCCGGAGCGTTTCCATGGTGCGATACACGAGCGAGCACAAGGCCCAGACGCGCGAGCGGATCCTCGGGGCGGCCGCGCGTCAGTTCCGCGAGAAGGGGTTTTCCGAGGCGAGTCTGGCGTCGATCATGAAAGAGGCAAACCTAACGCACGGCGGGTTTTATGCGCATTTTGAGAGCAAGGATCATCTGGTGGCCGAGGTGATCCGGTCCGGCTTCGATCACGTGGGGGAGAAGTTCGATCGGGCGTTTGGCGAGCTGGAGGGGGACGACTGGCTGCGGGCGTGGGCGACGGCGTACATGAGCCCGGGGCATTTGCACGAGGTCCGCCGGGCGTGCCCGCTGCCGCTGCTGACGCCGGAGATCGCGCGGTCCGGGCCGGAGGCGCGGACGGGGTTTACGGACCTGTCGTACGAGCGGATGGCGACGGTGATGTCGCACATCGATGCGCCCGAGGCCGAGGCGCGGCGGCGGGCGATGGCGGGGGTGTCGCTGATGGTGGGCGGGATGATGATGGCCCGGGCATTGGACGAGCCGTTGTCGAGCGAGCTGCTGGACGTGACCCGCGAGGCGGCGATCGATGCGTTGACCGGGAGTGATCGAGACACCGAGGACCGAACGGAGCGTGACGGATGAAGCGGTTGAACCCGAAGTGGAAGCGCGGACTGACCAGCGGCGGGGTCGTGGCTGGCGTGGCGGTCGCGGTGGTGGTGTTTGGCTGGGCGAGCCGATCGGAGGAGGTGATCCGGACGGCGGGTCCGGGCGTGGAGCCTTTGGTGGTGCCTTGGGCGGAGGTGGCGTGGGACGAGGGGTACGAGGTGCAGCGGCGGTACGTCGGGCGGGTGGAGGCGAAGCGTGAGGCGGACCTTGGGTTTGAGATCGGCGGGCTGATCGTGGAAATCGGGGTCGATGAGGGGCAGGCGGTGACGGCGGGCCAGGTGCTGGCGTCGCTGGACACGCGGCGGCTGGAGGCGCGACGGGCGGAGCTTGAGGCGCAGGCCGAGCAGGCGGAGGCGAGCGCTGAGTTGGCGGCGATCCGGCTGGAGCGGATCACTCGGATGCACGCGCGGGAGGCGACGACGGCCGACGAGCTGGACGAGGCGCGGAGCACGGCCCGCGCGGCGGACGCGGATGTGGCGCGGGCGCGGGCGGCGGTGCGATCGGTGGAGGTGGACATCGAGAAGGCGGAGTTGGTGGCGCCGTTTGACGCGGTGGTGGCGGTGCGGTCGGTGGATGAGGGGCGGGTGGTGGATGCGGGGACGGCGGTGGTTCGGCTGTTGGAGCGAAGCCGGCCTGAGGTGCGGGTGGGCATTGGCGGGGACGCGATCGAGTCGCTTGCGGTGGGCGAGGCGGTGTCGGTCGAGGTACGGGGCGAGCGGTACGCGGGGCGGGTGCGGGCGATCCTGCCGACGCGCGACCAAGTGGGGCGCGGGGTGGACGCGTTGATCGAATTGGAGGCGGAGTTGGGCGCGGTGCGCAGCGGCGACCTGGGGCGAGTGAGCCTGCCGCGACGGGTGGCGGCGGCGGGTTTCTGGGTGCCGATGCAGGCGTTGACGGAGGGGTCGCGCGGGCTCTGGTCGCTGTACGTGCTGGACGGTTCGACGGACGACTCGGGGCGGGCGACGCTGCGTCGTGCGGACGTGGAGGTGTTGCACGAGGCGACGGATCGTGCGTACGTGCGTGGGCCTTTTGAGGCGGGGGTGCGGGTGGTGGTGGGCGGGTTGCACCGCGTGGGGCCGGGCATGGCGGTGCGGCTGGGCGATCGTGCTACTGAGATGGGTGAGCCGGGCTAATGGAGAACGAACGCGCCGAGTCGGGTTTGGAGACGCTGTTCTTCCGCAACCGTCACTTGCTGTGGCTGACGGTGGTGATGATTTTTGTGGGCGGGCTGTCGGCTTCGCTGACGCTGCCGCGGCTGGAGGACCCGCGGATCGTGAATCGCGGGACGATGATCATCACGAACGTGCCGGGCGTGTCGGCCGAGCGGGTCGAGGCGCTGGTGACCGAGGTGCTCGAAGAGGGGTTGGACGAGATCGACGCGATCAAGAACGTCGACTCGACGTCGAGCGCGGGCGTGTCGGTGATTTCGGTTGAGTTTGATGATGCGATCGAGGCGAGCACGAACCAGGCGGTGTTTGCGGAGATCCGCGACAAAGTGGGGGAGGTGACGCCGCTGCTGCCGCCCGAGGCGCAGGAGCCGACCGTCGATGACAAGCGCGAGGCGGCGGCGTTCACGCTGATTGTGGGGCTGACGTGGGACAGCGCCGCGCCGCTTCAGATGGGGCTGCTGGATCGGCTGGCGGACGAGCTGGGCGATCGGCTGCGGAACCTTCGGGGGACGGAGCTGGTGCGGGTGTACGGCGAGCCGGAGGAAGAGATCACGGTGCGGATGGACCGGGCGGAGCTTGCGGAGCTGGGGATGACGCCGCGGGACGTGGCGGGCCGGGTGGCCGAGGCGGACGCGAAGCGGCCGGCGGGCGTGTTGCGTGGGGATCGGTCGGACGTGCCGATCGAGGTGGACGGCGCGTTCGAGACGCTGGATCGTGTGGCGCGGGTGCCGCTGCAGAGCGACGCGGGCGGCGCGGTGTTGACGCTGGGGGACGTGGCGGAGATCGAGCGGGGGTGGCGGACGCCCGAGCCGGAGATCGCGTTGATCGGCGGGCGGCGGTCGGTGTTGGTGGCGGCGCGGGTCGGGCCGGGCGTGCGGGTGGACGCGTGGGCGGCCGAGGCGGACGCGATCGTGGCTGAGTTTGAGGCGGGGCGAGGATCGGGCGTGCGGGTCGATCGGGTGTTTGAGCAGGCGGGCTACACGACCGAGCGGCTGACCGAGCTGATCGCGAACCTGCTGGCGGGTGCGGGGGTAATCGTGGTGGCGGTGATGGTGATCATGGGCGTGCGGTCGGCGTTGATCGTGGCGACGGCGTTGCCGCTGGTGGTGGCGATGGTGATGTTTGGCTGGCTGATGATCGGCGAGGCGGTGCATCAGATGTCGATCTTCGGGTTGATCATCGCGCTGGGGCTGCTGATCGACAACGCGATCGTGATGACTGACGAGGTCACGGCGCGCAAGGCGCGCGGGGCATCGGCTGTGGCGGCGGTGGGCGGGTCGGTGCGGCACTTGTTTTTGCCTTTGCTGGCGTCGACGATCACGACGGTGCTGGCGTTCGCGCCGATCATGCTGCTGCCGGGCAGCGGCGGGGATTTTGTCGGGTCGATCGGGACGAGCGTGGTGCTTGCGATCGTGGGTTCGTTTTTAGTGGCGATGACGCTGACGGCGGCGCTGGCGGGGCTGTTCACGCGGCCGACGGGGCCGGGCGAGAGGCGGCGGTGGTGGCGGGACGGGGTGTCGCTGGGTCCGGTGCGTGGGGTGTATCGGCGGACGCTTCGGTGGCTGTACGCGATGCCGGTGGCGGGGATCGCGGTGGCGGCGGCGTTGCCGCTGGGCGGGTTTGCGATCGCGCCGACGCTGGGCGATCAGTTCTTCCCGCCAGTCGATCGCAACATGTTCGAGGTGCGGGTGTGGCTGCCGGGCGATACGGCGATCGAGGCGACGGCCACGCGAGCACGCGAGCTCGAGGCGACGATCCACACGTTCGAGGGCGTCGAACGTGTCGACTGGCTGATCGGCGGCAGCTTCCCGAGCGTGTACTACAACCTGATCATGGATCAGGACGGCGCGGCGCACTACGCGCACGGTATCGTCACGTCGCGATCGGCGGCGGACACGAAGCGGCTGGTCGATGCGTTGCAGCACCACCTGGACGACACGCAGCCGGACGCGCAGATCGTCGTGCGGCCGTTCGGGCAGGGCCCGCCGGTGGTGGCGGACATCGAGTATCGGCTGCTGGGGCCGAGCATCCCGGTGCTGCAGGATTTGGGCGACGAGCTGCGTGCGGCGTTGCAGGCGCACCCCGATGTGCTGCACACGCAGGCGAACATCACGCGTGGCGAGCCCAAGCTGTTTTTCGCGGCCGACGAAGACGCGGCGCGGCTGGCGGGCATGACGCTGGGCGACGTGGCCGATCAGTTGGAGGGCGCGTTGGAGGGCGTGGCCTCGGGGACGGTGATCGAGGGGTTGGAGCAGGTGCCGGTACGCGTGCGGTTCGACGACGCGGGGCGGGGCGACCTGGATGCGGTGGCGTCGAGCCTGCTGGTGCAGGCCGGCGGGGACCGGTGGACGAGCGCGTCGGCGCTGGGCGAGCTTGAGCTGCGGCCGGAGCTCGGGGCGATCGCGCGCTACAACAGCGAGCGCACGAACACGATCAAGGCGTACACGCGCAGTGGTTCGCTGCCGATCGACATCGGCCAGGGTGTGCTGGACGGGTTGCGCGACGAAGGCTTCGAGCTCCCGGATGGGTATCGCATCGAGCTGGGCGGCGCGGCCGAGCAGGACTCGGAGGCGACGGGCAACCTGGCGGCGTACGCGCCGATCCTCGTGGCGTTGATGGTGGCGACGCTGATCCTTGTGTTCCGCAGCGTGCGTTACGCGGCGGTGCTGGGCGGGGTGGCGGTGATGGCGTTGGGGCTGGCGCTGCTGTCGACGTGGTCGATCGGCTTTCCGATCAGCTTCAACACGATCCTCGGCACGCTGGGGCTCATCGGTGTCGCGCTCAACGACAGCATCGTCGTGTTCGCGGCGATCCTGGCGAACCCCAAAGCGCGGTCGGGCGACCTGGATGCGATGGTCGAGTCGGTGATGGGGTCGACGCGGCACATCATCGCGACCACGGCGACGACGATCGGCGGGTTCCTGCCGCTGCTGCTGTTTGTGGGCGGGGACTTCTGGCCGTCGCTGGCGATCGTGCTGGTCGGCGGGATCACGGGCGCGACGCTGATCGCGCTGGTCTACATCCCCGCGGCGTTTTTGCTGGTGACGCGGACGGGGCGCCAACCCGAGCCCGCGATCGAGGGTGCGGGGCCGACGCCGGCTCTTGCGTAAGACCGATCGCGCAGCGATCTTCGTGACGGCTGTTGGCTCCTGATTCGTTTGAGGGGACGCTGCTGACCCGTCGGGTTCGGCGGCGGCTGAGAAAGCGGGTGAAGGGATTCGAACCCTCGACATTCACGTTGGCAACGTGACGCTCTACCACTGAGCTACACCCGCGTGGTAAATCAGGCTATCGCAGGCACTTGCAAGCCTGCGTCGATCGTGGACAAGGATTGCCGCGAGGGCATCTGAGCCGCGATCGAGCCCCGGAGTGTACCGGACGCCCGGGGGGGTCGCAACGGGGTTAAACGGGGTCGAGGCCGGCAGCGGTGCGGTCGTGACAGCTGGGTCAGGCGCCGCTGACACGCGGCTGCGGGGCGGGCTCGCGGGCGAGGTCGGCCTGGACGAGGCGGGTCATCAGCTCGGCGCGGGTCTCGGCGGCGGCGGGGTCGGCGTAGCGGTTGTTCAGCTCGCCGGGGTCGGCGTGGAGGTCGAACAGCTCGCCCCAGTCGCGGCCGCGGTAGACGGTGAGCTTGTGCTGGTCGGTGATGAGCGTGCGGAGGTGGACCTCGGGGCCGGCCTGGTGGTGGTTCTCGACGATCGCGTGGTCGCGGCCGGCGGGGGCGCTGCCCGACCAGGCGCTGAGTTGGCTGACGCCCTGCATAGCGATAGGCATGCGGCTAAGGCCGGCGGCGTCGAGGAACGTAGGGGCGAGGTCGACGAGCGACTGGATGTCGGCCGAGGTGGAGCCGGGCGCGAATCGATCGCCGAACGCGGCGATGAAGGGGACGCGGATGACGTCTTCGTAGTGGAACGGGCCCTTGGCGTTGAGGCCGTGCTGGCCGAGGAAGTGACCGTGGTCGGAGGTGAAGACGACGAGCGTGTCGTCAAGGATGCCGAGCGCTTCGAGGCGATCGAGGGTCTGGCCGATCCAGTGGTCCATGAAGCTGATCATGCCGTAGTAGATGGCCTGCGCGGCGCGGAGGTCGTCGTCGGCCATGCCGATGTGCGGGTGGTAGCCGTGATTGCCCATGCCGTCGGCGTTGAAGGGCTTGAAGTTGGCGTTGGTGTCGCGGGTCATCTGGTGCGGCGGGGGCATGTGGTCGAACTCGCCGTCGACGAAGTGGCCGATGTCCATGTCGGCGGGGTCGTACATCGACGCCCAGGGCTCGGGCACGGCGTAAGGCGGATGCGGGTCGTGGTAGCTGGACCAGACGAAGAAGGGCTGGCCGGCCTGGTGGGCGGCTTCGATGGCGGCGATGGTGCGCTCGCCGGTCCACGCGGTGTAGTGCTTGTCTTGCGGGAGTTGCCAGCTCATGGGCTCGCGCAGGCCGTGGCCGCGCTTATCGGCCTTGGGCGGGGCTTTGGAGCCGTCGGTGCCGGTGACGTTGACGCCGTCGTTTCCGATGTGGAAGTAGTCGCGCCAGTTGGTGAGGCCTTGCTCTTCGAGCCAGATGCCGTAGTGCTGGCCGGCGTGGCCTTCGTCGGTGTGGTTGCGGGTGAGCTCGACGCGGTCGAAGCCGTACCAGGGGGTGTGCTGATCGTTGAAGGTGCGCCAGAAGTCGAGGTCGCGCAGCGTGGGGTAGGACTCGACGGATGCGCAGTCGTCGGTCGACTTGAGCGGTTGGAAGTGGGCCTTGCCGACGAGGGAGGAGGTGTAGCCGAGTTCGCGGAGGTGGTCGCCGAGGGTGGGGACGTGCTCGGGGAGCTTGGTGCCGAGGGTGAACGCGCCGTGGGTCGAGGGGTACGTGCCCGTGATGATGGAGGCGCGAGTGGGCGTGCAGGTGGGGTTGGGGCAGTAGGCGCGGGTGAAGTTGGTGCCCATCGCGGCGAGGCGGTCGAGGTTGGGCGTTTTGATCTTGGGGTTGAGGACGCCGAGGGTGGTCCAGTGTTGCTGGTCGGAGGTGATGAGCAAAAGGTTGGGGCGGTCGGTGGGCATGGGTGGGGCCTTGGGCGGTAACTCGGAGTCAAGTGCGCGACGGCGTGCGGATTATGCGGCGACGTCGCGTGCGAGGCCGTGGGCATCGCAGTAGGTGGAGAGGGTATCGAGGATGGCTTGGCCGTAGGCCTTGAGCTTGGATTCGCCGATGCCGTGGACGCGGGCGAGGGTGTCGAGCGAGGCGGGGCGGTGGCGAGCGATCTGCATGAGCGAGCGGTCGTGCAGCACGGTGTAGGCGGGGACGGCCTTCTCGGCGGCGATGGAGCGGCGCAGCTCGCGGAGGGCATCGAACAGGCCGCGATCGACGCCCTGCCACGCGGCCTCGTCGGACGCGTCGCGCGACACGCGATGGCTGGCGACGGCCTTGGGCTTCATCAGCCGGACCTTGCGGTCGCCGCGCAGCACCTCGACGGAGTCGGCGTTGAGCATGAGCACGGGGCGGTCGCCCTCGCTTCGGGCGATGAGGTCTTGATCGATGAGCTGGTAGACGTAGCTCTGGATCGCCTTGCGGGGCAGCTCTTTGAGCAGGCCGTGGACCGAGAGCTGGTCGTGGCCGAGCTCGCGGACGCGTTGCGCGTTCGACCCAGCGAGGACTTCCACGACGTGGCCGACGCCGAAGCGCTGGTCAACGCGGGCGATGGCCGAGAGGATCTTCTGCGCGGTAACGGTCGCGTCTTCGACGCCCTCGACCTCGCCGAGGCAGACGTCGCACGCGCCGCAGTTGATGGTTGCTTTGGTGTCGCCTTCGTTCACGCTGTCGGCGTCGTGATCTGCGGCGTCTTGCGAGGGTTCCGGGGGTTCGTACGGCTGGCCGAAGTACTCGCTGAGCAGCGCGTGGCGGCATCGTGTGTTGGCGGCGAAGCGTTGCATGCCGCGCAGCAGGTCGAGCTGGGCGTCGAGGTTGGCTTGGGCTTCGGGCGTGTCGCCGACTTCTTGGGCCGAGCGGCGGAGCATCTTTTCGATGCGGTACGCCGAGGCGGGGGAGTAGAAGAGCACGCACTCGGCGGGCAGGCCGTCGCGCCCGGCGCGGCCGGTCTCTTGCTGATAGCTCTCGACGCTCTTGGGCAGGCAGGCGTGGACGACGCAGCGGACGTTGCCGCGGTCGATCCCCATGCCAAAAGCAACGGTGGCGACCACGACGTCGGTCTGCTCGGAGGCGAAGCGCTCTTGTGTGACGCGGCGGTCGTCGGCGGACATGCCGGCGTGGTAGTGCTCGGCCTTGATGCCGGCGGCGCGGAGCGTGCCGGCCATCGACTCGGTGTCTTTGCGCGACAGGCAGTAGACGATCGCGGCCTCGTCTTTGTGACGGCGGAGGGCGTCGAGCGTCTGCGCGTGCAGGTCGACCTGCGGGAGCACGCGGTAGGTGAGGTTGGGGCGATCGAACTTGCCGACGAGCACGGCCGGGTCGCGCAGGCTGAGCTGAGCGACGATGTCGTCGCGCACGCGCGGCGTGGCCGTGGCGGTGTAGGCGTGCAGGCTCGCCTTGGGGAAGCGGTTGCGCAGCATGGCGAGCTGGCGATACTCAGGGCGGAAGTCGTGCCCCCACTGGCTGATGCAGTGCGCCTCGTCGACCGCGAACGCGCCGACGCCCAGCCGGTCGACCGTCTCTAAAAACCACGGCGTCACCAGCCGTTCGGGCGCGACATACAGCAATCGGAATCGCCCGGCCCGCACGCCCTGCTCGACGTCGCGCTTCTCGTCGGGCGTCATCGCCGAGTGCAGCGCGGCCGCGGGGTAGCCGAGCTGATTGAGCCCGTCGACCTGGTCTTTCATCAGCGCGATCAGCGGCGAGACCACGATGTCCGTGCGCTCGGCGACCAGCGGCGGGACCTGATAGCACAGGCTCTTGCCGCCGCCGGTGGGCATGACGACCAGTGCGTCGCGGTGTTCGAGGCCGGCGTCGATCGCCGCGGCCTGCATCGGCCGCAGGGATTCGTACCCCCAGACGCGCCTCAGCGCGTCGAGCACGGGGTCGGGCGGCGATTCAATGGCGTGCGCGTCCCCGCGATGCAACTCCGTCTGCATAAGCCGATCTTAGTCGATCGCTTCGAGGAGGGACCAAAGCGGGCGAAGGGGCTCGAACCCTCAACATTCAGCTTGGAAGGCTGACGCTCTGCCAATTGAGCTACGCCCGCAGTTCGTTTGCATATCGTAGCACCGGGTTCCTCGGCCTCGCAAAGAGCGTTGTCCAACAACGACTTACCGAGCCCGGCCGAGTCCGGCGACGCCCCAGCGTCTTCGTCCACCGGCGCATCGGGATGCACCGATTCGTGCACCCGTTGCTGACAGTGCTGCTGACAGTCTGGTGGACCCTCCGCGGTCTTCTCGGCGGCCTCCACCGGACCGCCGGTGTCGTCGTGGGTGTCCTCGTCGTGGGCGTCGTCCACGCCCGTCGGTAGCGCCGAGAGCGCCCGCGCCGTCTCGCGGATACCGATGTCCATGTAGTGCTTCTGCGTCGTGCGGTAGTCGGCGTGGCGCATGACCTGCTTGACCACCGCGACCGGTGTGCCGTTGCTCGCGAGCCGTGTGGCGAGGGTCGTCCGCAATGCGTGCAGGTCGACGCGTCGACCGGACTCGTCCTCGAGGAAGATCTCGGTCTTCTGCCGGCGACGGCGACCACGGCCCACCATCACCGGCTCGCCCGATTCGTCGACCACCTGCACCTCGCGTGCTAGCCCAGCGCGAAGGAAGTCTTTCTTCTGCGTGACCGAGGTGACCGCGGTCTTGAACACCTTGCCGCTGGCCTTCTCGCTCTCGGCCGCCCTCAGCTCCTCCAAGGCCTTCGTCAGCCTCGAGTGCAGCGGAATCACATCCTCACGCCGGGCCTTGCCCTCGGTGATCGTGAGGGTGGCCCGTTTGAAGTCTACGTCCGACCACTTCAGCCGCACGAGATCGCCACGACGGAGACCGGCGTAGAGCGCCCCGAGATACCACGCGCGTCCTCGCTCGCTTGCCACCGCAAGCAGTCGCTCGACCTCGCCGTCGGTCAGTGACCGACGCCGGCGGCGGCGATCCCGCACCTCGTCCAGCTTCTTGACCCGCTTGAGCGGGTTATGGGCGAGGGTCCCGTTGTCGACGCACCACGTCGCGAACGTGATCGCCGTCTGGCGGAGCTGGTTGGTCGTCCGCATCGAGCGATTGGCGTCGATCAGGTCACGCATCCGCAAGGTCAGGGCATCGGCGGTGAGCTCGGGCAGGAGCTTGAGGTCCATGGCCTCGATCCACTTCCGCAGGTGAGCTGCCTTGACGTGGATATGCTTGGCGTCCTGCCCGGCTGCCCGGCAGTGGGAGACGTAGGCCTCGACGTGGGTTATCACCGACTCTCGCGCGGCCGCGTGGATCCTGTCCTGCCGGGCGTCGATCACGCCCGCACGCCGCAACGTGACATCCGTGGTCCGCTTGGCCAGCACACGCTCGGCAACTCGGCGGTCCGTGGTGCGGGTGGACTCGCATCGACGTTTGCCCGAGGCGTCGTAGTAGCTCACGTACCAGTTGCCGGCACCGCCGCGCTTGTAGAGGGTGCCGTTGCCGTTGGATCGTTTGAGGGCCTGAGACATGGTGGGGTCCTTGGTTGTCGGAGTGACCGGCCGAACTTTGGTCACGGCCGCTGGGGCCGGGTCTGGTCGAGGACCCACTTCTCCAGCGCCGGTCGAGGGTAGAGCACCCGGCCCCGGATCCGCTGGCAGGGGATCTCGCCCGCGTTGGTGATGCTCCACAGGGTGCGTTTGCTGATCCCCAGGAACCGCGCGGCCTGCTCGGCGTTGAGGTTGAACGGCAGGCTGGGATCGTCGAGCAGCGGAAGTTCCGGGTCGCAGTCGGGGTTGGATCGCATCTTGGCGTCACTCCGGTGAGGGGCTTGTGGCACGCCGCACGACGTCGCAGCAGCGTGAACGACGCCGATCATGCACGCCATAACCCGTACTCAAAGCCTCCGAGAGCCATTTCCGGAGAAACCGGCAAATCTCGGCAAAGAATGAGAACAAACCGGCAAGTTACCGGCAGGCGCCTCACCCGGACGCCTCGTGATCCGGATCCGCCACGTCCCCGAGACGGGCGGCCGCAAGGATCTCTTCAACCGATGGCCCGCCCGGGAGTTCGGCCCGAACCCACTCGGCAAAGCCCGCTTTCTGACCGACCCAGGGCCAGACCCGGCAGACCTCGACGAGGTCCACCACGACCCGGCCGCCTCGCTTCTCACTCCAGACCTCCCCGCGACGCCGAGCATCGTCCACCGTCGATCGCGCGATCAGGGGATTCTTGGACGAGGCCAGTCGAGCGAGCCGAATCGGTATCCGCCCTACGACCGCTTGCCTGGTCGCGTCTTCCCCGACGCCCTGTTCGTCGGGACGACCAGCCCCCGCCAACGTGGCCCACGCCAGCTCGCCGATCCGCATCAGCTCGACGAACTCATCAGGGGACCGATCCGGATCGATCCGTCCCCAAGACCACTCACGCAGCCAGGGCTTCTCGGCATTCAGGGCCTCGAGTAACTGTGCTTCGCTGGAATAGGTCGCGTCGTCGAGGTGGTCGCAGACCAAGTCCTGCATCGACGTGACATGCGGCTTAGTCGCTCCGGCCTCGGCATCGAATAGCAGCCAGACCACCAACAACGCCCTGCGTGCCCACGTCCGCGTTGGCCCCGCAGCCGTTGCCCGGGCGGATTCCTTCAGCCAGGCGGTCGCCTCCCAAAAGCGAAGAAGTGGGTTGGACCGAGCCCGCCACGTGTCCACCTGACGAATTCGCTCGTTGAAGGTGCGTCGCCCCTCCCAGCCCAGCTTGCAGAGGCGATGAAGATCCTGACGGCGGATAGCGAGCTCACCAAATTCCCGATCGAGCCACGCACCCTCCTCACCAAAGTCGCCAAGGCTCACCCGCATCCACGGAACAACTTCAGCAATGAAGAGCTTCCGCAATCGCGTCACCTCAACCATGGCATCGTCTACCATCAGTAAATTCTAAGACTCGCAAATGAAACGTCAGGCAACACAGGCTGCGTGGCACGACAGACACTCCGAAAGGGTATTGACCGCTGTCCCTGCTCCTGCGCCCGCTTGTGCTCAAGGGGGCCTCCAAGCGCTTCCGGCAGCGTCGGAGACGAGACGTTTAATCTTGGCTACGAGGTGGGCGGGAGCACAGGCTTCAACGGCGTTCTGTCCGGCTGCCAGCCTCCGCGTGAATCACACTACCTCAGCACGGATCAAGCCTGCGTCGTGCAGCGCCCGCCAGAACGATTTGGGCAAAGCGGTCGACACCATCGTCGCATTCTCGCCGACGCGACCCGGCGCACTCGTGTTGAGCGCGATGCCGGCAGCCCGCGGGTATCGCAGACCGAACTGCACGCACACATGAGCAGGCTTGATGTGGTGTTCCTCACAGACAGCCCAGAACGCCATCCGCCATTCCATGGCGGCGACATGATCGGCGCGTGACTCGTCAAACTTCTCGTAGTCCAAGAACTGACCGCCAACCAAGAACCCGGCGTGGAACACCGCCGAGTTGATAATCCCGACGCCCCGGTCGTGTAGGCGATCGATGAACGCTAAAAGGTCCGTGGGGTGACGGTAGATCGTCATGCTGTTGGCAAACATCACCCAATCGAGATCGACCCGCTCGAACAGACGTTTTATCACACGCCAGTCTTTAGCGCCGACCCCCACGGCTTTGACCTCGCCCGCTGCCTTCAACTCGAACAAACGCTGATAGGCTTTCACCACGTCTTCGAAGCGGGCCTCGCGGTCGGCGTCCGAAGAGGCGGCGGCAAGATACTCGTCCGGGTCGTGCACCGACACCATCTGAGGGTGATAGCCCTCACCGAGCAGTTCATTACCCTGACGAAGACACCGCTCGATCCCGTCGGCCGAGATGTCCTGCACCGCGTCGTACTCGAGATCGGTCCAGACGCCTGGCTCGAAAGTCGGCTCGTCAGTCTCGAGTGCGACGCGACGCCAGCCAAGCTTGTTGCTAATCAGCACGTCGTCACCCGCGATGTCGAGTTCGCGCAAGCCCTTACCGATCGTCTCCAACGCTAAGCCAGCACCATACTTCCCTGCAGAGTCGGCCACGACGGGGCGAGGCGAGTGCTCAAACCATTGGCGGATAATCTCAAGCTTGGTGTCCCACTCCAAGGCGCGATAGAGGTTGCCGAGGCAGCTCGTGCCGTAGACCATCGGTGGAACGCGAAGACCTGTCTGACCCAGCGGGTGAGTCGAGACGGTGGCAAGGGCTGAATCAGTCATGCGGGCACCTCTACGACGACTTTGATCAGGTCGGCGTCGCCGTAGAACGACTCGAACGCGCCGGG
The DNA here is from genome assembly GCA_039024495.1 of Planctomycetota bacterium. Classification (GTDB taxonomy): domain Bacteria; phylum Planctomycetota; class Phycisphaerae; order Phycisphaerales; family Phycisphaeraceae; genus JBCBUE01. The sequence goes on along the minus strand of JBCCQE010000018.1, from coordinate 26,431 downwards.
TAGCTCATCGAGCGTGAGGCAATGGGTGATCATGCTTTCGGCGTCGACCCGCCCGGCGGTGAGCTCGCTAAGCACGAGGTCAAAGTCCTCGGCGGTGGCGTTGCGACTGGCCAACAGCGTCATCTCTCGCGAATGAAACAGCGGGTCGGGGAATGTGACATCGCCGGTGTGCAGCCCGACGTAAACCAGTTTCCCCCCGTGCGCGACGCGATCGACGGCCGATCGCATCGATCCTGGGTGGCCGGTGGCGTCGAAGACGCAGTCGAAGTGCTCGCCGTCGTCCGTCTCACAGCGCGCGTCCGCGATGCCGAGCCGGTCCCTGCAGAAAGCCAGCCGACGCTCGTTGAGGTCGAGCACCGTCACGCGCTGCGACCGAAGGCGGGCAAACTGAAGGACCGCGAGCCCGATCGGCCCCGCCCCGATCACCAGCACCGACTCGTCCGCCTGCGGATCACCGCGGCGCACCGCGTGGCATCCGATCGCCAGCGGCTCGGCCAGCGCGACCACCTCCGCCGATACCTCTTCACCCACCGCGTCGACCGGATGCAGCAAGCGGCTCGGCAGCGTCAGCCGCGACCCCATGCCGCCGTCGATGTGAACGCCCAAGACCCGCATCGACGGGCAGCAGTTGCTCTTGCCTCGGCGCGACGCCGGCGAACCCGGATCATTGATGTAAGGCCGCACCGCACACCACCGACCCACCAGCGAGGCGTCGCCGTTCGTTCCGACCGACTCAACCTCGACCGCAAGCTCGTGCCCAAGGACGCGTGGGTACTCGAAGAATGGCTGGCGACCGCGATAGGCGTGCAGGTCCGTCCCGCAGATACCGATTCGGCGCACCAACACCCTAGCCTCGTCTGGCGCCAAGGGCGGGTCGTGCGGCTCGCGCCAGCCGAGTCTTCCGGGTTCTTCCAAAACAAGCGTGTTCATTGAATCACCTCCACAACCGGCCGACAGAACGCCCCGCTTGCCCCAGCGATACGGATTGGCAAGGCCCAGAACTTCAGCGGCTGCGACAACTCATGCACGGCCTCGGGGAACGACAGGTCCTCGACGATCCACACGCCAGCACCAAGCAGCGTCTCGTGCGTCGGGATGTTCACCGCGTCGTCGTTGCCGCCGATCGAATAGTGATCGATCCCGACGCCACGCACGCCCCGTTCAACCAGCCACCGGGCTCCGTCGGGCGCTAGGTACGCCGGCGACCCCTTCCATCTCGCACTATCGCGCAGCTCGCCGAAGCCGGTGCACAGCAGAACGATCGAGTCCGCCAGCTCACGGCCTTGCAACACAGCCTCCAGCGCCTCGAAGCCAATCGCGTGATCATCTCTCGCAGGACGCAGGTCCGCCAGCCAGGCCGCGCCGACCCAAGTATCGAGCGGGACACCATCCAGATTCGAGCCACCGGCCATCTTGTGAACCGGAGCATCGCAGTGGCTGCCCGTGTGCGTGGCACACATCAACAGCTCCATCTGCCAGCCGTCGGCAGGATGCTCGGCGATCCGCTCAAGCCGAACCGGCGGATGCGCGGGACAATTCGGACCGCGATCAGTAATGGGCTGTCCAAGATCGATGAGCCGCATAGATTCAGGGTCTCTCTTCGGCCAGTCTTCGCTTATCTACGCGACCTGTCAATGGTGACGTCGTCGTGCTGCGAGTGATACTCTCCATGGGTAAGTCGATGTCTCTCAGCGTGCGGAAGGCAAACAACGACGAGCATGCGGCGAGATATCATTGGTGTCTCGACTCTCTGCCTGTCTGATCCGACTCGCCTGCTTCATCGACGAGGTTGTGGCCACCAACGACGGTGCCGTCATCCAGGGCGTTGACCTTCGCTTGGCTCAAAGATTTAAAGAGCTCGTAGAGATTGCAGAGGCCCCCGATACTGAACCAGATCACGGTGATCACTGATAGAACCGCCATATAGATCACAAAGTAGAACCAGAACGACGCCCAGAACGACTCCGAGAAATCAACGAAAACGCTGAGCGCCGTGCCGACCAACACCAGCGCAAAGAGCAGGAGTGTCTTGATCACCAGAGCCACGGAGATGACAGTATCGAGACGGTTGAACTCGGCTCCGATACCGAACAGCTTGGCCGCAAGGGACCGGCGATTGTTGTGCGTCTTATGCTCGCCCTCAATGGCATACGGGCCTCGGTGAAGCATCTTCTGCAGGTTGAACGGCTGCCGGCAGGTCAACAGCGCCACCAGCACATAGAGGGTCACGCAGGTGCACGCGTTTACAAATGCCATCTGGATGCCGTTGAGCGGGAACTCGTCTATGAACTGATGCAAAAATCCGATGTCGGCCCAGAAGGTCCGCGCGAGCACCGAAAGGATGGCGATCACAGGCCCAACGATCATCACGGTCCAGGCAGCGGCGGTCGTCCCTCGGTTCCAATAGAGGCCGAAGATAATCGCGGCACCTGCCCCGCCGGTGAACACCGACCCGGTGATCTGCCAGTACATGAAGATGTATTGATTCAGCGGGAAGTACATGCTCCACAGGAAAGCAAAGACGGCCATCGAGAAAATCGCCACGCGTAGCAGCAGGAGGTGCTGACGCGGAGATAGCCGCTTCTTCTTGAAGGGCAGGATCACGTCCTGAACGAAGATCGATCCCCACGAGTGGAGGTAGGAGTCGTCGGTGGACACGGCCGCTGAGATCAGGATGGCCACCAGAAGCCCCATGATGCCGATTGGTAGCAGATGCTGAAGCGTCAGCGGCACCCGCATCTGAGTCTGCACCTGCTCATTATCGATCGCCGCGACCTGGGCCTCGATGGTTGCCGCCTCGGCCGCGTACTCGGGGTGGTGCAGGAAGGCGTAGGCGATGATTGGCAGCAGGGTGACCAGCAGAAGCTGTGTCGTCGTACGCCAGCCGCCGAGGATGCGCCCCATCTTGGCCTCGTGCGGGCTCTTGGCGGCGGAGAAGTAGCCCTGACTTCCCTGCCACGCCATGAATGTGTAGACACGCAAAGTCCCGAGCATCACGAAGAACCAGACGTTGAAGTCTTGCACATTGGTCTGCTTGTATGGATCGAGCCTCGACTCTCCTTCGGGGGCCTGCATCAGCCCGGTGACGATGTCGGACCAGCTGAATCGCCACAGCAAATAGCCGATCAGCACGAGCATCACGACATACAGGAACTGTGCCTGGAGGAAGTCGGTGACCATGACCGCGATCTGGCCGCCGGACAGCGTGAGTGTCAACGCAAGAGATAGCATGAAAATCATGATCATCGGGAACATCGGGATCGAGAGTCCCGCGATCGTGAGCGCATCGGGCAGGTCGCAGATGTTGATTAGCAACTGAGCGGTGACACCGGGGAAGATCCCGTAATTCATGATCCCCGAGATCCAGCAGATAATCCCCGCGTAGACGCGAAACGACTTGCTGTACCGCATCTCGAGGAACTGCGGCATCGTGAGCGCCCGGGTCTCGCGGAATCGATAGGCAATCCATCCCGAAACCGCGATCGCCAGCGCAACCGGCCCGAGAATGAGCGACCACCACTGGGCCGGAAAGCCCGCTTCGTAAAACTTCTCGAAGTTGGCAACCACCGCGACTGCGCTGAAGCTAGCGAGGCCCTCTGCCATTGTGAGCAGGTACCGGCCTGCGCAGCGATTGGCCGACAGAAAGTCAGCCACGCCGCGGGTGTAAAGCTTGGTCACAATTCCGACACCGACGATGCCCACAAGCAGTGCGGCGACGATTAACCAGTCAAGCAGGTGCAACGGTGTCTCTCTTTACGCGGCGCAGGTGCGCGGTTCTTGCCTCAGCGACGATCGAGGTTGACGCCGCGTCATAGCCCGTTGATCAGCATGTCGTCGCGATGGCTGGGCATCCAGGGATTGAGCGCACGGCCGTCCGTCGCGGAGTCGACGCTGCGTTTGGGTCGCCGATTGCGGTGATTGGGGGGCGTCACAAGGCGGGTGCTGGTCGTCAGCCAATCCAAGAGTCGATCTTTTCCTTCGCGAACCGTCGGCTGATAGTCAGCCTCGTCGTACAGGTTGCGTCGCTCAAACGGATCTTCTGCGAGGTTGTAGAGCTCCCCCGTATCCTGGCCGAACATCCGAATCGGATAATTGACCAGACGCCAATCGCCCCACCGGATGGCTTTGCTCCAGACGTTCTCTGTGAATGCCGCGTCTCGCACCGGCGTGCCGTGCGGATTACCGAGCAGGGTCGAGAGGTCTTGCCCGTCCGTGCTGCCCATCGGCTCGACACCCGCAAGCGTGCACAGCGTGGGCGCGTAGTCGATGTTCTCGACCAGCCGATCGCAGACACCGCCGCCGGTTGTGACCCCCGGCACGCGCCAGATCATGGGCACACGGCAGACCGCGTCGGAACAGATGCCGGGCGCCTTCTCCATCATGCCGTGCAAGCCGTGATACCCCCCGTGATCGCTGCCGTAGATCACGACCGTGTTCTCGGCTAGCCCGGATTGATCCAGATAGTCGAGCAACACGCCAAAGACATAGTCGACCTGGGTAACGCAAGCCATCGTACCCCGCCACGACCGCCGCACGAAGTCCACGAATCGGTCGCCCGGTTCGGGGAACTCGAACGGGTAATCCCGCCACTGCCGCCACTGCTCTTGGAAATGCGGCGGTCTGTGACTCGGCGTGAGGTCCCAGTCGGTGGGCAGATCGAGATCGGCCGGGTGCTGGTCCCAGAACTGCGGATTGGGCAGCAGCGGATGGTGCGGCTTCTGCAGCGCCACCTGGATCATGAACGGGCGGGGATCGTCGCGGTCCATGAAGTCGATTGCACGTCGAGCGCACCACATCTCCTGCGTATCGTTGAGCGGGAGTTCGGAAGGGGTGGCATCGATCGGGATCGACTTCTTGGTGTAGTGCTCGGTGTTATGCCAGCTGTCTTCGAGGTGCCGAAGGCCTCGCGATTCAAGGCCAAGCAGGAAGTCGCTCTGCCCTTCAACGCCGGTGTGTGTCTCGTATGAATCGGCAAATTCGTCGGTCTCGTCCGAGGTCCACACGCGCGGCTCCGAGGGCAAGTGCAACTTCCCGTAGCCAGCGGTGCGATAGCCCCGGTGGCCGAGGTGCCTAAACAGACTTGGCAAGCCGGGGTTGCAGTTGCCGGAGAGCCCGTAATGCCCGTGGTTGTGACAGTATTGACCCGAGAGGATGCTCACGCGGCTTGGTGTGCAGACGGGGTTTTGTGCATAGGCCGAGGTGAATCTCACGCCCGTTTCCGCGAACGCGTCGAGGCGGGGGGTCAGTGCCTGCGCGTGGCCGGCGCAGCCAAGCCAAGTCGCGTTGTGCTGGTCTGCCAAGACCATCAGGATGTTCAGTGGCTTGTCTGCGATGGTCTGAGCTCGGCTTTGGTGCTTGGTCGAGTGGTTGGTGGAAATACAGGGACCGTGGTGGAATACCGTGGAATGCAGGAGTCAGTCCATCAGCGGGATCGCCATGTTCCAAGAGTCTGTGACGTGGCCGATCGCGTCTGACCCGACCGCGGTCGCCGCGAACATGAACGTGGGTTTTCCGTCTTCAATAAGGAGCTGGGGTCGTTCCAAGAACGCTTGCGTGGTCGTTGACCCGTCATCCCAGCGGATCTTCCTGGAGTACGCCTTCTTAGCTTCGCTCGATACCGACCAATTCACCCCGTCGACGGATTCGATGGCGATGCCTCCGCGTGCTTCACCGCCCAGCTTGCCGTTCATAGATTTCATGATGAGTCGATACCGCCCGTCGGCGTACCAGAGAAATGGGTCTTCGACGTGGTCACCGACGCTACTTGCCCGAAGGATCGGGTCGTCGCGCAGGCGACGGAACGGGCGATCGTATCGATCAGACCCGGCAACCCCGAGATGCATCATGGCACCCAGCCGTGCGACCGACTTGTAAACCAATAGGAGCGATCCTTCGGGGGTGACGCAGGGTGCGGGGTTGGTGGTGATCAGGCCATCCCATTGTCCCGGGCGCGGCTCGATCAGAGGCGACTCGGGGCGACGCCACGGGCCGTCGAGGCGATCGGCCACGGCTAAACCGATGCGTTGATTTCGGTGTGCTTCGAGTACGCGGTGATCCAGCTGGAGCATCTTGGCGGGGTCGCCACTTTCCTCGTGCCCGGGGAGCGTCGCGGGTGCGTCGTGCGTCGGCGTGGCTCCGGAGTAAGTGGTGCCGGTGTAAAACAACAGATACCGACCGTCGTGTTTGATGACGGATGGGTTGTGGGTCATCCGGCCGTCCCACGCCGCGTGGTCGTGAGCACCCAGGACGACACGCTCGAACCGGTAGGGCCCCATGGCTTCGTCCGACACCGCCATGACGATCTCGGAGTTCGTCAGCCAGTGCGGGCTGAAAGACAGACGTTTATCCCACCTCGACACAAACATGACATACCGGCCGTCGTCATCGCGGATGACAGACCCGCACCATGTCCAGTAGTTCTCGATGCGGCATCCGCCGCCTTTTGGCGCGGGTAGGAGTCGAGTGAAGAAGTTGCGATCAACAGAACTCTGTACGGTTGAAAGGATCATCGGGACATCTCCACGCTTGGTTTACAGGCGGCCGAGGGAGACGCAGGCAGGGGAATAGGGCCCTCGAGTAAGGGGTCGTTGGTGGCACGCATCCACGTCTCGAGTCGCTCGGCCAACTCGGCCCGCACCGGCTCAAACTCTTGCACGGTGGCGAGGTTGCGACGCTCGTCGGGGTCCGAAAGAAGGTCGTAAAGCTCTTCACTCGGCCGAGGAGCCTTAAGACGCTCGGTCAGCACGCGTGCGCTCGGAGATGAGCGGACATCGTCGGGCATCGGGGGCGGCGAGCCCGGGAGTTCGTTACGGATGTACTTGAACTCACCGGTCCGCACACAACGCATCGGGTCGTAGTGTGTCCCGTGGTGGGTTCGCTCGGCGAACACGTGCGTCCTCGACGCGTCCAGATCGGGGGACACGAGAGCGGGCCAAGCGCTCAATCCTTCGATCGCGTCGGCGATCTCGATCTCCAACGCATCGAGGATCGTCGGGACAAGATCGACGTGGCTGAAGAGTGAATCGACTACGACGCCGGCCCCGAGACGCTTCGGCCACCTCATCAGCAGCGAGACACCGATGCCCGGGTCGTAGAGCGTCGACTTAGCGCCGGGAAAGGCCATGCCGTGGTCGGTGGTGAAGATCACCCATGTGTTCTCGCGGAGCCCGGTCGTGTCGAGCGCCCGCAACACCCTGCCGATCGAGGTATCGGCCACACGAATTGCGCCATGGAACGTCGCGAGGTCCCTGCGTGTCTGGGCGTTTTCGTGCAGGAACGGCGGCACCCGGGGTGCACGCATGTCCTGTGACGGGTAGCGTTCTTCTGGGTAATGATCAGATCCGAGGCGGTGGACTTCGAAGAAGCCAACCGACGCGAAGAAGGGCTGTGCGTCGGACGCTCGTCGGTGCAGGAACTCGATTGCCAGCGGCTCGACTCCATCGCAGGTCTGCCAGTGATCCGTGACCTCGATCGTTTGATATCCGAGCTCTTCGGCGCACCGGCTCTCGTGTTGTTGACCGATCAACGCGGTGTGGTAGCCGTGTTCGGCGAGGATCGTCGGCAGTGTTCGCTCGTTCTGACCGTACGCCCACCCCTGCGGAACCAAGCCCATCAGCCCGTTGCTGTGGGGGTATCTTCCGGTGAAGATTGAGCCGCGAGCCGGCGTGCAGAGCGGAGAGGTACAGAAGGCTTGGTCGAAACGCATGCCCTCGCTTGCGAGCTTATCGAGGCAGGGACTTGCGATATCCGGCGCGTCGTAGCAACCGAGGTTGCGGCCGAGGTCGTGCCAATGCAACAGCAGAATGTTCGGCCGAGGACGGCCGACGCCAACGTTAAAGACAGACTCACGAGCCCCCATCGGATCAGCGCCCTCCCGCTTGCGCGGCTGCCGCGTCGGAAGCCTCGGGTCCGACTCGGTACATCGGCAGGACCCACCGCTGCGGGTAGGGCTGCTCGCTATCGTGCAGGTAGAGGACATCCTCCCGCAGCACACGCGTCGTCTCGCGGTCCATCACGGCTCGCGCAACGAACGGCCAACGAGCGTCTCCGCCGCCGCGGGCTCTGCGCACCTCGCCGGCGGCGTTCGCCGACAGCGTGGAGTCCATGGTCACGAACAACGCTCCGTCCTGCATGACGTGCGTGAAGTTCAACGGGTCCATGCAGCCCGCCAGGTACTCGGTGACGCCGCCGTTGCGGGTCATGATGGGTGCGATCCGCCTGGCACGCTCCGGGTCGCCGGTCTTGCGGACCATGGTTTCGATGTTGTCCCCGTAAAACCAGACGGTCGAACCGTCGTTGATCAGCTCGGATTTCTCTCGGTTGACCGCGCGGACCCACGCGTTGATGCCGCCCTGGATCATGGTCCGGGCATGCGGCCCGACGTTCTCGATAAACAGATCGCCGGTAGCTCGCTCGCTGGTTGTAAACCGGCCGCTGTGGTTGCCTTTGTGGTTACGGATGGCGAGCACGCCGTCGCTGTCGTGGACAATCGGCACGTGTCGGTTGAGGTTATCCAGGTTGACCGTCTGCCCCTCCGACTGTCGCACCCGCACCTGCGCCTGGGCACTGTCGGAGACATAGACCACGGAGTGCATGAAGTCCACTTTCCTGACGCCATCGCCGACGACGACCTCCTCGCCGATGTGATAGAGGCCGAAGGGGAAGTAGACGGTGGTCTTATCATCGGAAGCACCCGCGTAGTCGAACGCCGCTTGAATACCCGGGGCGTCGTCATCGGTGGGGTCGTTGGGGGTCACACCAAAGTCGGTGACGTTCACCCACTTGCTCAGATCGCTCTCGTAGAACTCGGGGGTGGGCTGGATCGGCAGCCGGAGGGAGGTGGCGCCGTCGCTCGCCGGGGTGGTGTGTGACCACCACTCGTCGATCGACCCGACGGGCAGCTCGGTCGGCGTGCCGCCTCGACGGACCCAGAGCCCGCCCGTGTACCCGGTGATGTCCCCGTCGCGAATGTAAAGGAACGAGCGATCACGCATCGAGATGGCGTTTCCCGTGCCCGGACCCTCGGCGTCCAGGCCGATAAAGAACGTTGCGGCCTGCGGTCGCAACGTCGAAAGCAGGATCGGCGCGTTCCGGCTCGTCAGGTCAACGAACGAGAGGAGCTTGCCCTCATTGTAAATGCCGTAGACACGCTGGTCGGTCAAGCGGATGTTCTCGAAGACCATGTTGTTGACCGTGTTCTCGACACGGATGCCGACATCGAAACCCACGATCTCAACATTCTTGACGTACCCGATGCCCGATGTCGTGAAGATGCCCAAGCCGTAGGAACCGCGCTGCATCGGATCGGAGGAAATGATTCGAACGTCCTGCATCTGCCCAACGTTGGCGACATCGTAATGAATGCCACCAGCCCCGAAGTTCCCGCGGCCGATGTCGATGGTCAGATGCTCGACGTAGTTGCTGTACCCAGAGTTGCCTTGCATCGAAGAGGTCTGCTGGCCGACACGCGAGCCGATCGCCGCATAGCCCGTTCGGATGACGGGCTTCCAGACGCCGGGGTTAGTGAAGCCCGGTGACCGGTCTTTGAGCTTGATTGTTGTTTTGTCTTTACCATGGCCGACAATGCGGATCGCATTCAGCGGGTGATCACCGCTTCGCTCCAGCTTGGCTGCGAGGGTGTCGGACACGAGGTATGTGCCGGCGGGCAGATAGATGGTCGCCGCCATGCTGCGCTCGAGAGTTGTGCCAAAGTTGTGGTCCGCGAGTGCCGCGTTGATGGCCGCTGTGTCGTCGGTCACCCCATCGCCCTTGGCGTTGTAGGGTGCCTTGGTCACGTCGATGGCACCGGAGTCAGCCGGGAAGACGATGTCGTAATCCTCGGAAGCGGAGACGCCGCTCACGAAAAGCGAAAGACATGCGGCGATTGACACGGCAACTCGGACGATGGAGAGGGGCGTATGATTCATAGTGGGTTCACGGTTCAGAGAGGGTGGATCGGAAAGCTTGGTGGCTCGTCACTCTGTGTTCAATGATTTCACGAGGCTTGGGCATACCCCGATTGGGTCAAGTCGCGGGTGTGCGGTGCAGGCCGCGGGCGGTGTCGAAACTGTCGTTTCGTGGCCTGCCGTGTCTTAACGGTGACCGAACCGCCTTTGCTAACGGTATAGGTCGGTTCACTGGCCTCGCTTATTCTTGTACATGTTCCACACCCAGGCGTCTTCGTCGTAAGCGAAAGTCTCGGCGTGTCCATCCAGCAGCAGCACGTTTTTTGCTCCGTTGTGTCTGAACTGAGGGTCTGTACCGGGCGCCGTGCCCAGCCAGTCGGCCGGCCGATAGACAAAGGGTGAGATATCCCCGGCGGCGTTGTTCCAAGTGGCGTCGGAGAACCAGAACATGTCAGAGGGGTGACTCTCGCTGGTGAATGATTCAGGCATGACGTAATAGCCCACAGGCCGCGAACCAGCGGCGTTGAGGATGGGCGTTACGGGATTCAGGTCGCGCGGCCCAGGATTGTCGATGCCGCTGTTGCCGTTCTGAAAACTGTTGGCGTTGTATGCGCGTGTGTTCGCGGCGGTGAACCCTTCAAGCTCGGGGCAGTTGAAGAAGTCTTCTCGGAGGCGGTCGTTCTGCTCGGCTTTCTCGGCGAAGGATGTGGGCTCGGGATCGTTCATGCCCACGTACTCGGCGAGGAGGAAGTCCCACCAGTTCGTGTTGAAGGGCTTGGTCGCGTCGTAGTTGCGTCCCGGCGCAAACCACTCATAATCGCCGGCGTAGGCGAACTGAGCCACTCCGAGCTGACGCTGCGTGCTGAGACACGCCGCCGTTCTCGCCGCTGAGCGTGCGCTACGCAAAGTGGGCAGGAGGATCGCGACCAGAAGGGCGATGATGCTGATCACGACCAGCAACTCAATGAGCGTAAAGCCACGAAGCTGACCAGATTGCGAGACGGAGGGGTCGGGTGAGGCGAAGGGGCGTGGCGGGAACATGACATGTCCTTTCGAGTGAGTCGCTGATGAGGCGAAGTAAGACTGATTCAGCCGGATGGGCGATGTGCTTATTTCTGAATTAAATCTACCTTCCCCCCGGTTTCGCGGATTGCCGCAATGCGCAAGACGCATATAGAAACGCGACACCCGTTGATCGTTGCCTAGAGCCCCTGGCTTGTGTACCGACTGGCGGCGACGGCGGCTGGGGCTATTGGTGCGGGTCGTGACGCTGCTTCCGCATCATTCGTTCGCGGAAGCGCTGCGGCGGTTCACCGATCTCGCGGCGGAAGGTGGTGATGAAATGCTCGGGGTACTCGTACCCGCACCGGTAGGCGACCTGTGAGACGGGCAGGTCGGTGTCGAGCAGGAGTCTTCTCGCTCGTTCGAGTTTTTCGCGGCGGATCTCAGCGGCGACCGAGCGGCCCGTGGCGGCCTTAAATCGGCGTTCGAGATTCCGTCTAGAGACACCGACGCTCGCAACGACTTCGCCCACCTGCAAGGGGCCGTCGACGCGGTCGCCAATAAACCGCAGAGCGTCGGCGACCTTCTGGTCTTCGAGCGCCAGCAGGCTCGTGGACTGCCGGGCCAGGACTCCGATTGGATCGAGCAAATGAACCCCCTCGGAAGGCGCCTCCGAACCGTCAAGCATCGACTCGAGCAACTCGGCTGCGCGGTAGCCGATCCTGTCGATGCCGAGTTCGATGCTCGATAGGGGCGGCGAGGTCAGATTGCAGATGAGCTCGTCGTTATCGACCCCAAGGATCGAGACCTGCTCGGGGACCGCCAGGTTCGCCATCTGACAGGCCTCTAAGGCAACCCGTGCTTGCTCGTCAGACCACGCGAGAAGGCCGATCGGCTGGGGCCCCTTTGACAGCCAGTCGATCAGTTGCGCTCTTTGCTCACTCGCCTGCGTCCCAGTGCCAACCCTCCGGGAAAGCTCCCAACAATCGACCGACTCGGCGGCCGGCTCTACGGCGTCGCGAAACAGCCGCCACCGTTCGCGCGACGGACTGAACCGTTTCACACCTAGGAAGCCGAAGTGCCTCAGCCCCTGATCAATCAGGTGCTCGGCTGCCATCGTGGCGATCCGCTCCGTGTTCACCGACACGTTGTGGACGCCTGGCCAGCTGCGAATACCTCCGACATTGACCAGCGGGACCCCAAGACGCATCAAGTCGTCGTGCTGTTCTTGGTCGACGATGCGCGCCACGATGCCGTCGCCGTGCCAGTGCTTAGGCAGATACTCGGTCTGACGTCCACCCGTTGTTTCGAAGCGAAGCACCCAACCCCCTCGCGATCGGCTGTAGTCGCCGACGCCCGCGATGATGCTGCGCGCCCACGCGGTCGCAGGGTTAACGAGCAGACTGATCTCGATGGGGCGATGAGCTTGTCTTTCTCCCATTGCGACACGAATCTGATCTGATTCCATCGAATCAATATAGGTGGTCAACGACCGACCCAAGCATGCCCCGTGTCCTGAGCAGCCCGATTTACGCCTGCGACCCGCGACGGCCGGGATCGAGGCTGGGCTCACTCACCGGCCGTGGCGAAGTACTTGTTTACCAAGCTGAAGATGGCATCTCGGTCATGTCGTCGCAGCTTGCCCATCTCGTGCCTGAAGGTCGTGTCTGTGTATCGCAGGGAGATCTGTTCAGACTCCATCACCTCGCGGAGACGCTCGTTGTAGCTCTTTAACTGACCTACGACAAAAATAAAGTCCAAGCCGTGCTCACGGATGAGCTCCGCGTTCTCGACCATCAGATGATCTGGGCTGTATCGCTGGAAGTAAGCCTCGTCACCCCCGAAGGTTTCCGCGGCGATATCCGCCCGCTGGTAGTCGCCCAGTGTCACCCACTCGTGTACCGCGCCATCGATTGAGATCACCGCAGAAAATAGCTCCGGGTGCTTGGCACCGAACAGAACCGCGCCGTTCCCGCCCATGGAGAAGCCTTCAACGATTCGGCCGTTGCGCTCCGCAACAGTTCGGTAGGTCTGATCCATGTAAGGGACAAATTCTTCGATGAACTGAGTTGCCGCGAGGGTGCTTCCGTCCTTTGCGTCAGCCCACAAGCTCACACCCTGGGTCACGGGCATCGCAATGATCATCGGTGGGATCGTCCCGCTAGCGATCGCTCGGTCGTAGAACACCGCCTGGAACAGGCCGTAGCCGTCTTGCAGTTCGGCCCGTCTGGCCGTTCCGGCACCGTGCAGGAAATACATCACCGGAAACCGCCGGTCGGTCTCGTGATATCCCTTCGGTAGGTAGAGCGCGTAGGGCATCTGCCGACCGGTCGTGGGGCCCGTGAAGGTGAGGAGCTCAAGCGTTCCTTCAAGATCGATATCTGCCGGCGTAGCGTCGCTGTTCTGATTGCCGACAGCTCGGTCAGGCTGGTTCTGCGCGGGGTCTGGCATGGTTTGGCCATAGGCGGGGTCAAACGAGGCTGTGAACGCGCCGAAGGCAACGGCGGTAACGATGGTGGCTTTCAAGGTCCATGGCATGTCGTATCTCGGGCTTCAGGTGGGTGAACTCCCCGCGTTCCTCCGGCGACGCATCAGAAACAGTTGGCCCGTGAGGACGAGGGTTGCGAGCGAGGTAGGCTCCGGCAAGACCCCGGAATGGGCCATATCCGCAATCGGGCTCGGGAAGTCGCCGACGGTGTAAAGCGGCAGGACCCATCGCTGAGGCCACTGCCCCGGCGACTCGATGAACCGGAGGGTGTCCTCGTCGAAAAGGTCGTACTGCTCCCCATCGACGATGTACCGCGCGATGTACGGCCAATAGGCGTCGCCTCCGTCGCCGTCGCGGACCTGCCCCGCGGCGATGGCCGAGAGCGTCGCGTCGACCGTGATGAAGAGCGGCCCGTCGGCGAGGGTGTGGACGGCATCGAGCGGATCGAGTGTGCCGGCGATGTACTCGGTTACGCCTCCGTTCTCGGTCAGAATCGGCTGGATCCGCGTCGATCCGTTGACCCGGATCATCGTCTCGATGTTGTCGCCGTAGAACCAGACGGTGCCACCGTCGTTCGTAAACGGACTCTTCTCTCGGTTGATTGCCCGGAGCCACGCGTCAAGATCGTTATTGATCGAGATCTCCGCGTGAGGACCGGCGTTCTCGACGAAGAAATCACCCGTGGCACTGCTGCTCGTGCGGATCTCGCTGTTCGAGCTGTTGTCGGACGAGATGTTGCGGATTGCGACGGTGCCGTCGCTGCCGTGAACAATCCGCATGTTATTCCGGACATTCTCGATATTGGCGACCTCGCCCTCGGACTGCCTGATAAAAAACCTTGCGCGGCCGTTGTCCGAGTCGATCTCCGAATGCATGAAGTCCACCATCCGTACACCATCGCGGACGACCACGTCGTCGTTGATGGTGTAGGAGCCAAACGGGAAGTAGACCACGACGTCGCCTTCCTGCCTGGCCGCGAAGTCCAGGGCATCTTGGATCGCGGTGGCGTCGTTGGTGCCGTCGTCGGCGGTCGCCCCGAAGTCCTGCACGCTGACCCACACCGTGTTCTCATGCGGATGAAACTCGGGCGCGTCCTTGACGGGTAGTCTCAAGGATTGATTCCATGGGCTCGCGGGCTCGCCGTGCGACCACCATTCGTCGACCTGCCCCAGCGGCACCTCGAAATTGGCTCCTCCCTGACCAACGTCGACACCGTTGCCGTACCCGGTGATCGATGCGTCACGCATGTACAGGTAGGAGGGAACCTGCATGTCGAACGCAGCGCCGCCGGAGCCATGGGCTTTGACGTCGAGCAGATAGGTTGCCGCCAGCGCGCGTTGAGTCTCCAGGATCGGTGCGCTGCCGCGCGTCGTCAGGCCCTTGAACGAGAGGATCTTTCCCTGATTGAAGATCGCGGCATCGCGTTGGTTGGTGAGCTCGATGTCTTCGAAGACGATGTTGTTGACCGTGTTCTCGACGTGGACGCCGTGGTTGAATCCCTCGATCTCGACGCGTTTGACGTAGCCTTGACCCGAGGTGCTGAAAATGCCCAAGCCGTAGCTGCCGCTCCCGTTGGCGGACCCGCTGGTGATGCGGACGTCCTGGATCGCACCAATATTGGCGACGTCGTAGTGAATCCCGCCGGCGCCGACGTTGCCGGCCCCGGTGTGGACGGTGAGGTTCTGGACGTAGTTGGAGTACCCCGAGTTGCCTTGGCCGAACCGACTCCCGGTACGGACGACAAACTTCGGGTCTCGAGCGTCGTCGAACCCGCTGGCGTTGTCCATCAGGCGGATGGTGGTGGTGTCTCGATTCTGACCCACGAGGCGTACGCCGTTGAGCGGGTGATCGATCCCCGGAACGGTCGGCGCGATTGTGTCCGAGACAAGGTACTCGCCTTCGGGGAAGTAGATAGTCCAAGGCCTGACATTGCTCGGCGAGGTCGATCCGTTGAACGCAGACAGCGCGGCGTTGATGGCCGCCGTATCGTCGGTGATGCCGTCGCCAACGGCGCCGAAGTCGTGCACGTTGATGACGCCGGCGTCGTCCGGAAAGAAGATGCTGCTGGCCTGCGCGAAGGCGGTGCTCGGCGCGAAGGCCGTCAGAAGCATCAGAACCGCGGCCGAGCGAATTGAGGTTTGGAAGAAGGGCAAGGCGAGGCCTTTCCGCGAAGCCGAGAACCGTGAAGCCGTGACGAGCCCATCGAGCGGCTAAAGGGAAACGCGCGCACCCGTAGCCGAGGCGTCGATGCGCAGAACAGTCGTCGACTCAAGCTGTCCCAGATCGAGTCAACCCGGTGTCGTGCTGGACGACGTTAAAAACGACGAACGAAGACCCCCTCTCCGAGTTAAGGGAGAGGGGGCGGTTGGTACTTACCCCGAGGCCCTCTGACCACGGCCGAGGATCAGGAAGCCGCTTGCCAGGACAAGCCCGAGGGTCGCGGGCTCAGGAATGATCTCAACCTGCAGCGTGTCAACCCTCGGCTGCAGGTTGCCGAATGCGCCACCGACCGGCACCTGAAAGTTCATGCCGACGCCGTCGATCACGGGCGTAAACGTGCCGAGGTCGGCGTTGTCGGCGACGACGGTGGTCCCCACGGTCAGGCTCGCTGTGTTGGTTGAGGCGTTGTAGGTCAGCACGAATGGCTGAGGCCCGAGATCGACATCTACGCTCGCACCCGTGACGAGCAGGTTGTTGACGCGCAGCTGAGCGGTGTTGCTGGTGTCGCCGGCCCGCACGCGCACACCGAGTTGCGTGTTAGCGCCCGTGGTCGGGGTCACGTCGTCGTCGTAGAGATTGACATCGATCCAACGCGAGCCCACAGGGTCGATGACGCCCGTGAACTCAACGATCAACATCTCGGAGGTCGGCGTCACGGGCACGTTCAGGACGTAGGCCGTCCGATTGGCCGTGTTTGCGGTGACGGTGACCTGGCCGCCCTGGGTCCGCGGGTTGCTCGTGTTGTTCGTCACCCAGTTCGACGCACCTACGGGGACGACGTCGGGCGTGGTGCCCGCGAGAGGCTGGCCGTTGTTGCCGCCGGCGACCTGAAAGTTATCGAAGAATACGATCTCAGCCGAGGCGGGAGTCGCGAAGCACACCAGCCCGCTCACGCCGACGACCACCGCCGAAGCCGAAGTCCGCAGGGCAGTTGAGAGACCAGTAATAGTCTTTTTTCCAAAATCACGTTGCATGGAAACCTCCTAGTCTTGAGAAATCAGAACCTGAAAGACGTCGTGAAGAACACCCTCACGGGATTGGGCTGAGCCGGCTCACGCCCTGCTCGCCGGGGACAAGTAGCCGCCACAGACGAGCGGCACGCTCCTACTGCCGGACGATTCCGGCGTCGCTCGACTTGGCCAACGCGGCAAAGTTGACGGGCCAGCTAACAGACAGCTCATATGGAGAGACTACTCGCGCTCAGCCCCAGAGCATTGCCGCAATGCGTCATGGAATAGAATATTTGCGACGGCCCTTTGGCGGAGCCAGTGGCACCATTTCACGCGTTTGCCGCCGTGCCGTGAACGGGCCTTCATCCGGGCTGGCTGTGTTCTCGGACCTCGTTGACGCCCCCTCCCCACGTCACGGCCGCAGAGGTGCGCAACAAGATCAGCCACGACGCCGGCCTCGCTCTCGTCTTAGAGCTGTGGGGTGCAGATGTCGTAAACCGACAGGCCGAATGCGTAAATCTGCACTTCTTCGAAAGTGAGACCAATAGTCTTTTAGATTCTCTTGGCAAGTGGAGCGGTGTCCGCATCTCGCTAAGCAGGTTGCTTCTGTGGAGTTTTGGTTGGAACGTCGCAAACCCAATGCCGATTTGCATCGGCAGAGCATCGGGGGTGAGCCGTGATAGGCGGCGATCACCTGGAAGCCGGTCGTCGCCCGCCCAACATCTTGCTGATTGTCACCGATCAGCAGTTGACGGGATCGCTGTCGTGTTACGGCGGGTTGCCTGCGGTCACGCCTGGGGTCGACGCATTGGCGGCCAATGGCCTCCGATTCAACCGCTGCTACACCCCATGCCCGCTCTGTACTCCGGCCCGAGCGAGCCTGCTCACGGGGCTCTATCCGCACGCTCACGGAGCGATGCACAACACAGGGACGCACCATCCGTTTGACGAATCGACGATTGGCCGTGGGCAACGTTTTTATAGCCACGTGCTGGCGGAGGCCGGCTATCGAGTGGGTTACGCCGGCAAGTTCCACGCGGGCCTCGCGACCACGTGCCAAGACGCGGGGTTCGAGGGGTTCGGCCCCGCCGACTACGGCGTGTGTCGCGACGAACCTGTTTATCTCCAATATTTGGAGCGAGAAGGCCTCGAGCCTCCGCTGTACAAGCCATTTTGGAACGCGCACGCGCCAAACCCGGATTGGGGCACGGGCAACACCGCGGGCCGGCTAGAGGGGGACAGCCGGGCGGCGCCTTGCTTCTTCCTGGCCGACTACGCCGAGCGATGGATCGCCGACGCGGCGAGTTCGGAGCGACCATGGAGCATGTCGCTGAACTTCTGGGGCCCGCACGCGCCGTATGCGCCCACGGATGAGTTCCTGCAGCGTATCGATGAGACGGATGCGCTTGATGCCGTGTCTGGGGATGACGACTTACGCACACGCCCCGGCGTGCAGCGGCGGTGGCGCGACACGGTTTTTCCAAACGCGGTCGCGACCGAGCGCGAGGTCTGGCGGCGTGTCCGGCGCAGCTACTTCGCGTTTGCGTCGATGATCGATGCGGCGATCGCGCGGCTGCTTGGTTGGCTCCGAAGCTCGGGGCTCTACGACAGCACGCTGGTCGTCTTCTGCTCCGATCACGGCGACACATGCGGCGTCCACGGCGGGTGCTTCGACAAGGGGCCGATCGCGTGCGAAGAGGTCTACCGCGTTCCGCTGATCGTCAAGCCGCCGGCCTCGTGGTCGTGTCGCCGTGGGGTTGGGAGTGACCGGCTCGTCAGCCTGCTCGACGTGCCGGCGACGATCATCGATGCGGCGGGAGCCGAGCCGCTCGACGGTCATGGGCGTTCGCTCATTCCTATACTTGGGAAGCAAGATGTAGATTGGCGTGACGCGCTGCTCTGTCAGTTTCACGGGCACCGCATTCCGGCTGCGCAACGGGTGCTGATCGCGTCGGAGTACAAGTACGTGCTGAACTTTGCGGAGTTCGACGAGCTCTATGAACTTACCAGTGATCCATTCGAGCTCTTCAATGCCATTGGCGATCGGCGGCTGGCCGACACGGCGGATCGGCTGCGCCGCCGGCTGGAGCAGGAGATGGCCGCGGTGGGCGATACCTTGGGGCCCCAGTCCCGTCACTTCATCCTCGGCGGCGTGTGAGTCCGCGTGGGTCGACGGAGTGATCGCCGGCGAAACGAAATGAGCAAGCGTGCGATGATTGTTCTGGGGGTGGTGGTGCTGGCCGCCGTCCTTTTTGGCGCCGGGGCCTGGCGTTCGCTCGGTTCGGGTCAACAGGCATCTTCGGCGACGCCGGGGGTTCGAGTCGCCGCGGTGGAGGTGGCGGCGGTTGAGAGAGGCGACATCGAGGTGACTCGGGTGCTGAGCGGAGCGATCGACTCGCCGATCGCGTTCGATGTCGCGCCCAAGGTGGCGGGTCGGGTGGTCGAGCTCCGGGTCGATGTCGGCGACGGAGTTCGTCGGGGTCAGGTGGTTGCGTCTCTGGACGATGACGAGCACCGCCTCGCGGTGGCCCAGGCGAAGGCGGACCTCCGTGTGGCCGAGGCAAACCTTGCGGAGGCACGCGCCGCGATCGAGATCGGCGAGCGTTCAAGCGAGCGGGTGCGCACGTTGCGCGAGCGCGGCGTGGCATCGGATGCCTCGCTTGACTCGATGGAGGCGGACATGCTGGCCAAGCGATCGGCCGAGGCGGTGGCCGCGGCACGCGTTGAGCGCGCCCGCGCGACGGTCGCGGCGGCAGAGGTTCGGCTTGGCTACACCCAGGTCACCGCCGACTGGCCCGATGGCGACGCGGAACGCGTGGTCAGCGAACGGTTCGTCGATGCGGGCACGACGCTGTCAGCGAATACACCGCTCATGCGGATGGTCAAGCTGGACCCGGTGGTTGCGGTGGTATTTGTCACTGAGCGGGACTATGGACGACTCAGCGTGGGCCAGACGGTGAACCTGACGACCGATGCATTTGCGGGAGAAACGTTCACCGGCGAGATCAGCAGGATCGCCCCGGTGTTTAACGCGGCGTCGCGTCAGGCGCGGGTCGAGGTCAAGGTGGCGAACCCTTCGATGCGCCTCAAGCCCGGCATGTTTGCGCGGCTGGCGGTTGTGCTGGACCGAGCCGAAGACGTGAAGGTGGTGCCCTCGGCGGCGCTCACGCATCGCGGGGGCGAGGCTGGGTTGTTCGTACTGAGCGAAGACGGCGGCTCGGTGTCGTGGCAGCCGGTGCGGCCGGGGCTGGAGCAAGCCGGCCGGCTGCAGGTCGAGGGAGAGGGTGTGACGGGTCGCGTCGTCACGCTTGGCCAGCAGCTGCTTGAGGACGGTTCGGCGGTGCGAGCGTCGGACCGAGGGGATGAGCGATGAGTCCTGCTGGCTTGGCCGTTGGTCGGCCCGTGTTTACCACGATGGTGACGCTGATCGTGGTGACACTGGGCGCGGTCGCGCTGAGTCGTCTGCAGATCGACCTGCTTCCCGACATCGAGATGCCGACGCTGACGGTCCGGACCGCATACGAGGGTGCGAGCCCGGAGGTGGTCGAGCGCCTCGTGACACAGATCGTCGAGGAGATCGTCGGGACGGTGCCGGGCGTGGAGGAGATGGTCTCGGTGTCTTCGGAGGGCAGCAGCAGGGTGCGGGTCACGTTCGGCTGGGGGACCGATCTGGATGTCGCGGCGCAGGATGTCCGCGCCGCGCTCGAGGACGAGATCAGCGAGCTCCCCGACGACATCGTCCGGCCGCGGATCAGCAAGTTCGACATCTCGAACGTGCCGGTGGTGGTTGTGGGCATCGGCAGCGAGCTGGACCCGGTGGAGCTGACCGAGCTGGTCGATCGGCAGGTCCGGCCGCGCCTCGCGCGGGTCCCGGGCGTGGCGCAGGCCGACCTTTGGGGGGGGTTCTACCGGCAGGTCCGGATCGAGCTGGTGCCGGAGCGTTTGCGGGCGTTCGGCCTGCCGCTCAACGGAGTGCTTGACGCGATCCGATCAGCCAACGTCGATCTGCCGGCGGGCACGATCGAGGACGGCAACTACGAGGTGACGCTGCGGACGCCCGAAGAGTTCGAGTCCATTGAAGACATCCGCGGGGCAGTGATCGACGTGCGGGACGGCGCGGCGGTCACGCTCGGGCAGGTTGCCGAGGTAAATGACACTTACGAGCGTCTGACTCGGATCATCCGGGTCAATGGAGCGCCAGGCCTGCGTATCGGCGTGCGCAAGCAGGCGGGGGCGAACACGGTCGAGGTCTCGAAGAGTGTCCTGAACGAGATTGAGGCGATCAACGCGGACTATTCGCAGCTCGATGTGGTCGCGGTGCGGAGCCAGGGCAGCTTTATCGAAAGATCGATCGCGAACGTCGCGCGGTCGGTGCTATACGGCGGGGCATTGGCCATCGTCGTGCTGTTCTTGTTTCTTCGGAACTTCGGAAGCACGCTGGTAATCGGTCTGTCGATACCCATTTCGGTGGTCGCGACATTTGCGTTGATCTACGGCGGCGGCTTCACGCTTAACCTCATGACCCTGGGCGGGCTTGCCTTGGGCGTGGGGATGATGGTCGATAGCTCGATTGTGGTGCTGGAGAACATCTATCGTCGGCGAGACGAGGCCGGCGAGGAACCCCGGCAGGCCGCGGTGTTGGGTGCGCAGGAGGTGGCCTCCGCCATTCTGGCGAGCACCATCACGACGCTGGTCATTTTCTTGCCGTTGGTGTTTGTGCGCGGTGTCTCGGGTGAGCTGTTCAGGGAGCTGGCGTACGTCATCGTGTTCGCGCTGCTCTGCTCGCTTGTGGTGTCATTGACGGTCACGCCGACGCTTGCCACATGGCTGCTGAACCGCCGATCATCGGCGGCTTCTGGTTCTTCGCTGTCCGCGGCGGCTGACACGGACGAAGGCCGGCGGGGCCCCGGGCCGATCGAGCGGGCGTATCAGTCGGTGTTGCACGCTGCGCTGAGCCATCGGTGGCTCACGGTGATTAGCGCAGTCGTGCTGCTTGGCGTGTCGCTCTTGATGCTTCCTCTGATCGGTAGCGAATTCATGCCGCCAAGCGATGAAGGGGAGGTGCGGGTCAGCGGCGAGATGGAGGTGGGGACGCGGCTCGATCTCGTGGATCGTCAGACCAGATTGATCGAGGCGTTGTTGCTCGACGTGGTCGGTGAGGACAAGCGGGCTTGGGTGACCACGGTGGGTGGAGGCGCTGCGAGTCCTGGTTCGGCTTCCCGGGGGGACATCCTGATTACGCTCAAGCCGGTGATGGAGCGAGCCCGGTCGAACGTCGAGATCGCCAATGAGCTGCGCGATGCGATCGAGGCAAGGGTGCCTGGGATGAAGACCCGGGCGCAGGCCCCGCAGGGTCAGTTCCTGCTTGAACGCGTCCTGCGAACGCCGCAGGGGATTACCGTCGAGGTGCGGGGCCCGGAGCTCGACGTCCTCGATGCGCTGGCTCCGAGGGTGGCGGACATTCTGCGCGGTGTGGCGGGCGTGACGGACGTGCGTGTGGCTCAGGACCCTGGCCAGCCTCAGATGATCGTGCGTGTCGATCGGGGCAAGGCGGCGGACGTGGGGCTTACCGTGCGGGACGTCACCGAGTCGATCGAGGCGGCGGTCGCGGGCCGACGCGCGGGGGAGTATCGAGCGGCCGGTCATTCCTACGGCATGCTGCTGCAGCTCAAAGACGCTCATCGGCTGGCTATGGAGGAGATTCTGGACCTGACTTTGAGGACGCCGCGGGGTGAAGACGTCGCGCTACGGAACCTTGTGGACACTCAGCCCGGGCTCGGACCTCGGGTGATCCGACGGAAAGACGAGCAGCGAACGGTCGAGGTGCACGGCAACGTGGCGGGCCGGGACCTGGGCTCTGTGGCCGAAGACGTCACCCTGGGCCTGAAGGAGCTGGCACGTCCGGCGGGTTACGAGCTTGCGTTAACGGGGGCGTACGAGGAGCAGCAGAAATCGACACGCGAGCTCATGGTCAGTCTGGGCCTCGCGGTGGCGTTGGTGTTCATGGTCCTGGCCTGTCAATACGAATCGCTGCGTGACCCGCTGATCGTGATGCTCTCGGTTCCGATGGCGACGGTGGGCGTGTTGACGACCCTCTGGGCCACAAACACGACACTGAACGTCCAGTCGTACATCGGCTGCATCATGCTCGGCGGGATCGTCGTCAACAACGCGATCCTCTTGGTCGATCAGGCCGGACGGCTGTCGCGGGGGGACGTAGGGCCGCGCCGGGCCGTCGCCGAGGCTGGCCGAAGAAGGCTCAGGCCCATCCTGATGACCACGTTGACGACGATCCTCGGGCTGACACCTCTGGCTTTGGGCCTAGGGGAAGGGGCGGACGGGCAAGCACCGCTCGCCCGTGCGGTCATCGGCGGCTTGACGGCATCGACGCTAATCACGCTCGTGCTCATCCCGGTGGTCTACACGCTCGTGCACGATCACGACTCTCCGACAGAACCCAGTACTACACCGACCGAGACAGCCGCGTGATCGAGCGAGTGCGCTTCTGGAGTCTGGCTGGGGTGTCGGCGGGGTTCATCCTCGGTTGCACGCCAGTGGATCGGTGGCGGGTGTTCGAAGAGCAATGGCCTCAGCGTGCGGAACAGCGCGAAGACTGGATCGCCGAAGCGCCCGAGGCCCTGAAAGCCGATGCGGCTTACGACCCGTTCGCGGAGGTTGGCAGTGGCGCGCCGATCGAGCTCTCGATCGAGCAAGCGGCGGTCTTAGCTCTGCGGCGAAATCGCGACTTGAGTGTGCGTCAGTTCGGGCCGGCGATCGCCGGAGCGTTCGAGTTGATTGAGCGAGGCGTGTACGACCCCGAGGTGTTCGGCGAGTTCACGTTTCGCCAAGAGGAAGCGATCGAGACGGATCGCGGAACGGGCGAGAGCTTCAGCGTTGTTGGCGATAACGCAAGCACCGGAGCCGGCCTGCGACAGCGACTGCCGACGGGCACCGAACTCGAAGGGGTCGTCGAGCAGACGCGAAACAGTTCGACGCGTTCACCCGAGCTGCAGCAGGCGAGGCTGGGCCTGACCTTGACGCAATCCCTTCTGCAGGGTTTTGGGCCGGCGGTGAACCTGGCTGCCGTTCGTCAGGCCGAGTTGGGCGTGCTGGCGTCCCGATACGAGCTGCGACGGTTCGTTGAGGTATTGCTTGCTGAGGTAGAGACTTCCTACTGGCTCTACACCCTGGCCGAAGAGCGGATTGCGATCTTCGAGCGGTCGCTTGAGGTCGCTCGCCGGCAGGCCGACGAGACGCGCCAGCGGATCGAGGTAGGGTTGCTGGCCGAGACGCAGGGCGTCGCCGTGGATGCCGAGGTGGCGCTACGCGAGCAGCAGTTGATCGACGCCAGGTCCGAGCTGCGGGCAGCCCGGCTCCGGCTACGCCGGTTGCTGAATTCGAGCGAAACCCTCGAAGACTCGAACCAAAGGATCGACGCAATCAGCGACCCCCGCATGGAGGCCGAGCCGATCGGCGAGGTCGGTGAGCGGCTGCGACTGGCCATGGTCATGCGTGCCGACCTCAATGAGGCGACGGTCCGGCTGGATCAGAACCGGTTGGAGACCGTCGTGACCCGCAATGGGCTGCTTCCACGCCTCGACGTCTTCGTAACCCTCGGCAAGAGCGGCTTTGCTGACACGTTCCCGCGGTCCTTCGACAATGTCGACGGAGAGGCCTATG
The DNA here is from genome assembly GCA_039024495.1 of Planctomycetota bacterium. Classification (GTDB taxonomy): domain Bacteria; phylum Planctomycetota; class Phycisphaerae; order Phycisphaerales; family Phycisphaeraceae; genus JBCBUE01. Next base: position 2,186 of record JBCCQE010000018.1, on the reverse strand, counting down.
ACGTGGCCGCCGGGTTATCTCTGCGGGGCGCGATCGGCGACCGCGCCGACCGTGGCGCCGACGCACTGGCCCGGGCGAATCGCGATCAAGCCGCGGCCGCAGTCAGCAACCTGCGTCAGCTCATCACATTGGACGTCCAGCTTGCCGTCAATGAGGTCGAGCGGGCTCGCCGACAGATCGACGCCAGTGCCGCAACGCGCCTGCTCCGCGAAGCAACGCTTGAAGCGGAACGCGAGCGGTTTGAGGTCGGTGCGAGCACGGGGCTTCTGGTCGCATTGGCGCAAAGCGAGCTTCTCGTCGCCGAGATCGCAGAAGTTGAATCCGTGATCAATCACCGGCTGGCCTGGACCAATCTGTACCTCGCGGAAGGCAGCTTGCTCGAGCGCCGAGGCGTAAGCGTCGGGCGACGGAGATGAAACTATCCCGGCATGGATGGATGCAAGCACAGACGTCGCTCACATCTTCAACTGGGTCGAGCATCTAAGCAGTCGCCGACTGTCCATCAACTAGGGACTGAAGTCTACTCCTCAGTGACGTGCTCCACAGAGTAGTCAACACATATCCGGCGTTGGCACCCGCACCACGATCCAGAGCGAGAAGCGTGGGTCTCGAGATGAACGCCGACGGCACCGACAAGGCCACCTACCACGTCTCGGCCACGCTCGAGGGCGTCGCCCCCCGGCCGAACTGCCCGACGCCTCCGCGATGGAGGCCGTCTACCTGCAGACGTGGGACACCGTCCCCGAGGGCGAGGGCTTCACCGCCCCGGGCCGCCAGATCCTCCACTGCACCTTCGGCTCGGTCCTCACCGAACCGGATCTCGGCTAAGCCTTGAAGCAGGTTCAGACCTAGCACCCCGACACCCACGAAGCCACCCTCGCCCACCACTTTGCCCGACGCCTCAGCGAGCTGCACAAGGAGATCGAATTCGCGGGTTGACGGCCGCCGCGCGGCCATACTCCGTTGGTCAACGGAGGCAGGAATCGGCAGCACTTACAGGCGTTGGGACGCCTGAGCTACCATCTGCACCGGCCCGAAAATCAGATCCGATCTGTTGAGCTTGCTCTCGGCATGTTCCGCCTTAGAGCCCTTTGCGTCGATATCTGCCATGAGCGCAACGATGGCCGGGTGGACCGACCCTTCAGGGTCGGGAGGCAAAGCAAAGCATCTCATGCGGCGTTCAACCCGAGGCTGAAGCCTCGGGCCACCCGGCGGCCGCATCGATCATGGCAAAACATCACGCAAAACGCTCTAGATCGCCGGCGCACCAACCTGACCTGCGTTTCTGTCCATACTTGAGCACCAGCGAAGTTCTCTCGGTGCCGACCAAGTTCTGAGGTCATGGCAACAGCGCGGAATGTGCCTCGCGATGCAGGGCATCGCGTTGCTGCGCACTCAGCTCGAACCATAGGCCCACGAGTTCGGCGAGCTGCGCAACGGCCCGCGAGACGTCGCAAGCAGCAGCACCGCCTCCGTTGCTGTCAGTGCTGCTGTCGTCGACAAACGCCTCACGGGAAGTCGTTTCAGCCTCTGTGGTTGTGCGCGTGCCCAGTAGCTTGGAAGGCTGACGCTCTGCCAATTGAGCTACGCCCGCGTCATGTGCATCTTAGCAATGCATGGGGTGCGGTCAGCGGTTGGGGTGCGGCGGTGCGGGGTGGGGTTCGAGGAGTGCGGCTTCGATGGTCAGGCCGGGGCCGAAGGCGAGGGCGACGATCGGGCCTTGGGGCGGGTTGGGCGCGTCGGCTGAGTCGGGCGCGGATTGAGTGAGGCGATCGAGGATGAACAGCACGGTGGGGGACGACATGTTGCCGAGGTGGCGGAGGGTGTGGGCCGAGGCTTGGGTGGCGGCGTCGGGGAGCGCGAGCGCTTCGCGTGCGGCGGCGAGGACTTGGGGGCCGCCGGGGTGGACGGCCCACGCGGCGATGTCTTGCGGGGTGAGCTTGTGGCGGGCGAGCCAGGGCGTGAGGAACGCGGCGAGGCGTTGGCGGACGAAGTCGGGCACGCGGGGCGAGAGGGTCATGCGGAAGCCGTGGTCGGTGATCGCCCAGGTCATGGCGTCGGCGGAGTGGGGGATGACGGCCGAGGCCTACGCTGACAGGTATTCCACAAGGAAATGCTGTTGTCCCAGCCGGTTACTCAACCTTGTATGTGTTGACAAGCGGTAATAATCTTGTGATTGAGCAAGT
>JBCCQE010000017.1:0-61383 GCA_039024495.1 Planctomycetota bacterium | reverse complement strand
CGAGGAGCATGACGACCTTCTGGCGGCGGACTTCGGTGAGCGCGGGGTGGTCGGGGGGGGTGTGGCCGTCGGTGCGGAGCTCGAGGTGGTCGACGCGGAGGTCCTGGGCGAGGTCGTGGGCGGCGGTGATGAGTGCGGCGCGGTCGGCGGGGTCGGGGGCGAGGACGCCGGCACGGTTGAGGTAGGGCAGGGAGACGAGGAAGGAGCCGAAGAGGGGGGAGCGGACGTGGGCGAGGGGGAGGATGCCGGTGATGTGGCCGGCGGGGCCGGTCGATGTGAGGAGCGTGGGTTTGTGGCCGAGGCCGAGCTTGAGGACGCGTAGCCAGCGAGGGTCGTGCTCGAGGGTGGCGGTGGGCGGGTTATCGGGCGTGCGGGGATCGTCGGCGACGGCGACGCGTCGGAGGAACGCGGCGACCGCGTGGTGCAGGGCGGGATCGAACTGGGGGTGGGCTTGGATCGTCATCACCGGTGCGACCGTTACGAGCGGTATCGTCGGTCGGTCGGTCGGACTTAACGCAGGGGAGCAGGCGTGACGCAAGCAAGACGCGAGGGCGACGGGGCGGGGCTGGGGGTGGGGCAGGGGGTGCGTCGGCGGTGGCGCGTGCCGGGGTGGCTGGTGAGCGCGGGGATGGCGGCGATCGTGGTCGGGGTGGCGTGGCGTGTCGGGCCGACGTGGGTGCCGGCGGCGGAGCGCGAGGTGCGGACGCTGCTGACGGCCGACGGGACCGACGGTGGTGGGCCGGCGGGTGAGGACGGCGAGGCGGCGCCGCGGAAGGCGAGCCGGTCGGAGTTGCTGGGGATCGACGCGGCGCGGGATCGGCTGGGCGAGGCGTTGCCGGACGGGTCGGGCGTGCGGTTTGCGCACGTGGAGGGTCTGGCGGGCAAGTACCTGCCGAACCGTTCGGCGAGGGGTTTTGCGGGGGTGAGGTTCCACCCGCAGTCGGGGGAGGGCGCGGTGTCGGGCCATGCGCATCGGACGGCGGCGACGGTGTACGGGCGGGGCGGGCTGGCGCCGGGGGTGGAGGACGTGGACGTGTACACGTCGCAGGGGTATCTGGCGGGGGTGCTGCGGACGGGGACGCTGTCTTGGCCGATGGCGGGGTCGGCGGACGTGCACACGCACTCGTGGGTCGCGCCGGAGCATCGGCTGGCCGAGGAGATGCTGCTGCGGCTGGACGCGCTGGTGGACCGCGACGACCGGCTGGTGGTGATGGGGGTGATGAATGGTCGGGAGACGGCGGTGCCGGCGTTGTTGGCGTCGTCGTTCAACGGGATCGCGGTGGGGACGGCGTCGGGGAGCGGGGCGAGCTCGGGGGGGTACACGGGGGGCGCGTGGCCGGGGCGGTGCAAGCCGGACGTGGTGGGGGCGACGGGGCTGACAAGTTTTGCCACGCCTCAGGTGGCGGCGGTGGTGGCGCGGCTGCTGGAGGCGGCGCGGGGTTCGGGGATGGGCGAGGGGACGCAGGCCGAGGTGGTGAAGGCGTTGTTGCTGGCGGGGGCGAGCAAGCCGTGGGGGTGGTCGCCGCAGGACGGGCGGCCGTTGGACGAGCACTTGGGGGCGGGGGTCGCGCACCTGGACAACGCGCTGCGGATTTTGGAGGGCGGGGCGACCCTGCCGGCGTTGGGCGAGGGGGGCGCGCGGGCGGGTGAGGCGTCGGGTCAGGCGGGGCGATTTGGGTGGTGGTTCGGGTCGCTGGAGCCGGGCGGTCATGCGCGGTGGCGGGTGGCGGTGGAGGCGGGTGAGGGGCCGGTGTCGGTGGTGGCGGTGTGGCACCGGCGGGTGGCGACGGCGATGGAGGGGGCGTGGCTGCCGCGGGAGGGGCTTGCGGATTTTGATTTGCTGGCGAGCGTGGAGCCGGCGGAGGGGGCGGGCGGGCCGTCGGCGGTGTTGGGTTTGAGCCGAAGCAAGGTGGACAACGTGGAGCACGTGTTCGCGCCGGCGGGCCGGGTGGTGGATGGGGTGTTGTGCATTGATCTGGTGCGGCCGCGGTCGGGCGGGCGGGGGTTTGGGGCGGACGGGTCGTGGGAGGTGGCGGTGGCGTGGCGGGTGGGTGGCTGGGACCCGCGGGATGGGCCGGCGTGGGGGGAGTGAGGTTGGCGGGGGGTGGCGTGAAGGTGGGCGGGGGTGTCCCACGGCTGGAAGCCGTGGGCTTCGGTGGGGTTCGGTCGGCTTCGATGGGCTTGGCGGGGCGTGACGGGCGGTGCGATCGGCGTGATCGGGACGACTGGAACATCCGATAACGCGGCTGCCCGATAAGGCTCAACTCTGCGATGCCCGGGGCCGATACGCCGGTCTGTGATGCCCCCCGCGGCCTGTGCGGGTCGCCACGGAGAGAAGCCAGATGGTTGCCACGCTGACACACGACCGAACCGAGACGCACGGGGTGCTGGCGCGATTGAGCGACGGCGGACCCGAAGAGATGGACACGCGGGCGGTGCTGGGCGTGGTGCGTGGGGCGATGGCCGGGGCTTCGGGCCGATCGGCCGACGGGGCGTGGTCGGGCCCGTCGGGGTTGACCAGCGGCGGCGCGGGGCTGAGCCATCGACCGCTGGGGACGTCGCCGGCGGCGCGGGTGATGGAGCGATATCTGGGTCGGCTGAGCGATCGGCTGGCGTCTTTGAACGAGGCGATCGAGCGTGCGGACCTGGCGGCGGCGGACGAGCTGCTGGCCGAGGTGGCGCGTTCGTCGCGTCAGCACGGCTGCCGGACGATCTGCCGGGCGGCGGAGACGGCTCGGGACGAGGCGGAAGCGGTGCACGCGGACGCGTCGGCCGAGGCGGCGCGGCTGCGGACGGCGATCGAAGAGCTGAGCGAGCTGGCGGACGAGGTGGCGTCGGCCGCGCGTCGTCTGGATGCTCTGCCGGGCCTGCCGCCGCGTGCGTGAGGGCGTGTGGCGGGTTGTTGGTTGGAGGGGGTGGGGATGGGTGGTGGGCGTGCTTGACGCTTGAGTGGGCTGGCCATACCGTCGCGCGTCGGTAAAGGACCGCGCAACACGACGGAGATGAGCGATGCACAGCGATCAGGGCGCTCGAGTGGTACGGACGGGTTGGCTTGCTTTGGCGTGCCTGGCGTTTGCCTGCGTGGCGGGCGGGGTTTCGGCGCAGGAGGTGCCGTTCGACGCGGTGGTGGTGGGGGAGACGACGCAGGTGCGTGCGGGCGCGGGGCCGGCGTATTACCTGGTGGGCAGCCTGGAGCCGGGCACGCGGGTGACGGTGCGCGAGGTGTATTACGGGTGGAACCGTGTGGACGCGCCCGAGGGGGTGTTCAGCTTCATCAGCAAGGCGATGGTGGACGCGGAAGGCGACGGCAGCCGGGGCCGGGTGAATCAGGACGGGTCGGGCGTGCGTGCGGCGTCGATCGAGGGCGCGGGGCCGAGCTATCGCAAGCAGATGTCGCTGAACATCGGCGACGTGGTGCGGATCGTGGGTGAGGACGGCAGCTTTTACAAGATCGTTCCGCCGACGGGCGCGTCGGTTTATCTGCCGCCGGGCTCGGTGCGTCGTGCGGAGCAGGTGGAGGCGATGAGCCCGGCCGAGGCGCCGGCGCGCGACGTGCACGCCGAGGCGGCGCTGGTGGCGGCGGCGATCGAGTCGGAGTCCGGTTCGGCGGCGCGGGTCGCGGTGGCGACGCCGGAGGCGTCTTCGTCGGATGAGCAAGTGGCGATCGCGCGGGAGGTGCCATTGGACGGCGGGTCGTTGGACCTGACGGCGATCGATCCGTCGCAGATGGTGCCCGCGGGGGATGCGCCGGGCGAGTCGGTTGAGGCCGACACGGGCGGGTTCGTGGGCAACGGCCAGACGGCCGAGCCCGGGGTGGTGGAGCCGACGCCGACGGTGGTGGTGATCGAGCCGGACACGGACGTGGTGGTGATCGCGCCGGCCGAGCCGGAGCCGGTTGCGGAAGTGATGGCGGCCGACGCGGCGACCTCGATGGACGACGCAGAGCCCGCTGCTGACGCGCCGGTGGCGCAGGCTGCGGTGGAGACGTCGGCGGAGTCGGCGGCGCTGCGCGCGGTGGAGCTGGAGCAGCTGCCGAAGTTCGACCTGCCGGTGGAAGAACAGCCGCTGGACGAGATGATCGAGGCGTACCTGGAGGTCGGGCCCGGCGGGTTGTCGGAGGCCGACCAGGACCTGCGGGACTTCCGCCTTGCGGTGTTGGAGCAGAATCGGCGGGTGGCGGAGGTGCTTCGCGGGGTGGTGTCGGCGCGGCGTGGGTTGGGGGAGATGCCGCCGCCGGCGAGCGGGTCGCGGAGCGCGACGGACTACGACGCGGTGGGTCGTCTTTTGGCGTCGTCGGTGTACAACGGCGCGAGCCTGCCTTTGATGTTCCGGCTGGTTGAGCCGTCGTCCGGGCGGACGGTGGCGTACGTGAAGCCGGGGCTGATCGGCGACTCGCGGGCGATGCTCGGGCGGATCGTGGGGGTGCTGGGTCCGACGCGTTATGACCCGGTGCTGAAGCTGAACGTGGTGCAGCTGGAGACGATCGAGGCGCTGGACCCTTCGGAGTAAGCCGATTGCGCAAGGTGGGGCGACTTGAGTAGCGCGTGCGGGAAACGCGTGGGGTGGATGTTTTTGCGGCGGGCTGGGGCGATGGTGCGTGGTGGGCGTGGGCGTTTTGGCTGGCGCAGCGGGCGCGGGGCGTGCGGGGTGATGGTGAGACGACGGAGCGACGATGGGTGGGGCAGGGACGTCGCACGGGGCGGCGACCCGGTTGGAGAAGTTGCCGTGTCTGAGTCGCTTCGTATTGGTGAGATCCTGGTCACGCACGGGGTGCTGACCGAGCAGCAGGTGTTTGAGGTGGTGCAGGCGCAGAAGTCGCGTCGGCTGCCGTTTGGCGTGCTGGCCGAGCGGATGTTCGACGTGACGGTGTCGGCGATCGAGGACGCGTGGGTCGAGCAGTACCGCCGGCTGACGGGGGTGTTCTCGCTGGCGGGCGTGACGCCGAGCGACGAGGCGCTGGACAAGATCAACCGGCGCCAGGCGTGGCAGTTCGAGATGTTGCCGGTGGAGGTGGACGAGGCGGGGGACGTGTTGATCGCGGCGTCGAGCCGGCGGCTGGCGCGGGCGGTGACGTTTGCGGCCCAGCACCTCGAGCAGGTGGCGTACTTCCGCGTGGCGGACGACGATGAGCTCCGCGCGGCGTTGCGTCGGGTGTACCCGATGCCCGAGGTGGCTGGCGAGTACTTGGAGCTGGCGCGGGACATGGCGTACGACACGTCTGAAGATTTGGACGTGCCGCCGGTGCCCGGCGTGGCCGAGCCTCCCGCGGCGGCGTGAGAACGGGTTCGCACCCGAGCGGCGTTGAAGCTGCATTGCAGCGCAATGCAGTGCCCCACAACCAGCTACTGCATTGCGTTGCAATGCAGCTTTGGGTTTTTGGTTTCCGCGTTTGATGCGCGTCAGTCCGCGATCGTGCGGTCGCCTTGGCGGTCGACGCTGAGGAACATCAGCACGCCGGCGGCGACGCACAGCCCGGCGGCGTAGACGAAGACCCAGGGCAGCGACTCGCTGGCGATCACGCCGGCGATCGCGGGGCCGACGAGCTGGCCCACGCCGATCACGCCCATGCTGTAAACGCCCTGGATCGAGCTGCGGTAGCGCGGCTCGGCGTGGTGGTTGAGGTAGACCGGCGGGATGACGTGGACGAGCAGGACCATCATGCCGTGCAGGGTCTGGTTGGCGATGGCGGTGAAGACCGACGCGTCGGCGGCGATCCACAGGAAGCGGACGCACATGCAGGCGACGCTGAGGAGGATGAGGCGGCGCAGGCCGACGCGCCGCGCCAGCCAGCCGAAACCGAGGATGGGCGCGATCTCGAGCACGACGCCGATGGCGATGATCGGGCCGATCCACTGCTCGTCGATGTCAACGGTCTGCACCATCCACAGCGGGTAGAAGGCGTAGTAGGACGAGGCGGCAAAGAACAGCAGCAGCATCGCGGCGCAGAAGCCGAGCAGGCGCGGGCGGGTGAGGCGGCGGAGGGCGTCGGTCGTGGGCAGGCGGGCGTCGGGTCGGCGGACCTCGGCCTTGGCTTCGGGGAAGGCGGGGAGGCGCGTGGCGTTGAGGACGCCGAGCACGCACCACACGGTGGCCGAGCCGATGGCGACGCCGATGGGCCAGCCGAAGTGCAGCAGGGCGTAGATGGCGGCGGTCCCGCCGAGGAAGCCATAGGTCCCCCAGACGCGGGTGGCCTGGTAGGGGCGGGGCGTGCGGCCGGCCTGGGTGTCGGCGTGCTGCTCGGCGAAGGCGAGGCCGTCCTCGAGGCTCATGATCGGCGAGAAGGCGAAGCGGAAGACGAAGTAGCCGGCGACGATCGCGGCGATGCCCGGGCCCAGCAGCATGCCCGCGAGCCCGACGGCGGCGACGGCGAAGCAGCCGGCCAGCAGCTTGCGGTTGGTCAGGCGGGTGTCGGCGAAGAGCGTGAGCAGGACGGGCGTGACCAGAACGGACAGGCCGTGCACGCCGTAGAGCAGGCCGGCCTGCGTCTCGGTCATGCCGCGGCCCTCGACGAGGTAGACCGTGAGGTAGGGCAGGACGCAGCCGAGGACCGCGAAGTTGGCGAAGAACTGGAAAGACAGCGGACGCATGGGCGGGGCGGGCTCGGCCGGGGCGCGATGGGGTGGAGGCCGTGTGGATGGCGGGAGGGAGAGCGTAGCCGTGATGGGTGCGCGGTGGCGCGGGTGGTACACCTTGACCGCCCCGCGGCAAGGTGTGCGATGGCACAGGAGGCGTTCGCACACCTTGCCCTCTCGCTGGTCGGGTCAAGGTGTGGCACCCGACGTACGCGAGTTGACACGCAACAAAAAAAGGCGGCCCGTGTAAGGCCGCCTCGGGGTGATATGGATTTTCAACGCCGTGCTAGCGCGAGCGGAGCTTGGCGAGCAGGCGGAGGATTTCGAGGTAGAGCCAGACGAGCGTGACCATCAGGCCGAACGCGCCGTACCACTCCATCTTCTTGGGGGCCTGCATCTGCACGCCCTTCTCGATCATGTCGAAGTCGAGCAGCAGGCTGAACGAGGCGATGGCGACGATGACGACCGAGATGCCGATCGACAGCAGGCCGCCGTTTTGGAAGTCGAGGAACTGCGACGCGCCGGTCCACCCGAAGAGCTGGCCGACGATCGCGACGACGTAAAAGATCATCACGCCGCCGACGGCCGCGACGATCCCGGCCCGCAGCTTCTCGGTCACTTTGATGATGCGCGTGAGGAACAGCGTGAGCATCACGGCGAACACGCCCATCGTGCAGGCGAAGGCCTGGATGGCGATCCCACCGGGCGCGCCCTGCGCCGTGATCTGCGACTCGACGACCGCCGAGACGCCGCCGAGGAAGAACCCCTCGGCCGCCGCGTAGGGCAGCGTGGTGAACGGCGCGATCTTCGGCACGAAGGCCGTGGCCAGCCCGAGCACCAGCCCGACGAGTGCGCCGCCGATCATCCAGGGGATGGCTGCGCCCATGCCGGCGTTGAAGAACTGGAACCACACGAACCCGGCCGAGACGATGCACACGACCAGGGCCATCGCCGTTTTGTTGACGGTGCCGGCGACGGTCATGACCTCGTACTGCTCTTGCTGCTGCTCACGCGCGAGGTCGCGGGCGAGGTGGCCGAAGTGGCCCTCGTTGAGGGCGGGGTTGCTGGACTGCATCTGAAGCATCGGTGGGACTCCCGGTGTGAGGGCGGCATTGCCCTGGGGAACCAGTATAGATCGCCACCGCGGCCGGCCATGAAATTGGCCCATTGCGGCTGGCGGCTACGCTGTCGGCATGCCGCTGCTTCCGCCGATCGAATACGACGCCGCTGAGCCCGCCGCGAAGCTCATCTGGGACCACATCAAGACCCGCGACGGCGGCGACCCGTCGGTCGAGCTGAAGATGTTCGGCCGCTCGCCCGCCGCGATGCGCGATGTGTACGACGCCTCGACGCGGGTCGCCGCCGAGTTCGCCGACGGCCCGCTCGACGAGAAGCAGATCGAAGCCATCCGCCTGGCCGTGAGCTCGGCGAACAACTGCGTCCACTGCGTCCGCGCCCACAGCAAGAGGGCGATGAAGGTCGGCTGGTCGGAGGCGGAAGTGTCCGACATCCTCGCGATCGCCGCCGAGTGCGCGATGCTGAACTACTACCACCGCCACCGCGATCTGGTCGGCGAGGCCGATGGTCTGCCGGCCGACTCGGGCCTGCCGCACTCGGCGATCACGCAGCCCGATCGGCTGGAGCCGATGCTCGTCGAGCTGATCTGCATGGCCGTGTCGTCGGCGATGTCGTGCCCAAAGTGCACGAGGTACCACCGCGAGCAGGCGCTGCAGCTCGGCGCGACACCCGAACACCTTCATCAGACCGTCCGCGCGGCCGCGGTGATGACGCTCTACAACACGTTTTTCCGGACGCAGTAGACGGGCAGAAAAAAGAAAAGCTGAAAATAAGAAAAACAGGAAATCGGAGTGTGCGGGCGTCGTTCGTTGTTCCGACTCGATTCCCCAAATCACCAAATCACCAAATCACCAAATCACCAAATCACCAAATCACCAAATCGCTAAATCACCAAACCACCCAACTCCCATGCGACACGCCCTCATCATCGCCGGCGGCTCGGGCACTCGGCTCTGGCCGATGTCCGTCAAGTCTCTGCCCAAGCAGCTCATCCCCTTCATCGGCGGCCGGTCGCTGCTGCAGATCGCGATGGACCGCCTCGAAGGCCTCGTGCCCGACGAGCGCATTCACGTCTGTGCCGGCGAGTCGACGCGCGACGTCATGCTCGACAAGCTGCCCCGCCTCGCGCCCGACCGCTTCATCGCCGAGCCCACCGGCCGCGATACGCTCAACGCCGTCGCGCTGGCCGCCCACGCGATCGCCCACGCCGACCCGGACGCCGTGATCGCCGTGTTCACCGCCGATCATCTGATCGAGCCGGTCGACAAGTTCCAGAAGATCGTCACGCAGGGCTTCGAGCTGGCCGAGCGCGACGAGCCCACGCTCGTGACCTTCGGCGTGCAGCCGACCCACGCCGCGACGGGCTTTGGCTACCTCCAGCTCGGCGAGCCGATCGGCGGGCACGGGCGCGTCGTCGATCAGTTCAAAGAAAAGCCCGATGCCGACACCGCGCAGGCCTACCTCGACGCCGGGCCCGAGAAGTATCTTTGGAATTCGGGAATGTTCGTCTGGAAGGCGTCGACGCTCTCCGCGTGCTGCGGCAAGTTCGCCCCCGAGAACCACGCCGGCCTGCAGCGCATCGCCAAGGCGTGGGGCACGGCCGACCAGGACGAGGTGCTCGGCTCGGTGTTCCCGGACCTCAAGAAGATCAGCGTCGACTTCGCCGTCATGGAGCCGGCCTCGGCGGACGAGGCCTTCACCGTCGCCGCCGTGCCGATGGACCTGACCTGGCTGGACGTTGGCTCGTGGCCGGCGTTTGCCGAGACGCTCGACCCCGACGCCGCGGGCAACGCCGTGTCGGCCGGCAAGGCCGTGCTGATCGACGCCGCGAACAACCTCGTCGCGTCTGATGACCCCGACCACGCCGTCACCGTGCTCGGCTGCGCGGACCTGATCGTGATCCACACCGAGCAGGCCACCATGGTCTGCCACAAAGACAAGGCCCAGGACATCAAGAAGCTCCACGCCGAGGTCCGCGAACAACTCGGCGACGACTACGTCTGACCCCAGCATGACCCGTTACCTCTGCATCGACCTTGGCGACAAGCGCACCGGCCTCGCGCTCGGCGACGACGCCACGAAGATCGCCTCGCCCTGGTTCACCATCGACACACGCTCCCCCGACGAGCGGCTGCGCCAACTCGCCAAGGCGATCGACGACGAGTCGCCCGATGAGTTGGTCGTCGGCCTGCCGTTATTGGGCGGCGGCCGAGAAGGGCCGAACTGCAAGAAATGCCGGGCGTTCGCCGAGTCGCTCGCCACCCGGTTCGGCAAGCGCGTGCACATGGCCGACGAACGGCTGACCAGCGAGGTCGCCGACGGGCAGATGTCGCTGACCGGCCTGACCCACGAGCAGAAAAAGGCCCGCCGCGACGCGCTCGCCGCCGCCGCGATCCTCTCGATCTTTTTTGAGCAGGGGCCGATCGATACGTACGAAGTGCTTAGTGGCCAGTGATCAGTGGCCAGTGGGGTCCCACGCCGTGGCTGTTCTATATCTGGCCACTGGCCACTGGCCACTGGCCACTAGTCACTGGCCACTCCCCCAATCCCCCGCACAACCCGCACAGACGACCCTGCCTCACCCGCAGCACCCGCACCGGTTGCCCAGCCTCCCAAGTGGACGCCGCGCCCCTCCGATGTCATGGCAGCGATGGTCCAAAGACGGGCCGCGCCCCGCGATCCAAACCCGGAGCCCGGCATGTCCGACAACGGCCACCCCGAACCCTCGTCGCAAGACGCCTCCGCGTCCGCCACGTCCGATCTGCTTTCCAAGCAGGTCTTCACCACCGGCGAGGCCGCCGAGGTCTGCAAGGTCTCCCAGCAGACGATTATCCGCTGCTTCGACGCCGGCCGCCTCGGCGGGTTCCGCGTCCCCGGCTCGCGTTTCCGCCGCATCCCGCGCGACGAGTTGATCAAGTTCATGCGCGATAACGGCATCCCCGTCGAGAACCTCGAGGGCGGCAAGTCGCGCATCCTCGTCGTCGACGACGACCCCGAAATCCGCGAGCTCTTCCGAGACATCCTCTCGGACGACGACCGCTACGAGGTCCGCACCGCTGCCACCGGCTACGACGCCGGCCTGGTCACCGAGCAGTTCCGCCCGCACCTCATCGTGCTGGACTACATGCTCCCCGACATCAACGGCAACCGCGTCTGCGAAACCATCCGCCAGAACGGCGAGCTCGCCAACACGCGCATCATCGTCGTCTCTGGCGTGGTCAACCGCGAAGAGGTCGACGACCTGCTCCGCTGCGGCGCCGACGAGTTCATCAAGAAGCCGTTCAACGTCGACCACCTGCTCAAGCGGATCGAAACGCTGCTGACCGCCTGACCCGGCGGCCACGCGTGACGCCCGGGGCGTGTCGTTCCGCCCGGGGCTTGTGTTGTTCCCGACTCCGCCCCCAGGCCTCACGATGCCGACCGAGCTCACCAAGCCAAGACGCGTCGAGCTGATCCTCCGGCAGATCGAGGCGCTGCCCACGCTGCCCGCGGTCGCCACGCGCCTGCTCCAGCTCACGGCCGACGAAGACTCGACGGCCCAGCAGGTCGTCCGGCTCATCGAGGCCGACCCGGCGCTCACCGCCAAGGTGCTCGCGCTGTGCAAGACCGCCGACCGCGGCGTCCGCCACGACGTGTTGACTGTTGAGCGTGCTGTGGTGCTGCTCGGCTTCTCGACCATCCGCAACGCCGTCCTCAGCGTGCAGGTCTACGAGCTGTTCAAGCCCGACCGCCGCAAGGACCGTCAGCCCGCTCCGCACGACGCCGCCACCCGCCAACACCCCCAGGCCGAGCCGTTCGACGAAGACGCCCGCCGCCTCGACCGCGCCGAGCTCTGGACCCACGCGCTCGCCGTCGCATGCCTTGCCGAGGGCATCGCCCGCCAGGCCAAGCAGCCCGACCTCAACGCCGACGAAGCCTTCGTCTGCGGCCTGCTCCACGACATCGGCAAGCTCGCGCTCGATCACGTCCTGCCCAAGTCCTACGGCAAGGTCGTCGAGCTCACCGAACTCAACCAGGCCAACATCGCCGAGTTCGAGAAACGCGTCATCGGTCTCGACCACCACACCGCCGGCAAACGCGTCGCCGAGCATTGGGGCCTGCCGCACGCCATGCAGGACACCTGCTGGCTCCACGGCGCGCCCTACGACACGCTGCCGAACCTCCCGCACCGTCGCCTCGTCGGCCTCGTCCAGCTCGCCGACTGCCTCGTCCGCGCCCAGCACCTCGGCTACTCCGGCAACCACACCACCCGGCCGGACCCCGACAAGCTGCTCCGCAAGCTCGACCTCCCGCCGTCCGTCCTCGACGCCGCCGTCGCCGGCCTGCACGACGCCGTCGAAGCCCGCGCCAAGGGCCTGGGCCTCGGCGACGTGCCCAGCAAAGACCTCTTTCTCCAGTCGATCCAGCGCGCGAACGTCGCGCTCGGCCGGCTCAACCAAGCGCTCGACCTGCGCTCCCGCACCGCCGCCGTGCAGGGGCGCGTGCTCGAAGCGATCGGCTCGTTCCACGCCGCCGCCCAGCCGGACCGATCCACGCAGGACGTCCTCGACGCCATCGCCGCGTCGTCGATCCAGCTCCTCGGCCCTGGCTTCACCGCGCTGCTGCACCCCGGCGGGCCCAACCACCAGGGCCGCGACACGTGGCTCATCGCGCAGTACGACGCCGACGGCAGCCCGATCCACGCCCAGGTCGCCGAGGCCCCGCCGCACGCGCCGCGCATCGAGCAGCTCGACGCCTCCGGCTCGCTGAGCATGGACCTCATGGGCCTGCTGCCGTGGGTCAGCGACTACCTCGTCGCCGCGAACGACCTGCGCAAGGTCCGCCTCATGCCGCTGTCCGCCGGATGGGGCGCGGTCGCCATCCTCCTGCACGACCGCGAGCACACGCCGACCGCACAACAGATCCAGCCGGTCACGCAGACGTGGGCCGCCGCGCTCGCCGCCGCCGACCGCCACGAGGGTGCCCGCCGGCTCGGCGAAGAACTCGCCTCCGCCAACGCCGCGCTCGCCGAAGCGCAGGACCGCCTGCTGCACACCGAATCGCTCACGCGTCTCGGCGAGATGGCCGCCGGCGCCGCGCACGAGATGAACAACCCGCTGGCCGTCATCGCCGGCCGCTCGCAGCTCCTCGCCGAGCAGCTCACGCCCGGCGACAAGCACCAGGCCGCCGCCGCGACGATCTTCAAAGAGGCGCACCGCCTGTCGGACCTCATCTCCTGCCTGCGGATGTTCGCCGACCCGCCCGAGGCCGACCGCGAGCCCGTCGACCTGCTCGGCTTGCTCGACGGCCTGGTCAAAGAAGTCCAGTCCGGCCTCGCCGCACGCGACGCCGACATCCCGATCTACCTGCACGTCAAAGAAACCGCGCCCGCGTTCTTCCTCGATGCGCAGATGATCCGCGACGCTGTCACCGAGCTGCTGCACAACGCCGTGCAGTCCAACCCCGCCAAGGCGATCACCGTCTCGGCCGTCGTCGAGCCCGGCCGCGACAACCTGCTCATCAAGGTCATCGACGACGGCGACGGCATGGACGGGCACACGCTCGACCACGCGCTCGACCCGTTCTTTTCCAACAAGCCCGCCGGCCGGCGCGTCGGCATGGGCCTGCCCCGCGCCGCGCAGCTCGCTGCCGCTCATGGCGGTCGTGTCGACTTGCGCAGCCAGCTCGGCCACGGAACCACTGCCACCCTCGTGCTGCCCCTTGAGGACGCCGGGGAATCGACCGATGCCCCTGACGCAGAGCCCACGCCCCCGGTTCGCAAGGTCGCCTGACCCGCACAGACCCACCCGCGTGCTGCAACGACCTCGCCCGACCGAGACGAGCCCGGAGTTCCAACGCCCGTGACGCTACCCGCCACGAAACCCGACCCCGCCCACCCCTCCGGCCCGTACCGCGTCCTCGTGGTCGACCCCGACCGCGCCCTGCACACGCTGGTCGCCTCGGCCGCGCCCGACCCCAACCGCACCGAGATCATCGCCGCCGCCTCCCCCGCCGCCGCCGCCGAACTGCTCGAGACCGGCGCCGTCGACCTGGCCGTGATCGACTCCGATCTGCCCGACAACGCCGGGCTCGACTTCGCCCAGCAGCTCAAGCGAGACAGCCGCACGACCCACACCGTGCTCGTCACGCACAAGCCCTCGGTCGACGCCGCCGTCGCCGCCATCCGCGCCGGCGCGACCGACTTCATCGTCAAGCCGCAAGACCCCGCCGAGTTCGCCGATCGGCTGCGCGACGCCATCACCAAGCAGTCCGCCGACCGCCGCCACGCCGACCGCGTCACCCGCCTGCGCAAGCTCTGCCACAAGCTCAACGACGCTCGGCTCGACGTCTCACGCCAGGTCGACGTCCTCTGCCACGACCTCGTCGATGCCTACCAAGAGCTCGCGACCCAGCTTCACCAGGTCGCCGAGAACCAGGCCAACCCCGAGCCGGCCTCGCCCGTCTCGCCCGACGTGATCGAGCCGATCGGCGACGACCCCGACGCCACGCCCACCCCCGCCGGCCTCGCGGCGTTCGACCCCGACAACCCCGCGGCCACGCCCGTCTGCCTGCCCACGCCCAGCCCCGTCGCGCCCCACGTCGCCGCCGCCGCCTTCGCGCAGCTCACCGCCGACGAGCTCGACCTCGAACAGATCATCCGCCGCACGCTCGAGTTCACCATGCAGCAGGCCGGCCCGACCAACGCCGCCGTCTTCCTGCCCAGCTCAATGGACGAGTTCAGCCTCGCCGGCTACGTCAACTACGACTGCTCACGCGACTCGGCCGACCTGCTCCTCCAGCACCTCGCCGACGTCATGGCCCCCAAGGTCGTCGACGCCGAGACCCTCGTGCACCTGACCTCCGACGCCGCCCTGACCGACTGGCTCGGCGGCGACGCCGCGTGGCTCGAGGGCAGCCACATGGTCGCGCTGCCCTGCGACGCCGACGAAGAAGCCCTGGCCGTGATCGTCCTCTTCCGCGGCGACGCCGAGCCGTTCACGCAGGACGTGATCGAGGTCTTCGACGCCATCGGCCCCGAGCTCGGCCAAGCCCTGGCCCGCGTCATCCGCATCCACCATCGCCACCTGCCCGACCCCGACGAGAACGAGGACTGGCAAGACGGCGACCTCTTCGGCTCGGCGTTCTAACACCCCGCCGAACCCATGCCCCGCAAACGCCATTTAGCGACGCGGCTTGCCGCGTCTCACCCCCGCGCTCCCCACGAAGCGCCGCGATTCATCGCGCCGCTCAACGACCCACCACCCCCACCCCGCGATAAATCGCGGCGCTTCATGCCGCGTGGCGTTACCCTCCCGCCATGTCGCAGAAACCATGGGAACACAACAAGGGGGCGTCCGCCAAAGCTTCCGGGGGAGACCCCACGGCCGGGCTGGCCGCGCGGTTCGTCTCGTCGCTCGACTACGACTGGCGGCTCTACGCCCACGACGTCGCCGGCTCCATCGCCCACGCGCGGATGCTCCAGCACGTCGGACTGATCACGCCAGACGACCTCGCCGAGATCGAACGCGGGCTCAACGAGATCAAGGCCGAGATCGACGCCCTCGGGCCCAACGGCCGCCAGTGGCCCGGCTTCAAGGTCGAGCTCGAAGACGTCCACATGTGTGTCGAAGCCGCGCTGATCGAAAAAGTCGGCGAGCCCGGCCGCAAGCTTCACACCGGAAGAAGCCGGAACGACCAGGTGGCGACGGACCTCGCGCTTTGGCTGGATGATGCCTTGCAGACTTGCTTTCAGAAGCTCGATGCGGTGTTCCGCGCTTTCGTATCGCTTGCTGATCGCGACGGCGAGATCGTCATGCCCTCATACACGCACATGCAGCGTGCCCAACCAATTGTTGTCGGTGGCGAACTCATCTGCTGGCTGGAGTTCCTTGAGCACTGCGACACACGGCTGCGGGTCTGGGGCCCGATGAATACCAGGAGTCCTCTTGGGGCTGGGGCCATCGCCGGGTCAAGTCTTGCGTTGGACCGCGATTTCACCGACGAGCTGTTGAGTCTCGGCGGGCCGACGGCAAGCAGTATCTATGACACTGCTTCGAGAAACGCGGCCGTCGACTTCGTCTACGCCTGCGCAATGACCTCGATGACGCTCTCGCGTTGGGCGGAGCAGTGGATCCTGTATGCGTCGACGGAGTTCGGGTTCATCTCGCTGGAGGACACGTTCACGACCGGGTCGTCGATGATGCCGCAGAAGCAGAACCCCGACATGCTCGAGCTGATCCGCGGCAAGTCGGGCTCGGTCTATGGCTGCCTGGTGGCGCTGCTCACCATGCTCAAGGGACTGCCCGTCGGGTACAACCGCGACCTGCAGGAGGACAAGCGGCACGTCTTCCAGGCCTACGACGACGTGTGCGACTGCCTCGACATGGCTGCGCACATCGTCGCCGGCACGACGTTCAACAAGGAGAAGATCGAGGCCTCGCTCGAGCACGGCTTCCTCGACGCGACGTCACTGGCCGAGTACCTCGTCACTCGCGGCGTGGCGTTCCGCACGTCGCACCAGGTCGTCGGCGCGCTCGTCCACCAATGCCGGCAGGAGGGCAAGCACCAGCTCAGCCAGCTCGGCGTTGACGACATGAACGCCGCGGCCCGCGCGTGCATCGCCAACACCGGCGGCGACGGACCCGACCCGGCGGTCGGCGACGACGTGTACGACTGGCTCGGCGCGGCCAACGTGGTGAAGCGGTACCAGACCTCCGGCAACGCCGGGCTCACGGGCTTCCGCGAACAGCTCAAGGCGTGGAAAGAGCGGCTGAGCGACGGCGGGGCGTGAGCGTCGTGTGGCTGGGTGGCCCGAGGCTTCAGCCTCGGGTTGAGCAGACCTATGCGCGTCATGATGCAGCCCCGACCCTGAAGGGTCGGGCCACCCGCCAAGGTGTGGCACCCCGAAGCGCAGCTAAACTCTCCGCATGCTTGTGCTTCAGGTGTTGCAGGGCCCGGATAAGGGGCGTCGGTTCGAGCTGCCGGATCACGAGCCGCAGCAGATCGGCCGATCGAGCGAGGCGTTGCCGCTGACGGACGCGACGATCTCGCGCCGCCACGCCGAGCTGACGCCGGATGAGGGGCGATGGGTGTTGCGCGACCTCGAGTCGAGCAACGGCACGTTCGTGAATGGCGTGCGGCTGAGCGCGCCGCGGACGCTGCGGCCGGGCGACCAGGTGCGGTGCGGGGCGACGCTGATTCTGTTTGGCGAGCACGCCCGGCCGCGGCCGGGCAAGCGGGCGATCCGCGTGGCGCAGCGGGGCGAGATGGACATCTCGGTCGAGCACACGGTCGCCGCGAACGACGAGTCGCTGATCATGGCGTCGCCTGCCGAGCCGGGCGACGCGGCGACGTTCCAGCTCGACGTGATCTACGACTTGATCTCGCTGATTGGCTCGGTGACGGACCAGAACGAGCTGCTCGAAAAGGTCATGGACGTAATCTTCGACCACTTCAAGGCCGACCGCGGGTTCATCCTGCTGCAGGAGCGCGACGACGAGGGCGCCGAGCCTCAGGTCGTGCGCCATCGGGACAACGTGCCGGCCCCGAAGGTGACGCCCGACGCGATCACCGTCTCGCGGACGATCGTGACGTACGTCGTGCGGCGGGGCGTGGGGATTCTCTCGGCCAACGCGATGAGCGACTCGCGCTTCTCGGCCGGTGACTCGGTGCAGGCTTACGGCATCCGCTCGGCGATGTGCGTGCCGATCCGCCACAAGGGCAAGACGTATGGCGTGATCTACCTCGACTCGCAGGTCGCGAACTACACGTACACCGAGGACCAGCTCACGCTGCTCACGGCGATCGGCGTGCAGACGGGCCTCGCGCTGGCGAACAATCGGCTGCTGGCCGAGCGGCTGAAGAGCGAACGGCTCGCGGCGGTCGGGCAGACGGTCGCGTCGCTGTCGCACTCGATCAAGAACATCCTGCAGGGCATGCGCGGCGGGGCGGACGTCGTCGAGCTCGGCATGCGCAAGAACAACATGAAGGTGCTGCGCAACGGCTGGGAGATCGTGCAGCGCAACCAGGAACGGATCTACCAGTTGGCGATGAACATGCTGGCGTTCAGCAAGCAGCGCAAGCCCGAGCTGCAGATGACGGCGTTGGCCGGGCTGCTGAGCGAGATCGCCGAGCTGATGCAGAAGCCGTTCGACGACAAGCAGGCGATGCTGCTGACGGACTTTGCGTCGGACTTGCCGCCGGTACCGATCGACGCGTCGGGCGTGCACCAGGCGGTGTTGAACCTGGTGACGAACGCGTTGGACGCGGTTGAGCCGGAGGCGGGGGTGGTGTCGCTGCGTTGCGAGTACGACGCGGAGAAGTGCGTGGCTCGGCTGCGGGTTGCGGACAATGGCGTGGGGATGAGCGTGGAGCAGACGCGGCGGCTGTTCGTGCCGTTCCACTCGACCAAGGGCTTGAAGGGGACGGGGCTGGGGCTGGTGGTGACGAAGAAGATCGTGGACGAGCACGGCGGGCTGCTGGACGTGCAGTCGACGCCGGGCGGGGGGACGACGTTTTTGATCGAGCTGCCGACCGAGGCGGCGGCGGTGCCGCACTCGGCGGACACGCACGGGCCGATGGGGTCGGACGACTCGGACCTGCCGCTGCTGACGGACGCGGCGGCGGAATCGTTTTAGGTCACGCGGCGATCTGGATTGATCGGGGTGCCACGCTTTGTCCCGACCCGCGGGAGGGCAAGGCGTGCGGTGGTGTGTTGCGTGTTCGCACACCTTGCCGCGGCGCGGTCAAGGTGTGGCACCCGACGGTTCGTCACGCGGCGCGTTGTTCGGAGCGGCGCCATCGTGACCAGGCGTTGACGCCGAAGACGAGGGTGGCGGAGGCGGCGCCGAGCAGGGCGGGGCTGACGTGGGAGGGGTCGGGGATGCGGAAGACGGCGGCGCCGGACCCGCCGACGCGGGGGTCGTGGTCGAGGAGCTGGGCGGTGGGCAGGGTACGCAGCCAGCGGTCGAGGGTGAGTCGTTCTTTCCACCGGCCGGCGTCGTCGAGGATGACGAGGGCGCCGGGGGTGAGGTGGGGCAGGGCGAGCCAGAGGCAGGCGTCGCGGCCGTAGCAGCCTTGGGGGGCGTCGATGAGGACGGCGTCGTAGGGGCCGTGGGCGGCGAGGGCGGGGGCGGCGGGGTAGTAGCCGAAGACGGGGCCGTGGTCGGTGAGTCGGGGGACGGGCGGGCCGGCGACGATGAGCTCGGTTTGGACGTTGGGGGTGGCGCGGGCGGCGTCCCACTGCTCGTGGCAGCCGGTGGGGTCCTGCACGACGGCGGTGAGCTTGCCGCCCCCGGCGTGAGCGAGGGCGGCGGCGGCGAGTCGGGAGGAGGCCCCGGCGTCGAACTCCAGGAGGCGTCGGCAGCCGTGGTCGAGCACGAGGCGGGCCCAGGCGACGGCGGCGGGCCGGGTGAGGGCGGAGGAGGCTCCGGCCGGCGGGAGGGCGTCGCGGACGGCGGCGGGAAGGTGGGACTCGTCGCCGGCGAGCAGGGCGGGGTGGGCCTCGTTCATGGATGGGGTATCGGCGGGGGCGCGCGGGCGGCTGGTGCGGTCTGGGCAAGGCGTCCGATAGGGGCGGGGCGTGGGGGGTTGGATGCGGGGGCGATCGGGTCGATAATGGCAATACGAGGTCGGTTGAGTCGTTCTCCCGGCCGCGATGGCTGTTGCGTCTTCTCCCACGATGCCGATCCCGACCCGCCTAGCCCCGCTGCCGCCGGAGGCCTTTGGCCTGGCCGAAGCGCGTCACCTGCTGATCCGCGCGGGCTTTGGCCCGAGCCCGGCGGACGTGCACGCGGCGGTACGCGACGGGCTGGAGATGACGGTCGATGGGCTGGTCGGGTACCCGGGCACGGCCGACCCCGAGCCCGCCGAGCCGAACGTCGACCCCGACATCCTTCGCCCGTACACGTACGAAGAGCAGCAGCAGCTACGCACCGCGCGGCAGCGCAACGATCAGGCGGCGTTGGACCGATTGCGCGAGGAGCGGCTGGGGCGTGAGCGGCAGGACCGCCGGCAGTTTGCCCGGATGCAGCACTGGTGGATCGAGCGGATGGCGCGGACGACGCGCCCGCTCGAAGAGAGCCTGGTGTTGCTGTGGCACTCGCACTTCGCAACGCGGTATCGCGATGTGGAAGACGCGTACATGATGTGGCAGCAGCAGCGGCTGTTTCGCGAGCACGCGCAGGGGTCGTTCACGGAGATGGCCGTGCGGATCGTGCGCGACCCGGCGATGCTGCGATTTCTGAACAACGACCGCAACGTCAAGTCGAACCCGAACGAGAACCTCGCGCGCGAACTGATGGAGCTGTTCACGCTGGGCGAGGGGAACTACACCGAGCGCGACATCTATCACGCGGCCCGGGCGCTGACGGGCTACACGCTCGAGGACCACAGCTTCCGCTTCCGCGAGGACGTGCACGACGACGAGAACGACAAGCGCATCCTCGGCCGCACCGGGCCGTTCAACGGCGACTACCTCGTGCGGTGGCTGGTCAAGCAGCCGGCGTGCGCGGAATTTATTGCGTTCAAGCTGTATCGGCATTTCGTGGCCGACCTGTCGGACAACCGGGCGCAGTGGGCGGACTGGCAGACGGCGACGGTGCGGAGCTTGTCGCGCGAGCTGCGGCGGAACGAATTCGAGATCGGGCCGACGCTTCGGACGCTTTTCACGAGCACGCACTTCTACGACGCGGCGGTGCGTGGGAACAAGATCAAGCCGCCGGCTCAGTTGGTGGCGGGGACGGTCTCGTCGATGCGGCTGCCTTGGCGGTCGGGCCGATTGGCGACCGAGGCGATGCGTCGGATGGGGCAGGAGCTTTTTAATCCGCCGACGGTCGCGGGGTGGGACGTGGGCCGGCCTTGGGTGAACACGTCGACGATGTTTGCGCGGCAGAACGCGGCGGCTTATTTGATCAGCGGCAAGGGCCCGGGCGAGCGGTGGGATCGGTCGGACATCGGCCACGACCCGAGCGAGCTGTTGGAAGATTTGGATTCGACGCAGGCGTACCGGGTGGTGGATTACTTCGTGGATGTGTACCTCGGGCCGCACACACCCGAGGCGCGGCGTGCGCCGCTGAAGCGGTTCATGGGGGACCGCAAGAACCCGACCTCGCCGGACGTGCTGGTTGGGTTGATGCTGCTGATCGCGGCGATGCCGGAGTATCAGCTTTGTTGAGCGATGGCTGTTGTTGAACGTAGAGGATTGAGCTTATGTGCACCGACTACCACCCGTTGAGCGTGAACGACCCGCAGGGCCACCAGCCGGCGCGGGCCGGGGCGTGGACGCGTCGCGGGTTTTTGCAGACCGGGTTGTCGATGATGGCGACGGCGTCGACGGTGCCGGCGTTTTTGTCGAACACGGGCGAGGCGTTGGCGCAGTCGGCGCCGCGCGGTGCGGTGAACACGCCGGGCGTGCCCGATGAGCGGGTGCTGGTGGTGGTGCAGCTTTCGGGCGGGAACGACGGGCTGAACACGGTCGCTCCGGTGGGTTCGCGGGCTTACTACAACGCACGGCGGTCGATCGCGATCGCGGAGGGTCAGGCGTTGATGGTCGACAGCCGGGGGATCGGTCTGCACCCGCAGTTGGGGGAGGTGCACGAGCTGATCGCCGACCGGCGGGGCGCGGTGGTGCAGGGCGTGGGGTATCCGAACCCGAATCGTTCGCACTTCGCGTCGATGGACATCTGGCACACGGCCGACCCGTCGGGCGGGCGGGGCGCGGGGTGGATCGGCAAGGCGTTCGATGCGCAGTCGCAGGCCGGGGACTCGGGGTCGATGGGTTGCATCTCGATCGGCAATGAGGCACCTCTGGCGGCGCACGGCGAGTCGTTCAAGCCGGTGGCGTTCGAGAGCGCGGACCTGTTTCGCTGGACGGCGGAGGACATCCACCCGGCGGTGGCGGAGACGTATCGCGAGTTGCAGCAGGCGGAGGTGGCGTCGGCCGAGCCGGTGGCGTTGCCGGGCGGGGGGACGCTGCCGATGGGCCCGGAGGCGGCGACAGACGCGACGGCGTTCGTGCAGCGGACGGCGATGGATGCGCAGGTGGCGTCGATGAAGGTGCGTCGCGCGGTGTCGGCCGAGCCTCGGACGCGGTTTCCTGGGCACGGGCTGGCGCGTCAGCTGCGTTCGGTGGCGGCGATGATCCACGCCGAGCTTCCGACGCGGGTGTATTACGTGTCGATGGGCGGGTTCGACACGCACGCCAACCAGCAGGGGCGGCACTTCCAGTTGATGCGTCAGTTTTCGGAGTCGGTCGGCGCGTTCCAGGCGGAGCTGGAGGCGACGGGTCACGCGGATCGCGTGGTGACGGTGGCGTTCTCGGAGTTCGGCCGGCGTGTGGCGCAGAACGCGTCGGGCGGGACGGACCACGGCGCGGCGGGGCCGGTGTTTGTGTTTGGCCCGCAGATGCCGCAGCGGCTGGTGGGTGCGCACCCGTCGCTCACGGACTTGGACCGCGGCGATTTGAAATACAAGATCGATTTCCGCCAGGTGTACGCGGAGCTGTTGGATAACTGGTTGGAGTTGGATTCGATGGCGGCGCTGGGTCAGCGGTATCGGCACCCGGGGATTTTTTCGGCGTGAGGTTGGGGCGCGGCGGGCGGCCGTCGAGCGAGCTCGACGGCTCAACGGGTTGGGGCGTGGCGTGGGGCGGCGGGGTAGATTGGGTGGATGGGTTTTCGGCCGACGGGTTGGATTGAGTTGGTGCATGGCGCGGGGGGTTCGCCGGGGGAGGGGGTGTTTCGTCCGCCGTCTCGGGAGGCGGTGGCGGAGCGGTTGGCGGCGTGCCCGCCGCGTCGGTTGCCTGGGTGGTTGAAGTGGGTGCCGTTTGGGATTGCGGGGTTGGCGGTGGGCGCGGCGGCGGCGAGCCCGGCGGGGGTGGCTTGGCTGATGCCTTTGCCGGTGCTGGGTGCGGGGTGGGTGTTGGTGCGGGGGTTGTCGGTGGCGGCGCGTCAGCGGGTGGTGGCGGCGCGTCGGGTGCGGGACCGGGCGATGCTGCGTCGTCACGCGGAGGTGCTGCGTCTGGGTTGGAAGGCGTTGCCGGCGGTGTCGCTGACGCCGACGCTGTGGGTGCAGACGGTGCTGGCGATGGGCGAGTCGCTGGTGGCGTTGGGCAAGGACGACGCGGCGGGGGCGTGTTTTGAGGCGGTGGCGCGGGTGCTGCCCAAGGGGCATCCGGGGCTGGCGCGGCTGCGGGTGGTGGAGGCGATGGCGGCGTTGCGGGAGGACCGGCTGACGGACGCGGACGACGCGCTGCGGCGGGCGCGATCGACGGCGGGGGCGTGGGGCGGTTCGGCGGCGGCGAGGGCGGAGGCGGCGCGGTTCGAGGTCGAGCTGGGCGTGGCGACGCTGTACCAGCGGGTGCGGACGCATCACTTCGCGGACGGCGCGGAGCTTGCCGACGGGCTGCGGCCGCGGCTGGGGATGATCGGCGTGGCGGGGGCGTCGGGTCACGCGCTGGCGGCGTTGTGCTACTTGCGGGCGGGGCGTGCGGAGGACGCGGCCGCGGCGTGGGCCGATGCGACGGCGCTGGTGCCGGCGTATGTGTTGGTCCATCGATTCGCGGAGTTGGCGGCGTTGGTGGGTGAAGCCGAGGTTGCGGGGGAGGCGAGCGATGGGTGAGGGCGTGGCTTTTGATGAGCGGGGGCTGTCGCGGGCGCTGCTGGCCGAGCGGGCGCGGCGGGTGGGTGCTGTTTTGGGTGCGGCGGTGCTGTGGGGGACGCTGGTGTGGGCGGGGGTGTCGACGTCGCTGGTGACGGGGCTAGCGGTGGCGATGTTGGTGGCGGGGTGGGTGTGGGTGTCGCATCGGGACGCGGCGGCGCTGCGGGACCTGGCGGAGCTGGCGGGTGGACGGCTGGGCGCGTCGGGCGACGGGGGCGAGGCGTTGGAGGGGATTGGGTTGGAAGAGGAATCACCGGGCGATCGGGGTGCGGAGGGTGAGGCGGAGGACGCGGCGACGGAGTGGGACGAGCTGACGCGGCGGGCGGGGGTGTCGGCCTGGGTGCGGCTGCTGGTGTATCAGGGGATGTCGTCGTGGCGGGAGCGGCGGGGCGAGCGGGACGCGGCGGCGGCGATCGCGGCGGCGCTGTGTCGGCGGCGGCTTGGGCCTGGGGAGGCGCATCGGCCGGAGCTGTTGCTGACGATCGCGGAGTCGGCGTTGCGGGCGGGCAAGCCGGAGGAGGCGTACGGGGCGCTGCTGGCGTTGCACGGGCTTCGGGTGGGGCTGGGCGTGGCGGTGAAGCGGATGGCGGCGCAGACGCGGTACGAGGTGGCGATCGGTCGGCCGGACGCGGCGTTGTTTGCGTGGGCGCGGAAGGCGGCGATGGCGGAACTGCTGCCGCCGCGGGCGGCGGCGCGGTTGCACGCGGATTTGGCGGACGCGGCCGAGGCGATGGGGCACGGCGAGTTGGCGGGGTGGTTGCGGCAGCGCCAGCGGCTGTTGACGCCGCCGGTGGATGTGACGGCTTAGTGCGGTTTGGTGATTTGGCGATTGGGTGATGTGGCGATTTGGCGATTGGGTGATGTCGTGATTGCTGTGGTGGGTGTGGCGTGGGGCGAGTCTCTATGATCGTTGGCCTATGAGCGATGTTGCTTTGTCGTTGACGCTTGCTTCGTTGTTGCCTTCGGGGTGGTTTGCGGAGACGCACACCGCGGTTCTGATCGTGATTGCGGTGGTGACGATGGCGATGGTGATCAAGGGGGCGGACTGGCTGGTGGAGGGGGCAGCGGGGGTGGCGGGTCGGCTGGGGATGCCGCAGGTGATGATCGGGGCGACGATTGTGTCGTTGGGGACGACGTCGCCGGAGACGGCGGTGTCGGTGTTGGCGGCGTTTTCGGGGAACTCGGGTTTGGCGCTGGGCAACGGCGTGGGGTCGATTATCGCGGACACGGGGTTGATCTTTGGGTTGGGGTGTCTGTTGGCGTCGCGGTTGCCTGCCGACCGTTACATCCTTGTGCGGCAGGGGTGGGTGCAGTTTGCGAGTGGGGCGCTGCTGACGGCGTGGTGCGTGGGGAAGTTTTTGATGGTGGGGCAGGCTGCGGAGCTGACGTGGCCGTTTGGTGTGGCGTGTCTGGCGGCGCTGGCTTGGTACCTGTGGGTTTCGGTGCATTGGGCGAAGCGGCGGAAGGTGATGGAGGCGGAGGCTTTGGCGGTGGAAGGGGAAAGCGCTAAGCCGCAAGCGGCGGGGGAGGGGGAAGATCGCATCCCGGACTTGCCGCATGAGGAGGAGCACGCGCACGCGGCGGAGCGTGGGTGGCTGGTGTTGATCGTGATGGGCGTGGTGGGGCTGGGGATGGTGCTGTTTGCGGGGGATGCGTTCGTGCAGTGCGTGACGGTGCTGGCGTATCGGTTCGGGATCCCCGAGGTGGTGATCGCGGCGACGATCGTGGCGCTGGGGACGAGCCTGCCCGAGCTGGTCGTGGGGCTGACGGCGGTGTTCAAGGGGCACGGCGGGTTGATGGTGGGGAACGTGATCGGGGCGGACATCTTGAACGTGCTGTGGGTGGTGGGTTTGTCGGCGATCGGCGGGTCGATCGCGGGTTATGGGTTGCCGATCATTGAGCCGACGGGGTTCCCGATGGTGCTTGGGCTTCAGCTGCCGATGATGATGGCGATGCTGATTCTGTTCCGGTTGTTTATCGTGAAGGCGAACCGGGATGGGCACTTCTCGCGGTGGATGGGGGCGCCGCTCCTGGGGATGTACGTGGCGTTTTTGGTGCTGAACTTCGCGTTGAGCTGAGTCGGGGGTCGGGCGGGATGCGTGAGACGACGGCGGGCGACAGGTCGCTCACGGAAATCGCACGGCGTCACCACGCGGAAGACACGATGGATGAACGGGCGCGGTTTACGCTTCGCGCACCCTCACGCGGGGCGTCGCGATGTCAGGAGGAGCGGCCTGCCGGGCCCACGCTGCGGCGGGCCGAAGCAAGCTACGCGACGCCCTGCTCTCTCAAGGCGCCGGTCTCTCGGCCGGCGTCTTGTGTTTTGGTCGTTGGTGATTGATTGCGTTATTCGGCGGGGACGGGGCCGAGGGTCTGGCCGTTGGCGAGGGTGATCTCGAGGTCTTCGAACCACAGGCGAAAGCCGCTGCCTTCGGGGCCGCGGTGTTCGGTGGCGATGAGGAGTGGGCCGAGGCGGACGTATTGCTCGAAGGTGGCGGGGCGGCCGGGGCCTTGGTCGCCGCGGCGGAAGAGCCACAGGCTGAGGCGCATGAAGCGTTCGGGGTCGTCGTTGAGCGAGAAGAACAGTTGATAGCTGTCGCCGGGGGTGTAGCCGCCCTCTGGGCCGTAGCGAGCGATCGGCGAAAGACCAAATAGGCGGGCGTCGCTGTCGATGGGCCAGGCGTCTGCGTTGGCAAGCTGGAGTTCCGGGTCGCCTCGGCTGATGTGCCACAGCGGGATGAGCCAGAAGCTGTCGTTGATGAACTGTCGGTCGGCAGCGATGACTTCATCGGCGGCGTCGGCGAGGTCGTCGCGGTCGTAGGCGATTGACTCGCCGTCGAGGGTGCGGGTGACTTCGCCGGTCTTGGGGTGCCAGTTCCAGGAGCGGTCGACGGTGCGGCCGTTGGGCAGCTCGACATGGAAGGTCCATTGCAGGCGTTCGACTTGGTCCCATTGATCGAAGCCGTGTAGATCGGCGGCGCGATTGATGAAGTCGTCGAAGGAGATGCTGGGTTGGCCTGACGCCAGCCCGGCGTGAATTGCGATCGCCAGCAGGGCGACAAGCATGGGGTGGCGTGATTGCATGGCGTTCCTCGTGAAAGGTCAGAAGAGATCGCTGTTGTCTTCGTTGTCGTCGGACTCGGCGAGGGTGAGGCCGACGGCTTCGGCGCCGGCGGCGGTGAGGCGGCGGCCCTGGCGGGTGCGGGCGACGAGGCCGAGCTGGAGGAGGTAGGGCTCGGCCATCTCTTCGAGGGTGCCGGCGTCTTCGCCGAGGGTGGCGGCGACGGCTTCGAGGCCGACGGGCCCGCCCTGGTACACCTCGCCGATTGCGCGGAGGTAGCGGCGGTCGAGCTCGTCGAGCCCGCGGTCGTCGACGCCTTCGAGCCGCAGCGCTTCGTCGACGAGGGCGACGGTGAGCGTGCCGCCGGCTTTGACCTGGGCGTAGTCGCGGACGCGGCGGAGCAGGCGGTTGGCGATGCGGGGGGTGCCGCGGGAACGTTCGGCGATGACGGCTAAGGCGGCGTCGGTTTGGCTTTGTGGTTCGTCTGCATTGCGTTGCAATGCAGCTTCGGAAGTTAGGCCGATGAGGCCGGCGGAGCGTTGAACGATGCGGAGCAGGTCGTTGCGGGCGTAGAACTCGAGGTTGTGGGTGATGCCGAAGCGGGAGCGCATCGGCCCGCCGACGAGGCCGGCGCGGGTGGTTGCGCCGATGAGTGTGAAGGGTTGCAGGGGCAGGGTGATGGTCTTGGCGTGCATGCCGGTGTCGATGGGGACGTCGATCTTGAAGTCCTCCATCGCGGAGTACAGGTACTCCTCGATGGCGATCTGCATGCGGTGGATCTCGTCGACGAAGAGGACGTCGCGGGGTTGGAGCTTGGTGAGCAGGCCGACGAGGTCGGAGGCCTTGCCCATGGCGGGGCCGGAGGTGACGGTGAGGTTGGTGCCGAGCTCGGTGGCGACAATGTGGGCGAGGGTGGTTTTGCCCAGGCCCGGCGGGCCGTGGAGCAGGACGTGCTCCATGGGTTCGCCGCGCTGGCGGACGGCTTCGAGGGTGATCGAGAGCTTCTCGATCAGGCGCGGCTGGCCGACGTAGTCGTTGAGTGAGGTCGGCCGCAGGGCGCGGTTGATGCGCTCCTCATCGGGGCTCTGCGTGTTGCCGGAGACGACGCGCTCGATGGGCATGCGGGCATGTTAAGGCGGAATCAGCTTGTGTTGAGTCGGCTGAGATATTGCGCACGTATGAAATCTGGGCCTTCAGCGCCGTTGAGTTGTTCAAGTGCCTCTTTACAGGCCTGCTCGTGGTGATCGCGCTCCTTGATCTGCCCGGCCTCGTCCATCAACAGAGTCAGGCAGCCATGAACGGTGGCGGTGTCGAATGCGGTATGCAACGAGTCGGCCGATTCGGCGTGCTCCAGCGCTCTCTGGGCGTGACCCATCGCGAGCTTTGGGTTCCCGGCGACCTGCCAAGCTGTTGCCAAGAGAACCTCTGCCCTGAGAAGGTTGAGTGCCGTCCCAACCTGTGACCAGTGAAAAATCGCAGCGTGAGCAGCCTCGATCATCTGACTGGTTTCCGCTGCGGTTCGGGTGCTGGCTTCAACAAGCGGCCAAGCAAGGTTGTTCGCTTTTACGGCAAACCACCGATGTGCAAGCTTCTCATCAAAGTCTGGCTCAGGCATGCGTATCGTTCCTCCCTGAGATGTGTCTCGATCGACAAATCACAAAACGCATCCATCGGTCGAGCGGTCTGTGTTGGAAAGATAGCAGCACCTGAATCTGACACGGGTGATGGGGAAGCCGCAGTGATGGCGCAAAGCAGGGATTGAGTCGGCGTACCACGGACGCGCCAGTTGGCGTGAGGCGAGGTGGGTGGGTCAGCCTCGGCGTCGGCGAGTTGAGCACAAGCCCACGATGCCGGCCAGGCCGAGCGCTGCGCCGGTCGGGGTCGGGACGATCACGCCGGGGTCGCCGTTGGGGCCGAACACGCGGATGGCGCCGTTGAAGTCGACCTCGTAGATCGGGCTGCCGTTGGTCCCGGCGGCCGGCGCGGCGATCAGATCGACCGAATAGTCGAACACCTCGAACTCGATCTTCGAGATGGTCTCGCCGGCGAAGTCGGTGTTCGGCAGGTCGAAGAACTCCGACTCGGATTCGATGATGTTGACCGGGAAGGAGGCGCCGCCGGACTCGAGGATCTGGAAGTTGGCGAACTGGGTGATGTCGTCGGTGAGCAGATCGGTGAAGAAGTCGTAGTTGGGCGCGTCGGCGGGGGAGGCGAAGGTGTAGATCGTGCCGGGCGAGGTGGTCTCATCGAGTTCGATGTTGAACAGAGAGAGGCTGCCGTCGCCGACGAACAGGCGGTAGAACGCGCTGTACGTCGGGCCTTGGTTGTCATTGACGCTGACGTCGATGATGCGCTGGCTTAGCAGCGAGTCGGCGTGCGCGGTGGCCGACAAGAACGGCAGGGCCGCGGCAAAGGCGGCGAAGCGGATCACGGACATCGTGTCTCTCCTCGGTGCGATGCCGGCCGTCTGGCCGCGCGGTCCGAAATGATGCCGATTCCGCCAGGCGTGTCAACCGGTCGCACGCGGCTCGTCGCCGACTTGCCGCCCGTTCGGACGTGGAAGTCTTGGGATAGGAGCACGTTGCGGCGCGGCCGAGGATTTACCCGAGTTGGCGTGTATCAGCCGGGGTGGCCGGCCGCCTCCGGCACGATGTGGCCGGCGTCGCGGAGGGTCTTCTCGCGGGCGGCGAGCTCGACGTCGTGGTCGACCATCATGTCGACGAGCTCGGTGAAGCTGGTTTTGGGGGTCCAGCCGAGCTTGTCCTTGGCCTTGGTCGGGTCGCCGAGGAGCAGGTCGACCTCGGCGGGGCGGAAGTAGCGGGGGTCGATCTCGACGTAGTCGTTGTAGTCGAGGCCGACGCGGCCGAAGGCCTTTTCGCAGAACTCGCGGACGGTGTGGGTTTCGCCGGTGGCGACGACGTAGTCATCCGGCGTGTCCTGCTGGAGCATCATCCACATCTGCTCGACGTAGTCGCCGGCGAAGCCCCAGTCGCGCTTGGCGTCGAGGTTGCCGAGGTAGAGCTTGGCTTGCAGGCCTTGCTTGATGCGGCCGACGGCGCGGGTGATCTTGCGCGTGACGAAGGTCTCGCCGCGGCGTGGGGATTCGTGGTTGAAGAGGATGCCGCAGGAGGCGTGGAGGTCGTAGGACTCGCGGTAGTTGACGGTGAGCCAGTGGGCGTAGAGCTTGGCGACGCCGTAGGGCGAGCGTGGGTGGAAGGGGGTGGCTTCGGACTGCGGGGCGGAGTCGGGCATGCCGCCGAACATCTCGGAGGTGGACGCCTGGTAGTAGCGGATCTGGTAGCCGGAGTCGTCCTGGAACTCGCGGACGGCTTCGAGGAGCTTGGCGGCGCCGAGGCCGGTGGCGTCGCCGGTGTAGATCGGTTGGTCGAAGGAGACCTTGACGTGGGACTGGGCGCCGACGTTGTAGACCTCGGTGGGCTTGACGCGGGAGACGAGGCGGGCGAGGCCGTTGGCGTCGGTGAGGTCGCCGTAGTGCAGGTGCAGGCGTCGGCCGGACTCGTGGGGGTCCTGGTAGATGTGCTCGATGCGGTCGGTGTTGAAGGAGGACGATCGCCGGACGATGCCGTGGACGTCGTAGCCCTTTTCGAGGAGGAACTCGGCGAGGTACGAGCCGTCCTGGCCGGTGATGCCGGTGATGAGGGCGCGGTGGGGGTTCATGGGGCGGGCCTCTGTGTGGGGGGCGGCAGCGGGTTGTGGGTGCCGCGGTTACCGGACTCTTTTGGGCCGGGCAAGATACCTAAGCGGCGGTCGGCGGGGCCTGCGGGATGGCGGTGCCGCACTCGGGGCAGCGGCCGGAGCGGTTCTCCCGCAGGTCGTAGCCGCATTGGATGCATCGTCCAGCGGGGGGCGGACGTTTAAGGCGGCGATAGACGGCCACGGCGGCGGTGGCGAAGAGGGCGAGGAGGGTCCAACTCAGCGCGGGGTGAGTCTCAGCCAGGTCGATGGTCGTGAAGTCACGCTGGTGAGCGAAGACCGCGGCGGCGACCAGCAGGTAGGCCGTGGCGAGTGCGAAGAGAAGGCTGCGGTGTGGATCGCGGCTGCGAAACCCCCAGACGGCCAAGCCCAGCCACGGGCCGAGGAACAGGGGGGCGG
The DNA here is from genome assembly GCA_039024495.1 of Planctomycetota bacterium. GTDB lineage: Bacteria > Planctomycetota > Phycisphaerae > Phycisphaerales > Phycisphaeraceae > JBCBUE01. The sequence continues at coordinate 30,924 of JBCCQE010000017.1, read as the reverse complement.
CGAAATTTGAGGCTAGCTGAGGCGCGGCGATGCGGCCCGCCGCATGCCCGACGTCGAGCGGCCAGGGCATGTCTGGCCCATAGATGCGCTCTGTCCCGAAGAATCTGAAGTCGGCGGGAGAGATCAAGAACTCGGTGTGGAACGGCCACGGGCCGTCCAAGACAACACGCTTTTCCAGCGTGCCGTCGAGGAGTTCGACGGTGGTGTCGCTCAGCCTGGGCGCTTGGAGGGCGGTCTCCAAGTATGTGGCCGCACGATCGAGATCCGCTTCGGTTTGCCTAGGCACGGCCGGGGCTGTGTCGACCGCCTGTTCGACGATCTGCCACACGGCTTGCCATTGTTTCTGGAAGTGGGTTTGGGCGCGCTGCGACTCGAACTGCACCCAGGGGACGGACGCGAGGCTGATCAGCAGCACCGCCAGCGCGCCGAACAAGATCAGCCGTGCGGCGCGGCCTTGCCGATCGGTTGTCTGCAGCTCTGACATGTCGCCATTTTACGCGGGGTCAGCCGCCGTACTGCTTGGCGTAATACTCGCGGTAGGCACCGGATTTGACGTTCTGCCACCACTGGGGGTGGTCGACGTACCACTTGACGGTGAACTCGAGGGCCTGGGGCCAGGCGGAGCGGGTGGGCTCCCAGCCGAGCTGGGTTTTGATCTTGGTGGCGTCGATGGCGTAGCGGCGGTCGTGGCCGAGGCGGTCGGTGACGGGCTGGATCATGTCGTGGCCCTTGCCCATGAGCTCGAGGATGGCGTGCGTGAGTTCGAGGTTCGAGCGCTCGTTGTTGCCGCCGATGCAGTACGTCTCGCCGGGGGTGCCTTTTTCGAGGACGGTGAGCACGGCCTCGCAGTGGTCTTCGACCTGAAGCCAGTCGCGGACGTTCTTGCCGTCGCCGTAGAGCGGGACCTTCTTGCCCTCGATGAGGTTGGTGACGAACAGCGGGATGACCTTCTCGGGGAACTGGTACGGCCCGTGGTTGTTCGAGCAGTTGGTGGTCATGACCTTCATGCCGAAGGTGTGGTGGTAGGCGCGGGCGACCATGTCCGAGCCGGCCTTGCTCGCCGAGTAGGGCGAGGAGGGGGCGTAGGGGGTGGTCTCTTTGAAGAGCAGGTCGGGCTGATCGAGCGGGAGGTCGCCGAAGACTTCGTCGGTGGAGACATGCACGAAAGTCTTTTGGTTGTCGGGGTCGACGCGGCGCATGGCGTCGAGGAGGGTCTGGGTGCCGAGGACATTGGACTCGACGAAGGGGCGAGCGTCCTGGATGGAGCGGTCGACGTGCGACTCGGCGGCCATGTGGACAACGGCATCGGCGTCGGCGATGAGCTTCTGGCAGAGATCGAGGTCGAGGATGTTGCCGTGGACGAAGGTGTATCGATCGTCGCCCTCGATGTCGGCGAGGTTCTCGGGGTTGCCGGAGTAGGTGAGGCAGTCGAGGTTGGTGACGCGGACGTCGGGCCGGTCTCGGAGGACGAGTCGGACGAAGTTGGAGCCGATGAATCCGGAGCCGCCGGTGAGGAGGATGTGCATGGTTCTAGGCCTGGGGTTGTTCGTGGTTGGACAGGATGACGGGATCGGCCGGATGGACGGGATGCTGTTGTAGGTCGCGGACCTTGCGGCGGATGGCGACGCGATCGGGGCCGAAGTTGATGAGCAGGCCAACGTCGATGCCGGTGGCTTTGAGGTAGTTCACGAGCTGGACTTCGTGGGTCTTGCTTAGCAATTCGACGGCTTTGAGTTCGACGATCACGCGGTTGTCGATGAGCAGGTCCGCACGGTAGTCGCCGATGATCTGGCCTCGGAAGGTGACTGGCACGGGAGCTTGCCGTCGATAGGGGATGCCCGCTTCGTCGAGCAGGATGGCAAGCGCAGCTTCGTAGACGGCTTCAAGAAACCCGCCGCCGAGTTCGTTGTGAACCTCGTAGGCGAGCCCGATGATCCGCTCTGTCATGTCCGCATGATCCATCTTGGTCATCCCGTCGATCAGGCCGATCCCGTCATCCTGTCCAAAACGAACTTCAAGTTGCTCGTCCAATCGGGCATGGGGCCGAGGGCTTGTTCAGTTTGGTTCAGGTCGAGGACGGAGTAGGGCGGGCGTTTGGCGGGGCGGGGGAATTCGTCGGAGGTGCACGGCTGGACGTCGCAGGTGTGGCCGAGGGCGTCGTTGATCGCGCGGGTGAACTCGAACCAGGTGCATTCGCCGCCGTCGGTGATGTGGTGGTGGCCGGGCTGGGCGGCGCCTTGGTCGATGGCGTCGAGCAGTCGCCAGGTGGTCTCGGCGAGGTGTTCGGCGGAGGTGGGGCGGCCGCGCTGGTCGTCGACGACCTTGAGGGTCGGCTTGTCCTTCGTGAGCTTGGCCATGGTGATGACGAAGTTGTTGGCCCAGGGCGCGTAGAGCCAGGAGGTGCGGACGTTGAGCCAGCGGGCGTCGGAGGCTTCGAGGGCTTGTTCGCCGACGGCTTTGGATCGGCCGTAGGCGTTGAGGGGGTCGCGGGGCTGGTCGGTGGGGTAGGGCGAGGTGGCGTTGCCGTCGAAGACGTAGTCGGTGGAGTAGTTGACGAGGGTGGCGTCGATGGCGGCGGCGCGGGCGGCGAGGTGGCCGACGGCGTGGCCGTTGATGGCGGTCGCGGCTTGTTCGTCTTCTTCGGCCTTATCGACGGCGGTGTAGGCGGCGCAGTTGATGAGGTGCGTGGTGGCGGGGTCGATGCGATCGAGCGTGGCGGGGTCGGCGATGTCGATCTCGGCGCGGTCCATGGGCTCGCAGGCGATGCCGGCCTGGTCGAAGAGGTTGCACCACGCGCGGCCGAGCATGCCGGCGGCGCCGATGAGGGTGACGCTTGGGTCGCTCATGGCGTGGCCTTGGTGGGGTCGTAGGTGAAGGGCGAGTCGAGCTCGGCGAGGGTGGGGAGCTTGGTGTCTTTGTCGCTGAGCTTGGGCTCGATGCCGTCGAGCGGCCAGGGGAGGTTGAGGGTCGGGTCGTCCCATGCGACGCCGCCCTCGGATTGCGGGGCGTAGACGCCGGAGACCTTGTAGAGGAAGGCGGTGCCGGGCTCGAGGGTGACGAAGCCGTGGGCGAAGCCTTCGGGGACGAACATCTGCTGGTCGTTGTCGGCGGAGAGCTCGGCGGCGACCCATCGGCCGTAGGTGGGCGAGCCTTTGCGGAGGTCGACGGCGACGTCCCAGACTCTGCCGGAGACGACGCGGACGAGCTTGGCCTGGGCGTGCGGCGGGGCTTGGTAGTGCAGGCCACGGAGGACGCCGGGGTGCTCGGAGAGCGAGTGGTTGTCCTGGACCCAGTCGCGCGTGACGCCCGCCTCGGCGAGCCTGGGCGCGGAGAAGGTCTCCATGAAGAAGCCGCGGTGATCGCCAAAGCGCTTGGGCGTGATGAGCTTGACGTCGGGGATGTCGAGCGATTCGATCTTCATGGCGAAGGTTTCGTGGAGCTGCGTTGCAACACAACGCAGAGCGGGGCGTGGGCATTGCATTGCGTTGCAATGCAGCTTGGAGCGTCAGACCCAGTCGTCGTGGCGGCCGTCTTTGAGGACGTCGAGCAGGTACTGGCCGTAGTCGTTTTTGCTGAGCTCATTGCCGAGGGCTTCGAGCTGGGCGTCGTCGATGAAGCCCATCTGCCAGGCGATCTCTTCGGGGCAGGAGATCATGCGGCCCTGGCGTTGCTCGATCGCTTCGACGAACGTGCCGGCTTGCAAGAGCGACTCGTGCGTGCCGGCGTCGAGCCAGGCGAGGCCGCGGCCCCATAGCTGGACGTTGAGCTCGCCCATTTCGAGGTAGGTTTTGTTGACGTCGGTGATCTCGAGCTCGCCGCGGGGCGAGGGCTCGAGGTTGTCGGCGATGTCGACGACGCGGTCGTCGTAGAAGTAGAGCCCCGGCACGGCGAAGTGGGACTTGGGGTTGGCGGGCTTTTCTTCGATGGAGATGGCTTTGCGGTTCTCATCGAACTCGACAACGCCGTAGCGCTGCGGATCGCGGACGGGGTAGCCGAAGATGGTGGCGCCGCGCTGGAGTTGCGTGGCCTCGGCGAGGGTGGTGCGCAGGCCGGAGCCGTAGAGGATGTTGTCGCCGAGGATGAGGCAGGTGGGCTGGCCCTGGGCGAAGGACTTTTCGAGGATGAAGGCCTGGGCGAGGCCTTTGGGCTCGGGCTGTTCGACGTAGCTGAAGGCCATGCCCCACTTGGAGCCGTCGCCGAGCATGTGGCGGAAGAGCGGGAGGTGCTCGGGGGTGGAGATGATGAGGACCTCGCGGATGCCGGCCAGCATGAGGACCGACAGCGGGTAGTAGATCATCGGCTTGTTGTAGACGGGCAGGAGCTGCTTGGAGATCCCGCGGGTCAGGGGCCACAGCCGGGTTCCGTGGCCGCCGGCGAGGATGATGCCTTTCACGTCTTCCGCCTCCGCTTTGGGGTTTCCCTGTGGTTGCCCGACCCGTTGGATCGGCACTATACGGATCGGCTGTCGGCGGGCGTGGGCGGTGGCGTTGCGGGTCGCAGAAGTGGGGCATGATGCCGGGTGGTGCGGGTTGCGCCGGTTGTGCGGGTTAGGCGGGGGTGTTTGCTGGCGCGTGAAATGCGTAGGCGGTGGGGCGGTGATTCGCGAGGCGGCGGGTCAGGTGGAGACGAGGAAGACGGTGAACATGATGATCCAGACGACGTCGAGGAAGTGCCAGTAGGAGGCGACGTGGTTGACCGGCTCGTGCCACTCGTGGTCGTAGGCACCGTGGAAGGCTCGGGCGGTGACGTAGATGAGCGGGACGATGCCGCCGACGACGTGTGCGGCGTGGATGATGATGAGGGTGGCGACGAGGCCGGCGATGGCGTAGACGGGCTGGCCGGGGACGATCTCGTCGGGGATGTTGGCGGCGTGCTCGGTGAAGAGCGAGACGAGGGCGGGGGCTTGGAGGACGCAGAAGCCGACGGCCAGGGCGAGGGTGGAGCCGAGCCAGAAGCGCAGGGCGGGCTGGCGTTCGCGGCGGGCGGCGGACTGGGCGGCGGCGATGGTGAACGAGGAGGCGAGGATGAGAGCGGTGGAGACCCAGAGCATGGGGGGGATGGTGACATCCGGGACGGTGCCCTCGACGAGGGTGATCTGGCCGTTGGCGTCGCGGACCTCGCGGGGGGCGTGGACGAAGAAGCTGATGAGCAGGTAGCCGATCATCGACGCGGCGAAGAGCATCGACAGCGACGCGAGGAAGAGGAGCATGCCGAAGCTGCCGAGCTTGCGGCGGGCGTGGGCGGGGTGGCGCACGTCGCGGCTGGGCAGGGAGGGACCGGCGCTGGCGGGCGTGGCGGGCATCACGAGGATTATTGTCGGGCCGAGGGCGTGGGACCAATCAGAGGGCGGGCTGCGACAGTGGGGCGCGGGTCAGGGCGTCTTGCGGGATTGTTGGCTGGGTGCCACACCTCGCCGAAGGCGATGTGTGATGGCGGGTCTGCATGCTTTACCGCACATATCGTGCTGCGCACGAGGTGTGGCACCCGGGGTTGAGCGTGGCGTTGGGGGCATTGATGTGAGGATGAAAAAACCCCGGCTGGAAGCCGGGGCTAAGGGGGGCGATCGGTGTTTGGGGGGTGTGTCGTTGAGCGGGCGGTTTAGCCGCGGACGCCCATCATGCCGGCGGGGGTGTCTTCGACGACGCGGTCGACGATGCGCTCGGCGGTCATGTCCATGAGGGCTTCGAGATCGGGGACGGTGATGACCGGCTCGGAGCCGTTGGTGGTGCGGAGGCGTCGCTTCTGCACGACGCGGAGCTGCTGGGCGATGTTTTTCTCGAGCTGATAGACGACGGTGAGCCGGGCCATGGGCTCGCCGGTCTGCTCGTCGACGTAGGCCTCGAGGGATTCGATCTCGCCGCCGAGGCGGTACTCGAGGCCCTGCTGGATGAGCTCGGTGACTTCGGCTTCGGAGACGGTTTCGTCGCCGATGCCGGCGGTGCGGCGGCCGCGCTCCTGGAGGGTGACTTCGATGAGCGAGGCGAGCTCGGCGCCCCACTCGCGGTCGGCGTTGGCGACGGCCTCGTGGGGAGCGAGCCAGCCGAGGGTTTCCTGGAAGTCGGTGATGACCCAGAGGGGGTTGGAGCCGTCGGCGGCGTCGCCGCGGTTGTCGTCGCCGTCGCGGGGGATGTCCGAGGCGATGTCGGAGATGGCTTGACTTTCGATCGGCGGGATGCCTGCGTCGGTGGGGCGGATGATGGTGGTGACGCCGGCGGGGGTGACGGTGACGTTGCCGTCGACGTCTGCGACGAAGCCGGAGGTGCCGCCGGAGGTGACCTTGGCGCGGTTGCCGTTCCAGACGATGGGGTCGGTGCGGGTGCCGATGGAGTTGGCGGTAAGGTTGATGTTGGTGCCGGCGCTGAGGTTGGGGGACCGGTTGGCCGAGCCGGTGCGGGCGTCGGTGATGCTGTTGTTGGCGGTGAGGGTGATGGCCTCGGAGGCGGAGAGGTTGCCCAGGCCGATGGAGCCGTTGGCGGATCGCGCGACGATCTCGCTGTTGGCGGTGACCCTGCGGAGGGCGAGGTTGTCGACGGCCTCGATGCGGATGTCGCCGGAGGTGGTGAAGATGCGTTCGACGACGAGGTTGCCGGCGGTGTCGTTGATGTTGACGGTGCCGGGCCTGGTGACGAAGACGTCGAGGCTTTCGACGTCGATGTCGATGAGTTCGTCGATGTCGGCGCGGCTACGGGTGGCGGGCTTGTTGCCGATGTTGCCGCCGGCGGTGATGCTCAGGCGGTTGACGTTGCTGATGTTGAGGTCGGTGTTGACGGACTCTTCGGAGATGCCGCCGTTGGTGATGAGGGTGAGGTTGGTGGCGTTGTCGGGGCTGATGGCGCCGACGCGGATGCCCGCGTCGTTGACGCCGACGATGGTGAGGGTGTCGGCGAAGAAGCGGTCGATCTGGGCGTCGGAGAGGATGAGGTTTCCGCCTTCTGAGAACAATCCGGCGGAGGAGTCGCTGGTGGCGAGGGCTTGGAATGGGTTCAGCGTGGTGATGTTGATGAAGATCGGGTCGCCGACGGGGGTGACGCCGAGATCGATCCCGCCGATACCGGTGTAGACGACGGTGGCACCTTGCTCTGCCTCGACGGTGGCGGTTTCGGCGATGTTGAGGTTCATCGCGGTGAGGGTGATATCGCCGCCAAAGGATTCGACGCGCGAGCCGTCGGTGAGGCTGAGGTCGCCGAGGGTGGAGGTGATTTCGATGTCGCCTGTGCCCTGGACGGTGCTGTTGATGTCGGTGCTTGCGAGGGAGAGCAGCGCGACGTTGTTGCCTTCGACGAGGCCGTTGATTTCGAGGCCGCCGGTGGAGGTGACGTTGACGTCGCCGAGGGTGGAGATGCGGTCGATCGTGTTGGTGCCGAGGCCGAAGGGGATGTCGGGCAAGTCGTCGTCGTCATCGAAGTCGTCGTCGTTCTCGATGAGGTCGATGAGTTCTTCGGTGTTGATGAAGGTGACGTCGATGTCGCCGTTGCCGGTGTTTTCGAGGGTGGTGTTGCCGGCGAGGAGGTTGACGGGCGCGTCGTTGCCGATGCCTTCGGTGGTCTGGATGGTGAGTTGATCGGCGGCGACGAGCCCGGCGCCTTCGAGCTGGGAGGCGGTGATGTCGACCGAGCCGAGCGAGGCGATGAAGCCGTTGTTTTGGATGGTGTTGGAGGGCGCGTTGCCCTGGGCCTGGGCGAAGGCGGAGGTGGCGGCGGCGTCTGCGGCGCCGAGGGGGTCGCCGGCGGCCATGATGATCTGGCCGTTGTCGGCGGCGAACTCGCCGGTGTTGTGGATGGCGGGGTTGAGGCTGGTGTTGGCGGTGGTGCCGACGCCCGAGCCGGTGACCTTGACGACGACGTGGTCGTTGAGGTTGGTGATCATGACCTCGTTGCCGACGGCGACGATGAGCGAGCCGTCCTCGACGACGACGTCGCCGGCGTTGAAGACGTGCTGGGCGGCGAAGATGCCGGTGTCGGCGAGGTCGATGTCGGCGCCTTGCTCGATGATGATGGAGTTGCTCAGGCCGGTGAAGCGGTCGACGCCGTTGATGAAGTCGTCGTCGGAGAGGTTGCCGGCGACGGCGACGAAGCCTGGGAGCAGGACGTCGGCGTTGGGGCCGAAGGTGATGCCGCCGGGCGCGGCGAGGTAGACCTTCATGTTGCCGGTGAGGAAGCCATCGATCTCGGCGCGGTTGAGGGTGGTGACGCGGTTGAGGATGCGGTCGCCGCTTTTGCCGGACTGGCTGAGGAAGCGGGCGACCTCGCCGTTGGCGATGTCGAAGGCGGAGTATTCGACGATGGAGCCGTCGGAGGCGGTGACGCGGAACTCGTTGCCGATCTGCTCGATGGTGACGTTGCCGCGCTTGACGGTGGCGTTCTGCGGGGCGGCGACGGCGTGGGGAGCCATGGCGGCGGCAAGGAGGGCCGCGGTGGCGAAGGCGGGGGTCGAGCGTGAGATCATGTCCCTTGTCTCCGGCTGCCGCCCGTCGGCGGTGGCCGGCGGGGGGACTTAGTAAACGACGCTGACGGCGACGTGGAAGCGGCTGCTGCCGGCGGAGACGTTCTCGCCGGAGGTTTCGAGGTCGGTGAGGGCGGTGGCCCAATCGGCCCGAGCTGTGAGGTTCTGCAAAAGCTGGACCTCCAGGCCAACCCCAGCCCCATAAAGCTCAGAATTGTCCTCAAAAAACTGCCTGTCGCTCTGAAGTGTAACCCCGGCATCGAAAAAGGCGCGGAAAATCAGGTCCCAATCCGCGCGGCCATAAGGCTGGGCGGGAGCAAACTTAAAGGGCTCCGTGCCCGGGATCAGGGGCTGGGGCGCGGGGTTGATGCCGAAGAGCTGGGGGATGTGCAGGCGATATTCGGCCGAGGCGATGATCACCGAGTCGCCGACGGTCGCGGACTCGGGATAACCCCTAACAGAGTAGAACCCGCCGGCCTGCTGCTGGAACTGCGGGATGAGGCGATTTTCGAACGCGTACTGGCCTCGGAAGGCGATCACGGCCTCGTGGGCGAGCGTGGAGCCGGGGGTCGAGGGGTCGGCCCAAGCCCGGGGGTTGAGCAGGGGCTCGAGGTAGACCGAGTGCTGGGCGGACCAGTTGAGCGTGACCCACTGGTCGGCAACTTCGGGGCGCCCCAAAATCACCAAATCCCCCGCATCGCCCGCCCCCATGGGCCCACCGAAGGTCCACTGGACGCCGGCGTTGCCGAAGAAGGCGGAGGTGGCGGTGCGGCGTTCGGCGCGGATCGCGGCGCGGCCGAGGGCGTAGTCGACGCCGGCCTCGGCGCCGGCCAGCTCGTTGTCGACCTGGATGCGCTGGTAGTCGAACCCGCCGACGAGGTCGAGGAACCAGGCGTCGGCTTCGAGGATGTTGGCGATGAGCTCGCCGCTGAGGGTGAAGGTCTGGCCGGAGAAGTCTTCGCCGAAGAAGCCGAGCTCGGACGCGCGGTAGTCGCTGAACGAGCCGGAGAGCCCGCCGCGCAGCCACGGCTGGTCGCTGAGCTGGCGTTCGTAGACGACGGCGACGGACCGGCTGGCGTCGAAGCTGGTGGTGGAGAACTCGACGCTGAACACGTCGTCGGCGCCGGTGGCATTGAGCAGGGTGGCGCCGAAGCGTTGCCGCCACTCGGCGGTCTGTTCGGTGCCGGTGTCGTCGACGGCGAAGAAGGCGCGCCACGGCTTGTCTTCGAAGACGACGTACTCGAGCTCGGCGCCGACGCGGGTTTGCGGCTCGACCTGGCCGGGCGCGGGGTCGTCGACGACTTCGCCCGAGGCGATGGCGACGTCGACGCGTCGGCCGGGGTGGCGCGAGAGTCGGCGAGCGAAGGCGTTGAGGTCGTCGATGGTGACGAGGTCGGTCTTGCCTTGGCCGGGGTCGGGCCCGGGTTGGACGGGCGAGTCGGCGAGGATGCGTCGGTGTTCGGGGCGGTTCTCGAGGTCGTCGGCGTTCTTGAAGCGATCGCCCGAGGCGGTGGTGCGGGCGGCGACGACGCGCTCGAGGTTGACGAGGATGACGAGGGTTTTGTCGTCGTCGGGGCGGAGGTCGTTGAGCTGGTTGTCGAACTGGCTGGGCTCGGGGAAGACGAGGACGCCGGCGTAGCCCAGGGCGTTGAACTCGCGGACGACGGCTTCGCTGATGGCGCGGACGCCCGAGGCGTGGAGCATGACGCCGGGCCCGCCGACCTGGGCGAGGGGGATGCGATCGGTGGGCGCGCCGGGCCGTGCTGCGACGGCCCCGGTGGCGGTGGGGGTGACGACGACGGTGGCGTTATTGAGCGCGGCGAGGTCGGGCAGGTCGTCGGCGGGTTCGAGGTATTGCAGGCGGACGGCGGCGACCTCGAAGGCCGGGCCGTCGATGGGCGCGGCGGTGAATTCGCCGGCGGCGGTGGGCGGTGTGACCGGGGCGTCTTCGTCGGTGGGCGGGAGGACTTCGACCTGCGGGGCGGCGGGGCGGTCGGTGTCGAACTCGATGGGGGGCGGGTCGGCCTGCGCGGCGACCTGGGGTGCGGCGGCGAGGGCCAACGCGGCGGCGAGTGCGCCGGTGGAGAATCGAGGGAGTGACGCCATCGGTTGGAGTCTACCGCGTGGGGCGGGGTGCGCGGAGATATGAGGTCAAAGCTGCATTGCAACGCAATGCAGTCGAGCAGGGCACGCCGGCGTGGGGCGATGCGGGGCACTGCATTGCGTTGCAATGCAGCTTTGGGGTAGGGCGTGATTCGGTGTGAGGTCAGCGGTCGGCGGTGGCGGCGGGCATGACGAGTTGGCGGAGGGTGTCGGCGTAGCCGGCGTCGAGGCGGGCGCGGAGCTGGTCGGGGGAGGGGAAGAGCTCGAGGCAGACGTCGACGGGGTCGGGGAGGGCGGCGAGGTGTTCGCCCATAGTGGGCCAGTGGATGGAGCCGTCGCTGGGGAACTGGTGGGCGTCGCGGTCGCCGTCGTTGTCGGAGACGTGGACGCAGGCGACTTGGGGGGCGAGGTCGGCGAAGCCGTCGGAGGCTTCGTCGAGGCTGATGTGGGCGTGGCCGGTGTCGAAGCAGAGGGCGAGCTCGGGTCGTTGGGCGATGGCGACGAGTTCGGCGAGCTGGGCGGGGTCGGTGCCGAAGAGGTGGTCGAGCGGGAGGTTCTCGATCCAGATGTGGACGCCGCTGCCCTGGGCGAGGTCGGCGAGTTCGTCGAGGGAGGTGAGCAGGGCGTCGCGACGCGCGGCGCGGTCGTCGGCGGCGAGGGCGTCATCGCCGGGGTTGCGCGCGGCCGGGTGGACGACGATGCCGACGGCGCCGACGGCGTGGGCGACGTCGAGCTCGGGGCGATAGGCGTCGACCGACGCGCGGCGGAGGGCGTTGCGTGGGGAGGAGGGGTCGATGCGTGGGCCGAAGACGCCGTGCATGGAGCGGATGGGCAGGCCGGCGTCGGCGGCCATGCGTCGGGCTTCGGCGAGGTCGGGGGGTTGATCGGTGTTGCGATAGAACTGGCTGGTGGTGCAGCCGAGCTCCGCCCAGAGGGGCAGGAGCCGATCGGGGGGCATCGACTCGAAGCCGAACGAGATCACACAACCGAGGGTCGCCATGCTGTTGCTGCGGCCGCGGGTGCGGGGCGGCCGGTCTTCTCCCAGGGTTTCTACTGCAATCTGCGGACCAGCAGGATGGTCATGTCGTCGGCCTGCTCGACGACGGTGGGCGAGGCGTTGTCGTCGGTCGGCCGGCGGGCGTGGGCGGCGACATCGGCGCAGATGGCTTCGATGAGCTCGGCGGCGGTTGCGCCGGGGTGGTCTTTGAAGAGCTGCTCGAGCCGGGCGGCGCCGTACTCTTCGCCCGCGGGGTTCTGGTATTCGAAGACGCCGTCGGAGACCAGGGCGAGGACGTCGCCGGGGTTGAGCGGGACGGGGCCGAGGTCGACGAGGTCGATGGGGTCGAGGATGCCCAGGGGCAGGGTGGTGGCCTCGACGTCGTCGCAGTCGCCGCCGGCGGCGCATCGCGCGACGAGGAGGGGCGCCTGGCCGGCGGACTGGTAGGTGACGGTGTGGTTGTCGGGGTCGAGCAGGCCGAAGAAGGCGGTGACGAAGCGGTCGCTGGGGAGGTCGTCGGTGAGCTGGCCGTTGATTTCGGTGACGGCGGCGTCGATGTCGGCGCCGAGTCGCAGGGCGACGCGGAACATGGAGCGCATCTGCGAGACGGAGAGCGCGGGGCCGATGCCATGGCCGGTGGCGTCGCCGAGGAGCAGGGCGAGCTTGCCGTCGCGGAGGGGGACGACGTCGTAGACGTCGCCGCCGGTCTGCTCGGCGGGCTTGGACCAGCCGGCGATTTCGTAGCCGTCGACCTGAGGCAGGACGGCGGGGAGGATGCGTTGCTGGATATCGCTGGCGACCTGGAGGTCGCGCTCCATCTTTTCCTTGAGCGCACGGTCTTCGACGAGCAGGGCACGCGAGAGGGCGACGGCGGCGTTGACGGCCAGGGCGCGGGCGACGTCTTCGTCGCGATCGGTGAAGGGGCCGCCCTTGCGGTTGAGGACCTGGAGGACGCCGACGACGCGGTTGTGATCGCCGACGAGGGGGACGGACAGGAGGGTGTTGGTTTTGTAGTTGTTGTCTTTGTCGACCTGCGTGTTGAAGCGCGGGTCGGCGTAGCAGTCCGGCACGTTGATGATCTGGCGCTGCGTGACGGTCGCGCCGGCGATGCCCTTGTCGGCGGGGAAGCGGATTTCCTTCGCGCCCTTGGCGACGCGGGCGTAGAGCTCGTTGGGCTCGGCGTCGTAGAGGAAGACCGAGGCGCGGTCGGCGTCGTGCAGCTCGCAGGCGATCTCGACGAGCTCCTCGAGCAGCGGATCGAGGTCGATCGGCGTGAGCAGCTTGCGGGTGATGGCGAGCACCCGACGGTATGCACTGTCGGCCGAGATGGCCTCGACGAGAGACATGGTGGCGTGGCCCCGCTTTTCGGCTTGCTGCCGTCTCGATCAACCTTTAACAGACCCTGCGATCAAGATACCCACGGCGGGGCGATGACGCCAGAACTATAGGGGTCGGCCGGGTTTACCCACGCGTGAGGCGGGTGGGGGGCGTGGGGCGGGCATGAAAAAACCCCGCGGGCGTGGCCTGCGGGGTTTGGGTTTCGGGGTGGGGGTTTTGGGGTGAGATGGGGCAGGCGGGTCGGCGCGGCGGTTACGGGGCGGCGACTTCGACGGCGCCGGCAGGCTTTTTGAAGGCGTTGGCGGGCGGGGAGACGAACGCGACGTTGCTGAGGCTCGCGGTGCCTTTGACGGTGGTCATGCCCGAGCCCTTGTCCCAGTGGCCGAAGACCCACTGGGTGGGCAGGGGGACGTCGTCGATGAGTTCGTAGCCGTCGTAGAGGATGATGCTGGTTTGCTTGCCGGCCTCCTCGGCGTCTTTGCCGTAGGTGACGATGTAGGACGCGGCCTGGACGACGCCGGCGGCGTCGGGGAAGACGATGTACCAGTCGTCGGGGGCGTCGCCGACGCCGGAGTCGAAGGTCATCTTGACGGCGGGCATGCGTTCGCCGGCGGCGGGGAGGGTGCCGATGGAGGCGAGGTTGACGCCGGGCTCGGTCATTTTGTGGGGCAGGGCGAGGAAGTAGGGCCAGGTGAGGGCGTGGAAGCGGGCCATCGGGTCGGCGGCGGACTCGGGGGTGACCCAGCAGGTGGAGCCGTCGAAGACGATGACGGTGCCGTTGGTGAGTTCGAGGCGGGTCTTGCCGACGGCGGGGGTGGACCACATGGTGCCGTCGACGAGGATGTTGCCGCCGAAGTCGACGACGATGTCGGCCTGGATGGTGTCTTTGGCGAGGTAGGCGGCGGTGTTGTGCGTGGCTTCGATCTGATTGACGAGCAGGTCGACGGGGATGGCGCCCTTGGCGTCGTGGGGGTGGTGGTGATCGCCGTCGTGGGCGTGGGCTGGGAGGGCGACGAGCGCGAGGAGGGTGCAGAGCGCGGCGGCGTGGCGGGCGAGTGCGGTCATGGTGTGGTTCTCCCAGATCGAAGGGGTGGGTGCAGGCAGGTACTGCTTGCGTTGTCGTAGCTTAGCCGCGTTGGGGTTGGCCGTTCACGGTCATGCTTTGGGCTTCGACGATCTGGACGGGCGAGGCGGCGAGCCAGGCGGGGTCGGTGCTGAGGGTGTTGCCGTCGCGGTCGGCCTGGCCGAAGGTGAGCACGCCGGTGGGGCACATCTGCACGCAGGCCGAGCAGCGGACGCACTCGGGGTCGATCATGGGTTTGCCCTTGTTGGCGAACGACATGATGTCGATGCCCTGATGGCAGACGGAGGTGCAGACGTTGCAGGAGATGCACTTCTTCTTGTCGGCGAGGATCGCGAACCGGCCGAAGCGGTGGTAGATGTGCATGAGCGCGGCGAGCGGGCAGGCGAAGCGACACCACACGCGGCCGGAGAAGTGGAAGTAGAGCCCGAAGCCGAGGATGCCGGCGAAGAGCAGGTCGACGAACCACGCGTAGTTGAGGCCGGGCAGCCAGCCGCCGTAGGTGTTGGTGCTGACCAGCCCGGTGTAGCCGGCCTCGGCCCAGCCGACGCCCGACCAGCCGAGGACGCGCAGGCCGAGGATGACCATCGCAAAGAGCAGGAAGACCTGGCCGATCATGTTCATGCGGTTCCAGATCGGCCCGTGGGGCATCTTGTGACGGTGGGTGTCGCCGAGGGTCTCGGCCATCGCGCCGCAAGAGCAGACCCACCCGCAGTAGACGCCCTTGCCATAGAAATAGATCGCCGCGGGGAGCAGCACGAAGGTCTGCACGAGCGAGATGATCAGCCACGCCCAGAGCGGCTCGCTGGTGAAGACGTTCCAGATGAACAGCGGCCAGGCGAGGATGAGCCCGAAGGCACGCCAATACTCGCGGCCGGTGGGGTCGTACGTCACTTCGGGGAACAGCGCGTCGGCGGCGGTCTTCATGATGCCGCCGTCGAACAACCCAAGGAAGCCCAGCCAGGGCAGGACGAGGTACGGCAGCAGGAACAGCGGGACGCACTGGAAGAGCATGAGCGCCCATGTCTGCACTTTGACGTAGGGCGTTCGGCGTCGCTTGATGCGGCGGAAGCCGAAGACAACGATGAGCGAGCAATAGAGCAGCGAGAACCAGAAGCCCGGCGAGCCGGAGGCGAGGCGCAGGGCGTAGAGCGGGCTGGCTTCGGCGGTGAAGACGGTGCCCAGCGAGCCGAGCCACTCGGGCAGGAAGTGGGGGAACCAGTTGCGCGTCTGGAAGAACTCGGCGATGGGGATCCACGTGCCCGGCTTCTTCCACTGGTAGAGGAAGGTGAAGACGGCGAGCATCAGGACGAGCGTGACCCACCACGTGCCGCCGCGATCGCCGATGACGGGCACGCCCGAGCGGCGGAAGAAGTCCAGCGGCGCTTCGCGGCCGATCATCGCGAAGACGGCCGTGTTGTCGATCGTGACTTTGTTGCCGTTGCTGTCTTGGATGTCGACTTCGCCCTCGCGGATCTCGGCGACGTTGGACGCCATCATGAGCGTGAGCTTGCCGCGGGGGTCGGCGCGTCGGACGGAGTCGCCCAGAGAGGTGGCCTGGCGGGGGTCGGTGGCTTCTTCGATGTCGGCTCGGGCCTCGGGGTTCTCGGCCAGGGCGGTGATCTTGTCGATGTTCTCGGGCTTAGGGCGGTTGAACTCGGGCTTGCGGTAGCTGAGGGTGACGTTGGCGCCGCACTCGGCCAAGGCGATGGCGGCTTCCATGGCGGAGTCGCCGCCGCCGACGATGAGGACGTCCTGCGAGCAGAAGTCGGCGGGGTCGTGCAGGCGGTTGTAGACCTTGGGCAGGTCTTCGCCGGGCACGCCGAGCTTGCGGTAGTTGCCGGATCGGCCGATGCCGACGACGACGCGCTTGGCTTTGACGACGGTCTGGCCGACGACGAACGACGTGCCGGTGAGGCTGACCCCATCGGGCTGCGTCACGCCTTGGGGGACTTGGAGTTGGAACTTGCCTTTGCTTCCTTTGACGGCGTCGATGCGGGCCTTGGCCCACTTGATGCCTTTGTCGGTGGTTTGTTCTTTGAGGTCTTCGATGAGCCCTTCTTTGATGTCCGACTTGTCGTGGAACTCGAGGTCGCCCTCGAGGTCCATGTCGGTCGGGTACTTGTAGATGGGCTTGCCTTTGGGGAAGTTGACGATGGTGGCGTAGGGCTCGGAGGCCTCGAAGACCATGTAGCGCAGGCCGAGCTTCTCGGCTTCGAGCGCGGCGGCGAAGCCGGAGGTGCCGCCGCCGATGATGGCGACGTCGAGGGTGTCGCTGTCGGGCGCGGCGCGGTCGGAGCCGAGGTCGTTGGCGATGTCCCGGACGACGCGGGTGCCGGCGTTGGCGGAGAGCTTGAGCAGGGGGACGCCGGTGAGGTCGCCGACGACGTAGAGGCCGGCGACGTTGGTGGAGCCATCGGCGTTGACCAGGGGCAGCTTCTCGGGCTTGCCGGCGGGCCAGCGGGTGTGCAGCCAGTGGGTGTAGGCGGCGATGGGGTTGTGGCGGAGCAGGGACGCTGCGGGCATGGGAGGCTCCGGGGGAATCCGGGGGCGGTCGTTGAAACCGGGGGCGCGACAGGCCGATCGGGCTGCTTCGCGAACGACAGCGAGCCCGGTCTTATTCCGCGGGTCCGTTATACCCCGAGTGGCGCGGGTGGTGCACCGCCCGAGGTTGGGTGAGATGGGGTCTCAGAGACGTTGACTCAGCCGCGTGGATCGAGCGGGCGTGTGGGTGCCACACTTCGCCGGAGGCGATGCGTGGTTGTGGGTCCGCAAGTTGAGAAGCACACATCGTGCTGCGCACGAGGTGTGGCACCCGCAAAGGCTGAGATTCAGCCGCGCTGATCGAGGGGCGGGAAGTCGCGTGCCTTGGGGCCGGTGTAGACCTGTCGGGGGCGGTAGATACGGGAGCCCTGGTCGCGGACTTCTTTCCACTGGGCGATCCAGCCGGGCATCCGGCCGATGGCGAACATGACCGTGAACATGTTGGTGGGGATGCCCAGGGCGCGGAGGATGATGCCGGAGTAGAAGTCGACGTTGGGGTAGAGCTTGCGTTCGGCGAAGTAGGGGTCGTCGAGCGCGGCGGCCTCGAGCTCGCGGGCGATGTCGAGCATCGGGTCGGCGACCTCGAGCTTGTCGAGCACCTTGGCGGCGTACTTCTTGAGGACGTTGGCGCGGGGGTCGAAGTTGCGATACACCGCGTGGCCGAAGCCGAAGAGCAGGGCTTCCTTGTTCTTCACCTGCTCGACGTACTTGGCGACGGTGAGCGAGGGGTCTTCGTGGATGCGCTGGAGCTGGTCGATGACGGCGACGTTGGCGCCGCCGTGCAGCGGGCCCCAGAGGGCGCAGACGCCGGCGGAGCAGGAGGCGAAGAGGTTCGCGCCCGAAGAGCCGACCATGCGGACGGTGGAGGTCGAGCAGTTCTGCTCGTGGTCGGCGTGGAGGTTGAAGAGGACGTTGAGGGCGTGGACGGCGTCGGGGTCCGGCTGGTATTCGTCGTGCGGGCGACGGAACATCATGTGCAGGAAGTTGGCGCAGTAGTCGAGGTCCGGGCGGGGGTACTCGATGCGCTCGCCGATGGAGACCTTGTAGGAAGCGGCGGCGATGACGGCGACCTTGGCGAGCAGCCGCGCGGCCGACTCGCGGAAGCCGTCGCCCTCGGCGGTGACGTCCATGGCGCCGGGGTAGTAGCAGGAGGCGGCGTTGATGAGGGCGGAGAGGATGGCCATGGGGTGGCCGCCGCCGGCGAAGCCGTTGAAATGGTGACGCATGGCTTCGTGCATGCGGGATTGGTGGCGGATTTGCGCGTCCCAGGCGGCGAGGTCGTCGGCGGTGGGCAGCTCGCCGTAGATGAGCAGCCACGCGGTCTCGATGAAGGAGCAGTGGTCGGCGACGTCTTCGATGGCGTAGCCGCGGTGTCGGAGGATGCCTTTTTCGCCGTCGATGAAGGTGATGGCGGACTCGACCGAGCCGGTGTTGCGGTAGCCGGGGTCGAGGGTGATGTAGCCGGTCTGGGCGCGGAGCTTGGTGATGTCGACGGCGTGTTCGCCCTCGGAGCCGACGGTGACGGGCAGGTCGAGGGCCTTGCCGTTTAGATTCAGGGTGGCGGTTTGGGCGGCGGTGTCGGGCGAGGCGGTGGTGGTCATAGAGTGCAAGCGGGGTTGGGACTTGAGATGAGGCCGGTCAAGGGAAGCATAGGGGGGCGCGTGGGGAGGGGCCACGGTTGGGGTTTGGCGGGGTGGAAGTAGGGTGGATGCTCGTTGGGTTCGTCGAGCCTGGGTGCCACACCTCGCCGAAGGCGATGTGTGGTTGGGGATTTGACTCTTAATCAGCACACATCGTGCTGCGCACGAGGTGTGGCACCCAGACTGGCGTCCGGTCAGGGCGTGTTCAGGCCGATTAGTCGGCGTCGTCGATGCCGAAGTGGCGGAGCCAGCGCTGGACCTGGTTGTCAGAGAGGGGGCCGGCGGGCTTGGCATTTCGCGGGGGCGGGGGCGTGCGGTCGAGGGACTCGGCGACGGCGGCGATGAACTCGTCGCTGGTGAGCGACTTGCAGCGTCGGCGGCGGGCGGCGGCGCGGATCTGGCGATCGGTGCTGACGACGGTGAGCCGGCGGGGCGTGGAGGAGGCGTCGATGCGTTCGATAATGACGTCGTCGGCCGAGCGGGATGGGCCGGAGTACAGCAGGTCGACGCCGTCGACGGGGGAGGCGTCGGGGCCGAGCGGCTTGACCCGGCCGTCGCAGACGACGACGGCGCGGTGGCGGCGGAAGGCGGAGCGGGTGATGGCAACGCAGAGGCCTGCTTCGTCGAGCCCGGCGAGGACCGGGGGCATCGTGGTGTGCAGGACGTTGTAGGCGTCGATGAGCAACATGGATTCAGCCTATGCTGGCCGTTGGTTTCGTCACAGGATTAGCAGGAGGGCCCCATGCAGTTGATCGCCACGATTCCCAATGTGTTTTACGAAGACCTGAGCGTGGGGCTTCATCTTTTTATCGACGGCCTGGGGTTTGAGATCTCCCATGACGAGCGCCCCGATAACGCGTTCGTGGTCGTGAAGCGCAACGCGCTCAAGTTCCACCTCGTTGAGGACGCCGAGTACGCCGCGAAGGACCGCCCCGAGATTCGCATCGAGACGGACGACATCGACGCTCTCTACAAGGAGGTTGCCGATCGGGCTCCCGACCTGCTGCACCCGAATCTGCGCGAGGTCACGCTGCGTCCGTGGAACGCGAAGGAATTCTCCCTGCTCGACGAGAGCAACATTTGCCTGCGCATCCAGCAGTGGGTGTAGGCGGTTGGCGTCTTTGGGGCGGGGACTGACCTTGCGGGGGCGGCGTGTTACGCTTCGCAGGTGACGGTTCTTTTCTCTGTTTAATCGAGTGTGATCATGTCCGAAAGCGCGTCCGAAGCCGTTCAGTCGTCCTTGGCCGAGTCCCGCAAGTTTCCGCCGCCGCCGGCGTTTGCCAAGCAGGCGAATGTTCGGTCGATGGCCGAGTACGACGCGATCTACCAGCGGTCGATCGACGAGCCCGAGGCGTTCTGGGCGGGCGTGGCCGGTCGGCTGCACTGGTTCGAGCCTTGGGACGAGGTGGTGGACTGGAAGGCCCCGGACGCGAAGTGGTTCGTCGGCGGCAAGACCAACGCGTGCTTCAACTCGGTCGATCGACAGGTGGCGGACGGGCTGGGCGACAAGCCGGCGATCATCTGGGAGGGCGAGCCGATGGAAGACGGCACGCCCGAGACGCGGACGCTGACGTACGCCGATCTGCAGCGCGAGACGGCGCGCTTCGCCAACGCGCTCAAGGCCCAGGGCGTGAGCAAGGGCGACGTCGTGACGATCTACATGCCGATGATCCCCGAGCTGGCGATCGCGATGCTGGCGTGTGCGCGGATCGGCGCGCCGCACTCGATCATCTTCGGCGGGTTCTCGGCGTCGGCGATCCGCGACCGCGTGGAGGACGGCAAGTCGAAGATCGTCATCACGGCCGACGGCGGGTGGCGGCGCGGCGGCGTCGTGCCCTTGAAGAAGAACGTCGACGACGCCTGCGAGATGACCAAGCGCGTCGAGAAGGTGATCGTCGCCAAGCGCTGCGGCAACGACATCGCCATGCACGGTAGTCGGGATATCTGGTGGGACGACGCCGTGGCGGGGCAGGCCGACGACTGCCCGTGCGAGCCGATGGATTCCGAGGACCTGCTGTTCATCCTTTACACGTCCGGCTCGACCGGCAAGCCCAAGGGCATCATGCACACCACCGGCGGCTACCAGGTGCACACGTACCTGACCGCCCAGGTGACGTTCGACCTCAAGGGCGACGGCAACGCGGTCGTCCCCGAGCGCGATACCGATCGCACCGGCTCGACCGACGACGTGTATTGGTGCACGGCCGACATCGGCTGGATCACCGGACACTCGTACATCGTCTATGGCGTGCTGCCGAATCGCGTGCCGACGCTGATGTACGAGGGCGCGCCGAACTACCCGCAGTGGGACCGCTTCTGGGAGATGTGCGAGCGGCACGGCGTGACGATTTTTTACACGGCGCCCACGGCGATCCGCGCGTTCATGAAGCAGGGCGACGAGCCGATCCTCAAGCACGACCTGAGCAAGCTGCGGCTGCTGGGGACCGTCGGCGAGCCGATCAACCCCGAGGCGTGGATGTGGTACCACCGGGTGATCGGCGGCGAGCGCTGCCCGATCGTCGACACGTGGTGGCAGACGGAGACGGGCGGGCACATGCTCACCCCGGTGCCGGGCGCGACGGTGACGACGCCGGGCTCGTGCACGCGGCCGTTCTTCGGCGTGGACGCGGCGACGGTCGACGAGCAGGGCATCGATGTCGCGGAGAACACCGGCGGGATCCTGGTGATCAAAAAGCCTTGGCCGTCGATGCTGCGGGGTGTGTATGGCGATCGCAATCGGTACGTCGAGACGTACTGGTCGAAGGTGATCACGGCAAGCGGCGAGCCGTATTACACGGCCGGCGACGGCGCGCGGATCGACCCGGATGGCAACTTCTGGATCATGGGGCGGATCGACGACGTGATCGTCGTGGCCGGGCACAACCTGGGGACGATGGAGGTCGAGTCGGCGTTGGTCTCGCACCCGCGCGTGGCCGAGGCGGCGGTGGTCGGCTTCCCGCACGACGTGAAGGGCAACGGGATCGCGGCGTTCTGCATCCTGCGGGCCGGCGGCATGGAGGCCGAGGGCTTTGAAGACGAGCTCAAGAGCGAGCTGCGCGACCACGTCGGCCAGGAGCTGGGCCCGATCGCCAAGCCGGACAAGGTGATCCTGGCGGATGCCCTGCCGAAGACGCGCTCGGGCAAGATCATGCGGCGGCTGCTGCGCGACATCGCCGCCGGCCGCGAGATCACGCAGGACACGACGACGCTGGAGGACCGGTCGATCGTCGATAAGCTGGCAAGCCAGGCGTGAGGCAAACGCACGGCCGGCGTTTCGGCCGATCGTGCGTGGGGTTTTGAGGTCAGTCTTCGCAGAGCGGGACGCCGTCGGGCTCGCCGGTGCTGGCCGAGCCGCAGCGGAAGCGGTGGCCGTCGGGGTCGGCGACGTTCATCTCGCGTAGCCCCCACGGGAAGTTGTGCGGGGCCTGGCGGATGATCGCGCCGCGGCGTGTGTATTCCTCGTGCAGGGCGTCGACGTCTTCGACCCAGAGGGAGATCTACATGCCCTGCTGGCCCTGCGCGCCGCGGATGAGGAACAGCGTGACCTCGCCGCGGCTGACCGACGCGAAGCCGACCGGGTCGCCCCAGATCCACTGCTTGGTGAACCCGAGCTTGTCGACGTAGTAGTCGAGGCTGGCTTCGACGTCGCGCACGTTGAGGATCGGCACGGCCTTGCTGAAGGGGCTGTTTTCTTCGGTGAATTGGTCGAGCTCGATGCCGCGGTTCTCGAAGCGTTCGAGCGACTCGGCGTCGCCCTTGACGAGGGCGAGTTGCAGCGGCGTCTGCTGGTTCTTGTCGGTAGCGTGCGGGTCGGCGCCGAGGTCGAGCAGCAGGTCGATCATGCCGGGCTGTTGCTTGGTGACGGCGAGGTGCAGCGGGGTGCGGTGGTTTTCGAAGCTGGACATCGGGCGGGTCAGCGCGGTGGGGTCTTGGTCGACGAGTTTGCGCACCGAGGCCTCGTCGCCCATCGCCACGGCGGAGAAGATGTGGTGCGTCGCGCCGCGGCTGAGCAAGTATTCGGCGACTTCCGTGCGGACCTGGTTGAAGCAGGTCGCCCAACCGATGACGCCCAGGCCGTGCGTGTCGCCCCCGCCGCGGACCTCGGCGCCGGCGTCGACGAGCATGCGCACGATGTCGAGGAAGCCCATCTCGGCGGCGAAGTGAATCGGATAGGCGTTGTCGCCGCGGTCGCGGGCGTTGACCTCGGCGCCTCGGTCGAGGAGCAGCCGAACGACGTCCGTCTTGCCCAGCCACGCGGCCTGATGCAGGGCGGTGCGGTTGTGGGCGTTGAGCCGGGTGCGGATCAGCGACGGGTCGCGGTCGAGCGCCGCGGCGACCTCGGCCACGTCGCCACCTTGGATGGCGGCGATGAAGGGTTGGTAGCGCGTTTCGAGCAGGTCGTCGATGTGCTTTTTGATGGCGCGCCAGCTCGGGAAGCCGTGCTCGCGTGCGACGTCTCGCTGGGCGTCGGCGAGCCTGGAGGCCGGCTGGTTTTGACGGAGCTCGTCGAGGCGGTCTTTGGCGAGCTTGCGGAGGTACTCGATCGACGGGCGCTGTGGGAGCGGCGACGGGGACGCAGAATCGTTGGCCATGTGGATGCACCTTTCTTCCGGTGGCGCCCGATGTCCGCGTCTTCGGGCTTGGAAGTCAGGTGAGTGGGATGTGCGAACGGCAGGCGGGTTCAACCCTTTACGCGGACCGTTGGCCTCCTGTTGTGGCCGCACAAAACTTCTCAAACGCGATCGCGCGTGTCAAGCTCCCGGCCAACCTTCTAGCCGGAGGCTTGCTCCGCCCCGTGCGAGCGCAGAAGGTCGGCGATCTCGGCATGGCCCATCCGCTCGGCCCAAGCGATCGGCCGGGCCCAGGGGGGCGTGTCGGGTTCATCGACCGGCACGCCTTGCTCCAGGTAGAGCCGCGTTAAAGCCGTGCAGCCGTAGCGGCAGGCCCAGCCCAACGCGGTGCTGCACAGCAGCTCGTCTCGCAACGACGGGTCGGCCCCGGCGTCGAGCAGCAGCTTGGCGAATCGGTTGCGCGGCGCGTCGGGGTAGTCTTCGATGCCCGGTCGCTTGCCGATCGTGGCCACGAAGTCCAGCAGCGTCAGCCCGAATCGTCCGGTAGCGTTCGGCGAGCCGCCGGCGTCGAGCAGCATCTGCATAATGGCGAACCGGTGTTCGTCGCGATATTCGGTCGGCCGGACGTGCTCGTTGGGGCCGGCGATCCGCATGGGCTGGCAGAGCAAGCCGTGCCAGTCGAGTTCTTGTTCTGTGAGCCGGTCCTTCAGATCGATCAGCCGAGGTAGCGCCAGTTCCACGATCGGCAGACTCGTCTGATACGCGGCGGACCACACCATCTCCCTTGCCGCGAGCGGGTCATCGCGGTTGTCGTGGAGCACGGCACGCGCGGCTTCCAAGTCGTGGGCGGCGCACACGGTGTAGACCGACGGCTTGGCGCCGCGCGCGTACAGCAGATCGACCATCGCGCGGTCGCCGCGTTCGTAGGCGCGGTCCAGCGGCCAGCCCGAGGCGTAGACGTTGGCGTTGGGGTCGGCCCCGCGGTCCAGGAGCAGGCGCGCCAGATCGAAGCGCCCGTACATCGCCGCACGCCACAGCGGCCCGCCCCACGACCACGCCTCTTCGTCGTCGGTTGCGCGGCCCAGGGGGATGGGTTCGTCGGCGGGCAGGCCTAGGTCGAGCAGCGCGGCGGCTGCTTCGACCTGGTTGAACACGGCCGCGGCTGACAAGACGCCTCCGCTACTCCACTGTAATCCTTCGGTCAGTCGCTTCGGCGACTCCGCGTGCATGCGGCGCAGCGCGTCGATCTCACCCATGGCGGCCGCGCTCAAGGGCGTCCACGCGCTGCCGTGCGCTCGCAGCCGACGCATGATCCGACGGGCCGGCTCGACGCGATCTGCGGCGAACCAGCTCGCCCCCAGCACCGCCCGGTCCAGCGGGGTGTGGCCTTGCGCGTCGACCTTGCGTGTGTTGGCTCCGCGCTCGCAGAGCCAAACGACGACGGGCTCGACGGCGAACTCGCAGGCGATGTGCAGCGGTGTTGCGCCGTCGAGGTCGCACTGCTTGATCAGGTCGGGCGCGGCCTCGAGTTTGGCGATCGCTTCGTCGTGCAGGCCGGCGCGGATCAGCTTGGCCAGCTCGGCCTGCTCGGGGCTGACCGTGACGTTTGGGCAGCTCATCGCTTCCCGCCGCTCGGCCTCGGCTTCGCGGATGATCGCGACGAGCGTGTCGGCCCTGCGGTCGACGGCCATCTGCAGCGCCGTGGTCGATTCGCGGTGCGGCCAGATCCCGCGGCGGGCGTCGGCTCCGTGGTCCATAAGCAGCCGCAGCATCGCGGGCCGATCCGCCGTGACCGTCACGTGAACCATCTGCTTTTCACCCGTGCCGGTCGTGGCGTTGGCCAGCTCCGGCCGGCGGTTGAGGATTGACCGGGCGGCGTCGAGGTCGTCGGCCGTGATTGCGTCGACGAGCGCTTGCTTGTGCACGCCTTCGACCCGTGCTTTGAGCTTGGGCCAGCTGTCGAAGCCGTACGACCGGGCGAGCACGAGCTGCGCTTGCGCGAGCGTCAACGGCGCGTCGGCCGAGGGGCGGAAGGACTCGAGCACCTCGGCGACCGCGTTGGGATCATTGGTGTCGTAGCGACGCAGCAGCTCTTTGGCTTGCGTCTTGAGCTGATCAAGGTCCGGCGAGTCGGGCAGCTTGCGGAACGACCGCGGGGGCCGGGACGGGAGCAGCGATTCGGGTTGGGTGGGCACGATGATCTCCTTTCGAGAGGTCTTGCCCGGTGTCCGCTCGCTCGGGCTGAAAGAAGGTCATCGGAAGATGAACAGTCGGGATGTCGCACACGTCAGGCGGGCTCAGCCCTTTCCGCGGACACGGCGGCCTGCCTTGGGCCGTACCAGAGCATGTGCGCAGTTCCTTTTCTTGTCAAGGGAAACGGCGACGTCAAGCGGGGACGTGCGGCGTGCTGCTTGCTCGGGATACGGCGGGGCTGTTGCGATGGCCCTCGCGATGTGCGGGCGGGGCTACCACGATTCGTAGGCGATGAAGTGTTCGAGGCTACGGAAGATGGGGTGGCGGGTGAGCAGGGCGGCGGCGGGGCGGCGGTCGTTGGTGCCGTCGCTGAACGCGGAGCGCCGGCTGAGCCAGGCGGCCTCGTGGGGGTCGATGCGGGCGAGCTCTTCGAGTTGGCGTTGGCTGGCGGGGAGGGGGAAGAGCTCGTCGGGCGGGGTGACGCGGTGGACGCCGGAGGCTTCGACGGTGCGCCACATGGCGGCGAGGTCGGCGATGTGGCCGACCTTGGGGTAGGTGCGGCGTTGGAGGGGGTCGAGTCGGATGAGCTGGAGGCTGGCCTCGTCGCGTTGTTCGGCGGGTAGGGCGAGCTCGTGCGTGAGGTCGGCGATTTTGTCCCAGGCGTTGAGGTAGTCGGGGTCGAGCTCGACGGCGCGTCGGTAGTGGGTGAGGGCGTCGGCGTCGCGGTCCTGGGCGGAGCGGAGGTAGCCGAGCAGGTAGTGGACCTGGGGGTTGTCGGGTTGTTCCTGGGCGAGCTGGGTGAAGACGTCGTCGGCGATCTGCTGGGCGAACGAGCCGGAGAACGCGCCCTCGCATCCGAAGCAGTGGCTCTCGACGCGGCCGAAGCTGGAGGGCATGAGCTCGTAGGCGCGTCGGTAGTGGACGGCGGCTTCTTCGAGCCGGCCGGCCTCGGCGAGCTGGACGGCCATGCGGGATTGGATGCAGTAGGCGGCGTCGAAGAACTCGAGGGCGCGCTGGTACATCTCGATGCCTCGGGTGAGCAGGCCGGCGGCGTAGACGTCGTCGGCGCGTTCGGAGAGGCGGATGGCTTTGAGGACGTCGTCGAAGAAGGCGGCGTTGTCGAGCTCGCCCTTGGCGCGTAGGACGTCGGCGAGGACGGCGTAGGCGCGCATGCGGTCGCCTTTGCCTTGCTCGCCGTCGGAGGGGTCGATGGCGATGGCGGCGCGGGCGTCGGCCTCTGCTTCGGCGATGCGGTTCTGGTTGAGCTTGACGCGGGCGGAGAAGATCAGCGGGCGTTCTTCGAAGGGGTCGCGTTTGGCGAGCAGCTCGAAGAGGGAAAGGGCGTCGGCCTGGGCGTGGCGGATGATGAGCAGGTAGGACGGGTCGTGGCCGGCGTCGCCGTGGAGGAGGTGGTAGCGGGCGATGCGGACGGCCTCTTCGGTGCGGCCGACCTCGGCGAGGGACTGGGCGGCGATGTGGAGGATGCTGCCGTCGAAGCGGTAGCCGAGGTCGAGGTGCATGAGGTCGTTGGCCCGCCACCAGGGGGCGTCTTCGAGCAGGGCGACGACGTCGGCGGGGCGGCCGGCGTCGAAGTAGAGGGCGGTGAGTTCGCCGAGCAGCTCGGCGGTGCGGTGGGACTCGTCGTGGCCGTGGCGAGGGGCCTGCTCGATCTCGTGGAGGGCGTCGATGAGCAGGCCTTCGGCTTGCGCTTGTTGGCCGGCCTTGGCGAGCAGGGCGGCGAGCTCGACGCGGGTGTCGAAGGGGTCGGTGGCGACGGCGGCGGCGGCCTGTGCGGCGGCGAGGCCGGCGTCGGTGAGGTCGGGGCGGTCGAGGACGCGGCCGAGCTCGACGATGCGGGCGGCGGCGTCGAAGGCGTCGTCGGGGTCGTCGTGGTTGGCGGCGACGCGTTGGAGGGCTGCGACGCCGGCGGCGACGTCGTCGTTGGCGAGTCGGGCGTCGGCGAGCCGAGCGAGGAGGCTGTTGCGGGTGGCGGGGGTGAGGTCGTCGCGTTGGAGGGCGGCTTCGATCTGTTCGAGCGCGTGGTCGGTGCGGGCGAGGCGGCCGGCGAGCTGGATGTAGCGCGGCCAGAGGCGCGAGGCGGGGTTGTCGGCGACGAGCCGGTCGAGCAGGGCGAAGGCCTGTTCGGCGAAGCCGTTCTCGACGATGATTTCGACGGCGTTGTAGGGCAGGCCGACCTCGACGGGGCTGCCGTCGGCGGGGTCGAGTCGGGCGATGGCGTCTTCGATGCGGCCGGCGGAGATGAGGGCGAGGAGGTAGGTGCGTTCGGCTCGCTCGCGGGCGAAGTCGAGGTTCCAGTCGTGCTGCGCCAACGCGGCGGGCTCGGGGTTGTCGGCGCCCATGAGGCTGCGGAGCATGCCGCCGAGGCTGAAGCCTTGGTTGCTGTCGTCCTGCGCGTCTTGGTTGTCTTGTTCGTTCGGCGCTTCGTCGGCGGGCGGCTCGAAGCGTGCGACGAGGGCCTCGAAGAGCGTGAGGTCCTGGGGCGATCGGACGAGCGACCACTGCGGGGTCTTCATGTCGTCGACGAGCTCGATGGCGAGCCGGCGTGCGAGGGCGGCGGTGGGCTGGCCTTCTTCGATTGAGACGAGGGCGTGGCTGACGATGGCGTCGCGGAGGAGCGCTTCGGCCTGGTCGTGGCCGAGGCGGGCGACGAGGTCGGGCATCTCGAGGGTGGGGGTGTGGCCCATGTCGCGCTGGTGGGCGCGGGCCTGTGCGATCTGTCGGGTGATGGCGTCGACGAGTTGGGCGGGGTCGCTGTCGACGGCGGCGACGTGGAGCTGGATGTCGGCGAGGGTGTCGGCGAGCCAGCGGCGCTGATCGGAGGGGAGCCGTTGGATCGTTTTGGCTAGGTCGAGCATGGCCTGCTGGGTGCGGTCGCGATCGGCGTGGAGGGTGGCGGTGGCGAGTTGCAGGGCGTGGCGGTGGAGGGAGGCGTCGATGTCGCGCGAGGCGGGGATGGCGTCGACCGCTTGCTGCATGGCGTCCCACGCGTCGGGGTGGGGCAGGGCCTGGACGAGCTGGCGCCAGGCGATGCTGGACTCGTGCGACTCGGCGGACCAGGCGTCGACGAGGTCGAGCCAGCCTTGGGCGGCCTGCTCGGGCGGCATCGCGTCGACGTCGGCCATCCACTGCGCGTAGCGGTCGTCGAGGGTGAGCGGGGCGGACGCGGGGGCGGGCTCGTCCTGGATGGCGGCGATCGCGGCCTGGGCGCCACGGATGTCGGCGGCGGGCGCGGGGCAGGCGAGGGTGATGGCGAGGACGAGTGCGGCGGACGGCGCGGCGAAGCGGGCGGGCGAGGGCATGGGCGGGCTCCGGAAGCGGGTGCGCGGGGCGGATGGCTTGTGGCGGCGAGTTTATCGCGGGTGGTGCGGGAAGCGGTCGCTGGGCGGGGATTCGGCTAGGTTGCCGCGATGCTTCGTGGTCCGTTTTGGCGATCGTGTCGGGTGTGGTGGCGATTTCGCGGCTTGCTTTGGCAGGTGGCGCTGGGGTCGGTGGTGTCGGCGGCGTCGTTTGGGGCGGGGATCGGGATGTTGCTGCCGGTGCTGCGGTCGCTGTCGGAGCCGGAGAAGCGGCTGTCGGACTACCTGGTCGACGAGGCGGACAGGCTGGTGTCGCCGGGGGACGGGGCGGAGCCGGGATCGTTCTGGGGGATGGACGCGGAGACGGCGGCGGGGTGGATGCGGGCGGCGGCGGAGGCGTTGCCGGGCGATGCGTACGCGCAGTTCCTGCTGGCGCTGGGTGTGATTCTGTTGTTGACGCTGGTGGGCTCGGCGGGGCGGTTCGTGCAGTCGGCGGGCGCGGAGTCGATGACGATTTACGCGACGCGGGTGTGGCGGCAGCGGCTGTACCGGCGGGTGATCGCGATGCCGATGGCGGGGCTGAGCGGGCACGGCGAGTCGGACGCGATCTCGCGGACGATCACGGACGTGAACACGATGACCCAGGGGTACCGGGTGCTCTTGGGCAAGACGGTCGAGCGGGTGCTGCGGGGGGTGTTTGCGTTCGGCGTGGCGCTGCTTTTCAGTTGGCAGCTCACGCTGATCGCGCTGGCGGCGGCGCCGATCATCGGGGTGATCGTGCGCAAGCTGGGCAAGCGGGTGCGACGGTCGACCAAGCGGGAGCTGAAGTTCAGCGGGCGGCTGCTTCGGGAGATGACGGGTTCGGTGTCGAACCTGGCGGTGGTGAAGGTGCACAACGCGGAGGGGACGGACCGGCGGGTGTTTGCGAATCTTCAGCGGCGGATCTTGCGGGAGCGGCTGACGGTGCGGCGGGTGAAGGCGTTGGCGGGGCCTTTGATGGACACGCTTTCGCTGGCGGTGGTGATTGTGGTGGCGGCGGTGGCGGCGTGGTTTATCTTCCGGTCGGCGGATGTGGACTCGGCGGTGTTTATCGCGGTGCTGGTGGCGCTGGGCGCGGCGGGGGAGTCGCTTCGGCCGTTGGCGACCTTGAACAACGAGCTGCAGGCGTCGCGTGCGGCGGCGGAGCGGGTGTTCGAGTTGATGGATAAGCAGGTGGAGCCGGTGTCGGCGGAGGACCGGCGGGCGCTGCCGGCGGCGCCGATGTGCGAGAAGGGGATCGCGCTTGAGGGGGTGACGCATCGTTACGCGGGGGCGGAGCGGGATGCGTTGTCGGGGGTGTCGCTGGAGATCGCGGCGGGCGCGACGGTGGCGGTGGTGGGCAGCAACGGGTCGGGGAAGACGACGCTGGTGTCGCACATCCCGCGGCTGCTGGAGCCGACGGCCGGGCGGGTGCTGATCGATGGGGTGGACATCGCGGGGGTGGACCTGCGGTCGCTGCGTTCGCGGGTGGCGCTGGTGTCGCAGAAGACGGCGATCTTTGCGTTGTCGGTGGCGGACAACATTGCGCTCGGCCGGCCTTGGGTCGCGCGCGAGCGGGTGGTGGCGGCGGCGGAGGCGGCGCGGGCGGACGGGTTTATCGATGAGTTGCCCGAGGGGTACAACACGATGCTGGGCGAGGGCGGGGCGGGGCTGTCGGGCGGGCAGGCGCAGCGGATCGCGATCGCGCGGGCGGTGCTGCGGGACGCGCCGATTCTGATTCTGGACGAGGCGACGTCGCAGGTCGACGCGGAGTCGGAGGCGAAGATCCAGGCGGCGATCGAGGGGGTGACGGCCGACCGGACGACGGTGGTGATCGCGCACCGCTTGTCGACGGTGATGCACGCGGATCGGATCGTGGTGATGAGCGACGGTCGCGTCGCGGATGTGGGCACGCACGGCGAGCTGCTGGAGCGGTGCGAGGTTTATCGAAATCTCACGCAATCACAGCTTTCGAACGCGGATTGAACGATTGTTGTCCCGCAAGTGACACGGGTCGGCGGTACGATGGGGGGCTTCCTGTCGCCTCCTTCCGCGGTCTGCCCGATGCTCAAACAGCTTGCTCAGCTTCTTTCGCATGACACGCCGGGTGTGCCGGCGTTGGATCAGATCCGGGCGTTGGAGCTGGACCTGTGTTCGGCGCGGACGCGGTTTGCGGTGCCTTACGTGTTTGAGGGCGGCGGCGAGCTGGGGCTGGGCGCGATCCGGCCGGGGCTGCGGGGCGACGAGGCCGAGCCGATGTACGCCGAGGCGTTGGCGTTGCAGCCGGCGACGGTGGTGCAGGTGGGGGCGCGGTCGGGGGGGTGTCTTTATTGGTGGACGCAGGCGGCGATGGAGGATGCGGTGATCGTGTCGGTGCGTCGGGACGAGGGGCGGGGCGGGTGGTCGAGCGAGATGGATCGGCGGCGGCAGGGGGCGGTGGACGCGTTGGCGCGGTCGTTCGCGCGGCCGGGGCAGCGGGTGCGGCTGATCGGGCCGGGCTGTGATGAGGCGGAGGTGGCGGGGGCGTTGGACGGGCGGGCGGTGGACCTGCTGTTTATGGATGCGGCGGCGACGGCCGAGGCGGTGGTGCGGGAGTTCAATGCGTTCGCGCCGAGCGTGCGGGCGGACGGGCTGATCGTGCTGCACGGCATCGCGGCGGAGGCGGCGGGTGGGGGTGGGG